>CAWKEQ010000001.1:0-27027 GCA_963848565.1 uncultured delta proteobacterium
TGGGACCGGTGACCCTGGCGGGCTGCGCCGGCAAGACCGGAGTGCCCCGCTGCGTTCAGGCCCGGACCCGTGCCGGGGTTGTTTCGGCCCCATCCGCAAGGGGGCCCGGCCCATGGTCGACATGATGGGCGCCCTGACCTCGGTGGGCCTGGACCCCAAAACCTTGATAGACCGGCGGGCCATCATGAACCGCTACATCGGCGGTCATGGTTTCCTGACGCCGCTCCCGGCCCGGCCGGCCAGATAAGGGGTAATAACTATGGGAAAAACCATCAATATTCAACCGGTAACCCGGATCGAAGGCCACGCCAAGGTGGCCATTACGCTGGATGACGGCGGCAACGTCACCGATACCAAGGTCCACGTCCAGGCACTGCGCGGCTTTGAAAAATTCTGTGAAGGCCGCCCGGTGGAGGAAATGCCCCGGATCGTTTGTCACATCTGCGGCATCTGCCCCTGGGCCCATCACCTGGCCTCCAGCAAAGCGGCCGACGCCTGCCTGGGGGTAACGCCGCCCCCCGCCGCGGTGAAACTCCGCCGCCTGATGCAGAGCATCGCCTACGTCAGCGACAAGATCCTGCACTTCTACTTCCTGGCGGCCCCGGACTTCGTCATCGGCCCCGACGCCGACTACTCGGTACGCAACGTCGTGGGCATCATCCAGGCGGCCCCGGACATCGCTAAGAAAGTGGTGCAGATGCGCCAAATGGGGGCCCAGATGCTGGAGCACTTCGCCGGCCGGGCCATCCATCCCACCTTCTCCCAAGCCGGCGGGGTCAGCAAATGCATGACCGAAACCGAGCGGAAAGAGATGCTGCCCCTGGCCAATGAACTGCTGGAGTTCTCCAAGTTCTCCATCGGCTTCGCCAAGGAAAACGTCTTCCCCAAATACCTGGATGCCATCAAGTCCATCGGGGTCATCCAGGTGGGCTATATGGGTACCGTCGACAGCAACGGGGCCCTGGATTTCTACGACGGCAAACTGCGGCTGATGAAGCCCGACGGCACCTACGACGATTTCGCCTACGACCAGTACGTGGATTACATCGGGGAGTGGGTGGAACCCTGGTCCTACCAGAAGTTCCCCTATGCCAAGAAGTGGGGCAAACTCGACATGTCCCTGGACAACCCCGTGGGCGTCTACCGCACCAACTGCCTGGCCCGGATCAACGTGGTCGACAAAATGAAAACCCCCGTGGCCCAGGCCGAGTTGGAGGAGTTCCGGGCCGCGTTCGGCCGCCCGGCCCACTTCACCCTGCTCTACCACTACGCCCGCCTCATCGAACTGGTCCAGGCGGCCGAGACCGCGGTAGAGCTGTTGAACGACCCGGAGATCACCAGCCCGGACATCCGGGTGCCGGTTACTCCCAAGGCCGGCCGGGGCATCGGCTGCGTGGAAGCCCCCCGGGGCACCCTGATCCACGACTACACCTGCGACGACAACGGCCTGATCACCAACGTCAACCTGATCGTGGGCACCACCCACAACAACGCCGCCATCAACATGTCGGTGAACCAGGCGGCCAAGACCTTCATCAAGGACGGCGTCTATGACCAGGGAATCCTGAACAAGGTGGAAATGGCCATACGCGCCTACGACCCGTGACTGAGCTGCGCCACTCACCGCCTGGATGGCGGTGTCGCTGTGGAAGTCACCTTGCTGAATCAGGACAACGAGGTGATCGACCAGCTCAGGAATTAAGCAAGCAGTTAGCTGTCAGCGGTCAGCTGCCAGCAAAAAACCGGGGCCACCAGGAAACAAAACCATCCTTGTGGCCCTATTTTTTTTGCTGATTAAATACGCAAATTGAGACCGCTGCGAAAGTACCCTCACTTGTCATTCTGAGGGAGCGGGCGACCAGAATCTGCATTTATAGCGTTTGCCATAAATTCTTTCCACTTGGAGATTCTTAAATCCCCCTAAAGCCCCCCTTTTTAAAAGGGGGACGTTAGCAGCAATTCCTTATAGTTCCCCCCTTTTTTAAAGGGGGGTTAGGGGGGATTATAATGATGCCGCCATCGGAAAATACTTTTGGCAAACGCTATATCGTCCTGTCCCTGCCAAGGGGCGGGTCGTGGTGTGTAGGGGCGGGTTTTAAACCCGCCCCTACGGAAGCGCGGCGAGAAATGATGGTGGGTAATCGTCTCAGTTAGCCGCGGTTCTTGCCTCCGGACTTGAACTCCCGGTGGCAGGAACTCATGCAGGCTTGCAGGTCCCTCAGTTCATGGGCCACAACCTCCGGTTGGCGGTTAGCCACCGCGTGCTCCAGATTCGCCAGGTGGTCAAGGTATTCCTGCATGGCCGTCCCCCAGTCCGGGTCGGCCATGGCCGCGAAGGCCCGGGAACTCTCCAGGTAATCTCCCAGAGTCCGGTCATCAGGAAATCCGCCCTGGCTCACCGCCTGCTGGAGCGCCTTAAAAGCCGCGCCCAGCCGCTTCTTCACCGTTTTCATGGACTCCTGGCCCCGGCTGACTTCCTGCCGCGCCGCGCCGTCATAGTCCCCCAGGGTGGACCAGGACCACCTCAGTTTGGCCACCAGGCGCCCCTTCTTCTCCTTGACCTCCAGCCCCACCTCCAGGTCGTCCGGAACGCTCCAGTGCCGCCCCTGGACCGCCAGGGCCCCCCGGCGCAGCTCCTCGCTCAGGTTCTTGAGATAGTCCGCCAGCTCCAGCCGGCTTATCGTCCGCTCGTCTTTTTCGCCCATGCGGGGTCACCTCTTTTTGCCGTAGTCATCACCACAATCAGGCCTTGCGCCCACCCGATACTCCACCCTGCCGCGTCCCCCTTTGCCGACCGGTCGCTTCAGGTGGGGTGCCTCAGCATTATGGCTCCCCGAGGAAATCAGGTTTCTCTACCCCCCTTTGCTCAAAGGGGGCAGAGGGGATTTCTATGAGAGGGTGAGATCCCCCTAATACCATGTTCGTAATGTAGGGGCGGGGTTTAAACCCGCCCCTGCGTGTGATATCGATAGATTATCTTAATTTGTTTGTTTCATTTCAAAGCGAACTTGGTACAGATCCCCCTTTTTCAAAGGGGAATTTAACCTGCCCAATCAGGTGCTTCCGGCCTGCTTTTCAATCAATCTCCGCATAAAAGGCTCCACCAGCTCTAGCGAAACCTCAGCCCATCACTTCATCCCGCTCGATGAGCCGCTCCATCTCCGCTTCCTTGATTACCACCTGCTCTCCCCGAAGCAGACGTTCCACCACGTTGAGAAGATGCTGGGCCGCCAGCCGGTTGGGCAGGTACACATAATCGGCCCCGGCGTTATAGAGGTCCAGGGCCCGGGACGGGCTTTCCGCGGTGACGATAATCCGGGCCCCGGGCGCGATCTTCTTCATCTGGTCGATGATTCTCAGATTACTCGTACCCACCAGGATTTCATCGGAAATGCTCGAAATCACGATCTTGGCCTCGCCAATACCGGCATGATGCAAAGTTTCCGGGTTACTGACATCGCCGTAGACGACCTTGATGCCATGGCGCGGCAATCTCCGCAATACCTGGGGGTTAAAATCCACCACCACGATCTTGTCTTTAAGATCATCCGCCACCGTCTCGATCTCCCGGATGAAGGCGCTGGCGACCCGGAAAAAGCCCAGCACCGCGATCTCTTTGGGGGGTGCCGCCAGCTCGTCTGTCGGCGTGCTTTTGAGATCCTTGAAGCCCAACGCCGCCATGACTTTGCCCAGGACACCCTGGAGTTGCTGGTTGTATTTGATCATGTAGGTGGAAGAAACGGAGGTGATCACAAAGACAAAGATAATAATGGCTTGGATGTCCGGGACGATGTGCCCGCTCTTCAAGCCGATGGCCGTGATTACCAGGGCGAACTCGCTGAGCTGGGACAGGTTGATGGAGGTCAGGAGGCTCACCCGGTTGCCGTTCTTGAGAAAATAGAGGATGGGGTACACCGACAGGAACCGGGAGGCAATGAGGAAGAGGGCCGCCGCCCCGGCCACCATAAACATTCCCAGGTTGGCCACGGGGTTGGGAATTTCCATCCCCAGGGCCACAAAGAACAGCGTGATGAAAAAGTCCCGGATATTGACGATCTTGCCGATGATATCCAGGTTGTAAGGAAACGTGGAAATGGCCACCCCGGCAATCAGGGCCCCCATTTCCAGGGACAGGCCGAAGTAGTTGGCCAGGGCGCAGATGAGGAAGCACCACCCCAGGGAGGCCACCAGCATGAGTTCCGGCAGCCTGGCGATCTTCCGGAAGAGGTATCCCAGGACATATTTGCTCAGGGCCATGCTGACGACGATGAGGAGGGCGGCTTCTCCGAACTGGATCAGGATCTGCAGCATCTGGGGGTTGCCCAGGGTGGTCTGGATGCTCAGCACCACGATGGCCCAGACGTCTTGAAACACCAGGACCCCCAGGGTGAGCCGCCCGGCCAGGGTGCCCAGCTCAAACTTCTCATAGAGCAGTTTCACCACGATGGTGGTGCTGCTCAGGGCCAGGCACACCGCCAGGTAGAGCAGATCGTAATGGCCACCCAGGACCTTGACGCCGAAAATCCGGTATTCAAAAGGCTCGCCGATGGTGAACCCCAGGAGCATGAAGAAACCGAAGCCCATGGCGGCGCACAGGACGAACTGGAAAATGCCCGTGGTGATCAGGGATTTCCCCGATTCTTTCAGCTTGTTGAGGTTCAGTTCCAGCCCGATCATGAAGAGAAGCAGAATCAGGCCGATTTCCGTGATGATCCTGATGTCTGCCTGGCTGCTCACCCAGCCGAACCCGAATTGGGGGCCGATGGCCGCCCCCGCGGCCAGGTAGGCCAAAAGGAGAGGCTGCTTGGTCAGATAGGCCAGATAGGCCAGCACCGTGGCGGCCATGATGCTGATGCCGATAGCCGAGATGAGACCGCTGCCCCCGCCGTCCCCGCTGGCCCAGGCCGCAACCGGGCTTAACAGCACGGCCGTCGCCAACAGGAAGAGCGCCGCCAGCCAGCCTTTGAACCTGACGGTCCGGATTGGACTCAAAGCTGCGGACATCTTGCCTGGCAGGTGAAGCCTCGTGACCATCCTTTCTCCCCCAGATGGTGTATCGGACGCATCGATAAAATTGGTTAGGAAGCCCATGACGTGATGAGGCAGTAATAAACTATCACGGATCGAGGGGGTTTTTGGAGGAAAAAATAAATGGCTCAGGATTATGCCATCCGGAGCGGGGTATCTGAGCTTGGGCTCCCGGGATCTGTCTTAAAGTTCCACCTGAAAACTGTCTCGCCGGTGGAAGTCGGCCTGGGCCCCGGGATGGGCCAAGGCCCAATAGGTCAGCCCCTGGTCTCTGAACTTGATGACCGCTGCCAGGCCAATTACCAGGAGTTGGTCCGCCGCCACAATCTTCCCCAGGTCCAGTTCCAGGGCGACCTTGAGCGATTCCGGCCGCCGCCGGACGCTGAAGTAAAGTGAGGTAAACGCGGTTTCCTCGGTCATGCCCTGCCGATAGCCCTCAAAACGATAGACATTCCAGTGTCCGGCGGGGGACAGGTTGAATTCCCAATACCCCGGCGCCTCCTTGACCCCGAGAAAAAACTCGAAACAAGTCGCTTCCCAAAGCCCGTGCCTCCGACCCGGCCTCGCGGCCGGCCCGGGAATCACCAGCTCCGCCAGCCTGCCCCGGAGGACATAGTGCATAGCCAGGACATCGCCGCGCCGGGCGATAGTGCCGCTCATGGTGATATCCCCAGGCCTGCCGGTGAGGGCAAAGGGCTCAAGCCGGAAGTCCCGGCTATTCATCTCAAGTCCCGGATGATGGCGGCGATGGCGGTCTCCTGGGATTCGATACTCTCGGTCAGTCTGAATTGGACCAGGGCCCGGGCCAGATTCTGCTCCGGGTAGCGAACCTTGAAATAGACATTCCCGGCCAGATAATCGGTAAAGAACCTCAGTCCCAGCTCGAAAGCGATCAAGCGGATGGCGTCGTAGAGGTATTCATAGTCGGCCCCGGTGAGGAAGTCCCCGGCCCGGGACAGATAGCCGGCCAGCAGGGCCCGGCCCAGATCCGCCTCGAAGCGCACCGCCTGCCAGTCCCCGGTTTCTTCGCCCAGGAGGTTGCAGCCCGACCGGAGGCAGTCACCGATATCATAGTGCACCAGCCCGGGCTTGACGGTGTCCAGGTCCACCAGGCCCACGGCCTCCCCGGTGGCGGCGTCCAGCATGATATTGTTGACCTTGGGGTCGCCGTGAATCGGGCGCGGCCTGAGCTTCCCCTGGGACCGGGCCTTTTCCAGCACCGGTGCGAAGGCCCGCCGCGCCCTGATGAACTGTAGGCCAAACTTCACTTCGGGGGATTGGCGGGCGTCCCGGCGCTCCAGGACCTCGTCATAGGCCGCCAGATAGCCCGGCGTGATATGAAACCCCGGCAGGGTGTCGGACAACCGCTCGGGGGCAAGATCGCTCAGGAGGCTGTGGAACCGGCCCAGGGCAGAGCCGACTTCCTGCGCCTGCCCGGTATCCTTAAGGGTGTCAAAGGTCTCGGCGCCCTCAATAAAGCTCAGGCCCCGCCAGAACGACCCGCCGGAGTCAAGGCAGTGGTCCCGGCCCTCCCGGGTCAAGAGCACCCGGGGCACCTCAAAGCGGCGGCCGGCCCCGAGGGGCGCCAGCCCCAGCCGCCGGTGCACGTGCTCACTCACGGTACGGAGGTTTCCCATGACCAGTTCCGGCTGGCGAAACACGCGGAGGTTGAGGCGCTGCAGGATAAAGTGCGGTTCGGTCGCGCCCTGAAGCGTCACCAGGAAGGTATCGTTGACATTGCCGCGGCCGTATTCTTGAAGGTCCCGGACCTGCCCTTGGAGGGTGAATTGCCGGGCCACGCCAATCAGATCATCCAAGCTTGCGCCCTTGCCCTGAAAAATGAGGCTCAATGGGTGGCACCGGCGTCCTGCCTGTGCCTGGCGCCGGCTGCGCCCGGCGCCCCTTTATGGGGCGATGCCCGCCCGATCTCACTTTTCCCGGTTCTCGAGCCGATCATCGCCAACCAGAAGATCAGCGGCCGGCTCCTTCACTCCATATCCGGTCAGTCCGCTCGGCATCGGTCTCGGGATTTTGATACCCCATCCCCGTGTCCTGATAAGTGGATTCTTCTGGGTAAGCCGATGTTTTGGCAGAATATCCCGGGGCGCAGCCGGCCATAAACGCCAGGAAGGTCAAGAGTAACCCAAGCCAGGTCTTCACGGTTCCCCTCCCGGAAAAAAAGTAAAGGGTAGGGTGCGCGCTGCGCACCAGATGTGAACTCCCTTCTTATACCACCCTCACCCCTGGCCCGGTTTCGCCATCCGCAGCCTCAGGGCGACCTGGGCTTCAAAATCTCTGGTGATGCTGTCCAGATTGCGGCTGGCCTGGATGGGACCGGAATCGCCCCAGCCTTTGCCCAGGGCCTCCCGCTTTTTGAGTCGGAATTCCTCGACACTAACAGCCATATCTTTCCAGATGAACAGCTTCTGGAGGATGTGGCGTTCCGGCGAGGAAAAATCTTTTTCCAGATCGAAGCATTCGCCTTTTTGGGTGGTATAGATCATTGGCGGATTCTCAGGGTTTTTACCTCCCCAAGCTACGGCCTGGAAAAGTTCTTTACCTTGGTGGCACAGGCTTTCCAGCCTGTGCCCAGGCAGCAGATTAGTCATGCACAGCCTGGAAAGGCTGTGCCACCGGCTAAAGGCAGGGCGAGGCCTAGGCCGCCATCATTTCTGCTGCGAAAAGTTCTCCCCAGGCCGACAATCTCACCCGCTCCCCCCAGCGGGGGAGAGGGCTGGGCTGAGAGGGGAGAAACTCTTCATGCCCTCCGGGCCTACCAGGGCGCGTGTCCAACTGCTTAATAGCGGGACCCCACCGGTAAGGTGAGGAATACCCTCCCCTTTTACTCCATCCGGCGAATCCGCACCTCAATCTCCGGGTGGTCTTTCAGCAGGGCCGCCAGCTTGGCGGTATCCGTCTTGCCGAAGTGGTAGGGGTAAAGGATCTTGGGTTTGAAAGCCAGCGCCGCGTCGGCCACCATCTCCGGGGTCATGGTGTAGGGGAGATTCATGGGCAGGAAGGCAATGTCGATATTCTTCAGGGCCTTCATCTCCGGGGTGTTCTCGGTGTCCCCGGCCACGTAGACCCTTTTGTCCCCGAAAGTGATGACATAGCCGTTGCCCTGGCCCTTGGGGTGGAAGGGTTCGCCGCTTTCCCGCTTGTGTACCAGGTTATAGGCCGGCACCGCCTCGATCTTCAGACCCACCACGGTCTTGACCTCGCCATTGGCCATGACCAGGCCCCCGGCCACCTGGCCGGCCGCGGCCTGGGTCAGCACAATCTCGGTGGCGGGTTGGCGCAGCATCGCCACCGCCTTGGGGTCCAGGTGGTCCCGGTGCTCGTGGGTGATGAGAATCAGGTCCGCCTTGGGGAGCTTACCGTAATCGGCATACTGCCCCACCGGGTCCACCTGGACGACCTTGCCCCCGAAGGCGAACATCAAGCTGCCGTGGCCGATAAAAGTGATCGTCAGATCCCCCGCCCCGGTCTTGATGACATCCTGCGCAAATTTTCCTTGGGCGTCCGCCATGCCAACCCCCATCAGCAGTAAAATACCCGCCATCAGACCTAACCGCTTCAGAGAAAACATCCGCTGCACCCGCCATTCCTGTTTGATTAAACTGTCCGGCTGCCTTTAGAGCCCCTTGGCCCGTTAAATTATAGGGCAATCCGCCGCCAATAGCAAAAAGAGGAAAATCACCTTACCTATTCGGTGCCCCGGGCGATGGCCGCGCCGGTAATGTCGCACAGGGTGTTCAGCTCTTCAATGGTGATGGCCAGCGGCGGCAGCAGGACGATGACGTCCCCCAGGGGGCGCAGGATGGCCCCCAACTGCCGGGCTGCCATGATCACCCGGTGGCCGGTGCGCCGATTCAGCGGAAAGGGTTCCCGGCTGCCTTTATCGGCCACCAGTTCGATACCCACCATCAGGCCCCGCTGGCGGATATCGCCCACGTGGGGATGCCCGGCCAGGGCCGCCAGGCGCCCGGCCAGCAACTCGATCTTGGCCGGCAGCCCCTCGATGACCCGGTCCTGGACAAAGATATCCAGGCTGGCCAGGCCCACCGCGGCCCCCAGGGGATTGCCGGTATAGGTGTGCCCGTGGAAAAACGTCTTGAACTCCTCGTATTCCCCCAGGAAGGCCTGATAAACGTTTTCCGTGGCCAGGGTGGCGGCCAGGGGCAGATAGCCCCCGGTGATGCCCTTGGCCAGACAGAGGAGATCGGGGCTCACTCCTTCGTGCTCGCAGGCGAACATCTTGCCGGTGCGGCCGAAGCCCACGGCCACCTCATCGGCGATCAGCAGCACGTCGTGGCGCCGGGTCACCTCTCTGACCTTGGCCAGATAACCGGGAGGCTGGGCAATCATGCCCGCCGCGCCCTGCATCACCGGCTCCACGATCACCGCCGCCAGTTCATGGTGGTGCGCCGCCACCAGCTCTTCCAGCCTGGCGAGACACTGCTCCCGGCAATCTTTCCGGTGCTCGCAGCGGTAGCAATAGGGGGCCGGGGCCTCCAGGGTATCGAACAGCAGCGGTTGGTAAATTTCGTGGAATAAGGAGATGCCGCCCACCGACACCGCCCCCAGGGTGTCCCCGTGGTAGGCGCCGCTGAGCTTGAGGAAACGCTGTTTCAGGCCTTGGCCCCGGTTACGCCAAAATTGGAAGGCCACCTTCAGGGCCACCTCCACCGCGGTGGAGCCGTTGTCCGAGAAAAACACCTTGTTCAGGCCCGCCGGCGCCAACTCCACCAGGCGCCGGGCCAGGAGAATGGCCGGGGGATGGGCGATCCCCAGCAGGGTGCTGTGGGCCACCTGCCCCAACTGCGCCGTCAGGGCCTGGTCCAGTTCCCGGCGCCGGTGCCCGTGCAGGTTGGCCCACAGGGAAGAGACCCCATCCAGGTAACGGTTGCCCTCAAGGTCATAGAGGTAAATCCCTTCCCCCCGGCTGATAATCAGGGGGACTTCTTCCCGGAAGCCCTGCATCTGGGTGAAAGGATGCCAGACATGCTCCCGGTCCCACTTTTGAAGAGTCTCGGGGTCGTAACCCATAGTGTGCCTCACTCACGTCACGGCGGCCGGGGGGGCTGTCTTCCGGCGGCCTCCCGACCGTATCTCTCGCAGATAAGCTTTCAGCTGTCAGCTGTCAGCTTTCTAAATCATAACCGTTGGTTGTATTATGCCGAATTGAGACCCCTGCTCAAGGCCCCTCACCTGTCATTCTGAGGGGGCGCAGCGACCGAAGAATCTCATAAGTACGCAAAATACGAGATCCTTCGCTTCACTCAGGATGACAACATGACTTTCCTCAGAGGTCCCAGCTTGGCATTATTCCCGTAAATCAATCGTTAACGGCCCGATTTGATAAGTCCTGGTTTTTGCTGATAGCTGATAGCTGAACGCTGAGAGCTTACGATAGTATAAGCACAAAAACGCCGGGAAGGAAGACTATCCGGCCGGCTGCAAGGGGACTAAGACGAGGGTGATTCGGTGAGGCTCTCGGGGGCTGAACGCCGGGGATCGACCAGTTGCAGCCGCCGCATCTTGTTGAACAGGGTGGTGCGGCTGACTCCCAGGGTCCGGGCGCTGAGTTGGCGGTTCCAGCGAAAAGACTCCAGGGTTTCCAGGATGACCTGCCTCTCGGCCCGCTCCATGGCCTCCTCCAGCGTCAGGTGCTTGAAGCTCTCCCCGGTGGTGGCCGGCTGGATTTCCCTGATAGTGCCCGGCAGCGATTCCGGGACGATAAAATCCCCGGGGCTCAAGATGACCGCCCGCTCGATGACATTCTCCAATTCCCGGACATTGCCCGGCCACGGGTATTGGAGACAAACTTGCAGGGCGCTCTTGGAGATGCCCTTGATTTCCCGGTGGTGGATCCGGTTGAATTGGCTGATGAAATGGTTCGCCAGGGGCTCAATGTCGCTCAAACGGTCGCGCAAGGGCGGGATGGTGAAAGAGACCACGTTGATGCGGTAGTACAGGTCTTCCCGGAAGTTCTGCTTGGCTACTTCGTCTTGCAGGGAGGTGTTGGTGGCCGTGATGATCCTCACATCCGTCTGGATGGGAATATTTCCCCCCACGGGTTCGATGATTTTTTCCTGGAGGACTCGCAGGAATTTGATCTGTAAATTGGGGGAGGCCGAGTTGATGTCATCCAGGAAGATGGTGCCCCCGTTGGCCTCCTCGAACTTTCCCTTCTTATCTTTAATGGCCCCGGTAAAGGAGCCGCGCACATGACCGAAAAGCTCGCTCTCCAACAGGGTCTCGGACAGCGAACCGCAGCTGATCTTGACAAAGGGCCCTTCCCGGCGGTGCGAATGCTGGTGAATATAGTGGGCCAATAGGGATTTGCCGGTACCGGATTCGCCGGTGATCAGCACCGTCGCCATGGTGTCGGCGATGGTGTGCACCAGCGCCAGGAGCCGGTCCATCTTCCGGTCCCCGAACACCAGGTTCTCATCCAGATTCCAGGGCTTGATCTTTTTTTTCAAGGAGTCGTAAGAGGCCTGCAGTTTCTTTTGCTCCAGGGCGCGGCTGATGGTGAGTTTGAGACGCAGATCGTCGATGGGCTTGACAATGTAGTCGTAGGCCCCCAGCTTGATGGCCTCCACCGCCCCGGCAATGTGGCCGTGGCCGGTAATGAAAATGACCGCCGTATCGGGAGAGCGGCCTTTCAACTCCTTCAAGAGCTCGAAGCCGTTGAGCCCGGGCATCTGAATATCCGAGAGGATCATCTGATAGTGATCGACCTTGATTTTGGCCAGGGCGGCCTGGCCGTCCAGCACCGCATCGGCGCTGAAACCTTCCAGTATGAGCATCTCCTTGAGAGACTCGCAGACCAGGACATCGTCATCCACAACCAGAATGTCTTTATTGGGCATGCAATACTCCCGGTTCGGCATAGGGCAGAAGTACCCGGATGGTGGTGCCCTGCCCGGGCTGGCTTTCCACCACGAGCCGGCCATGGTAGCGCTCCAGGATCTTTTGGCAAATGGGTAAACCCAGGCCCAATCCCTGGGCCTCCTCTTTGGTGGAATAAAATGGCTGAAAAATTTGGTCCATCTCCTCGGAGGTGAGTCCGGCGCCGGTATCCCGAAAGGCAATCTCAATCTGGAGGCCATGCAGAGAACAGTTCACCTCCAGGCGCCCTCCTTGGGGCATGGCCTGAAGGGCATTTTTGATGAGGTTGATGAACACGTAATACAGATCCGCCTCAGTAACGATCTTTTCGAACTCCGGGGGCGCCGAAAAATCGACCTGCACCCGCTGGTCGCTGGCCTGAAACATCATGATCTTGATGGCGTCCTGGAGCAGGTTGAAAACCGTGTCGCTGGCCCGGGGCGGCGACTTAAAAGGATTGGCCGAGAACATCAGGCTCTTGATGCTCAGGGACATCTTCTGGAGACCTTTCTGCGCCTCGGTGAGGTAGCGATCCACACTCCCGGGGTCATCTTTTTTCATGATGGCCAGGGACAGGTAACGCCTGATGCCGTCCAGAGGATTGTTCAACTCGTGGGCCACGCACAGGGTGAGCTTGCCCATGATGGCCAGATGTTCGTAAAGTTCCAGGCGCTGTTTGAGCTGTTCCGCCTCGGTCACATCCTCCACCAGAAGCAATCCCCGGAGGCTTTTGTGTTCATCCGGCACCGGAAACATCTTGATCGCCAGGTAACGCACCCCCTTATCCTTGGGGGTGGACTTCAGGGAAAAAAATTCCCGGGATTCATGGCCGGCCAGGACCTGTTGGAAGGCCTGATCCAGATTGCCCCGGTCCGCGGGGCTTAATCCCAGGCAGGCCAGGAGGTCCTGTCCCCCCAGGTTCACCTTGCCTAAACCTACCATCCTTTCCAGGGCCGGGTTAGACTGGACCACCCGGAGGTCCTGGTCCAGGAACGCCATACCCACCGAGATCTCCTTGGTGATCCAGGTGGTCAAAGACGGGATGAACACCTCCTCGGGGGCTTCCCTGGCCTCCAGGATCTCCACCAGCAGCCGGCCCATCAGCCAACCCAGGAAGAGGTCCCGGGGGCCGAAGGGATTCTTGTCCTCCCGGTCGGCTAGATTGATCACTCCCCAAAATTTATATCCCGTAAGCGGGATCACCATGAAGCTGTTGGTCTGGTAGGTGTTGCGCCGGGGCATCAGGGATAATTGCGAGTCCCGGCTCAAATCGGGGACCAGCAGCGGACGCCGGTGGGTGGCCACGTAACCCATGACCCCTTCGGCGGTGATCATGGCCCCGGTCTTGGACTCCGAGTCGGGTCCCATAGCCGCCAGCCCGGAAAACTGGCCCCGAACGGCATCATGGAGGAAGATGGAACTGTTGGTCACCTTGAGCAATTTCTTGGCGGCGGCCAGAAAAGCACAGCCCACCTCCTTCAGGTCTTTCTCCTGCCAGACCTGCTCCCGTAACTCTGCCAGGGTCTCGGCCTCGGGAGTGGAGGCGACTAACTCCAGGGCCTGCCAACCCAGAGCCTCGGCTCCCTGGAACACCGTCTCCAAATCCCGTTGAGACCGCAACAGGCGCTGGTAATCCAGGGCCCGCGCGATGGCGTGACGCAGGATTTCGGGCTGCAAGGGCTTGGGAAGGTAATCGAAGGCCCCGAGCTTTACGGCATCCACCGCGTCCTGGTAAGAGGCAAAACCAGTGAACACAATCACCAGGGTCTCCGGGTGGTTGAGACGCAGGTATTGTACTAATTCCATCCCCCCCATCTGGGGCATAATCATGTCGGTGACGACCAGATCGTAGGGATGCGCCTGGATCGCCGCCAGGGCCTCCTTCCCGTTGGTGGCGGTGTTTACCAGGTAGCCGGCCGGGACCAACATATCCTTAACCAAGCTCAGGATTGCCGGCTCATCGTCCACCACGAGAATGATCGGTTGTTTTTTCATAGATAAGGAAAAACCAACGGCTGCGGACCTATCCGGTACGCGCCCCCATAACCCTGTTCGGGTATTCTCCCAAAAAACTTAACTTAATTTCTTCGGCAATTCGACAGCTCCTTGCATCCCTGCAATCCTTGAGCCCGGTGAGTCTGGCAATTTCCTCCCCGGTGAAGAGGAAGGCTTTGGGGGAAGGGTATAGATATAACTTTTAATCATCTTTTTCCCCTGACGCCAGGGGAGGAGGAAATTACCTTATCGCTGGCAGGGCCGAACTCCCCTGGCCAGGGGACTGCCTGCGCCCGCGGCTCCTGCACCCTCGCCGGACAAGCGCTCCATTCCCCTGAAGCTTCAGGCCTCCGGCGACCCTGAAGGCCCCATCACCCCGGTCCCATATTGTTGCGTCAGGAAAGAGCGGTAGGCCTGGGAGCGCACCCGTTCCAGCCAGTCCGCATGGCCGAGATACCAGGCAATGGTGCGCCTCAGCCCTTCCTCCAGACCCACCTGGGGACGCCAACCGAGCCGGCTGTCAATCTTGCCGATGTCCAGGGCATAACGCCAGTCGTGGCCGGGACGGTCCGGCACAAAGGTGATCAGGCGGTGAAGCTCCCCCAAATCCGGTCGCATCTCTTCCAGCAGGCTGAGCAACCGCTTCACCAGTTCCAGGTTGGGGACCTCCTGCCGGCCGCCGATATTATAAGTCTCCCCCACCTGGCCCTGTTCCAGCACCTGGAGCAGCGCCTGGCAATGGTCCTCCACAAAGATCCAGTCCCGGATGTTGGTCCCCTGACCATAGATGGGAATGGGCTTACCCTCCAGGGCCTGGCTGAGGCAGAAAGGGATCAGCTTTTCCGGGAACTGGTAGGGCCCGTAATTGTTGGAACAGTTGGTGATGAGCACCGGCAACTGATAGGTGTGAAAATAGGCCCGCACCAGAAAGTCGGAGCTGGCCTTGGACGCGGCATAGGGACTCCGGGGGGCATAGGGCGCCGTCTCGGCGACCGGCGGATCACTCGGCCCCAAAGAGCCGTAAACCTCGTCCGTACTGACATGCAAAAACCGCCGCGCCTCCGGCCCGGGCGAATTTTCCCAGGCCTGACGGGCCGCCTCCAGCAGGGTGAAGGTTCCCACCACGTTGGTGCGCACAAAGACTCCCGGATCCAGAATCGACCGGTCCACGTGCGATTCCGCCGCAAAGTGGACCACCTTGGTAATGGGGAACCGGGAAAACAGGTCCTGGACCAGGTCCCGGTCGGCTATGTCCCCCCGGACCAGGATATAGTTCGCATCGTCTTTAAAGCCGATCAGGTTCTCGGGGTTGCCGGCGTAGGTCAGTAGATCCAGGTTGAGAATCTGCGCCTCCGGCTGCTGCCGCCGTAACCCATAGAGAAAGTTGGCGCCGATGAAGCCCGCCCCGCCGGTTACCAGCACCCAACTCATAGCCGGTCCCCGTATACTTCCCAGAACTGTTGGTAGGCTGCTTGCCAGGCGGGCATGCGGTCGAGGCCCGCCACCCGGAGCAGCCGGTTTTCCAGCACCGAGTTGGCCGGCCGGGGGGCAGGACGAAGAAATTCCGCCGTGGTGCAAGGGGTTACCCGCACCTCGAGGCCCGCCGCCGCCAGGATCACCCCGGCAAATTCATACCAGGTGGTCTCCCCCTGGCAGGTCGCATGATAGGTGCCGAAGGCCTCGGTCCCGGCCAGGGCCAGGAGCTGGGGCGCCAACGCCAGGGTGCTGGTGGGGGTCCCCCGCTGATCGTGCACTACTTTCAACTCCCCGTCCGGGCCGAGATCCCGGCCCCGGGCCAGAATGGCCGTAACGAAATTAGGGCCGGGTACGCCGTAGAGCCAGGCCGTGCGCACGATGAAGTGGTCGGGGCACTGCTGCCGCACCCACTCTTCTCCCAAAAGCTTGCTCCGGCCATAGACCGACAGGGGCCCGGTGGCGTCCCACTCCACATAGGGCCCGGCTTTAGACCCGTCGAAGACATAGTCCGTGGACAGGTGGATCAATTTCAATCCCAGGCGCCGGCAGGCCACCGCCAGGTTCCGGGGCCCCATGGCGTTGACCCGGAGCGCCCCATCCCAGTCCGACTCCAGTTCGTCCACCCGGGTGGCCGCGGCAGCGTTGATCACCACCTCGGGACGCCGCCGGGACAGTTCGCCCCACACCGCCTGGAAGTCGGTGACGTCAAGATTATGGGCATCGGTGGCCGTCGCCTCCCAGCCCTGCCGCCCGGCTTCCTCGACCAGGGCCCGGCCCAACTGCCCCGCGGCGCCGGTAATCAAGAGTGTCCCGGCCACGGCGCCCTCCCTTTCCCGCCCCTCATCTCAATCGAACCGGAAGGGGGACTCAGGGTCGTCCTCAAACCGAATCTCGTCCACCGCCTCGAGGCGTCCGGGGCCCCGGTAAAGACGGTTGGCGAAGTTGCAGACAAAACCGGGAATCTGGCCCACATTCTGATAGGCGTGCACCACCCCCGGAGGCACGATCAGCACCCCCGGAGAGGATTCGCCCAGGTGGAAATCCTGGCGGACCCCGAAGGTGGGGCTGTCGGCCCGGTTATCCCACAGGACCACCCGGAAGTCCCCCGGCCCGGCAAAACAGAACATATCGGTCTGATCCCGGTGGGCGTGGGGGCCCCGCCCCACTCCCGGCTTAGTCACCGACATATAGGCCATCGCCGGAATATGTTCCGGCGCGGTCTCATCGGCTCGAAAAATCTCCGCCAGCCAGCCGCGTTGATCGTTAAACACCACCAGGGATCGGCAAATCACCCCGGAAATTTTGACTTCCACTTTGACTCCTTTCTGTTCACCCCTACTCATACCGAGTTGCGATCAAAAGGCAAATATTTGCAGACGCAGGCTTCACCATGAAACTTCAAATCCCCCTTTAAAAAAGGGGACTTTAAGGAAGCCACAATTTTTCCCCTCCTTTTCTAAAGGGGGGTAGGGGGGATTTTTCTCCCCGGGATTGACCAACCCCAGGGTCACGAATCTTTCGTCTGTGCCAGCCCAGGTGAGACGCCTCTGTCGCCAATGGATTGCAACTCGGTATCAGTCTCCCAGTGCTCCGGCACCCGGATACGCACCAGCCTGTCTCTCGTGCACCGGTCTTAACATAAGCGAAACGCCTCGCTAAATCAATAAAGAAATGTTCCAACCTTTGAACTGTCAGCGCTCTGGTGTAATGCGGACGGCAGCTTCAAGCCAGGCATCGGCCGCGCCGGCCTAGACGCGGCGCCCGAGGCCCAGGCGGCATCCCGGCGGAAGAGGGCCCGACCCCCTCAAGGCCCCGGGGCCCGGCGCCTCCCCAGACCGGATCTGGCGCCTTACGCCCCGGGAATCATCAGCCGACGATGTAAGTGTAGATTGTCCGGACGATGGGATCAAAATAAGGGCTGAGAATAGCGTGGTGGCTGAGGCGCTCTGCCAGGGCCAGGGCCAGGATCAGATAGGGTCCGGCCTTGAGGAATGCCGTCTTGAGGTTATCCTGGGATGGGGGCAGCAATTCACAGATCAACTGTCCCATGGCCAGGGGCGGCAATGGGATGAGGTTATAAATGGCCGTGGTGACGTTGACCCCGACAAGCATCATAAAGACCCGGGGATTATACTCCAACACATTAAAAATCATCACGGCGCTGCCCACGATGCTGGCCATGAGCAGGTTTCCCAGCGGCCCCGCCGCCCGGGTCAACACCATGTAGAACCGGGGATGCTCGAATTTAGTGCGGTCGATATCAAAAAGCTTGGGCCAACCGAAGCCCCCGATCAGGTAGCAGATCGACCCCAGAACCCCTATGTGCAAAAAAACGTTGAAATTGAGGCGATCCTTGGCGTCCGTACGCCGGTCCCCTAAAAAATTGGACATGAAGGCCTGGGTCTCGGAATTAAGCATAACGGCCACCAACACCGCCACGCAAAAGGACACCGTCGCATCAATGGAGAGGTTACTGGGATCGAGAAAAAAAGGCACCGGCCAGGCGCTTTCAATGGGCATCGTGGGCATCAGGGTTACCTTGATCCTTTACGCGGAAAATGGTTTATAGCGTTTGCCATAAATTCTTTCCACTTGGAGATTCTTAAATCCCCTAGATCCCCCTTTTCAAAGGGGTACTTTAGCAGCAATTCCTTGTAGTTCCACCCTTTTCTCCAGGGGGGTTAGGGGGGATTAGCATGATGCCGCCATCGGAAAATACTTTTGGCAAACGCTAGAGAGCCGCCCTTGCTATAATAAACGTTTTCCTAAGCTCCGGGTGATACTTTCTGTCCGGGAGAAAATAATTCCTCAACAATAGAGAGAAGGCAGAGGGGTTTGCCACCCTGCCTTCTCGAGATAGCTTAGGTTTTTCCGTCCCTCACTCAACCGCCTGAACCTTTAGGGTTAGTCGGAGTGAGACTGGGAGGAGAGTTATTCGGTTGCGTGCATGGGCCGCTTGGTCACCCGGGAGACCGCCACCGCGATGATCAGCACAATAGCCGACAGGATGAAGGCCCAAGTCAGGGTACCGGTCATGTCCTTAATGGTACCGGCCAATTTGGTCATGAAGAAGCCGAGACCCCAACCCAGGAAGACCAGACCGTAGTTCATGCCCAGGTTCTTGGGGCCGAAGAAGTCCGCCGTGTAAGCGGGCATCAGGGCCAGGCCGCCGCCGTACTGCCAGTAGGCGATGCCCACTGCCAGGAACAGCAGGAAGACGTTACCGCCGGCGATGATCACCGGCAACAGGAACAGACAGAGAGCCGACACCAGACAGTTGATGGTGTAGGCGTTGTCCCGGCCGATCTTGTCGGAGTACTGGCCGGTGCCTACCCGGCCCAGGGCGTTGACCAAACCGCCGAAGGAGGCCAGGATCCAGGCATTATCCGTGAGGAATTGCACGTTCTTGGCCGCGCTTTTGAGAATGCCGGTGGCGTTGGCGATAATCATCAGACCCGACTGGGTGGTGCCGATGAACATCAGGACCAGGGCATAGAACTGCCAGGATTTGACGATTTCGCTGGGAGACCAGTCTATCAGCGTGCCCGCCGCCTTAGCCGGGGCCGCCCCCGCCTTGACTACCAACCCTGGGGGTACATAACCCGCGGGCGCCTTGGCCAACTGGGACCCGGCGATGATGACCACTGCCGCAAAGAAGATGCCCAGGAAGATCCAGCTGTAACTGACGCCGCCGGAGCTAATCAGGTGCGCTGCCAGGGGTGAGATATACAAGGCTGCGCCGCCGTAGCCGCCGACCACCAGACCGGCTACCAGGCCCCGGCGATGAGGACCAAACCAGGAGAGAGCCGCGGGCGTGGGAGCCGCATAACCGATCCCCATGCCGATGCCGCCCAGGATACCAAAACCGAAGACCAGGCCGCCGTATGATTTCATCAGGCCGGCAACGATACAGCCTACCGCCAGGAAGAGGCCGCCGGTGATGGCCCCCACTTTGGGACCCATCTTATCCTGAATACGGCCGCCGGGAATCATTAATAAAGCAAAGACGATGACGCAGAGAGAAAAGGGCGTTGCTGCCTGGGCGTTGGTAATGTAAGTCCAACCGGCCGCAGGGCCTTCGGTGATGAGTTGCCCGGCCTTGGGCACATTAATCAGCTGCTTGGTCCAAACGGACCAGGCGTATAAAATCCCCAAACATAAGTTGATCGCCGTACCGCAAAATACCACTACCCATGCTTTTCCTGGTTCTTTGTCTGCCATGAGATCCCTCCTTAAAAGATAAACAATGGAATAATACGTGCGGGTAAGGTAGTTGATAATTGCCGATGCCTGTTCCCCGATCCTCGCCCTCACCTCCTTCACGGGGAGATTTTATATCGTGGTAAATAGTGCAAGTTACTTGCCAACCGCATGATAGGCATGAAAATATTCGAGCGTCAACGAAAATAGCTAAAATCATTCATACTATGAAAATTTGCACAAACTTTCCCCTCTCCCTGCCAGGCTTGCATATTCTGGCCCTCCGGGTCATTCTCCCCACTTTATGGGGTGCTTCACCCCATCGGCTCAGGAAAAGAAGAGGGCCGGGCGGGCTCGGGCCGCCTGAATCTCAGGCCCGTTCCGGCCAAACCGCGCCTGGTCGAGGCGGCGCCCATCGCCTTCAGATAAACCGGCGCCAAGACAAGGCTTGGCAAAAAGCCATTTTGTCATCCTGAGCGGAGCAAAGGCTCTCGTTATTTCTCTTAAACCGATATGCCTGCACCTGGTGGCACAGGTTTTCACCCTGTGCAGGCGCGGGCTCAAGCCTACGGCTACCCCCAATCACCTTATGATTGCGACTTGGTATTACTTATGAAATTCCTCAGTCGCGCCGCTCCCTCAGCATGACTGGTTCGAGGACTTTTGCCGAGGTATCACGTTGCCCCCCACCGACAAGGTATTTTTAGGTTTAATGTAAGGGCGTACCTGGGTGTCCGCCCACAAGCAGACGTGCCCCGACAGGGGCGCACTTTGGCAGGAAAGGAGAGTTGCAGGGAAAAGCGGGGATAGTCAGGGCCGCGAAGTAAGTCGGCGTTGGTTTTTGATCACCGGCTGGGGTGGTGTCCATGCCCCAGAGGAGCATAATCCTGTCAGCCCTTCACGAGCCCCCTTGCATCAAGGGGGATTGCATGGTGCTATCTAATGAGTTATCTGCAATCATGCCTGGCCCCCCTTCGAGAAAGGAGGAAAGTTACGCCTGATACCATGTTCGTCTCGTAGGGGCGGGTTTGAAACCCGCCCCTATGCGTGATATCAACGGGTTATCTGATTGGTTGGTTTTATTTCACAGCGAACTTGATATGACTCGACACCCGGGATTTTCAGGATGAGGTCGGATGAGTTCCCGAACCCGCGCCTAATGCCACCGGGCCCAGACCGCCTCGGCCACCGCCACGGTCAACTCCAGGTCCGCCTGCGTGTGGGCCCGGGAGATAAACAGGGCCTCGAATTGCGACGGCGGCAAAGAGACCCCTGCCTCCAGCATCCCCTGGAAGAATTCCCGGAACTGCGTCAGGTCGGATCTCTTGGCATCTATCAGGCTGCTCACCGGCCCGGCGGTAAAAAACAGGGTGAGCATGGACCCCACCCGGTTGATCGTCAGGTCCACCCCCTGGCGGCTCGCGGCGCCTTCCAGTTCCCGGGCCAGCCAGGCCCCTTTCTCCTCCAGGTCTTCATAGGTGCCGGGTTCGCTCAACGCCGCCAGGGTCGCCAGGCCCGCGGCCACCGCCACCGGGTTCCCCGACAGGGTCCCCGCCTGATAGATGGGGCCGCTCGGGGCCATCTGGGTCATTAAGTCCCGCCGGCCGCCGTAAGCCCCCACCGGCAGGCCGCCGCCGATGATCTTGCCCAGGCAGGTGAGGTCGGGCCGGATGCCGTACAACTCCTGGGCCCCGCCCCGGGCCACCCGGAAACCGGTGATCACTTCGTCGAAGATCAGAATGATCCCTTCCTGGTCGCACACATCCCGCAAGCCCTTCAAAAACCCGGGCCCGGGCGGCACTACCCCCATGTTGCCGGCTATCGGCTCCACGATGATGGCCGCAATCTCTCCCTTATACTGTCCCACCGCCTGGCGCACCGCCTCCAGATCGTTGTAGGGCAGGGAGACCGTCAATTCGGCGATCTCCTGGGGCACCCCGGGACTGCCGGGGATGGCGTGGGTCAGGACCCCGCTGCCCGCGGCCACCAGAAAAGAGTCGGCATGGCCGTGGTAACAGCCGTCGAACTTGATCAGCCGGGAACGGCCCGTGGCCCCCCGGGCCAGCCGCAGGGCGCTCATGGTCGCTTCCGTGCCGGAGTTGACCAGGCGTACCATGTCCATTACCGGCACCGCGGCGCAGAGCACCCGGGCCAGTTCCAGTTCCCCCGGCGTCGAGGCCCCGAAGCTGGTGCCCTTGGCTGCCGCGTCCTGTATCGCCGCCACCACCGCCGGCGCCGCGTGCCCCAGGATCAAGGGCCCCCAGGAACTCACATAATCCAGATAGGAGTTGCCGTCCACGTCAAAGACCCGGGCCCCTGCCCCATGGGTGATGATCCGGGGGGTGAGGCCCACGGCCTGCCAGGCCCGCACCGGGCTGTTGACCCCTCCGGGCATGAGTTCGCTGGCGGCTTTAAACAGCGCTTCGGACTTTTTGTACGATATCATTGCCGGTCTCCTGAATCTGGATAATGCTGTAATGAGGGGAGGGGTTAATCGGGCCGTGAGCCTTGGTCTTTCCTATGCCGTTTGAAGCCCCCAAACCTGGAAAGATCAGCAACCCGGGCCGCCGCGCCACCATCTCTGCTGGCCGAGGCTTGTACCATGGACAACTTCACATCCCCCTCAATTCCCCTTTCCCAAAAGAGGACTTTAACACCCCCCTTTGAAAAAGGGGGGCAGGGGGGATTTGAAGGATGCCGCCATCGGAAAATTCTTTTGGCAAGTGCTCTAGCCTCTGCGCCGCACCGGCAAGAGCCTGGCGCCGCGCTCAATTTTCCGGAGCTGACCCGAAAGAGGCACTGCCGATGACGCCGGTTGCCACTCCTTTAGGATGACGGCGCCGTCTCCCCTTCCTTGAAATACCGCATGGTGGTCTTTTTCAGTTCGGTCTCGCTGAACAGCATTTCGTAGTCGTGGATGCCGGTCTCCGCCGCCATCTTGGCGGCGATGGCCTCGCAGGCTTCCGGGGTGCGGCCATGGATCATGGTATAGAGATTGTAGGGCCAGGTGGGCGCCGGCCGCCGAGCGTAGCAGTGAGTCACGGCCCGTTGCCCGGCCAGGTGCTGGCCGATACGCTTGAGGTCGCGCTCCGGCACCGCCCAGGCCACCAGGGCGTTGGCCTCATAGCCTGACTGCTGGTGGCGCAGGGTGGCCCCGAACCGCCGGATGTAGCCCCGGTCCATCAGGCTCCGGATGGCGGCCAGCAAAGCCTCTTCCCCGATCCCCAGAAAATCCGCCACCTCCCGAAACGGGCGGGGGCAAATCTCCAGGTCCCGTTGCAGGGCCAGGATCACCTTCTTGTCCAAATCCGACAGCATCCACGGCCTCCCTAATCTCCCGGGAGTTTAGACCAATCCGCCGGGCTTGGCAAGGGTAGCCGGAGCCGCCAGGCGCCCTGCCGGGTTGGCGTTTTAGCCGGAATCACGAGGATTCTGAAGACGGGGAGAGGGCCGGGGGCCAGGTCCTCACCCCAAACCTGCGGGCCTCCGTTCCGGCCCTGATTCCCTCCGTGAGCCCCCTCACTGCCACCTCACCGGGTCCCCCGTCTTGATCCCGTGGCGGTCGGCAAACCCGCCGGGCACTTCCAGGACCTGTTCTACCGGCGCCGGCGAGATCAGCTCCCCCGGGAAGGTCGCGGGCACGTTCCGGGTGACTCCCGCTACCCGCCCGTCGCTGATCCAGATGAGGTCCAGAGGGAGGCGCATCCCCCGCATACAGAAGCTCTGCACCCCCTTTTCCGGCATAAAAAAGAGCATCCCCCGGCCTTCCGGCAGCTCGCTTCCGGTAACTCAGGCCCAGGTAGAGCCGCTCCGGGGTCCGCACAGCTTCGGCCTGCACCATGACCTTCCCGAGGCTCACCCGGACCCAGGGATTGCCCTGTTCCGAGACCTCCTGTCCCCCCGCCTCCCCGGCTAGCGCGGCCAGAAGCAGCGCCGCCATCACCCAGGCACTCAGGTTGCGGCCAAATCTCATGCCTACCCCCGTCCCGGCCCACCCGGCCCCGGCCTCTCTATCCGGCGCCCCCCACAAAAAACCCTGGAACCCGGCGAACCTCGTGCTATAGTAGTAACGTTCAGCAGTCAGGCCTGAGCCTGAAGCCCACCGCTAAATGATGAACGGGCACGATGGGCCTGCCCCTAACTTTGAACTTTGAGACCTCTGCGGGAAGTCATTTTGTCATCCTGAGTGAAGCGAAGGATCTCGTATTTTTGCGTACTTATGAGATTCTTCGGTCGCTCCGCTCCCTCAGAATGACAAGTGGGGGTACTTTCGCAGCGGTCTCAACTTTGAACTTCTTGAACCTTGAACTTTTCACTCCAGCGCCTTACAGCCGTTCCCGGCTTCTGCTCCCTTCCGCCTCAAGGGGGAGGCCAGGGCTGGGTGGCGAGGGGAAATCGCTTTTCTTCTTTGGATAATTTTTAACATTTTTAGGAGACTCTGCCATGAAAATTGTCGCCGTGCTGGGCAGTCCCCGGCCCCAGGGCAACAGCAGCACCCTGGCCCGGGCCTTCCTCCAGGCCGCCGCGCCACGGGGTGCCCAGGTCACCGAGTATCTTTTGAACCAGTTGGCTTATCAGGGTTGCCAGGGCTGCATGGCCTGCAAAACCAAACGCGATACCTGTATCCTGGAAGACGATCTGGCCCCGGTCTTGAACGCCGTCAAAGAGGCCGACCTCCTGGTCCTGGCCTCCCCGGTGTACTTCGGGGACCTCAGCGGCCAGATGAAATGCTTTTTTGACCGCACTTATTCCTACATCAACCCGGATTTCTCCCCCCGGGTGCCGCCGGGAAAGAAAGCCGTTATGGTTCTGACCCAGGCCAACCCCGATCCGGCCCAATTTGCGGACATCTTCCCGCGCTATGAGCGCTGGCTGAAGTTGTACGGCTGCGACCCCATCCGCCTCCTCCGGGCCGTCGGCGTCCGGGAGCCCGGCGAGATCGCCTCCCAGACCGCGGCCCTGGACGAGGCCGCCGCCCTGGCCCGGGAACTGGTAAACCTCTAGGCTCACCCCTGGCGGGCCGGGGACAAACGCCCCTTGCCACCCCCCACCCCAACATAAACAAGCCCGGATGGGTCAATCCGGGCTTGCTCCCCAAAAAAACACTGGTGGCACAGGTTTTCAACCTGTGCGCCGGCGGCGTCCTCCTTTTCCCTGTAGGGTGCGCACTGCGCACCAGTTAGCAGTGGCAACGGCTTCCAGTCGCTGAACCCGCTGAGGATCACCGCTCCGCCAGCGGGGGCGCCTGCGCCACGAAGGGCCTAACGAGCCAGTTCAGGATGGGGATCATACATCCTCGGGCTTCAGACCGGTTACCTTCGCCAGGCGAGCTAACATGCGCGGCCCGATTTCATCCCCATCATGGAAAGCGAACACCACATCGGGCCAGCCGGACCGAGACAGGGTGCGGTGGGAACCGGAACGCCTTTTCTCTTTCCACCCTAATCGTTCTAAAGCCGCCCGCACCCGTTTGGCTTTGGTTGCATGCCAGGAGCTCATGCCGCCGCAAACAGAATATTTATCGGTTCCGCCAACATCTCCCCATGTTCCAGCCGCTCGGCCAAGGCTCTCAGGGCCAGGGCCTGGGCCTTGGCCAGGGCTTCCTGCTTGGTCTGGCCATATACCATGACCCCGGGAAGCTCCAGCACCTCCGCCAGCCAGCGGCCGTCTTCTTCTCTTTCAGATTCAATAGTAAGCTTCATAAACTGCCTCTCAGATTTCTATATAGCAGATTATTCATAGGGGAATGCATAAAAAAATCCGCCTCTGTCAAGAGACGGGCTCAGCACTAGGAAATTAATGGTGGCACAGGTTTTCAACCTGTGCGCCGGCGGCGTCCTCCCTTCCCAGGTAGGGTGCGCACCGCGCACCAGTTAGTTAGCAGCGGCACCGGCTTGCAGCCGATGAACCCGCTGAGGATCATCGGTCCCCGGGCGGGGACGCCTGCGCCACTAAGGGCTTAACTAGCGAGTTCGGGATGGGATCGGGTGTGGCCCCGGCGGTATGAGCTGTCAGCTTTCAGCTATCAGCGGTCAGCTAAAGGCGGGATGCGCTTCGCTTTCCCGCCCTACAGCCCTAACATCTTTCTACTGCGGTATCTTTACATTCAGGACATCTTACTGGTCCAGAAGGCAAAAGTTTTTCTTCTACCTCACCTGGTTCAAATACTTCTTTTTCGAACCTGCATCCGCATCTTAGGCATCTGAAGCGTCTCTTTACCATAGCGAACCCCTCACTACTGTAAAGGCTCCATCAACAGACTCCAGAAAAGTTCTGCTGCGCCTTCTTTTGAAAAAAGCTCATTATCTTTATGACCTGGGAAAACTAAAAATGGTTTAAGCCCTAAAGTATACCCATCATCCCCAATATCTACGGATGCATTAAACGAATTGTCGTAAGCCGAAATGGTATTAGAATATTTTATAGTTCCATGAGAAGAATAATCAGAAGAAACCCATATTTTACATTCACTAACAAGATTTCCATTTTTATAAATTTTAGCTACGAAATGATTTCGTATCAATTCGTCTGAACTCAGTCTCGATCTCAAGACTGCACGATCTTCTAATTCAGCAAGTGAATTATCTGCAAAATTAACAACATATTCAAATGATTCCAATAAGAATTTTGATCTTTCGATATCAGTAAATTCTCTTTTTACTCTTAAATTGCTTGATCTGGGTGCTACCTTTATATTTGGCTCAATAGTCGAAGAAATTGATTTTTTGTGTGTTTTGCCTTTTACAAGCTCCTGTTTTTCTTCCCCTTTACTTATTAATCTCTTCAACGGAGGCCCGAATATCTTTTGTAATAATCGAAAATGCCTCATGTTGATTAGGGAATTTGGATACTGGTTTGCCATCGGTAGGGGTTGCTCGTAATTTCCCAAAGGGAGTATGGTGCCAGTCACATGGATGAAGAATTACTGGTATCACTCTCGCTTGGCCGGCATCATGCCGCTCTAAAGCTCGTTTCATCTCAATATTATAACAATAATCTGATGCTATAAAATAAGGGCTTACAAGAAGTAGAATAATATCAGCATTTTCCAAATTTACATCGATTTCCTTTCCAAAATCTCTCCCTGCACCTATCCGCCTATCGTGCCAAGTTTCAATTACGCCCTGCCATTTTAGTGCAGCGAGGTGAATTTCCAACTCATCTCTCAAATTTTCATCTCTATGAGAATATGAGAAAAAAACTGTTGCCATGTTTCAAAGCATCCTTCCCGTTTTGTGCACTTGTGGTTCCCATACTAATAAAAAAGCCCCCCTCCGTCAAGAGGCGGGGCTTGCTTCTAGGAAAATAAATCCGGCGGCGTCCTACTTTCCCACGCAGTCACCCACGTAGTATCATCGGCGTTGCAGGGCTTAACTACCGAGTTCGGGATGGGATCGGGTGTGGCCCCTGCGCTATGGCCACCGGAAACTG
>CAWKEQ010000002.1:0-58897 GCA_963848565.1 uncultured delta proteobacterium
AGCCATGGATAAGGAGAGAGACAAATGGCATTAACTGGTATTGAAATCTTCAAAATGCTCCCTAAGACCAACTGTAAGGAATGCGGCTTTCCCACCTGTCTGGCCTTTGCCATGGCCCTGGCCAGTGGTAAAGCCGAGTTGGATAAATGTCCTTACGTATCAGATGAGGCCAAAGAAAAACTGGCGGCCGCTTCGGCCCCGCCCATCCGGCCCGTCAAGCTGACCATGAAGGAAGGGGTCAAGACCATCGGCGGTGAGACCGTGATGTTCCGCCACGAAAAAACCTTCTTCAACCCCACCATCATTGCCGGGGTGGTGACCACCGCCACTTCCGACGCCGAGGTGGACAAGAAGTTAGATCAATTTATGAAATTGCAGTACGACCGGGTAGGTCTCCTGCTCCGTCCGGAAATGATGGTGGTATTTGATTCTGACGGCGACGCCGGGAAGTTTGCCGCTTTGGCTAAGAAAGTTTTAGACAAGACCGACGCGGCGATCATGCTCCGGTCCGACAAAGTCGATGTGTTAAAGGCCGGGGCCGAGGCCGTCAAGGAGCGGAAACCGCTGCTGGGCAGCGCCACGCCTGAGAACGCCGATGCCTTCGGAGCTCTGGCCAAAGAAATGGGGCTGGCCCTGGTGGCCAAGGCCGAAGGCTATGACGCTTTGGCGGCGCTGACCACCAAGCTGACCGGCATGGGCCTCAAAGACCTGGTTATCGATAGCGGCACCCGGGCCCTGAAACAGGCCCTCCAGGATCAGATTGTCATTCGCCGGGCCCCCCTGTCGGCTGGGTTCAAGCCTTTCGGGTTCCCCACCATCACGGTTCCGGCCAAAATGACCGACGATCCCATGATGGAAAAGCTCTACGCCGCAGTCTTCATCAGCAAGTACGGGGGCATCGTGGTGGTCAATGACTTGTCCGCCGACGGGATCTTCCCCCTGCTGCTGGAGCGTCTCAACATTTTCACCGACCCGCAGAAACCCATGATCATTACCCCGGGCATCTACGAGATCGGGACCCCGGACGAAAACTCCCCGGTGGCTGTCACCACCAACTTCGCCCTCACCTACTTCATCGTGTCCGGCGAGATCGAGGCCAGCAAGGTCTCTACCTGGCTGCTCATCCAAGACACCGAGGGCTTGTCGGTAATGACCGCCTGGGCCGCCGGGAAATTCTCCGGCGACTCGGTGGCGATGTTCGTGAAAAAGTGCGGGATTGCCGACAAGGTCAAAACCCGTACCCTTCTCATTCCGGGCTATGCCGCGGGTATCAGCGGCGACCTGGAAGAGGAACTGCCCGATTGGAAAGTTCTCATCGGGCCTCGGGAAGCCTCCCATATCCCGGCCTTGTTGAAAACTCTGTAGTTTGCGTGGGAGCTCCTCAGACCTATCCGGGAAGAAAGCCGCAGGGCTTTCTTCCCCACCGACAGCACCGTTAAGAAGGGGGTCACCTGATGAGTAAATTTTACCGAATCGGCGAAAACCTGAACGTGGTGACCAAAGTCTATGGTCAAGCGATGAAGGAAAGGAATGCCAAACCACTCCAGGAGGTGGCCCTGAAAGAGGCCGAGGCCGGGGTGGATTTTATTGATGTTAATATCGGCCCGGCCCGCAAGGGCGGCGAAGAACTGATGGAGTGGATCGTCAAGATCATCCAGGAAGTGGTGCCCAACGTACCCCTGGCCCTGGATACCTCCAACATTGCCGCCATGGAAGCCGGACTCAAGGCCCATAAAGGCCGCGCCCTGATCAACTCCATCATGGCCCGTCCGGAGCGCATGGACGGCATGATGCCCCTGGTGAAGAAGTACGACGCCGACATGATCGGGCTGATGTGGGGCCCCGAGGGCATGCCCCGGGACGAAAACGAGCGCGGCATGCTCACTGCTGAAATCCTGGCCAAGGCGGCGGAATACGATATCGAGAACGAACGCATCTGGTTCGATCCCATCATCGCGCCGCTGAACATCCAGCAGAACCAGCTCATCGCCACCCTGGATTACATGCAGATGCTCCAGGATATGGCGCCGGGCTGCAAATCCACCTGCGGCCTGTCCAACTCATCGAACGGCGTGCCGGACAACCTGCGGCCGATTATCAACCGCACCTACGTGGTCATGCTCCAGCGGAACGGCATGGTCTCCGCCATCGTGGATTCCTTTGACCAGGAACTGGCCGACGTGGTCAGCGGCAAAATGCCGGAAGCCGTACAAATCGTCTACGACATCATGGACGGCAAATCAGTGGACATTCCGTCCATGTCCAAAACCTTGCAGAACTATGCCAAGACCGCCCGGGTCATCATGGGGCAGGTCTTGTTCTCCGATTCCTGGCTGGAAATCTAAGGACACCGTATTATTATCGCAACACACGTGTAGGGGCGGGTTTATAACCCGCCCCTTTTTTTGGTGGCACAGGCGTCTCGCCTGTGTTGCTGAATACTTGACTTGATACTAATAATTGGTATCATATGAGCATGCAATGGACCGTGATGCTCTCAGGGCAAGCGACGAAACAGATTGATCGTCTGCCACTGGGCGTCCGGAAGAACCTCATCGCCCTGATGCGAGAAATTGAGATATCAGGACCGGTGCGGGGAAACTGGCCAAATTACGGGCCGTTGGGGAAAGACCGCCATCACTGCCACCTTAAGAAAGGCCGTCCCACGTATGTGGCCGTTTGGGAAATAATGGATAAGGCCATCAAAATAGTGGAGGTTATTTATGCAGGCACCCATGAAAGAGCCCCATATTGATGCAGATGTGGTGGAGTTGAAGTTTGTGGGGCCGTCGGGGAAAAAAGTGGAGGCGATTCAGGCACTGCAATCTCTGGGGTTTGTCAACCTGGGAGAGGCGCAGCCCTGGCGTTTGGCCTTTCCGGAATATGATGCAAAATCTTTGCCTGGGGTGGTGCTGGCAGGAGCCCGGGGCAAAGAAGGCATCACTCAGCGGGAACTGGCCGGGCGCGTCGGTCTTCCCCAACGCCATATTTCCGAAATGGAACGGAGCAAGCGCCCCATCGGTAAAGAAATGGCCAAAAAACTGGGGGAAGCTTTGAATGTCGATTACCGGGCGCTGCTTTAATCGGCTCCTCTATGGCAGGGTTAATTCGATCCCAAGACCGCCCGGGGCATCATGGGTCAGGTCTTGTTCTCCGATTCCTGGCTGGAAATTGTACAGGACACCGTATAATATTTATCGCAACAACACCGTGTAGGGGCAGGTTTATAACCCGCCCCTTTTTCTTAAGGTAATTCAGCTGCTGGTGGTATCGTATGAAATTTTGCGTAACGCCACTCCATTAATTTTTGGTAAGAAAACAGGTGCGCTTGGTCACGCCGAAACCTCGACCTGCCAGGTGCCGACAAAAGAGGACAAGGGCTCTTCCCAAATCCCGGCGCCTAAATAGGCCTTGATGGCTTCCTGGATATTAGCCTCAAGCCCGGCAATATCCGGGGCCTGGGAGTAGCATCCCGGGAGTTCGACTACTTCGCCCACCAGCCAGCCGCTCTCCGGGTCCTTTTCAATGACTACGGTAAAAGTTTTTTTCGCCATGATATCTCCCATGGATACGTTCTGACCTCTTCATACTATAATCTCGAGACTTTGAAAAGCCAGGGGCGGGTCAGGGGACCTCAACGGCGCAACATACCACCATCACCTCCGCCACGGCCCGGTCCAGCAGGTCCAGGTAAAGTTTGGTGTCATAGCCGGTCAGGGCCTCGAGGAACGGCGCGGCCTGGACGCGGCAGTCCTTGGGGCCGCGTTTGCCCTCCTGATGGACGTAGCGCACCTTCTCGCCGGGCTGGAGGTGAATGCCGGCGGCCTCCAACTGCCGGGCCGCCAGGACCGTGGGGGTGTCAACCTGGTAATCCGCCACGGGTTGGGACAGAACCCGGGTAATGATCAGATCCTGGGGATTAACGCCCCCCTCCCGGAGGCGCTGGCGGAAACCCTCGGCCATTTCAGCAAGTACCGGCCGCAAAGCCGCCAGGTCCCCGGGCGTTGCGGCCCCGGCCATTTTGGCCAGCAGGGCTTCCTGGGCCCGGCGCACGAAGGGCGGCGTGTCCCGGCGCCGGCACATGAGCCCCCGGACCTTGAGGGAGCCGTCGGCAAAAACCCCGAAGTAGCGCGTCGCCACGGGCCGCTGGGGGTCCTGCTTGGAGGCCATAAAAAAAATCCAGCGGTAGACCCCCTCCAGGGCCAGCTTGACCCCGGTGACCCGGAAAACTTGGGCGCACAACTCTTCCAGTTCCGCCTCATACTGCGTCGCCGTTAAAGAAAGAGCATGGTCTCCTTGAGGGGCGCACCCCGGGGTTGGCACGCCCAAGGGCGGACCCACAGGTCCGCCCCCACCAGAATCACCCCCCGGTTTCTGTACCCAGAGACAGTCCGTGAGGCCGTGGAGCACCGTGAAGCCCGCGGCCTCGAAGGTCTCCTTGGCGCACAAGAGCTTGTCCCGGCCGTAGGCGGTCACGGCCTCGTGGGCCTCGATCCTGCCGAATCGGGCGTTTTTATAGCCCAGGTAGCCGAAGCAGGTAACCAGCATCCACTTCAAGGCGGTCTGGCGTTCTTTGTAGGGCCGCGCCGCTTCAGGGAAAAGTTCCTGGGCCCGGATTTTCAAATCGGCCCGGAGTTGCAAAATGGGCCTCAAGGTCCGGGGCACCAACCCTTCCCGGCGCCGGCAGAGGCGGTAACCGGCCTCGGGTACCAATGGATTTTGGGGGAGGACCGGGGGATCAACGATCCCCCGCCCTCCCCCAAACCCCCTCCCATCCCCCTTGATGGATGCCGGGAAAGGAGGAGCCTGTGGCCCCGACTTTCCCGGCCTTTTTATCCCCCCCTTAAGGGATTGGGGGAGGGGGTGTGGGGGAGGGGGTAAGGGCCAACGGCCCTTAGCCCCCTCCCCCGCATCAACCGCTCCGGCGCAGCAGGGGCAGTTGACCGTCTCCGGGGAGATATTGTGGATGGCCATGATAGTGGGGTACATGGAGGCGAAGTCCACTTCCGCCACCTGGGTGTGGAGGCCGATGGGCGGCATGAAGGAGAGGCCGCCCTTGTCGATGGTGAGCAGTTCGCCGGCGGTTTTGAAGTGTTCGGGTTCGGCTTTGCGCCAGGGGATGAGGATGCCGTCGGCCACCGCCCGGGCCAGTTGCATGGAGGTGATCAGGGTTCCGGGGCTGGACCGGGCCGCCTGTTGGAGGGGCATCTGGCCGATCCTGGCGATCTGGATCAGCCCCATGAGGCCGGATTCCCGGTAGTAGAAGGAGTTGCGCCGGTCCAGGTGCCAGCGGCCGGCGAAGGGGGCCGAAGCTCCCTGGTAGACGATGCGGCCGTAGGAAAAATAGCTGCGGCTGCCGCCAAACCGCCGGGGGGCCGGGTGCGCTTCCCGGTCCAGGGGGAGGCCCTCGTCATATTCCCGGCTCCAGCGCCAGAGGGTGGGGATGATCACGTCGTCCCCCCAGTCGCTGAGCACCAGGTCAGGGTCGGCGCGCCGGAGCCATGCGGCCAACTCCCGCACCAAGCCAGGCTTATCCGGAGCGTCCAGTTCTAAAGTGCGGCCGTCCCAGCCCACCGCCAGGCCGTTGCCCGCGCCCAGGGGAATGAGGGGGTCCCGGGTGAGGGAAAGCGTCAAGGTGGCCAGGGGCGGCACCGAAAACTCCAGCGCGAAGGGGTCCTCCAGGGGATCGAGGTGAAGCAGGCGCCCATCTTCAGCCTCCACCCCATACCAGGCGCAGGGCCAAAAGCAGCGGGAGTAGAGATAGGCGGCGGCGATGTCCAGGTCGCAGTTGTAGCAGGCCACCTCAGCCGGGAAGCGTCCCCAGCCACTGCCTTACCTTCGGCAGGAAGCCGTAGGCCTTGACCTCGAGGGCCACCACCGGGACCTCAAGGCCGGTCCATAAATCCCGGCCCCGGGACGGATAGGCCCGGCGCAGCCAGCCCTTCCGGCCCAAGGCCCGGGCCAGGGACCGGAGCCGCGCCTGGGGCCCGCCCAGATAGAGACAGTAGGGAAAATCATCCTCCAGCCGCAGCCGCTGGCCGCTCTCGGTGATAAACCACAGGACCATGCGGTCGTGGAGAGGATAGAGATCAAAGAGCCAGCCGGTGGTTTGCATGATTGTCTGGTGGGGAGGTAACTTGGGGGGAAGGGCAAAGGGTGTGGGCCCTTTCCCTTACGAAAACCCCCCGGAACCCTCTTCCCCAGTCCCTTAAGAGTAGGGTAAGGCCGGGGAAACCGAAGCCTTGAGCTCCAGGCTTCCCCGCCTAAAGGGAAGGGAAAGTGGTCTAGGGGCGACCCGTTGGGTCGCCCCTACGTTTTGATGTCGCTTCCCGGCGCTTCGAGACTTTGGAGGCGTTTTTTTAGAGTCAGCAGGGCCTTTTGATGCTCCAGGAGCATGGACAGGAGCAGGGATTCCAGGGGCCAGGGGTTCGAGGCGTAGACCCCGGCCTGGAGGTGGAGGCGGGCCAGTTCAAAGAGGCGGTCCAGGTGGACCTGGTCCTCCCGGCGCAGGGCCCGGCGGAACTTCTGCCAGCGCTGCCTTTCGGCTTCCCACACCTGGCTGTAAGGTAAAACCGTACGTCCCATGATCAGTTACCAGTTGTCAGTAGCCAGTAGTTTTCGGAAATAATGGCCATGGTTGCGAAAAGTTCCCGTAGGGTGCGTCTCACGCACCGATTGATGACCGGAGCGGCGGGCACGGCCCGCCCTACACGCTGCCTTAAGAAGTTCTTAGCGATGCTGGCATCTCACCGGTGCGGGTGCACAGGCTGGAAGCCTGTGCCACTAAAGCTTGCCGGGGGATGGGAGGGTGGGGGACCCAGGGCAGAGGATCGCAGGCAGGGACGCCTGCGCCACTGATTCCCTCGTCCCTCCTAAACTTTTCACCCCACCCCTTGCTTCACCCCGCCATCAGCATGATCAAGGCGGTTACCAGAATCAGCCCCAGGGTTCCCAGGAACTTCAGGATTTCCAGGAGATAAATCAGGGCGTCTTCCGGGAGGTCCAGGGTTTGGCTCAATTGCCTCAGGCGAGCCGTAACTTTCAGGCCGGGGTGCAGGTAAGGGCATTCGGGTAATGATAGGTCCACGTTAAAGTTCTCCTCTCTGAGGTCGGGAGATGGCGGCGTGATGGGGCCCGCCTCCTAAGGCGCCCGGAGGGCGGGCCGAGACCGCCGGAGTTGGCCGGGGGCTGGCGCCGGGGCGGCTCTCGGGGCTTTCCATCTCCACAAAGTAGTCTATTACCGGGGCCAGGAGCCGGCCGAAGTGCCGGTTGGTGGCGGCCCGGGGCAGGAGGGGTTGCAGCAGCAGGAGGGCCGAGCCGCTCTTGATCCGGGCCAGGAGGTTCACCAGGTCCTGGAAGAGGCGGCGGCGTTCGCCCAGGGGAACCTGCTCGTCATAGAACAGGCTCACCGGTCCCAGGAGCAGTACCAGGCTGCCTGGCGCCAGCATCGCCGGGAAGGTTTCCGTGAGGAGGCGCACCAGTTGGTGGGAGGTGAAGGCCCGGGCCACCTGCACCCGGGTCAGCGCCGCTTGGGGCGACAGACCGCGGCCGGCCGCCTCTCGGACCAGGCCGTACGGGTCAAAGCGATTGGCCGCGTCCACCACCAGAACCGGCGCCCGCCGGGCCACCCCCCAGGCGGCCGCGGCTGCGGCCAGGGACCGCAGGTGTCCCCCCCAGAGCAATACGCCCCGGCCAGGTTTAAGAGGCGTTAAGTAGCGGCTTAAGGCCTTCATCCGCGTCTTTTGCCCTCCAGGTTGCGGTAGACGCCCACCACCTTGCCCAGGATCTGCACGTCGGCGGCTTCGGCCGGGGAAAAGCGTAGGGGGGTAAAATCAGGGTTGTCGCCTTTGAGGACCAGGCCCCCGGCTTCTTCGTACACCCGCTTTAAGGTGGCCTCATCGTCGATCAGGGCCACCGCGATCTCCCCCCGGGCCACCCGGGACTGGACCCGGACCATCACCAGGTCGTCGGGCAGGATCACCGGCGCCATGCTCTCCCCGGTGACCCTGAGGAGAAAGGCCTCTTCGCCCCGGACCCAGGACCGGGGCAGGGGCAGGGTCTCTTCCACGTTTTCGCTGGCCAGGAGCGGTTGACCCGCGGCGATGCGGCCCAGGAGCGGCACTTCCACCACCGTTCCGGGGCTCTTGGGGTTCAGAGACAGTCCCCGGGAGAGCCCCGGCTCCCGATGGAGGTAGCCTTTGCGGTTCAAGGCCTCCAGGTGGTCAGCCGCGGCCCGGGGCTGGATGCCGAAGGCGGCGGCTACCTCCCGCACCGTGGGAGGATAGCCCTGGCGCTCACAGAACTCCTCCACAAAGGCCAGCACGGTCTGCTGTCGGTCGGTTAATGGCTTCATGAGCCTAAACTACTATACAAAAGAATACTTGTCAAGAGAATAGTTATAAAATTTCAGAGGCCGCGTCCGGAAGTGCAAAGTTGAGACCTCTGCGAAAGTCTCCACCTCTATCTTTCCCCATCAAAATGTGGCGTAGGCGCCCTCGCCTGCGCCTCAATGCAGTGCGGACAGCCGAGGGGCGGCTAGCCTACGTGAGACTTTTGCAGAGGTCTCTCTTTGGAGGGAGAGGGTTATAGCGTTTGCCAAAAGTATTTTCCTATGGGGCATCATTCTAAATCCCCCCTAACCCCCCTTTAGAAAAGGGGGGAACTATAAGGAATTGCAGCTAAAGTCCTTCTTTGAAAAAGGGGGATTTAGGGGGATTTAAGAATCTCCAAGTGGAAAGAATTTATGGCAAACGCTATAGGCTCTGCATCTTTCCATGGTTTGGTCACCCCCGCGCTAACCCGCCCCATCACGGGAGAGGGAACCAGGGGCTTGGCTTTTTTGAGGTTTTCCGGAAAGGCCAAACTGGCAGGGTTTGCGACCGGAAGGGTCCGGGGCGTGAGGCCGGGGAGGGTTAATCTATCCTTCCCGGCTATGTTCTCTTGTGGTTATTTGGGGTTATTTTACCCCAAGAGCAGGAATGAGCTGATTATAGTTCCCTATACTTTGCCGAACCGTCAGAGCTTCTTGAGGCGCTGCTGACGCTGGCGCAGTCGCTTGGATAGACGCCGGGCCGGGCCTTTCTTGTGGGTGCCCCGGGCGGAGGGATCGGCCCCGGCGTCCGGGTCGTCTGTCCCGGTTGGGTCGTGCAGATGAGACGATTCAAACTGACTGGCGTTGATCCAGGCCGCCTTGGTTTGCTCGGCGCATACCTGGATCTCGCGATCGGAGGTGACCACCAGGGCGCGTTCCCGCTCCTGGTGCAGCAAGCGCTTGATAACCTCATCGGCCCGCTCCCCCCGCCGGGAATAGATGATCGCGATGCCCTGATGCCGGTCCCGGCCCTCCTGAAGACCGCCGTGCTGCCAGCCGTCAAACACCACGGTAATCCGGTGATGGGACCGGCTGCGGTAATGGGCCAGCAGTTCCAACAGGGCTTCCCGGCCGCTCTGCAGGTCCATGGCATCCAGGATCTGCAAGCGGGGTGACTGCCTGATCAGGTTGTAACCGTCAACAATAAGATGCATGGCAATAGGATACTAGAATAATACAATAAAAGACCGCAAAAGACCGTCACCAAAAATATTGTTGTAAATGTGAAGTTTCTTTGCTATAGTAAGCACCTGTTACGTTATATCACCGTAATGGGGGAGGATGTGGATAAAATGCGTAACATATATTATCTCATGTGCGTGGCGCTGCTGTTGGCGGCTGGCGCTGGGTGCGGCGGGGGCCTGGGGAAGCCCGAAGCCGTCACCCTGGATGCGCCGCTGCCGGAGTATCAACAACAACAAACCGAACTGACACCGGAACAACGGTATGTTGCAAATGTTTTAACTAAGAATGGTTACGATATTCATCGTGATAAGCCCACGGTCATCGTGGTCCATAAACTCAGCCGCAAACTCACCTGCTATCGGGGGTTGACCCCCCTTAAGACCTATCCCGTCGTCCTGGGGACCAATCCGCGCAACGACAAGTTGTGCCAGGGGGATGCCTGCACCCCGGAAGGGGTGTACCGGGTCCGGGCCAAGTATCCCCACGCCAAGTGGGACAGTTTTATCTGGCTGGATTATCCCAACACCCAGAACTGGCTGAAGTTCAGCCGGGCCAAGAAAGCCGGCAAAGTCCCGCCGGAGGCGGAAATCGGCGGTGATGTCGGCATCCACGGGACTGAAGACCCTTACCGGAACCTTGCCGGGGAAAACTGGACCCTGGGGTGCATCTCTCTGCTCAATAAAGATCTGGATGAGATCTATCCCCTGGTGAATAACAGAACCCTGGTAGTCATCACCAAGCAGTAGTTTTTCATCTTTAAGTGGCGGCCGTCCCGGTGGGATTGGCCGCCGCGGGCTTGCCCCAGGGGCAGACAACGGTCTGCCCTTTTTTTGTGCCCCGGAATCTATCCGATGGTTCAGGCGTCTCGCCGGTCAAGACCAGGGCTCATACCGATGAGTAAGCAACAGACTATTTTTTGTCATTCTGAGCGCGGGAAGCATCCTTATAGCGTTTGCCATAAATTCTTTCCACTTAGAGATTCTTAAATCCCCCTAAATCCCAGCAGTGTCCGGTTAGGTTTTTGCATAGGGGGATGTTCGCTAGGCGTAGTCCAACAATTCAACAATTCGCTAAGGGACTTCTTGCTCCGAGAAGATTACTTCCCCCTCACCCTAGCCCTCTCCCCCATTGGGGGAGAGGGGAAAAGCTGGGACCGATTTGCTGCTTTGCCATCAAAAAGCGGCGACCTCATTTACTCCCTCTCCACCCGCTTCGGGGGGAGAGGGGTGGGGTGAGGGGGGCCGAACTACCGCATGCAATTTCCAAACCGGACACTGCTGCCTAAATCCCCCTTTTTCAAAGGGGGACTTTGGCAGCAATTCCTTATAGTTCCCCACTTTTCTAAAGGAAGGCTAGGGGGATTAGAACGATGCCGCCAACGGAAAATACTTTTGGCAAACGCTATAGACTCGTTGGCAAAAGTGTTTTCATCCCTCCCGCTCACCGTAGCCCGCTCCCCCAGTTGGGGGCGGAGGGTATAAGAAGAAAGAATTTTTGGCAAACGCTCGATCAGCCCAAAGCCGGCGGTTGCGGCTTGAAAATCACGGGGGATCGGGTTAACCGGGAAAGGGAAGGGCGGTGTAGCCACCGCCCTTCCCGCCACTCCTTGTAGCCGGCTCGGCCCCCGGGGGGGCCGGGGTAATTATTTAGGATTCTCCACGGTCAGGTAGAGGGTGTGGCCCTGGCGCTTGATCAAGAAGCGGGCCACGCTGTCTTTTTTCACCTTGCCGACGGCATCCCGGTATTCCTTCAGGGAACTGGCGACCTCGCCGTTCACTTCCAGAATCAGGTCTCCCATCCGGATGCCGGCATCGGCGGCGGGGCTGCCGGGCTCCACCCGGACTACCACCACGCCTTTTTCGTCCCGGAGGCTAAACTGCTGGCCCAGGGCCGGGGTCAGGTTCTGCACCTCAAGGCCCAGGGGGGTTTTCTCGACCGGGCCTTCGGTTTTGGCCTTGGCCTGCTGTTCATCGGTGAGTTCAGTAATGGTCAGGTTCAGGGTCTTTTCCTTGCCCTGGCGCAGGACCTTGATAACGGCTTTGGATCCCGGGGCCGTTCCCGCCACCATCCGGGGCAACTCATTCATCTCATGGATGGGGTGGCCGTTGAACTCGATGATGATATCTCCCCGGTGGACGCCAGCTTTGGCAGCCGGGGTGTCCGGGTTAACCTGGGCCACCAGGGCGCCTTTCGCTTCGGCCATGCCGAAGGACTTGGCCAGATCAGGCGTAACGTTCTGGACCTGAACCCCGATCATGCCCCGCACCACCTTGCCCTTGGTTTCCAACTGGGGAATGACGGACTTGGCGATATTGCTGGGGGTGGCAAAGCCGATGCCCTGGCCGGAGGCGATGATCGCGGTGTTGATGCCGATCACCTCTCCCTGGAGATTGAGGAGGGGGCCGCCGCTGTTGCCCGGGTTGATGGAGGCGTCGGTCTGGAGGAAGTTGTCATAGGGACCGGCGCCGATAACCCGGCCCTTGGCGCTGATAATCCCCTGGGTAACGGTATGGCCCAGGCCAAAGGGGTTGCCCACGGCCACGACCCAGTCGCCCACCTGAATGGCGTCGGAATCCCCCATTTTGAGAAAGGTTAAGTTCTCGGGCGGCTTGACAATCTGAATCAGGGCCAGATCGGTTTTGGGGTCCCGGCCTTTGACGGTGGCCTCGTATTCCTTCCCTCCCACCAGGATGACCTTGATCTTATCCGCGCCTTCCACTACGTGGTTGTTGGTCACCACATAGCCCCTGGCGTCGATGATGAAGCCGGAACCGAGGCTGCGAGCTTTGTAGCTCTTGGGCATTTCGCCGAAAAACTTATCGAAGAAATCCCGGAAATCCTTAGGACCGGCTTCAGGTCCGAAGGGCGATTCCGGGCCCTGTTTCGGCCGCTTGATGCCCTGGTTGAACAATTCCCGCATCTGGTTCTTAACGATTTTTTCGGCACTGATATTGACCACCGCGCCCGAAACTTGCTTGGCCAGCTTGGCAAAGGTATCCGTGGACAAAACGGCCGGGGCGGGGGCCGGGGCCTGGGTCTGGGCCCAGGCGGACTGCTGAGCCGGCGCCACCGGCCCTAAGCCTAACAGGGCCCAAACTAATATGAGGCTAATGAGACTGCTTTTCTTCATGCGGCTTCTCCTCTTTCTTCTGCCCGGGCGAGGTGCCCGGCAGTGAAGTCATAGCAGATTTCTTTCCGACGATCACCAGGAGATACTTTTCCGGCTGGAGATATTTTTCGGCCACTTTCTGGATATCCTCGGGGGTCAGGTGCCGGATGAGTTCAGGATAGCGCCAGGGGTAATCGAGGCCCAGGCCGTAGACTTCCACATATCCCAAGAGCCAGGCCCGCTTGGAGATTGAATCCATTTTCCGGGGGAAGCTGCCGATCAGGTAAGATTTGGCATCCTTCAGTTCCTCCGGCGTCACCGGCTGGGTCATAATGCGCCGGAGTTGCACCACCACCTGGGTGATGGCCTCGCCGGCCGTGGCGTTTTTGGTTTCCAGGGCCACGATGAAAGGACCGGGTTCCAGGCCCGGTTCAAAGGCGCTGTAAACGCTATACACCAGTCCCCGGTTGACCCGGATATCGTCCATGAGCCGGGAGGCAAAGCCCCCGCCGCCCAGGAGATAATTCATCACCTGAAAGGCGTAGAAATCAGGATTCTTGCGGGTGATCCCCAGATTGCCCAGGATGATGTTGGCCTGGGTGATATCTTTATTGATCACCACTTCCTGGCGTTGGTTCAGGGGCGGAATGGCGGGCAGCTTGACCGCCGGAAGGGGAGCCGCAGCCCAGGCCCCGAAGATTTTGGTGACCCATTGTTGCGCCTCATCCGGGGTTAAGTCTCCCACGATACTGAGGACGGTATTATTGGGCCGGTAGTACTGCCGGTGAAAGGCGATCAGGTCCTGGCGGGTAATGGCGGTAAGCCCCTGGGGAGTGCCCATGACCGGATGGTTGTAAGGAAAGGGGCCATAAAGCTTCTTGAAGAAGGCTCGGGACGCCACCACCTTGGGCTCATCTTCGGCGCTGGTCAGAGCCGCCTTGAACTGCTTCACCTTCAGCCGAATTTCCGCGGCCGGAAAGGTGGGGTTCATCAAGATATCCTTGAGCAGGTCCAGGGCCGGTCCCAAATCCTTTTTCAGCACCGTCAGACTCACGGTGGCGAAATCATCGCCTCCCCCAAAGGACAGGCTGGCTCCCATAAAATCCAGCTCTTCCGCAATCTTAGCCGCGCTGCGGGATTTAGTGCCGTTGCGCAGCAGGGAGGCCGTCAGGTTGGCCAGGCCCTCCTTCCCCGGGGGGTCTTCCAGGGTCCCGGCCTTAATGAGGAGTTGCAAAGTCACCAGGGGGAGTTCGGTCTGGGGGGAAAACAGCCACACCAGGTCGTTGGGCAGTTTATGGCGGGTTCCCAGCACCCGGGCCTCGGGCGCCGCCAGGGCCGCAGTGCTCCACAGCACAACTCCCAAGATCAGCCAAGTAAAGCGTTTGAGCAATTTTATCTCCATGACGGTCGCGCCTGCCGGGTTAAAGCCGAACCCCGACTAAAGGTCTTGAGGGATCAGCGAATATCTTGTCCCATGCGGGGATGGCCGGCGGGGGCCTTGCCGCTCTTGACGGGCACCAGGATCCCCACGGTCAGGTTGTTGTCCACCAGGTATTTTTTCGCCACTTCCCGGATCTGTTCCCGGGTGACCTGCTGCATCTTGGGAACAAACTCCTTGAGCAGGGTCCAGCGGGCCACGGTGGCCGTCCGGCCCAACAGCATGCCCCGGTAAAAGATGGAATCCAGGGCCATATAAAAGGAGGCGGCCACCTGATTTTTGGCCTTTTGCAGTTCCTTTTCCCCAACCAGGTCGGTTTGCAGCCGCTTGATCTCCGCGTTTATGGCCGCTTCCAACTGGGCCACGGTCTTGCCCGGCATGGGTTGGCCGGCCAGAGCAAAGAGAAAAGGATCGGTGGTGTCGAAACTATAATCCGCTTCGGCCTCCAGGGCCAGTTTCTGCTGGTACACCAGGTCGTGATAGAGCCGGGAACTGCGCCCCGACGACAGGATACGGGCCAGTAACTCCAGGGGGTAGGCGTCGGGACTCTCCCAGTTGGGCACGTGATAGTTCATCAGGAGAGAAGGAAACTGCGCCTCCCGGTGGACCTCCACCCGGCGCGGTCCGTGATGTTCCGGCTCTTTGGCGGTAACCTTGGGAGGCTCCGGCCCCGCCGGCAAGGTGCCGAAGGTTGCCTCGATCTGGGTGAGCGCCTCCTTGGGGTCAATATCGCCTACCACCACCAGGGTGCAGTTGTTGGGGAGATAATAGCGGTGGTAGTAAGTCCGGTAATCATCCAGGGAGATGCTTTCGATGTCATGAAGCCAGCCGATCACCGGCCACTGGTAAGGGTGAGCCTCAAAGGTGGCGGCCAGGGTGGCTTCCTGCATAAAGCTCCCCGGGTCGTCTTCGGTGCGCAGGCGCCGTTCTTCGATCACCACCTTCTTTTCGGTTTCGAAGGTCTTTTCGTCGACATTGATGCCCCGCATGCGGTCGGCTTCCATCTCCAGCCAGTGCCGCAACTGGTCCTTGGGGCCGGTTTCGAAGTAGGCGGTGTAATTCCGGGAGGTAAAAGCATTATCCGTGCCCCCCACCTTCTGCACTTCCTGGGAGAAATATTTGGGGCCGTACTTGGCCGTCCCCTTGAACATCATGTGCTCGGACAGGTGGGAGATACCGGTTTTGCCCAGGGCTTCATTTCTGGAGCCCACCCGGTACCATACCTGGAGCGTGATAATAGGGGCCCGGGGCTCCCGCAGGAGCAGCACCTTAAGGCCATTGGGCAGGGTGTGCTCCACCACTTGGTTAAAGAGGTTGGCATCCCCCGCCGCTTTGAGGGGGATGGCCCCCAGCCCCAGCCATGAGGCGGTGATGAGGACCACCAGCAGCCATACGCGCCGCCGGCCGGGAACCCACCAGGCCTGCCGGCGCCCGGCGGCGTCCAATTTCAGATGTTGCGGAAAACAAGTCATAGGGTTTCTGCTCTGCTCTGAAGAGTTCAAGGTTTAAGGTTCAAAGTTCTAAGGTTTGGTTCATAAAGGAATTTATATCGCTCGCCATCACCAAAAGTCCGCCAATTCTCAGGCGTGAAGGCTGAGCCAGGGTCTCGTGTTCAACGGTCTGGGTCAAGGAGAACCCGTCGCCTAAATTTTTAGTTACCCAATATCTTAACCTAAATGCTCCCTGGCCGGATTGCAAGGGAGGCGCCCAAAGATTATTCTACTCCGCTGGTTTATCCCCCCCTAGGCCGCATATGGCTGCGGTTTTGGGGCCGGGCGTCCCGAGGGCGCCGGTAATCAGGGCCACCAGGCTGGCGCCGGACATATCCAGGAGCACGTCGTAGGCACTGGCTCCTCGGGAGGGGTGAAACCATTGGCGCCCCTCATCCATCAAAGCAAAGCCGAGACAACACCCCAGAGACCAGAGGCAGGCGCGCCACGGCCCGTAGCCCGCATCGCCCCGGAAAGCCCGGAACCAGAGAAAAGACATCAAGCCGTAAGCCAGAAAGTGGCCGGTTTTCCGGAAGTAAAAATTGATCAGATCAATCTGGGCCTCTTTCGGGGCCATAAACCAGGACAGCAGCCATTTAAGGAGACCCCGGGTATGTTGCCCCGAACCCCAATCCCCCGCCATGCAGAGTACCGCCAGGCCCCAAAGTACGGGAGGGAGCCAATAATAAAGCAGGTGGGGTTGTCGCCAAATTGGTGGGGCGCTGCCCAAAGGTTCGGTTCCTTCACCCCCGGCGGGGTCGACCGGATACTACACTGGTGGCTCTAACTAAAGTTAGACGCATTTTCGTCAGGTTTTATTAAGGCAGGGAGGCAAAAAAAGTGCTTATCAAGAATTCTTTCCCATTGATGGTTTTTAAATCCCCTTTTGTCAACGGGGGATTTTTCAGGGAATTCCACTCAGTTCCCCACTTTGGAGGAGCGGGGTAAAGGGTGATTTCGGTTCTGGGAGCGGGTGTCATAACGGCAGAAACTTTTGGCAATTGCGCTCATTTTCGCACCCGGACTCTGTACCGGTTATCCCAGGATCGCCTCCACAAAGGCCTCGGGGTCAAAGGGGCGCAAGTCTTCCATGGCCTCCCCCACTCCGATGTATTTCAGGGGGATGCCGGTCTCGTGGACCACCGCCAGGGCCACGCCGCCTTTGGCGGTGCCGTCCATCTTGGTGAGGATGAGGCCGGTCACGCCCACGGCTTCGTGAAACAACCGCGCCTGGCTCAGGGCGTTCTGACCCGTGGTGGAGTCCAGGATGAGGAGCACTTCATGGGGGGCGCCGGGGATTTTTTTGGCCGCGGTGCGGTTAATCTTTTTCAGTTCCTCCATCAGGTTGACCTTGGTGTGGAGCCGCCCGGCGGTATCGACGTACACCGTGTCCACGCCCCGGGCCACGGCGGCGGCCAGGCCGTCGAAGACCACTGCGGCCGGGTCGGCCCCGGTCTTCTGTTTGACCACTGCGGCGCCGATGCGCTCCCCCCAAATCTCCAACTGCTCCACCGCCGCGGCCCGGAAGGTGTCTCCGGCCACCAGCATGGGGGTGAGGCCCTGGTGCCGGTCCTGGTGGGCCAGCTTGGCAATGGTGGTGGTCTTGCCCACGCCGTTGATTCCCACCACCAGGACCACCCAGGGATGGGCGTTCCGCTCCTGCCGGGCGGGGCCCGAGAGCAGGGCGACCATTTCCGCCTGGAGGGCGGCCTTGAGCCTGGCCAAATCCGACAGTTCCCGGCGGCGCAATTTGTCCTGCAAGGCCTGGATCAGAAAGAGGCTGGTCTCCACCCCCAGGTCGGCGGTAATCAACAATTCCTCAAGGTCTTCCAGGAGTTCGGCATCAACAACCTTGCGCCCCCTGAACAGCCGATCCAGACCGCCGCCCAGGGTATCCCGGGTCCGGCTCAAGCGCTCCCGCAGGCGTCGAAACATGCCCCGCCGGGCCGCGGCCTCGGGCTCCTCCCCGGCCAACTCCAGGTCCCCCTCCTCCGGGAGAACCGCCGCCAGCTCCTCCGCCTCCTCCATGAAGACTTCCGGCGGGGGTGCGGCTGTATCCGGTTCGGGGGCGGCGGGGCTGGCCGGGGCTGTTTCGGGTTCCGGGAGCCAGGTGGGGTCCGTCTGGAGGACCGGGGGCGGCGCCACGTCATCGGCTGCGTCTGCCTCTGACGCGATGGGGGCTGCTTCCTCAGGCCGGGCCTGCCGGCGCCAGCGGCGCAGAAAGCCGCGGCGCGCCGGGGCCGCGTCGCTCAAGGCTTCGGGCAGAGCCGGCTCAGGAGCCTCCGGGCCGGGTTCGGGGAGCTGCGCCTCAACCGGCGCGGCTTCGGGCTCGCCGGCCTCATGCTCTTCGGGGGCCGGCAAATCCCCGGCGGCCTCGGAGCCCGGTTCAGTCTCCTCCGGCAGGAAGGCTGCCGCCTCCTCCTCCCGACTCTCTTCTTCCTTGCCCTTGCGGCGAAACCAGCGACGCATTGCTAAGACGTCGTAATCTTCGAGAAATCGGCCATGAGGAGAAAAGTCCGGCTGATACGGAGCAGCAGGGCCAGGCGGTTGTGGCGCAGGCCGGCATCCTCGGTCATGACCAGCACTTTTTCAAAAAAGGCGTCCACCGGCCCCCTGAGGCTGGCCAGGGATCGGCAGACCTCGGGATAATCCCGGCTTTCCAGTCCCTGGGCCACTTGCGACTCCATCAATTTCGTGGACTGATACAGGATGTTCTCTTCCCCATATTGGAAGAGGGCGGGATCAACTTCGGCGGTCTCGGCGGTCCGGGCGATATTGATGACCCGTTTAAAGGCCAGGGCCAGGGAGGGAAATTCGGGACTCTGCCGGACCGCAGCCAGGGCCCGGACCTTGTCCGCCGCGTCCATGACGTCACGGCAGCCCGCGGCCAGAACCGCGGCAATGGTTTCGTGATCAAAGCCTTCCACCAGGAGGAGGTGCTGCAGCCGGGTCTGGAAAAAGTCCAGGACCTCCAGGGCCGTTTCCTCGGTGGTGCGGCTGATCTTGTCCTTTAAGAGCTCGAGCGCCGCGGCCACCGCCCCCGGCAAATCCAGGTGCAGTTGCTGGCTCCGTAAGATGCGGATGACGGCCAGGGCATGGCGCCTGAGGCCGTAGGGGTCGGCGGTCCCCGTGGGGCTCAGTCCCACCCCGAAGCAGCCGCAGATGGTGTCCAGGCGGTCGGCCAGACCCACCAGGGCGCCCACCAAATCTTTGGGCAACTCATCTTCGGCCTGCCGGGGGAGATAGTGGGTGAAGAGGGCCTCGGCCACTTCGGGGGGCTCCCCGTTCAACAGGGCGTACTGGCGGCCCATGACCCCCTGGAGGCTGGGGAATTCCCCCACCATTTCCGTAACGATGTCGGCCTTGCACAGGGTGGCGGCCCGTTGCACCGCGCCCTCCAGGTCCGGGGCCAATTGCCGGGACAGGCTCGCCGCCAACTCCCGGAAGCGCTCCATCTTCTCGTAGGATGTCCCCAGAAGGGAGTGGAACACCACGCCCTTTAAGGCGTCCACCCGGTTGGCCAGGGGCGTTTTGGCGTCCTCCTGGAAGAAGAACATGGCGTCGGAAAGACGGGCCCTGATGACGCGCTCATGGCCCTGGCGCACCACCTCCGGATTCCGGGTCAAGGTGTTGTTCACCGCGATGAAATGAGGCAGCAGGCGGCCGTCGGCCCCCCGTAAGGAGAAATACCGCTGATGCTCCCGCATGGAGGTGATGAGCACCTCGTCGGGCAGGGCCAGAAACTTGTCCTCAAAACTCCCCACCACCACGGAAGGATATTCCACCAGGAAGGTGTTCTCTTCCAGCAGCCCCGGGTTGGGCACGACCTCACCCTTGACCCCGGCTGCGGCCTGGGCCAGTTCCTCAGAAAGCAAGGTCCGGCGGGCCTCCGGGTCGACGATGACCATGGCGGCCTTGAGGGCCGCATCATAAGCCTGAGCATCGGCGACCTCCACGGCCTGGGGCGCCAGAAAGCGGTGGCCGCGGGTTTCGCCGCCACTGGTCACGTCGCCCACCACGAAGTCCACCACCGCGCCCCCGTAGCGGGCCAGGATCCAGTGGATCGGCCGGGCAAAGGTGATGGTTTCGGAGCCCCAACGCATGGACTTGGGGAAACTCAAGCCCAGGATAAACCCCGGCAAGAGCTCTGGCAGGCGCTCGGCGGTGGGCCGCCCGGTAGTGCTCTTCTTTACCGCCAGGTAGACGCCCCGGGGGGTGTCCACTTCGATGAGCTCAGAGACTGCCACGCCCTGGGCCCGGGCGAACCCCGCGGCCGCGGGCGTGACGTTGCCCGCCGCGTCCATGGCCACGGCCTTGGGAGGACCGATGATCTCCTGGGTGACCTCGGCCTGGGCCTCGGCCACCTCCCGGGCCACCAGTGCCAGGCGCCGGGGGGTGCCCCAGGTGAGGATCTCCCCCACCCCGATACGTTCGGCCTCCAGCAGCTTGCGGAAAGAGGCGGCCATCTCCTCCAAAACCGGCGGGAGAAAACGGGCCGGGATCTCTTCAGTGCCGATTTCCAAGAGCAATTCTTTCGCCATGGCGGTCCTCGTATGGAAGCTGTCAGCTATGAGCTGTCAGCGGTCAGCTTGTGCTTGGCGGTGCGGCGTTTGGTGCGGGAACCTTTGCGGCCCTTCGCCTCAGCATTTTTATTGGTCAGGGTTTTCTTCTTAAACTCAAGGCGTTGTTTGGTTAAAAACTGAAAGCTGATAGCTATTTTTTCAGCAAGGGAAAGCCCATCTCTTCCCGCTGTTTCAGGTAGGCTTCGGCGCAGAGGCGGGCCAGTTGGCGGACCCGGCCGATGAGGCTGCTGCGCTCCGCCACGCTGATGGCCCCCCGGGCATTCAGGAGGTTGAAGGTGTGGGAGCATTTCAGGCAGTAATCGTAAGCCGGGAGCACCAGGTGATGGCCGATGATGCGCAGGGCCTCCGCCTCGTACATGTCGAAGAGCTTGAAGAGCATGTCCACGTCGGCCAGTTCGAAGTTATAGGTGGAGTGCTCCACCTCGCCCCGGTGGTGCACGTCCCCGTATTTCACGCCCTTGGTCCACTCCAGGTCATAGACGCTGGAAACTCCCTGGATGTACATGGCGATACGCTCGGGACCATAGGTCAACTCGACGCTTACCGGGGACAGGTCGATGGAGCCGGCCTGCTGGAAATAGGTGAACTGGGTGATTTCCATGCCGTCCAGCCAGACCTCCCAGCCCAGGCCCCAGGCCCCGAGGGTGGGGGACTCCCAGTCGTCTTCCACGAAGCGGATATCATGGTCCAGGGGATCGAGCCCCAGGGTTCGCAAGCTGTCGAGATAGAGTTCCTGGACATTTTTGGGAGAGGGCTTGAGGATCACCTGGTACTGGTAGTAGTGCTGCAGGCGGTTGGGGTTCTCGCCGTAGCGCCCGTCCGTGGGCCTGCGGCTCGGCTCCACATAGGCCACGTTCCAGGGCTCCGGCCCCAGGACCCTCAGCAGGGTGGCGGGGTTGAAAGTGCCGGCCCCCACCTCGATATCGTAAGGTTGTTGGATGACGCAGCCCCGCTCGGCCCAGAAATGCTGGAGGGTCATCAACAGTTCCTGAAAAGTCATCCCACCTCTCCTTTAATGAAAAAATATCTGCAAATTTTAACCGCTTAGAGTCGGGTTTGTCAAGCGTTACGCCAGCCGGGCCCGGCACGATAACCGCCCCGGAAACCGCCCGGGACACGTCTTTGTCCTGAAAAGTCTTTGGTGGCACCGGTATCTTACCGGTGCGGGTGCACAGGCTTGAAAACCTGTGCCGCCAAAGTTTCATGTGGGGTGCCTACTGCGAACCATCAATCCAGTTAAGGAGCGGGTGAGGACGCCCGCCCGGCCAAACTTTTCGTAATTTATGGGTGGGCCAGCGGCCCATGAGGAACTGTTCCGGGGCTTTCGTTCTAGCCGCCCGGCGGCCCGGGCGGGGCAAGAGTGAAAAGCTTTAGCTTCGGATGGTGAGAATTGGGGAGGTTAATTGCGCGCTTTTCCGGCCGGGAGCTTTTTCCGCTCTTGACGGCGGCGGCATTGCGGGTTATAGAAAATATTACCCTAACAGGCGCGTAGCTCAGGGGGAGAGCACTACCTTGACACGGTAGGGGTCCCGGGTTCAAATCCCGGCGTGCCTACCAGTAATTTCAAGGGGTTACGGTTAGAGCCGTGGCCCCTTTTTCTTTTTCCGGTGCCATTTTGCCGCCATTCTCCCCAAAAACGGCATTTTCCGGCCGGCAGTCGGCTTCCGGTCTTGCATCAGGTGGGCATCTACCCTGAGGGTCATGGCGGGGGCAGCCCGGCCAGGCCGGGGCTAAAATTCGGCCTAGGTGATGGCGACTCGTTTTGAGGCGCCGGGGGCCGGGGGGTCACACCCCTGCGGGCCGGCTGAAAATAGTTCGGGGCGAAGCGATAGTCTTGCAAAAATTACAATAAAGCATTTACAGGAAACCGCTTAATATAATACAATCAGGGGGATTGCAATCCCGGGCCTTAACTCTTGATGCCGAGTCCGCGAGGTGACCGGGCGCCGCCGGGCCGGTCGGATGGGTGCGGACCGCCGCAGAGCCAGCCCGGCCAGTTTTTTTTGCGCACCTGACCATGGCCCCGGACTTTTATAGCCTCAAGCCTTTATTTTTCCGGATGGCAGCATGTCCCGAGACTGTCCCAAATGCGAGCGGACCTTAACCAGGATCGAGCGTAAACCCTGGATGCGCCGCATCTCCGGCAGCAAGTATTACGAGTGCCGGCGATGCGGCTATGCTTACCTGCTGGTCTTCGACCGCTGGCTCATCAAGCGCCGGCTGACCCTTTAGGGAGCGGCTGGTTTCCGCAGGATGGCCTGAGACCCGGGGCGCTGAAGCTCCGCCTTCGCCTGGCCCTATAAGGAAAAACCATGCGGCCCATGGCCATTCGCCCCGAGTGCTATCCCTGTCTGGAGCGGTTGGTGGGGCTGGCGGTGGAACTGGCCACCCCGGACCCGGAGGTGCGGCGCCGGGCCCTTTCGAGCGCCCGGGGCCTCCTGGACCAGGAGTTTGGCCCGGACGCCATCCCCGCGGCTATCGCCAACCTGATTCTCCCGGACATTTATCACTGCTCCGGAAACTCCGACCCCTTTGCGGACCGGAAGGCCGCGGCCACTGCCATGGCGGCCCGGATGTACCGGCGTCTGGCCCCGGCTTACGGCGACGATCTGGAATCCCTCCTCCGCCTGGCCGCGGCGGGCAATGCCCTGGATTTTTTCCGGGGAGAAGCGGAAGCGGCCCGGGAGATGCTGGCCCGGGTGGAGTTCGGGGTCAATGGGGCGCCTGACTTTCGACAGGAACTGGCCGGCCCTCCCGGTCTGCTCCTCTACCTGGCGGACAACGCCGGGGAGCAGTGCTTCGACCGGCCCCTGGTGGCCTCCCTGCGGCGGCGGGGGTGGCGGGTGCTCTACGCAGTAAAGGCCGGGCCCATCCAGAACGATCTCACCCTGGAGGACCTGGAGGCCTCGGGGCTCAGAGAAGCCCTGGAGCCGGTGGTGGACACCGGGGCCCGCACCGTGGGGTTGGACCTGGGCGCGGTCAGCCCCGGCTTCCGGGAGCTTTATGACGCCGCCCGCCTCATCGTGGCCAAGGGCATGGGACACTTCGAGACCATGAGTCATCTGGGCGACCCGAGGGTCTGGTTTCTCCTCCAGGCCAAATGCGGCCCCGTGGCCCAGGCCCTGGGGGTGGAGTTGAACGCCTTCGCCTTCCGCCGGGGGGCGATTTCCCTTGACCCCCAGGGCGAAACGGGGTAAAATATATTCTCTTACAGGTTAAAGGGAAGACGGTGCAAATCCGTCGCGGTCCCGCCGCTGTAATTGGGGACGAAACCGGCTGAAGCCACTGGGGTGAAGGATACTCCTGGGAAGGCGCCGGGAGTAGATCGATCCAAGAGCCAGAAGACCTGCCTGTAGGATGGACGGACAGGGCTCGCGCTACACGGGCCGGCCGCCGGCTTGAGGACCAAGCAAGACGGGTGCAATCCTCAATTCCCCCCTAAGGGAGTTGAGGTTTTTTCTTTTTGGGGGGAGAGGCAGTCCGGGCGGGATTTTTCGCCTCACCCGCCCCTGGCCGGTTGCAGGAACTGAGGCGGTCTCCTTCACGGGGTTTCGGCCCCGCTTCTTATCCACGGCGCCCTGGCGGCCCCGGTTGCGGTTCTGGAAGTTCCATGGACCGAAGCCGGGGCCGCCAGGATTTTTTTTGGGGCCGCGGCCTGGCTCCCCTCCCCGGGCCAGCCCTGAATGGCCCGCCGGTCTTTACCAACGGCCATAAAATGATTAGCATCAATCATAGCGAGGACCCAGGCGGACGTCAGCGCCGGTCCATTAAAAATCATCAGGAGAGAAACGGATGCCGGAGATTACGGTAAAAGGCATGAGTTGCGGGCACTGCGTCGCGGCCATGACCAAGGCCATGATGAGTTTGCCGGGGGTGAGCAATGTTGCGGTGGACCTGGGCAGCGGCCGGGTAAGTTACGACTGCGCCGCCCCCATCCCCCGGGAGGATCTGGACCGGGTAGTCAAGGCAGCGGGGTTCGAATTGGCGTGACCCTAAAGTTCAGGCGGCTTGCAGTTCGGCCCGCCAGAAAATGTGGTGGGCCGGGCGCAAGCTTGCCTGAGCCTCAGGGCCCGCGGCCTGGCGGAGGAGGCGGGCAAATTCAGGGGCCGGCAGGGCATGGTGCTGGCGCACGGCTTGATAACCCAGGTAGACGAACAGGAAGGGCAGCCCGGTCTCCCGGGCGAAGGCCCTGAGGTCTGGTAGCGAGGCCTCCCGGCGCAGTTCATAGACCCAGGCCCGGCCGCCGGGGGCCAGCACCCGGCGCAGTTCCTGGAGCCCGGTCACCGGGCAGGGCCAGATGTGGAAGCTGAAGGTGGCGACGACCTGGCCGAACACCCCGGCCGGAAACGGCAGGCGGCAGGCGTCGGCCACGAGCCACCGGGGCGCCGCCTGGGCAGCCGGGGCCATTTGCCGGGCCCGGCGGATCATGTCCGGCGAGAAATCCAGGCCCCAGAGGCTGAGGTCCGGGCGCACCCGGGCCAGATAGCCCAGGAGATAGCCGGGGCCGGCGCCCACATCCAGGAGGCGGGTTCCCGGGGGCAGGCTCCCGGCCAGGTCGTTGATGAAACGCCGGTAGATCAGGCGCATCAGGGAGCCTTGCGCCATCCGGGCGTAGAGCCAGGGCGGCGGTTCCAGGTGCTGGCTCCGGAGCCGGGAAATCAAAGTCATCGGGGTCCTTCCTTATAAATCAGAACGCGCCCCGGGGCCGCGGCGAGGCAAAGCAGCATCAGGGTCGCCAGGCGCCGGGTCATGCCGGTGAGCCCGCTAGCCCCGGCCGGGCAGCGGCGACGGCGACAGTTATAGCGTTTGCCACCAATTCCTTCCGTTTGGAGATTCTCAAATCCCCCTAAATCCCCCTTTTTCAAAGGGGGACTTTTACAGCAATTCCTTGCAGTTCCGCCCCTTTTGTCAAGGGGGGCAGGGGGGATTATCAGGCTGCCCGGAGCGGAAAGAACTTTTGGCAAACGCTATAAAGTCGGTTGATGTCCCTTGGCGAGCCCGGGATATCAGGGGCGATTGCTCCAGGGATAAGGTCGGTTTATCTTATTGCCCCGGCCGGTTTACCGTCTCACCGTCTTTTGCGCTCCGCCAAACAGGGGAGACTTTGCCGGCGACGGCATTATTATTCCCAGACCGCCCCGGGGAGCGATCTGGGAACGTATGCCGGCAGGAGAACTCATGGGGAAATTTTACCTCATCTGGAGGATTTTTCCCAGGTTTATGCCCCTCCGGGGCCCCAGGTGTTAGCGGGGCGGACCGCCATGGCCGGCCTCGGGAGGACGACCGCCATGGTAGCCGCGATGCCAACCTTCCCCCTGGCCATGGTGGTGGCGATTATAAAATTTCTCGTCGTAACGCCGGCCGGGTTTGTGTCCGGCCCAATAGGGATACTGTCGCCGGAAACTTTGCCAGTAATGAGGGTTGCGCTGATACCAGGTCTGCCACTTCGGCGCGTACCAGTTTTTCGGCCGGACAATATAGGTGGGCGCATAGGTGTAATACGGGGCCCAGCCATATCGATTGCCGAAAAAATAGTACAATACGCCGTTTAAAAACCAATCACCCTGGTAAAAGACCCAAGGCGTCTGAGGCCCGACCCAGGGGGCGGCGTAAACATTCTGGGGCGGGGGTGGATAATTATAGCCATACTGAGCCTGAGCCGGTGCCGACATGGCGCCGAGGGCGCCCCCGGCCAGGAAAATTGCCAGTGCCGCAATGAGAATGAGCCTTTTCATATATACCTCCGTAGGTCGCGTGCTTTAGCCACGGCATTCGCCGCAATTGCCTGATTCGTTAAGTTAGATGAGATTCAATCTGAAAAGTTAAGGGGAGGTGACTCATACCGAGTCGCGGTCAGAAACTTGGGGACGAAAGGTGGGGGCGTACGTGGGTGGGCGCCCGCCTGGGGGAACATAGAGGTATCGGCCCAAAATTGTCTGACAAAAGAGCCTCATGCAAAACTGTTTATAGGCCATCCTGAACGGAGTGAAGGATCTCAACCTTATGAAAATACGAGATTCTTCGCTCCGCTCAGAATGACAATGTGGTCAATGAGGAGTTTTGCAAGAGGTTTAAAAGGTTGCAGATTTTTTCTCCCTCCACCATGATGGGGGCGGGCTGGGGTGGGGGTGAAATTGCTCAGAATTATTTCGATGTATCCCCCTCCCTCCAACCCCCTCCCGCCAGGCTTATCATTCCCCATAAGTTTTTCTGCCTGGTGGCACAGCCTTTCCAGGCTGTGCGCAAACCCCTCACACAGGTTGAAAACCTGTGCCACCAAAAATTGTTACATCAACCACTTCCCCACTTGGGGGTAATGATAGGCTCACCAGGGAAGGAGAAGTTATGAAGGCTAATATGGTGCAAGGTATCTGTGGGATGACGCTACTAGGTCCCCCCTCTAGGAAAATTATCCATTGAGGGCTAATCGGCATCGGTCAGATCAGGCCGCTGCCCAGGGCGGCGGCAATGACCAGGAGCATCAGGGCCACGATGATCCGGACCAGGCGCAGGGTTACTTTGGTCAGCAATTGATTCGCCAGCCAGGCGCCGCCGAAGGCGCTCAGGACCGCCACGGTGATCAGCAGGCGGTTATCGGCCAGGTTGAGCCCCGGCAGACTGACCCCATACATGATGATCCGGGGGATATCCACCATCAGGGAGATCACCACCCCGGTGGCAATGAAGCCTTCCTTGGTCAGCCCCGCCTTGATGAGAAAGGCGCTGCGGAGCGCACCCTGGTGGCCCGAGAGACCCCCGAAAAAGCCGCTCACCATCCCGCCCAGGGGGAGATACCGGGGCGTCAGGGGCAGGGGGGCGCGCCGGGGCGCCAGCTCGAACCAGGCGAAGACCACCATCAGGACCGCCACCACCAGCTTCACCGGCATGACGTAGGCGTCCCGGCCGAAAACCTGGTATTGGCAAAGCGGCTGAAGGTCGGACAGATAGAGGAGCAGCCGGGCCCCGATGAGGGCGGCGAGGATGGCGGGGAGGCCGAATTTCAGGACCACGGCCCAATCGGCATGGCGGCCCAGGAGCCAGCCTTTGAAGAGATTATTCAGGGCGTGGACTACCGCGGTGAGGGCGATGGCCAGGTCGATGGGAAAGAACAGGGCCATCACCGGCAGCAGGAGCGTCCCCAGGCCGAACCCGGAAAACAGGGTCAGAGCTGAGGCCAGAGCTGCGGCACCACCGATCAGGAGATATTCCATCAATGACTCGTTAACCAGCGCTCAGGGCGACCCGGACCTCAGGGGCGCACCGGGGCGGCACCCGGCGGACCACCAGGAACAGGAAAACCGCCAGAATCAATGGTTCCAAGGGCCAGCCCAGTTTTTTGGCCAGAATAGCCGTCAGGATGGGGCTGGCCCAGACCACCGGCAACCAGAATTTCTCCCCCGGCCGCCAGCCATGGACCTGACCTTCCCAGGCCATCCAGGCCAGGGGTAGAGACAGGAGAGCCAGATCGTACTCCAGGGCGTAGGGGGTAGCCAGCAAAGCCTCCCACCACCAGGATCGAGGCCCGGAGGGCCAGGGGCGCTGATTGCCGCCAGACCCAAAAGACGATCACCGCCACCGTGGCGCTGACGATCCCCTGGATGATCCAGGCGACCGGGAGGCCGCCGCCCAGGAGGCGAACCGCGGCAAAAGGGGTGGACATCCGGGGCCACAGCTCGGCCACCGTGGCCACGATGTGACTCGCCAGGGGGATGGTTTGCCAAAAGAGGACCCAGATATTGGGGCCGAAGACCAGGGCGCTGAGCCCGGCCAGACCGGCCACTGTGGCCAGCATGGCCCCCAGGGCCCGCCAGCGGCGGCCTCCCAGAAAGGCGGCGAGCAGTAAGAAGCCCAAATGGGGCTTGTAACTGATGCCGAGTCCCAACAAGAAACCGGCCAGGAGGGGATAGCCATCCACGGCCAGCAGCCCCCCGCCCATGAGGCCGATGAGCAGAAAGGTCCCCTGGCTGTAAAAGAGATTCAGGGCGTTGCCCGGGAAGGCCAGGGCTAATTTAGGGGTTAAAGGGTCGGGGGCGATGCGGCGCAAGACCGCCAGGGCGCCCCAGAGGGTGCCGCCGAGCCAGCCGGCCAGGGAAACCAGGTAGGGCAGGAGGCCCAGGGGCAGGATGAGCAAGAGGAACGACGGGGGATAGAGCCAGGGGATGATTTGGTGCGGGTCATCCCCGAGGGCGGTCTGGGTCCGCCGCAGCTTGGGGACACTGTAGACGGCCCCGGGGTCTTGCCCCAAAGCCTGCTTTGAGGCCGACCAGAGCAGGACATAATCGGAATTCTTGATGCCGCCGGTATTGGGGCCGAAGTCCCCCAGATGATAGCCGGCCAGGATGATATAGGTAATGATCAGGGCCCAGCACAGGAGGCTGAGTCGTTCCCGGGTCAGCAGATTAACCTTCATAGCGGCGGTTTCCTAAACTTAGCGTGCGGGAAACAGGGACCCATCCATGGCGGGCCGCCAACTGGAATATCGTGACTCGGATATTGGCTCCAAAACGTTCAAGCCGGCCATCCGGCTCACCGGAAATGACAGGCCACCCGGTGGTCCGGGGCGATCTCCCGGAGGAACGGGACCGTGTCCCGGCAGAGGGGGAACTGGGCCTCGGGGCAGCGGGGGTGGAAGGGGCAGCCCGTGGGGACGTTGACCGGGCTGGGGGGCTCGCCCTTGAGGACCGGGGGGTTGAAGGTGCGCTCGGCGGTGGGCCGGGGCACGGCGGCGAGCAAGGCCTCGGTGTAGGGGTGCAGCCGGCCGGCGGCCAGGACCGAACGTTCGGCCATTTCCATCAGGCGGCCCACGTACATCACGGCCACCCGGTTGCTGATCTGGGAGATGACCCCCAGGTCGTGGGAGATGAAGAGATAGGTGAGGCCGTGGCGCTGTTGCAACTCCGCCAGGAGGTTCAGTATCTGGGCCTGGATGGAGACGTCCAGGGCGCTGACGGGCTCGTCGGCCACGATGAGCCGGGGCTTCAGGGCCAGGGCCCGGGCGATCCCCAGGCGCTGGCGCTGGCCGCCGCTGAATTCGTGGGGATAGCGGCCGCTGACGTCGGCGGTCAGCCCCACTTCCCGGAGGAGCTCCGCCACCCAGGCCCGGCGCTCCGGGCGAGTGCCCAGGTTATGGATGACGAAGGGCTCTTCCAGGATCTGGCCGATGGTCATGCGGGGGTTGAGGGAAGAATAGGGGTCCTGAAAGATGATCTGAATTTCCCGGCGCAGCTCCTTCAAGCGATGGCGGGAGACCCCGGCCAGGTCTTCCCCGGCGAAGACGATGCGGCCCGCGGTGGGAGGCAACAGGGCCATCACCAGGCGGCCCAGGGTGGACTTGCCGCAGCCGGACTCCCCCACCAGCCCCAGGGTCTCACCGGGAGTCAGGTCAAAGCTCACTCCGTCCACCGCCTTGAGCGTTGGCCCTTTACCCCAGGCGCCGGCCAGGCGGAAGTAGCAGCTTAAGTCTTGGGCGGATAACAGTTCAGACATGGGCCATTTCTATTCGCAGAGTAATTTTTCATGAACTTCCTGTCGCCAGCTTACTCGACCGTAAATAAATTCTGTAACACGGTTGCGAAAATCATTCTGGTTGCAAAAAGCTTTGTCGTAACCCCCCTCACCTAGCCCTCTCACCCCGTTGGGTGGAGAGGGGATAAAAGGAAAGAACTTTTGGCGAACGCTCTAAGCAAGATGACCACAGGTTATGAAAAATTCCAGCACCGCACCGAATGCCGGGGGCTGACTTCGGCCCAGGGGGGGGCTTCCAGGCAGCGGCCGTGGGCCAGGGGGCAGCGGTCCCTGAAGAGGCAGCCCGGGGGGGGCTCCTTCGGCAGGTGGCCTTCGATGGCCGAGAGGATTTCCCCGGGGGGGTGGCTGAAATCCAGCCGGGGCACGGAATTGAGCAGTCCCACGGTATAGGGGTGGTGGGGCTGGCGGAAGAGTTCCCCGGTGGGGGCCTGCTCCACCATGAGGCCGGCATACATCACTGCCACGCGGTCGGCGGTCTGGGCCACGATCCCCAGGTTGTGGGTGATGAACAACACCGCCAGCCCCAATTCCGCCTTGAGCCGGGCCAGCAGGGCCAGGATCTGGGCCTGGATGGTCACGTCCAGGGCGGTGGTGGGCTCATCGGCGATGAGCAGTTCCGGGTCGCAGGCCAGGGCCATGGCCAGGAGGGCGCGCTGGCGCAGGCCCCCGGAGAGCTGGTGCGGGTATTGCGTCAGGCGGTGCGCGGCGTCGGGGAAGCCCACCCGGGCCAGGGCCGCGGCCGCTTCCCGCCAGGCTTCTGGGCTGAGACATGCCCCGGTGGAGGCGCAGGGCCTCGGCCACCTGCTCCCCGATGGTCAGGACCGGGTTGAGGGCGGTCATGGGTTCCTGGAAGACCATGGCGATGCGGTCGCCCCGGATCTGGCGCATCCGGGCCTCGGGGCAGCGGCCCAGGTCTTCCCCCTGGAAAGCGGATTTCGCCGGTCACCAAAGCCGGGGGGGTCTGGAGCAGCCGCAGGATGGACATGGCGGTGACGGTCTTGCCGCAGCCCGACTCCCCCACCAGGCCCAGGGTCTCGCCGGGGGCCAGGTCAAAACTCACCCCGGCCACGGCCCTGGTATGGCCCCGGGCCCCGGTGAAATTGACCGTGAGATCCTTTACCTCCAGCAACGGGGAGGCGGTTTGGATGCCCCAGCGATTTTCTGCCAACTCTTGCACAAGGTTACCCTGATGGTCGCAAAGATTGTCGCACGCCGCATCTCGTGGTGTGAATCAGGATTAAGGTGAGCCGGGAAACCCAGGTTGTTTTTACCCCTCTTTACCAAAGGGGGGAAGAGGGGATTTTTATAACAGCCTAAAATCCCCCTAAATCCCCCTTTTTCAAAGGGGGACTTAACCTGCCAGGTCCGGCGCCCTCAACCTGCTTTTAGGTCCCTCTCATTATGCAACGCTCCACAAGCCATGAGTCTTGTCTTACCCTGATCAGGGGATTTTCGGTGGAGGATCGGGAGCCCAGCGGTTTAGGGGCCACGGCGCCGGGTGATCCCACGATTATCCCGCCGCCACAGGCGTCTCGTTGGCGGGGAGCTGAATCGTAAAGGTAGTCCCCCGGCCCGGGGTGCTGTCCACCGAGATGACGCCGCCGTGCTCCTGGATGATGCCCTGGCAGATGGCCAGTCCCAGGCCGGTCCCCTTATCCTTGGTGGTGAAATAGGGTTGAAAAATATTGGCCGCCACCTCGGCGGGCATGCCCTCGCCGGTGTCGGCGATGCCGATTTCGACGTTGGCCCCCTTCACCCGGGTGGTGATGGTGATCTCACCGCCTTGGGGCATGGCCTCCATGGCGTTCTTTAACAGGTTGAGGAGGACCTGGTGAATCTGCTTGCGGTCGAAGGTCACGCGGGGCAGCGGCGTCTCCTCCACCCGGCGCACCGTGACCTGGTGGTCGGCAAAGGTATCCTGGAACAGGTCCAGGGCGGCGGTGAGGGCGGAGCTGATCTGCCCCGGACGCTTGACGGCCGGCGGGCGTCGGACAAATTCCCGCATTTCGGCCACCATGTCTTCCAACTGGCTCACCTCTTCGGCCATGATGGACAGCTTGTGGCGGGACTTGTCGTCCAGGCTCGGGATCTGGACCAGCTCCCGGGCGAACCCCCCGATGGTGAGCAGGGGGTTTTTGATTTCATGGGCGATATGGGCCATGGTATTGCCCACCGCGGCCAGGCGTTCGGTATGGAGCACCCGGTCTTCCATCTCCTTATATTCGGTGACATCCCGAATGATGCCGGTGAAATAGAGGTTGTCCTGAATCTCGGCCACGGAAAAGGAGATGCTGATGGGGAATTCCCGGCCGTCCCGGTGCTGGGCGCTGAGGCGGGCGTGGGTGCCGATCATCCGGGCCTCCCGGGTGGCTACATAGCGGCGCACGTAACTCCGGTGTTCGGCCTTATAAGGCGGCGGAATGATGAGGGTTAAATCCTGGCCCAGGGCTTCGGCCCGGGTGTAGCCGAACATCTGTTCGGCGCCGCGGTTGTAACCGAGGATGATGTGGTCCTCGTTGATGGTGACAATGGCGTCGTTGGCGCTGTTGATAATGCCGGAGTTGATTTCCTGCTTCTGGCGCAGTTCCTGGAGCTGGCACACCAGCCCGTTCAGGAAATGGGCCGCGGGTCCGGTGACGAGGTGGTCCGCCTGTTCCGGTGAAAAATCGGGGAGCGCGGCGGTCATAAACTGGCCGTCCAGGATGAGATCGAAGGCGCCGGGAGCTAAATCGGGTAAGGGATTCACCTGGCAGCCCGGCGCGACCTCGGCATGGCTGCCGTACAAGACGAGCTCCACCGGCGGGTAGCCCTCGGCGGAGAAGGGCAGCGTCACCGCGTGGCAGACGATTTCCTGCCCGTTCAAGACAATGGCGATGCGGATGGGTTTGGGCGCGCTAGTCATTTTTTTCAGTAAGCAGTTAGCGGTGAGCAGTTAGCTGTGAACCGCGGGAGTTTCGGAACGAACGGCAGAGAGCTCTCGGCAATTCAACTAACCGGTTATAGCATGTGCCAGGCATTCATTCCACTGGCAGATTGGTAAATCCCCGCAAATCCCCTTTTTCCGAAAGCAGACTTTAACAGCACTTCCCGGAGGTTCTCCCCTTGGCACGGGAGGGTCAGGGGATGGTGGCTTCTCGCCACGGCACCTCGCGTCAGCTGCGGCTTTCCTCCAGGGAGGACGGCCCCGGAGCCGGGGAGAACTCCTTGAGGGGCAGTTGGATGGTGAAGGCGGCCCCCCGGCCAGGGGTGCTGTCAACCGAGATGCAGCCGCCGTGCTCGGCGATGATGTTCTGGCAGATGGCCAGTCCCAGTCCGGTCCTCTTTTCCTTGGTGGTGAAATAGGGTTGAAAAATATTTCCCGCCACCTCCGGGGCCATCCCCACGCCGGTGTCGCTGACGGTGATCTCCGACTTATCCTCCCGGAGCCGGCTGGTAATGGTAATTTCGCCGCCCTGGGGCATGGCTTCCAAGGCGTTTTTAAACAGGTTGACGAGCACCTGGTGCACCTGCTTGGGGTCGAAGGCTACGGGCGGCAGCGGCGTTTCCTCCACCTGGCGCACCTGGATGTGGTGCTCCGTGAAGGTATCCTGGAACGGTTCCAGGGCCTCTTCAACCACCGCCTTGATCTGACCCGGGCGCTTGACGGCCGGCGGGCGGCGCACAAAATCCCGCATTTCGGCCACCATCTCCTCCAGGTGGCTCACCTCTGCGGCGATGATGGACAATTTCCGGCGGGCCGGGTCGTCAAACCCCGGGGCCTTGAGCAGCTGCCGGGCAAACCCCCCGATGATCAGGAGCGGGTTTTTGATCTCGTGGGCGATATGGGCCACGGTATCGCCCACCGCGGCCAGGCGTTCGGAGTCGAGCAAGCGGTCTTCCATGGCTTTATATTCGGTAATGTCCCGCATGATGGCGGTAAAATAGAGGTTGCCCTGAATTTCGGCCACGGAAAAAGAGATGCTCAGGGGAAATTCCTGTCCGTCCCGGCGCCGGGCGGCCAGGCGCCGTTGCCGGCCCAGGACGTGGGCCTCCCGGGTGTCCAGGTAGCGCTGCACATAGCCGCGGTGGACCTCGGTGAACGGCGGCGGAATAATGAGCTTCAGGTCCTGCCCCAGGGCTTCGGTGCGGGTGTAGCCGAACATCTCCTCGGCGCCCCGGTTGTAGCCGACGATAACGTGCTTCTCGTCGATGGTGACGAGGGCGTCGGTGGCGCTCATGATGATGCCGGAGTTGATTTCCTGCTTCTGGCGCAACTCCTGGAGCTGGCACACCAGGGTTTTCAGGAAACTGGCGGCGGGGCCGGCGATGAGATTACCCGCCTTTTCCGGGGAGAAGTCGGCCATCCCGGCGGTGAGGAACTGGCCGTCGAGGATGAGATCGAAGGCCTCCGGGTGCAAATCCGGCAGGCCGGCCACCGACAGGCCGGGGGCCGGGGCCTCGGGCCGGCGGCCGTAGAGGACCAGGTCCACCGGCGGGTATCCTTCCAGGGAAAAGGGCAGCAGGACCGTGTGGCAGACGAATTCCTGGCCGTTCAAGACGATGGCGATGCGGATGGGTTTGGGTTCGGTGGCGGTCATGGTCAGCAGTTAGCTATCAGCATTTAGCAGTCAGCTTTTGGTTACTGTCAATACATCGGGAAAACGCCTGAGTGGATAATTACGGCGACTATAATCTGTGTATTCTCCTCTATAGTTGATTACTGAAAATATCAAGTGATAAAACAAAACTAGGGCAGCAGCATATTGGTCGAAATCTGTTTGCATTTGTGTCCCAGAAACAAGGTCTCCGTGTGCAGAACTATCCCTTAATTTTCCATATTCCCTTATGAGTTCATCCCTAACAAAACCTTGTCCTTTCAAAATATGTAACCGATCTTTAGCGCGTTGCTGTGACATGGAACCCAGTGCACCTTCAACTCTTTTTTTGAAATTATCTTGCAAATCAGACTGCAAAATAATTTGCTTTGCTTTATTGATCTGAGATTCCAGGGTAGCGTCAATGGGTCTCAATTCAGAAAACTGTGATTTTAAGACTCCCTCAATTGCTACCGAAAGCACCAATCTTTCAATATCGAATGATGCTGCTCCAGATTCGATTACTGTATGGATCCAGTAAGAAAGTGGATGCCATGAATTTTCTCTGTAATCTATTATATACTCTAAATACTTTTGAAACAAAATCCATACCATATTAGACCTGGCTCTACATTGCTGCAAAGCAATTGGTGGTCCTAATGTCGACTTCTTCCCATAATTGTTTAAAGGTCTGACAATAATTTTTCTATCTTGGCCATTACTTAGCTCTAAAGTTGGCCAGGATAAGGAGCACCCAAAGATAAATTGCAATGCCTCGTTGAATCTCATTATAGATGCGCTATTTATTTCTATCGATTTGGATTTGACGCAGAAAATAAGCCAATCCTTATCTTTTTCAAGTTCGAAATCAAATCCACAGGCATCAAACTTGGCTATATTCCATTTGCCTGAAGAAGCCCTTTTTTTGCCATCAACAATTTTCTCGACTTCAGAGGTCTTATTGCAAGGAATATCTATATCACCAGGGAAATATATCTCAGCAAAATAACCTCCTGCCGGATTTTTAAGTTGATAAGTGTAAAATAATTCCTTAATCTTCCCCTTTATAACAGAGCCTATAGGACCAAAATGAGTGTCAGGGTCAATCCTTTGTGATTCCCATTGTCTCCCATTTATATCGGTGGCTAAAAGGGAGTAATAATGTTCTTCACCAAGAATTTCTCCGGATTTAAGAGCGTTAAAATATTCTATATCCTCAAATAAATGTGATATCACGTGGTCATTACAATAAATCTTAAAGACTAACCCTCCCTCTGGATTCTGACTAACAAACCCTGCCCCACTATAACTTTTTTTGGATGAAGTCGATAATTGAGGTGATAAAAGCATTTGGGGGCAATCGAGGACGAACTTTTTATCCATCATTAGCTTAAGTGCTTCTTCAGCTTGCATGGACTAAGTCCCCGAAAAGATTGGTGGCAAAGGGGCGCAATAAGAGCGCCCCCAGATTTTGACCAATATGATTTGTGGCCTTATGCGTCCCTTACACTCTTGAAGCTGACGGCTGATTGCTGATAGCTAACAGCTATTCTTCATAGCGTTTGAACACCAGGGCCGCGTTGGTGCCGCCGAACCCGAAGGAATTGGATAGGACATGGCGGATGTCGGCGGAACGGGCCTCACCCGTGACGATATCCAGCCCGCCACAGGCCGGGTCCAGTTCATCCAGGTTGATGGTGGGGGGCACAATGCCGTCCCGGATGGACAGGACGGAAAAAATGCTCTCAATGGCGCCGGCGGCCCCCAGGAGGTGGCCGGTCATGGACTTGGTGCCGCTGACCAGCAGGCGGGAGGCTTTATCGCCAAAAATCTCTCTCAAGGCCCAGGTTTCGTTGAGATCGCCCACGGGCGTGGCCGTGGCATGGGGGTTGACGTAATCAATGTCAGCGGCGGTGACGCCGCCGTCTTTCATGGCCACCTGAATGCAGCGCCTGGCGCCCTCCTTGTCAGGATCGGTGATGTGGTGGGCGTCGCCGGTCATCCCGAAGCCGATGATTTCGGCATAGATATTGGCGTTGCGGGCCAGGGCGTGCTCCAGTTCCTCCAGGATCAGGATGCCGGAGCCTTCGGACATGACAAAGCCGCAGCGCTTGAGATCAAAGGGCCGGCTGGCGGCTTCGGGGTGGTCATTGTAACCCGCGGCCAGGGCCCCCATACGGAAAAAGGCCGAAATGGTCAGGATGGTCACCGCGGCCTCGGTGCCCCCCGCGGCCATGAGTTCCGCTTCCCCCATCTGGATGGACCGGAAGGCCAGACCGATGGCATGAGCCCCGGCGGCGCAGGCAGTGGACAGGGCCATATTGGGACCCTTGGCTTTAAAGCGGATGGAGACGTTGCCCGCGGCCAGGTTGGGGATCATCTTGGGGACCAGGAAGGGGGAAACCCGGCGCACGCCTTCGGTAATGAGTTTCTTGACCCCTTCTTCCCAGGAGCTGACCCCGCCCATGCCACTGGCAACGATCACCCCGGCCCGTTCCGGGTCCTCGGTCTCCAGGTTGAGTCCCGAGTCATGCACCGCCTCTACGCTGGCGGCCAGGGCAAACTGGGTAAAGCGATCGGTGTACTTGATCTGTTTCAGGTCCTCTTTAGTGACTTCTTTTTTGCGGGCCTGCAAAATTTCTTTCAGATCGAAATTCGCAATTACCCCGCCGATGACGGGGAAATCATCCGGAACGCGGTATTGCTCTCGCAGTTCGGCATTGAAGCGTTTCAGGCGTCTCACCCCGGATTGACCGGTCAACAGGCGATTCCATACGGTGGGCACGTCGAGACCCATGGACGTCACCATGCCCACGCCGGTAACCACCACCCGCCGCATCGTTTTTGTGCACGACATGTATAAAAACCTCTCCCCCGGCCTAACGAGATAGATTACCCGGGCGCCTCTCAATGGGCAGTGATTGTCGGCCCCTCGATGGGGGCCAAACACACAATTACGTTAATGATTCATTGCCATTGTAAAATACTCGTGTTACTATTGCAACGGGTTTCCGGCCGGCAATCGAGAGCCGGTAGCAGGGGGGATCCAACCCGTTATTGCCCAGAATCGCTTTAACCAGCCACTGACCGATGAATTGCCGGGTTGAGACATACTCCGGGTATCGACTGCATGAACGCCCTCGGCGTTTTACCTGGGAAGGGGCCTGGCTGGAAGTGCACCAGGTCATGGACCAGTGGGTGGCTCCGGATTATCTCTGCTTCAAAGTCAGGGTGGCGGACCGCGCTTATCTTTTAAAATACCATAAAGCTCAGGATGCTTGGGAAGCAGAGTTGGTAAGGTGCGGAGCCGTTCCCGCGGCCGGCGGCGAAAATTAGCCATTTACTTCTAAGGGGTTGCAGGGTAAAATTATCTATTTTAGCCGATTCGCCTGAAACGTCGTATTAGTTTGGTCGCTCAGCCTATACCCGAAAAGAGGATTTCCTATGAAATGCCAAGTTAATCCGCGTTATATGGAGCAATTATATTCATTTTATTCGCCGTTCTATGAATACGTTTTTGGCAAAGTCCTGAGCCCCGGCCGCCGCAAGGCTTTTAAATACGTGCCCCGGCGGCCTGACCAACGGGTCCTGGAGATTGGCGTGGGTCCCGGCTCCACCCTGGATTTTTACCCGCCGCGCACCAAGCTGACGGGAATCGACATTTCCCGGGCCATGATCCAACGGGCCAGAGAAAAGGCCGCCAATATCAACAGCGGCTGCCGCTTCGATTTGCACGTCATGGATGCCTCCCGCCTGGAATTCCCCGACAATTATTTCGATCTGGTCATGGCGGCTTACGTGATCACTACGGTCCAGGATCCCTATAAGGTCTGCCGGGAGATCCACCGGGTAGTCAAGCCCGGCGGCCAGATCATTGTGGTTAATCACACCCGCTCCCAGAACGGCAGCCTCTGGGGCCGCGTCGAGGACGTGATGGCCCCGGTTTTTGTCCGGGTCGGCTTTACCACCGATCTGGACGTCATCCGGGTCATGAAGGACGTGGGCATTGCCGTGAACAAAACGGTGCCCTGCAATCTGCTGAATACCGGCCGGATCATCATGGGCACTAAATCATAAGCAGGACCCGGCGCCGGCCCCGGGCCGGAGGCGGAGGTTGGGCAAATCAGGCATTTGGCTTCCGGCTCAAGGGGTTAAGTGCTCAGGTTCTCAGGAGAACGCCATGAACATCGATAAGAATTCCTTTGTCACCATTGATTATCTCATCAACCTGGGTGAGGACGAGACCTATCCCCCTGATGGCAAGGCCGAAGAGATTTCCTTCTGCATGGGCGGGGGCGCGATGCCTCCGGGTCTGGAAGAAGCCCTGATGGGGATGAAAGTCAATGACACGAAAGTAATCAACCTCTCGGCCGAACAGGCCTATGGCGAACTTGACGAAGAACTGCTCATGGAAGTTCCCCGCTCCGACTTCGGGCCGGAGGTGGAGTTACGTCCGGGCCTGGTATTCGAGACCGAAAACGAAGACGGCCAGGTGGTCTATTTCATCGTGCAAGAGGTGCGGCCCGAAAGCGTGCTCATCGACTTCAACCATCCCCTGGCGGGCAAAGACCTGGAAGTTTCCTTTACCATCCGCCATGTACGGGAGGCCACCCCTGAGGATCTCAGTGCGCAAGAAGTCTGTGGCTGCTCTGAATGCCAGGAAGGAGGCTCCCACCAGCATTAGCGGAGGGCAATGATGACCTTTCCCTGGGCGCAGCACTATGACCCGGGAGTGCCTCTCACGGTGGGGCCGGTCACCACCTCTTTGCCCCGGCTGTTGCTGCAAGCGGCGGAACAATCTCCCCAGGCCCCGGCTTTGGTATTCCTCGGCCGGACCACCACGTATGGCGAACTCAACACCCAGACCGCCGGTCTGGCCAGCGCCCTGAAAGATCTGGGTCTGGCCCCCGGGGAACGCCTGGGTATTTTCCTCCCCAACTGCCCCCAACTGGTGATGGCCTACCATGCCGCCCTGCGCCTGGGCGCGGTGGCGGTGATGCTCAACCCCCTCCTAAGCCCCAAAGAACTGGCGCATCAACTGGCGGACTCCGGGGCCCGGCACCTGGTGCTCCTGGACCACTTTCTGCCCCGGTTGGAAGAAATCCGCGGTCAGGTCGATCTGACCCACGTCATCGTCACCAGCCTGGCGGAGGCTCTGCCCTGGCCCCTGTCCTGGCTCTATCCCTTCAAAGCCCGGCGGGAGGGCCTGGCCACGGGTTTCGCGCCGGGGCCGGACCGCTACTCGTTCCGGAAGTTGCTGAAACATCCCGTCCAGCCCGTCCCGCCTCTGCCGGACCCCGGGGACCTGGCGGTGCTGCAATATACCGGCGGCACCACCGGCACCCCCAAGGCGGCCCGGTTGACCCACGGCAACCTCATGGCCAACGTGGCCCAGATCACCGCCTGGCTGCCCCAGGTGCGGTTTGGCGGCGAACGCCTCATGGGCCTGCTCCCCTTTACGCACTCCTTCGGGCTCACGGCCTGTCTCAACTGGCCCATGTCCCAGGGGGCCATGATTATCATCTTGCCCCGCTTTGAAATCAGCAGCTTTCTCAAGGCCATGCAGAAATACCGGCCCACCATGCTGCCAGGGGTCCCCACCCTCTTTGTGGCCCTGATCAACGACCCCCGCCTGCCCAAGCTCGACCTGTCGGCGCTCTGGGCCTGCATCAGCGGGTCGGCGCCCTTGCCCCAGGAGGTGCGGGACCGCTTCGAGGCGTTGAGCGGCTGCACCATGATGGAGGGCTACGGTCTGACCGAGGCCGCGCCCGTGACCCATTTCAACCCCGTCCGGGGGAGGCGGCCGGCCGGCAGCATGGGCATCCCCCTGCCCAGCACCCGGGCGTTGGTGGTGGACCAGGAGACCGGCGACCGGGAACTCCCCCCCGGCGAAGTGGGAGAACTGGTCATCCAGGGCCCCCAGGTCATGGAGGGGTACTGGCAGAACCCTGAAGAGACCGCCCTGGTCCTGAGGGACGGCTGGCTCCACACCGGGGATTTGGCCCGCATGGATGAGGACGGCTATTTTTATATCGTGGAGCGCAAGAAGGACCTGATCATCGCCGGGGGCTACAAAATCTATCCCCGGGAGGTGGAAGAGGTGCTCTATCAGCACCCGGGGGTGAAAGAGGCCGCGGCCCTGGGAGTGCCCGACGCTTACCGGGGGGAAACGGTGAAAGTGGTGATCGTGCCCCGGGATGGGGCGGAACTCACCGCGGCCGCCATCGAGGCCCACTGCCGCCGCTTGCTGGCGGTCTACAAGGTTCCCAAGATCATCGAGTTCCGGTCCGAGTTGCCCAAAAGCGCGGTGGGCAAGGTCCTGCGGCGGGAACTCAAGGAGGCCGGGGGCGGCCCGGCCTCGTCCCCCTAGTCGTTAATCTTATGGAACTGCGACGCCTGCTCCGCTACCACTGGCTGAAATTCCTCCGACTCCAGGAGGACCCCCGGAAACTTGCCTGGGGTATGGCCCTGGGAGTCTTTATCGGCATCACCCCCACCATCCCCTTTCATACGGTGGCCGTCCTGTCCCTGGCCGCCCTGTTGCGGGTCTCCCCGGTTACCGGTTTTATCGGCATCCAGATCGGCAATCCTCTGACCATCGGGCCCATCTATATCGCCGCCTACAAGGTGGGGCAGTTCCTGTTGTATCGCGGCAAGCCCCTGGTATTTCCGGAAACCTGCAGTTATAAGGCCTGGATCGCCGTGCTCTGGCAGGGGGGGGTAGCCTTGCAGGTGGGTGGCGTCATCCTGGCCATCCCCCCGGCCATTGTGGCCTATTTCTTGACCCTGTGGATCGTCCAGCGCCATCACCGGCGCAGAATGGAAAAGGCTCTCCGTGTCCTTAGACTCTCCCAAGACCCTCCTCACCCGTCTGGGCCTGAGGCCTAAAAAGCCTCTGGGGCAGCATTTCCTGCTCCACCCGCACCAGGCCCGGCGCATTGTCGCAGCCCTGAACTTGACCCATGAGGACACCGTGGTGGAGATCGGCGCCGGTCTGGGGGCCCTCACCGGGTTCCTGGCCGCGGCCGCCGGCCGGGTGATCGCCCTGGAACGGGACCCGGAACTGGCCCGGTTTCTGGCCGAAGAGTTCTTGGCCGGGACCCCCGGGGTTGAGGTCATCTGTGAGGACGTGCTCAAGTTCGACTTCCCCGGAGCCGCCCGGGAGGCGGGCCGGCCCCTGGCGGTGGTGGGGAACCTGCCCTATCAGATCACTTCACCGCTGCTGTTCACCTTGATCCGGGACCTCCCGGCCATCTCCCAGGCCGTGCTCATGATGCAGCAGGAAGTGGGGGCGCGGCTGACGGCCTCGCCGGGGACCAAGGATTACGGGATTCTGTCGGTCCTGGGACAGTACCATTTCCGGGTGACCCGACTCTTTGGCCTGTCACCGGGTAATTTCTATCCCCCGCCCCAGGTGGATTCGGTGGTGCTGCGCCTGGTCCCGGAGACCCCGGACCCCGCCGCCCGGGACGCGGCCGTGCTGCACCGGGTGGTCAAGACCGCCTTCGGCCACCGGCGCAAGACCTTGAACAACACCCTGGGGTCCGGGGCTGAGGCCTTCGGCATGAGCCCGGAGGCGATGCGCAGCCTGTTGGGGGAGTTGGGCATCGACCTCACACGCCGGGGAGAAACCCTGAGCGTGGCGGAATTTGTGGCGGTGAGCAATAAAGTGGCGGGCTTGAGGGAAGAAGTGCAGGGCGGGCATTGCCCGCCATAAGGGGAGGCCTTCCTCCAAAAAACTGAGACGCGGTCGCACCTGGGCTTTGGCCCACCCGCAAATCTGAAAAGCGGTGGGGCGGGCCTCCGTGTCCGCCGAATTCTGGCGGCCGCAGGCCGCCCTATAAAACTGCGAACCTTTATCAGGCACAGGCGAGACGCCTGTGCCACCAAACTTTCGGTAGCTTTTCAGGGAAGTGATATGAGGTTAGCGCATGGTGCGTAAGACGCACCGGAAAACCTTGAACTTGAAACCTCTGTGCAAAACCATTTTGTCATCCTGAGCGGAGCGAAGGATCTCGTATTTTCCCGTAGCTGTGAGATTCTTCGGTCGCCCTGCTCCCTCAGAATGACAGGTCGGAGGACTTTAGCAGAGGTCTCAACTTTGAACTTCTCAACCCAGAGGATAGCCCGCATGACCACCTCACCTCACGAACCCCGAACCTATCGCACCCGCATGGCCCGGCCGGGCCTGACGGGGTTTCGCGTCATGGTGAAGGAGACCGATCTCTGGGTGCTGGCCGCCGGGGATTTTTCGGCCGAGGTCCGGGACCTGGTTATCCAGGAACGGGCCCAGTTGGAGGCCTACATTGGCGGGCACCCGGACTTTGTCACCACGCTGGTCCCCTGGCCCGCCGACCCTTTCGCCCCGGCGGTGGTCCGGGAGATGATCGAGGCGGCGGCGGTGGCCGGGGTGGGGCCCATGGCCGCGGTGGCCGGGGCCCTGGCGGCCCGGGTGGGGCGGCATCTGGCCCCGTTGAGCCCTGAGGTCATCGTGGAAAACGGCGGCGACATCTTTCTGGCCCTTCAACAGCCGGCCACCGTGGCCCTGTTCGCCGGCGCCTCCCCCTTGAGCCACCGGGTGGGGCTGAATCTCGACCCCGGCCTCAGTCCTTTGGGGGTGTGCACCTCCTCGGCCAGCGTGGGGCATTCCTTGAGCTTCGGCCGGGCGGACGCCGCCTGCGTCTTGGCCGCAAGCGCCGCCCTGGCCGATGCCGCGGCCACGGCCCTGGGCAACCGGGTCCAGGGTCCCGACAGCATCGCCCCGGCCCTGGCGTGGGTCGCCACCCTGCCGGACATTCTGGGGGCGGTCATCATCGTGGGCGAAAAGTTGGGCGCCTGGGGCCGGGTGGAACTGGTGCCCTTAACCTGAAAGGGACCTCCGCCCCGGGGCGATTTCTCTGCGGCGGGAAACTATGGTATAGAGGATAAGAGAAATGCAACGAGTTACCTGACCGGGGCTATCGAGGGGTGAGACGCCATGTTGCAGGATTTTGTCAACGTTTTTTACCAGATGTGGGTCTGGTTGACCTACGAGGCCAGCGTGCATCCGTTCATACTGTTGGGAATCGCGCTTATCATCATATCCGCCTGGGTCTTGTATAAAGCTGAGGTCAGAACCAAATGAGGGGGCAATGGGGTGGCGGCTCAGCCGGCCGACCAGGCGCCGGGTGATCCCCCTTACCCGCAGGGGAAGGCGGGGGCGGCGTCGCCTCCATACGTTGCTTCCGGGATAACGTCATCAGTGCCATACTTTTTTATGCCGGTTTTTTGCTGATCCTCTTCCTGTTCTCCGAGGAGTTTGCCCGGGCCTTGACCTGGCTCCGGGCTTGCCTGCAGCGCTCTCCCCAGTACCGCCTCATCGTCTACCCCCTGCTCTTGCTGGTGATCGTCGCCGCCGGGATCATCATCGTCACTTCCCTGATCAAGTTTGCCACCACTTTCACCTTTTCCTACGATTAGGGCCGATTTCTGCCGCGGCGGTCTGCTGGCCATCCCGGGAAGGCGTCCGGCAGGCGGGAGTCAACCGCCTCCGGGGTGGAATCCGCCCGGGCTCAAGCAAGAACCAAAGAGCCATCAAAAGACAATTATTGGTCATGCTGAGCCCCGCGAAGCATCTCGCTTGATAAGCCGCCGAGATTCTTCACGCCGCTGGGCTCCGTTCGGAATGACCTGAATACTGCATGTCTTTTGCATACAACCTCGCATCAGGACCTTCCGGGTAATGAGGCAGTCTTCTGCCTGGGAAAATCTTCCGGTCAATAAATTGATTAAATTCTATCAAATAGTCTTTAGACCAGCAGCGCCGCGGCCTGACCTGCTCCCCTGCCGTTTTCTTTCCTTAGGCTGAAATCAGTGGTTTTTCCCAACAAAATCAGGGATTCCCGGATAGTTTCCGACGCGGGTCTATTTTAACTTTGGTTTAAAACAGCTTAACAATCTTCCCCAAAAGATTCGCAGACCGTGAAGGGGAGGCAGCCTGATGTCGGCTTCACGGGGTGAACTTCCCGGTCGAGATTTAAGTCAGCGGCGATGCGGGGACCAGGGGCAGGATGCGGTGGGATCAGGGTGGATGGCGCCATCATTTCCCCGGTCATGAGGTTACTTGCCCGGGGCATCACCGATTGGGCCACGGCTGCCGCACCGGCCAGCCCCTCATGGCTGGTAAGCTGAATCGATTCAGTACGGTTGATGGAGACCATCGGCCCGCGGCGCGCCTCCGGGAGGACGGGTTTTTTCCCTATCCAGAGGCCGATGTGGCGCTGGTGGATCAGATACTGATCAGGCGTGCCGCGGTGATGGATCAACGGAGGGTCCCATGACGGAATTGTCCCGAGATGAAGGTGGTGTCGCAGCCCTGGAACTGGCAATAATTTTCCCCATTTTGATGATCATGCTGGCTGGCATATTGGATTTCGGCCTGGCGTACTGGCAGCAGCATGTCCTGACCTCGGCGGCCCGGCAAGGGGTCAGGGCGGCCTCTTTGTATCAATCAACCGCCAATGTCACCGCGCTGGTGACTCAGTATGTCCGTGATGCCGGCATTGAACCCAGCGAGCTGTCCTCCGAGATAACTACGGAGCCGGTCCCGGGTGATACCAGTTTGATGAACGTGGTCACGCTGATGCAACCTTACCGATTCAAGTTACTGCCGATTTTTTTCGAGGCTTTCAATTATATGTTGGGGAGCAATACCTTCCCGAACAACATCACCTTAAGCGCTAAGGCGAAAATGGTGATCGAGTCATTGTAGGGGTAACTATGAAAAAAATTAAGCAAATTGGCGGGAATGAACAGGGCAGTGTCGCCATTATTACCGCGGTGTCCATGGTGGTGATCTTTGGACTTGCGGCCCTGGCCATTGACTATGGAAAGCTGCAAGCCACTTACGCCAAGATGAGAACCGCCGCCGATGCCGGGGCTTTGGCCGGCGTCACTAGGAATCTTTGGAGTTTCTGGGGGGACCCTGATAGTCAACCCCACTGCCAAGGCGATCGTTAAGCAGGTGGCGCTAAGCAACGGTATCCCTCTGGATGCGGGCCAGACGGTCGCCCAGGTTTTGGATAGCGACATTATTTTCGGCAGGTGGGATTTTACCAACCGCTGTTTTGCCTCCACGGTGGATCCAGCCGCCGGCCCCAATCCCTCCCAGATCGATACCTGTCAGGTGACTGTCCGGAAAAACCATGAGGTGAATGGCAAAGCTGGCAATTTGTTCAGCTCGACGGACACCGAAATTACCGTGGCCAGCCGGGCTTATGTCGGCTACACAGGTACCTTACCGGCAGGCTCGGCTTTCCCCTTGGTAATCTATGAAGATATGCTCTCCACGATGAAGTATGGCACAGACTATCCCTATGAGCTGACCACCAATTCCGATCGAGATGATAATTGTGGCTACTCTACTTTGCGAGACAAAGCCGGCCAGGCCCGGGATATCAAAGAGTACGTTGAGTATGTCAATACCGATGGTAATGACGGCACCGCCCCGCCGGAAGTCAAGATAGGGGATGGTATCTGGTTGAACAATGGCGATCACGCCAATATTTATAATTATTTGCAGGATGCCCAGGCCAGTTGGCCGAACCAGGAACTGTCGGTCCTTTTGCCGGTGGTAGCCAGCGACGGGGGAAACCAGAAATTTACTCATACCCATGAAGTGGTTGATTTTGTCAACTTCGTGATCACCGAAGTGATCTCCCCGGGCCAGGGCAACGGCCATGGAAACAATGGGCAAGGGCAAACCCACCCCCACCGATACCGCGGTTATTTCCAACCGAAAGTGAACGCGGGAGGCGCTCCCCCAGGGCAAGGGGCCGGGTCCAGTCGCATCGTGCGCACGGCCTTAATCCCTTAGCATCAAGTCCGGGGCTTCCGGGATAACCTCATCAGCGCCATACTTTTTTATGCCGGTTTTTTGCGGCTCCTCTTCCTGTTCTCCGAGGAGTTGGCCCGGGCCCTGACCTGGCCCCGGGCTTGCCTGCAGCGCTTTCCCCAGTACCGCCTCATCGTCTAGCCCCTGCTCTGGCTGGTGATCGTTGCCGCCGGGATCATCATCGTCACTTCCCTGATCAAGTTTGCCATCAGCTTCACCTTTTCCTACGATGAGGGCTGATTTCTGCCGCGGCGGTTTGCTGGCCATCCCGGGAAGGCGTCCGGCAGGCTTATAGCGTTTGCCAAAAGTATTTTTCGATGGCGGCATCATGCTAATCCCCCTAACCACCCTTAGAAAATTGGGGAACTATAAGGAATTGCTGCTAAAGTACCCCTTTGGAAAAGGGGGATTTAGGGGATTTAAGAATCTCCCAGTGGAAAGAATTTAGGGCAAACGCTCTAGGTGGCGGGTCCACTTGGTCAACCGCGGTGATTGCCATAATCCCCTGGCAGCCATCAAGATAGCTTGCCCCTCCCTGAAGCCGCCTTAGCCGCCAAGATAAAATATTGTTTTTTCAAAGAGAAACTCCTGTTTTGTTTTGTTTAGATAAATCAGGTATTTTGCTTTCTAAAATCAGGGATTTCCGGATGGGCGTTAGTGAGCATGTATTCTAACGTCTTCACACAGTAGCCCGGGGCCCCTGGCATGAGCCGGGGAGCCTGATTAGGAGGGTCTATATTGTCGGGTTGGCGGGGTAAACTATGCGGTGTGGATTGAGGTTTAAGAAGACGCGAGGTATTCGTGGGGAACACGGCGCGATCGCCGTGGAGTTCGCCATCATTTTGCCGGTCCTGCTGTTACTGGTCTTCGGCATCATCGATTTCGGCCACGCCTGGTACATGAAACACGTTTTGCAGAACTCTTGCCGGGAAGGAGTGCGCTACGCCACCCGGTACCAGACGAAAACGGATGGCAGCGGCGACCGGCTGCTCCCCAAGAATTTAGTCCCTTCTATCCAAAATTATATTTTAAAGACCACGGCTGAAAACGGGGGTGCCGGAACCGGCTTGAGGAGTTTGCTGCCCTCAGATGCTAACCCCATTGTGACACCCTCGGGGCCGGCATATACCGAGACCGACGTCACCAAGCTGCCCCTGGAAGATCTCACGGTGACGGTCAGCGCTAAAAAATATTGGTTCATCATCGACAAACTGGTTCCCGGCATAGATCGTAACCATGTCCATATTACCGTTGCCGCCACGATGAAATGCGAGTAAGGGGAGGATCCTGATCATGTTTAAGAAATTGGCCGGCTTGATGGCCGAAACCGAGGGGGCGGTTGCCCTCATAACGGCGCTGTCGCTGGTAGCGATTTGCGGCGCCGCCGCCCTGGCCATCGATTGGGGGCATCTCGTGTCGGTAAAAAATGAATTGCAGATAGCCTCGGAAGCCAGCGCCCTGGCCGGGGCCCGGGCCCTGTGCACCCAAATCCCGGGGAGCCTCTCCTTTGTCGATATCCCCAACTGGGTGAGCGGCAGCGACAAAGCCACTTACATCCTTAAGAAGAACTACGCCGATACGAAGGTCCTTGCCGACGCCGATATGCAATTGGGCTTCTGGGACCTTAACTGGCATTGGAGCACGGCGCCGAGGGATCCGACTACCGGGGCCATCCAACTATTGTCCCAAGGCACCACGCCCGATGCCACCCATATCCCGGCGGTCCGGGTCAAGATCGATGAAAAAGCCGGCGTCAATAGCGGCCCGGTGCAATTTTCGCTCGCCCGGCTCATGGGCATCAACGAGGCCAGCCCCGCGGCGCAGGCGGTGGCCGCAATCTTCCCCCGGAAAGGCCAGGGAATCAAATCCGTCCCGGCCCAATCCTGTCTCCCCTTTGCCACCCCCATTTCCTGGGTGAGGGAGCATTGGGACGACGATCCCCCCACGTCTTTCCGGATCGGTTCAACTTACCATAGCGAAGATGGAGGCGAGTGGACCTCCTTCCTGATTGACGCCAATAACGTCCCGACCATACGTGACCTCATCGACAACGGCAACCCCACTCCCATGCAGGTAGGCGATAATATCTATATCCAGCCGGGGACCAAGAGTGTGCTCTATACCGACCTCGCGGTGGATATTGGCAAGATCGGCTTGCTGCCCATCGTCCAGGATGATTTCGCCACGCATGAGTACACCCCCCTCCTGGCCTTTGTGGCCTTCTACCTGGAAGATACCGGGGGATCAGGGAATTCGGCTTATGTCCAGGGGCATTTTGTCAAGGGCTACGTGGACTATGACGCCACTCCGGGCCCGAAAGACGGGAGTTTATATTTCGGGGCTGACGCCGCCACCCCGTCCCTGGTCAGATAACCCGGGGGGATGAGTTCTCATCCCAGCAGCCTGGCCGCAGCAACCAAGAAGACCCCCCAGCTCCGGGAACTCCCTTCAGGGCCCCGGAGCTGGCATTTTTTTCCCAAACTGCAACCCCGTGGTCCGCCCCGGACCCTGTCCCTGGCCGTCCGGCCACCGCCGCCGTCAAGCCCCATTCTGCGGCTTGACATTGGGTTTGGCTAGGTATAATAAAGGACTTGTGAAAACCAAAATCATCTTCATTACCGGCGGGGTGCTGTCCTCCTTGGGCAAGGGCGTGGCCGCCGCGGCTATCGGCGCCTTGCTGGAATCCCGGGGGCTGCGTATCACCTTTCAAAAACTGGACCCCTACATCAACGTTGATCCCGGGACCATGAATCCGTTCCAGCACGGCGAGGTCTACGTCACCGAAGACGGGGCCGAAACCGACCTGGACCTGGGGCATTACGAGCGCTATACCTCGGTCACCCTGGGCCAGGAGCACAACTTCACCTCGGGGCGCATCTACCACAACGTCATCACCAAGGAGCGCCGGGGCGACTATTTAGGCGGCACCGTCCAGGTCATCCCCCACATCACCGACGAAATCAAGCAGGCCATTATGCTGATCGCTCCTTCGGTGGATGTGGCCATCATCGAGATCGGCGGCACCGTGGGGGACATCGAGAGCCTGCCCTTCATGGAGGCCATCCGCCAGCTCAAGGGAGACCTGGGCAAAGAAAACGTCTGCTACATCCACCTGACCCTGGTGCCTTTCATCAAGAGCGCCGGGGAGGTCAAGACCAAACCGACCCAGCACAGCGTCAAGGAATTGCGTTCCATCGGCATCCAGCCCGACATCCTCCTGTGCCGCACCGAAAAGGTCCTGAGCTCCGAGATCAAGGCCAAGATCGCCCTGTTCTGCAACGTGGAGCCCCAGGCGGTGATCACCGGCCAGGATGTGGACAACATCTACGAGATTCCCCTGCTGTTCCACCAGGAAGGCCTGGATGACCGCCTGGTGGAGACGCTGAATATCTGGACCCGGGCGCCCCGCATGGAGGTTTGGGAAAAGCTGGTGGCCCGGATCAAAAATCCCAAGGACCGGGTGGAAATCGGCATCGTGGGCAAGTACGTGGACCTGCGGGAGTCCTATAAGAGCCTGCACGAGGCCCTGGTGCACGGCGGCCTGGCCAACGAAGTCCAGGTGGCCCTCACCTACATCGACTCGGAAAGGGTGGAGCGGGAAGGCGCCGAAGGGCTCCTGGGGCACCTCCATGGCATCCTGGTTCCCGGGGGCTTCGGGGTCAGGGGGGTGGAGGGCAAGATCCTGGCCATCCGCTACGCCCGGGAGCAGCAGGTGCCCTACTTCGGCATCTGCTTCGGCATGCAACTGGCGGTCATCGAGTTTGCCCGCCACGTGGCCGGCGTCATCGGCGCCACCAGTGAAGAGTTTGACCCCGAGGCCGAGCACGCCGTCATCTACCTGATGCGGGAGTGGTATGATTACCGCACCGACGCCATGATCCGCCGGGACCGGGCCGCGGACAAGGGCGGCACCATGCGCCTGGGGAGCTACCCCTGCGTCCTGACGGCCGGCTCCCTGGCCGGGGCCGCCTACGACGAGGCCGACATCATGGAACGGCACCGCCACCGCTATGAGTTCAACAACCACTACCGGGAGCAACTGAAGAACGCCGGCCTGGGTATCTCCGGGACCTCCCCCAACGGCGAACTGGTGGAGATCATCGAGCTCCGGGACCATCCCTGGTTTTTAGGGTGCCAGTTCCACCCGGAATTCAAGTCCCGGCCCCTGAAGCCCCACCCCCTGTTCCGGGATTACATCCGGGCCTGCCTGGAATATAAACTGAGCCTGCCCCACCCCGGCGGGGAGATTTGAGAAGATAGCTATCAGCCGTCAGCTTTTAGCTATTAGCTTTTAATGGTACTTCAGGAAACTCTCTAATACGAAGCTGCATCCTAAAGACACAAAATAATTCTTGTCATTCTGAACGGAGCGCAGTTGATATAGGGCGTGCCGTGCACGCCGTATAACGGCGGCCACGGGCCGCCCTATAATTTAATGATTAAGGAAAATGTAATATTTGAATTTCGTAGTTGGCAATGACGAGTCAGCATCTAGGGTGCGCCCGGCGCACCAGGCTTTTCCCCTTCATTGAGCCTTCCTATGGAAAATCCAGTCCGAATCGCCGACTTTTGGATAGGGAAAGGCGACCTGGTGATGATCGCCGGGCCCTGCGTTATTGAGTCGGCCGAGCTTACCCTGGCCATTGCCCGGACCCTGAAGAGCTATGCCGCCGAACTCCACCTGCCCCTGATCTTCAAGGCCTCTTTTGACAAAGCCAACCGCACCTCCCTGACCTCTTACCGGGGGCCCGGCCTCTCCGCGGGTCTGGAAATTTTGGCCCGGGTGAAAGACGAAGTGGGCCTGCCGGTGATTTCGGACGTCCATCAGGTGGCCGACGTGGAACCCGCCGCCCGGGTCCTGGACGTCCTCCAGATCCCGGCCTTTCTCTGCCGCCAGACCGACTTGCTGGTGGCCGCGGCCGGAACCGGCCGAGCGGTCAATATCAAGAAAGGCCAGTTCATGGCCCCCTGGGACATGGCCCCGGTGGTGGACAAGGTCTTTGCCACCGGCCATCGCCGGGTGCTGCTCACTGAACGGGGCGCCACCTTCGGCTACAACAACCTGGTGGTGGATTTCCGCAGCCTGCCTATCATGCGCGCTCTCGGCTGCCCGGTGGTCCTGGACGTAACCCACAGCGTCCAACTGCCCGGGGGGCAAGGCACCTGCTCCGGCGGACAGAAGGAGTACATCCCCGTGCTGGCCCGGGCCGGGGTGGCCGCGGGGGTGGACGCCTTGTTCATGGAGGTCCATCCCGACCCGGAGCAGGCCCGCTGCGACGGTCCCAATTCCCTGCCGTTATCCCAGGTCCTGCCCCTGTGGCGGCGTTTGGCGGCGCTCCACCAGCTGCTCCGGGGGCAGGAGTAAGTCCAGAATTTCATCAATACGGCAACGTCATAGATCGCTCCCTTACCCCCATCACCCGCTGGGGGGAGAGGGCCAGGGTGAGGCGGAAGTAATCTGCACGGATAGAGAAATACGTGAGCGGATTTATGCACTGTGGTACTAATGCCGAGTTGCAATCATAAGGAGATTTTGGGTAGCCGCAGGCTTCAGCCTGGGCGCAGGTTGAAAACCCATGCCAGCATGTGAGGGCAGATTGGTTTGAGCGACTTCGACTTTTCCCCCCATTCTCCCCGGTGGGCTTGAGAACTCCGTCGGACAACTTCACAGGAGGTAACCCCATGACCGCTGGTCCCCCCTCACGCTTTGCTAAACTGGCCCTCGTGCTGCTCACCGTTGTCCTGACCAGCCTCGGCCAGGCGAGGCCGGGCGCCGCCGAAGCGCCGGTTCTCAGCCTGCCGCAGGTGACGCTGTCGGCCTTTTCGGAAGTGCCGCCCTTAAAAACCCTGGAGGTGAGCCCAGCCCTCCAAGACTCCGCCACCACGGTGGACCAGGCCGCCAACGCCAAGGGCGTCATGAAATTGCTGGGCGTCCGACTCACCGCCGCCCAGAAAAAGTTCCTCAATGAGCACAAGTTTCTGCTGATTTCCAAGGAAGCCACTAAATTTAAAGGAAAAATGGGAGACGGCTGGGAGTGGGACGAAATGTTGGGCATGTTCGATGAGGTGGGGGGGCCCGGATCTGCGGCCATGCGGCTGCCGGAACACGCCCGCCTGGTCACCCCCGACCCCTTGCTGCACGCCTTCCACAAATATTTTGAAAACTCCCTGGAATATCTCGAAAGATTCGACCTGGCTCCTCTCCTCCGGCGCTTTTTGCGTCAGGCCCAGGCCCAGGCCCTGAAATACCGGGACCAGTCCAGCGGCCAACTGGCGGCGCGCTATGCAGAGGTGGCGGCGCAACTGACGGTGCCCCTGGTCATCCTGGCCAACGCCCAGTGGTCCGTTTCTTATGAGGAGAGGCTCAAGAAGGGCTGGAACCAGCAGGAATTAGCCGACAAGCCCGACATCACCGAAACCCTGGAAGGCGCCCTGCAGGGGCTGGGGAAGTACCAAAAGCAGTTTTCTCCCGAGGTTTTCGCCCGCATGGCCCAGGAGATCAGGAACATTTATCAGGCCACCGGGGTGGGGGTCTCGCCTCTTTATGGCCAATATGCCAGGGAGGGGGAGGTAAAAACCGACTACACCCAGTTCACGCCCCGGAGCCACTACGCCAAGACCTCCCTGTTGCGGGCCTACTTCCGGGCTATGATGTACCTGGGGCGCAACAGCTATCTGCTGGGTAAACCCGAGGGCATCAGCGACGCGCTGCTGCTGGCCCACCTCCTGGCGAGCCCCGGTCCCGGCGGGCAGCCCCTGGCCAAGGATTGGCAGAAGCTCATGGAGATTACCGGTTTCTACGCCGGGCCCCCGGACGACATCTGCTACCCGGAATGGCGCGCCTTTGTGGTCAAGGTCCTGGGCACGGAAAAATTTTCTCCGGCCCAGGCGGTCAACCCGGAGGTCTTGGCCAAGATTTCCCAGCACCTGCAGGAACTCCGGCCGCCCCGGATTTTGTCCGACGTCATCATCCATCCCAGCGTGCCGGAGCAGACCAAGGCGGAGCTGTTGGCCGCCACCAAGGCCTTTCGCATTTTCGGCCAGCGCTTCACCTTCGACGCCTGGGTCTTGGGCCGCCTCACCGCCGGCCAGGAGAAGGTGGCGATGCTCCTGCCTTCCACCCCATCGGCCCTGTTTGTCCCGGCGGCGATGGGGGATAACGCGGCCCGGGAGTTCGCCGGCGCTTTTCTCAAACAAGGTAAGCCGCCCTTTTCCGAAGGCGAGGTGAAGGAATTTTACGGCCGACTGGATGAGGTGGCCGCGGAACTCAAGCGCGTCACAGACACGGAGTGGTACAGCTCCCTGGGCGCCGCCTGGCTCAAACTGTTGGGGACCCTGCGGCAAACCTATGGCCCCGGCTATCCCCGGTACATGCAGGGGAAGCTCTTCCCGGTCAAGCAGTTGCAGACTTGGCTCGGGTCGTACGCCGAACTCAAACACGACACCCTGCTCTACGTCAAGCAGAACTTTGCGGAGGCCGGCGACGGCGGCGATGAGAATTTGCCACCCGTGCCCCGGGGTTTCGTGGAGCCCAATATGGCCTTCTGGCAGGAACTCCAACGCCTGGTGGCCTATACCGCGGCCGGGTTCAAGAAGTACGGCCTGTTCCCGGGTGAACTGGAAGAATACGGCCGGTTGAACCTTTTTAAAGAACGGGTGGACTTCTACGCTTCCCTGGCGGCCAAGGAACTGAACGGCACCCGGCTCAGCGAGGCGGAATACGAAAAGCTCCGCATCGAGCGCCTCTCTTTCCTGGCCAGGCCGTTTGTCGAGGGGGCGATTCTCACGGACAAGGAGAGGCGATCGGCCCTCATCGCCGATATCCACACCGACGCCTTGCAGGGCCAGATTCTCTATGAAGCCACCGGCGAACCCTATTTCATCCTGGCCCTGGTGGGCAACGATGGCGTCAGCCGTCTCACCGCGGGGGTGGCCTTCAACCACTATGAGTTCACCGGCCCCATGGGCAGGCGTTATGCGGATGCGGATTGGCAGGCCAGGGTGTATGCCGCCCCGCCCCAGTTGCCGCCGAAGAACTTCTGGTATAAGGGCTTGATGGCCAGATAGCCAGGCAGGCCGAGGCGGTTAAGTGCTGGAGAACAGCGGTGGCTCTCCGGCCCCGGCGCTTTTTTGCCTGGGGCCGGTCCCCTTATACCAAGCTGTGCGTCTGGAAGTAAGAGAAGCCCCCAGGCTGTAAAGGCGCACCTGCGGGTGCGCCCTCAAGCCGGGGCGGTCACCTAGACGCGCCCCTGCAAGAGATACATTACCCAGGTGAAATCAATGAAGTGGTCGGGGCGGCGGGATTTGAACCCGCTTAATCAACAATCATATCAATGGCGTATAATGATTATCCATGACGTAAGATGAAAACTTAAAAAGGCTTTTCTAACCTCCCTCTTCTGGGCCGGATGTCACCTATTATCATTCTCGGTCACAGGATTTCAATTTATTTGGGCACAGTTTTAGGCACAAATTCCTGACTTGGTTCGGAGAGGCTTAAGATTTTCTCCGACCGGGCCAGTAGGTCATCGGGGGGAGAGCCTGACAGAGAGCGTATTCCCCCTGACTTTATTTGCCTCTAAGGGCTTTAATTACCATTTCCGGCTGTCAAAAGCCGTCTAAGGGGTCATCCGACTGAACACTTCCATTGCCGCTCAGATCTTCAACTTAGCTCACCCCAAGTCGATAGGTGGCATCGATCCCGGCAAGGCCAGGAATTGGTCTAAGTGTGGGTACCTGGTAAACGTCGAGAGCTTCTTCCCAAATCCACTAATTCCCCTCCATCAACCACCCGTGTTGCCCGATCCCCATAACCCTCCCAATCCCACATATGCAGATTCCATGCAGATTCCAAGGCTGTGCCAGCGTTCACTGGAGCTTCCCCGTGGCCTTGAATAAGAATGAATATTCTACGCCTTATCCCTATCAGTTGTCCCGGGTGCATGAAGCTACTCCAGTTTCCCCACAAAAACCTGCCTCAAAGAACCCCAAAACGTCTTCGCGAGACCTGCCCTGTGGGTACCCCAGGGGTAGGTGCTGATCGTTCAAATTTGGGACTTTGGACGGTACCTTACGAAGAGAATTTCGCCCTTGGCGGCGCCGGTAGAGGCAGGTAGTTTTCCTGCTGCCATGAAGGGTGCCTAATGTAAGTGCCGAACCAAGACCGTATGACCGGTTTCTATAAGGCGATCATATATCCAAACTTACTGGAATTTTTGAGAAGCTTTGCTAGTGGCAAGATAGCCGCTGAGGCTGTCGAAAAAGGTAACCTCCTCGATCATTTCATTCCTGATTTTTGCCTGCATCAGTCCATTCAAAAACACGCCTAACCAATTATAATCTTTATTAAATAGTTGTTTCATGCTATCCTTGGCCAATAACTTTTTGGGGCGGATAAGCCATGGCCAAATTTAAAACCTACGACTATCGACAAAGAGTGCTCTTGCCGGTTTCCCTGGAAGATCAGTTGATGCCGGGAACCTTGGAGTTCGCCATTCATACCCTGGTGGAAACGCGGCTGGATATGGCCATATTTGAGGGCAAATACCGTAATGATGAGACCGGGCGAGCCGCGTATGACCCCAAGATTCTCTTGAAGGTGGTGTTGCTGGCCTATTCCCGGGGGCTGATTTCTTCTCGCAAGATCGAACAGGCCTGTCGGGAGAATGTCGTTTTCATCGCCTTAGCATGTGGCCAACAGCCTGATCACAGCACCATTGCCGCCTTTGTTTCTTCTATGAAAGATGAGATCGTGCCCCTGTTTAGAGATGTGCTGCTGGTCTGTGAGGAGATGAATCTGTTGGGGGGCACCATGTTTGCTTTGGATGGCTGTAAGCTGCCTTCCAACGCCTCGAAAGAATGGAGCGGCACTTTCCCCGAGCTTCATAAGAAAAAGCAGAAGATCGAAGCTAAGGTGGCGCAGTTGCTGGAAGAACAGATGCAAACCGACCGAGGGCAGGATGAACCTCCCGGGCCCCGGGCTTCAGGCCCCAGCCGGCAGCAGCAGGTGGAGAGATTACAGAAGAAGGCAGAGCTGATGGATCAATGGCTGGCCGAAAACCAGCCCAAGCAAGGCGCCGCGGGTAGAGAAAAACAAAGTAATATTACGGACAATGACTCGGCCACCATGATGACTTCCCACGGCGTCGTCCAGGGATATAACAGCCAGGCCCTCATTGATGGAAAGCATCAAGTGATTGTCCATGGTGAGGCCTTCGGCAATGGGCAAGACCATATCCATGTCCCGCCCATGCTTGAGGGTACGCTGGCAAACTTACAGAGCCTGGGCTACGGAGCGGAGTGCCTTACCGGGAAGATTCTCACTGCCGACAGCAATTACCATACTCAAGTCAATTTACGGAAGTGCCAGGAGCTGGGAGTTGATGCCTATATCCCGGACAGAAAGTTCCGGAACCGGGACCCGAGGTTTGACACCCAAAAACGCCGTCGTTCCAGGAGATTCACGTTAAAAGACTTTCACCATAATGCGACCTTGGATCAATATATCTGCCCCAATGGAAAAGTGCTCAGGCTGCAAGTCAAAAGATGTGTCGACCACGGTAACGTTTACCGCAAATATGTGGCGGCTGAAAAAGATTGCCGGGGTTGCCCGCTACGAACCCGTTGTCTCTATGGGATGGATGCCAAACGTAAGCATTTAGCAGTCCCCATCGGCAGCGAAGGCATTAATCTTTCCAAACAGATGGTGGCAAAAATCGAGACCGAACCGGGACGCCGAATCTACCCGCAACGCCTGGCCATCGTTGAGCCCGTGTTTGCCAATATTCGGAGTAACAAGCGATTAGACCGGTTCACGTTAAGAGGCAAGATCAAGGTGAATATCCAATGGCTGCTATACTGCCTGGTGCATAACATGGAAAAGATCCTGAATTATGGGTTGTCATGTGCGTAAAGCTAAAGAGTAGTAGGGTTTAGGGAGAGCTATCCCATAGTGGTAACGCCAGGAATCGAAAGGTCGTCAAGACCCTGGCCTTAAAATGCCTGGGAGGAGATCACGACAAGCTGAAATGGGTTTTTTCGACGGCCTCGCTATTATAGCAAATCTTCTTTTTCACTTGGCGGAACAATGCCATTCCCGAGGTCAAGCGGTCTCAGCCTTCTCTTTGGCCAACTATTACGGGGGCGATGCTGGCCTGGGGTCCTTAAACTGCATCACAGTGAGGCATCCAGGATTTAAGAGGCAGGTATGCCCAACTTATTGGAAAAATTACTATGCCCTACTTTTCGGTTGACAAATTCATTGAAATTTGTGTTATCATGCCCTTCACGACACAATTCGGCTACAAAATTAGAAACGAAACGGGGTTTGCCTCGGGGAGAGGGGTCCCCACCATTCTTTGACTGTGGTGGCCAAAGGCGGCCGCATAATCTCAGGATAATATATGTTGAATGATACTGGATAAAATGGGGACGGAAGAACCATGAAACAGGGCGAAAAAACTTGAAATCATGATTATTTATTCTAGTTTGTACAATTTTTGGCTTTCCACGGTATTCTACCGCTCAAGCTCAATTACCAGGACTCTCTCAAATTGTAGAACTTTAACGGATCATCGAGTAATGGAGTAATTAATAGTTGGTCTAAGATCATGCCCGACGGTTCAACCACGACATATATACGATACCTTCAGGGAAAGCGATTGTGATAACAAATATTAATCTTGATTATGTTCCAAATGTGCAAGTACTCTAGGGAATTAAAAATTTGTTATAGGTAAGTCTCCTTATTAATTTGATATGGTATTCGACAAACGCTTATGACAGAATCTGGTGGGATTTTTTCCCAATGGGACCAATTGGGATTGCTATATCTGATAGTTATATTTAAAAATTCAGGTACTATATTATACAACAGGAGCACTATTCCCTGGGTAGTATGGAGTTGTAGAATAATTTTACGGTTATCATGACTTCATTAACCTCATCAATCAATGCTCCTGTTAATTCCATTTATTTATTCAGTAAACAATCATTAGCTCAGTTTATACCTTTTCTGAACTGGCAATATATTAGACACATTATCATCGGCATTTCTTGCGCCTGGCTTAGGGGACTAATGGCACTAAAGCAATCGACAGAGAAAAAGGCTTGCGATTTGTTATCGTAGATACCGTTAGAAGTCGCGTTATCGCACAGAGAACTAAATATTCTTAACGGGAGGTCAACTTGCGATCACCCACCCCAATACTGTCTTCCAAATTTAGCCAGTAAACACTATGGGGCACACTTCTTCCCGGCAGTAAGAGCTAAGGACAGCGGACAATAGTATGTCTCGGAATGCTGCTTCGTGGAGATGTAATGCACCCACCATCGAACCGGTCCCTCTGAAACTTGTCCTCCCATCGCCAGAGGAGATCTTACGTTTAACTTGTACCTATTGGATCAGATCAACGCATGAATGACCAGACCGATTCTAATATCTTTGACGAGCTAATGAAACATTATTTAGTCAGGCTGGATAGAGGTGGCGCTAAGTGCTATGATCCGATAGTTATCACCGGGCCAAGAACCTTCCATATTCAGACTATATCTGGAATTTTTGCCACTCAGATGATGAGAGATGAGTAATAGATCTCTGATGAGGGGGTACCCCTGGGTGGAGCAATATCTCAATAGGCGGGTGGCATGGGCGTCAAGCAGATAATTGGCATAGCAAATAGGCGCGTTAGCGGGGTTCTGGATTGGATATTTTGGTCGTCTGTATGGGAGGTACAGCTTGAAGACTTACCT
>CAWKEQ010000003.1:0-32574 GCA_963848565.1 uncultured delta proteobacterium
ACCGGCGTCCCGCCTCAGGAGTTGCCGGCAGAGATTTTATATGGGCGCTGGCAGATTGAAAAAGGAAAATGGAGGCCCGGGCTTTACCGGGGGGCATCGCAGTTTGGAATCGGCACAGCAAAAACCCCCTCTCCCCTGCGAGGGGAGAGGGCTGGGGTGAGGGGTGGCTTCGCTGGCTGACACCCCCCACCCCACCCCCAATCCCTTAAGTTTAGTGGCACAGGCGTCCCGCCCGTGCTGGGACGATCACCATGTCACGTAAGTTGAGGCTCCCATGAAATTCCTGCACTGGAAAATCAAGCTGGCCCTGGCCCTCATCGGCGCCTCGGCGGCACTTTATCTGGCCAACTACCTGATCTTTAAAGACGCCAATTACATGCTGCGCCTCTTTCTGGCCCAGCTGGGGTTCCTGCCCGTCTCGGTGCTCCTGGTCACCATCATCTTGAACCAGCTCCTGGGCCTGCGCGCCAAGGCGGCCAAGCTGGCCAAGCTCAACATGGTCATCGGGGCCTTTTTCAGCGAGGTGGGGGGCGCTCTCTTAAAGACCCTGGCGAACTACGACCGGAGCCTCCCGGACTTCCAGCCCCGGGTGGCCCATATCAGCCATTGGACCGCCCCGGATTTTGCCGGCTTCAGCCAGGGCCTGGCGGAGAGCGATTTTAATATCGCACTCAAAGGGGGCGATATAGAAGCCCTGCGAGATTTCCTGCTGCAAAAGCGGGACTTCCTCCTGCGCCTCCTGGAAAATCCTAACCTGCTGGAGCACGACTCCTTTTCCAACCTGCTCCTGGCGGTCTTCCACCTGACCGAGGAGTTGGCCCAGCGCCGCGACCTGCACCGCCTGAGCGCCGCCGACCGGGAGCACCTGGCAGGCGACGTGCAGCGCAGCTACGTCCTGCTCATCAAAGAGTGGCTGGCCTACATGAGCCACCTGAAAACCCGCTACCCCTACCTCTTCTCCCTGGCCCTGCGCACCAACCCCTTCGACCCCTTCGCCACCCCGGAGATCTCCTGAGAACGAGCCGGCCTCGGTCTGGGCCGCCTCCCCTACCGGATCGCGCCCCTGGAAGCAAGAAGCTCGCGTTCGGCAAGGCGCACCTGCGGCATGACCGACCTCCGATGAGACGATCCGCCATTATACTGTTACCCATGTCTCCGAACATATGTTACCCCTGTCCCCGGTTTAGACAATCCTGAGGGAGGGGGCGGCCCGCATAGAGTGTTTGCCATAAATTCTTTCCATGTGGAGATTTTTAAATCCCACTTTCCCAAAGGGTGACTTGAGCAGCAATTCCCTATAGTTCCACCCTTTTCTCAAGGGGGGTTAGGGGGGATTTTGCATGATGCCGCCATCGGAAAATACTTTTGATAAACGCTATAACTACAAGAAAATACAAGACTATTCACTCGGCCCGGGATGACACGCTAGCTTTGCCCAAAGCTCTCAACCCGGCAGCAGGTCACTTCCCCGGCGCCCCCTCGACCGCATCTGCCGACCCTGCCCGCGTTAACGAGATCACCGGCTGGCGGCGGCCCCAGCGCTTAGCCGAACGCGGCGTCAACCCTAAAAAATTTTTTACCACAAAATTAGTGGAAAAATTGTCCCAAACAGGGTAGATTCCTTGCAATTGGAAAAAGCTCTATCGGGATTGATCCGAACCCCCTGGGCTCCGGCCAGGCCGGTGCAGATCAGCAGGGACCAATCAGCGGGGCTGTTACCATCAGGGGAGCCAGTCCTTGGCACACTGAGAAGGAGGAGAAGGATGCGGATGCTTTGGTTGATCATGGCTCTGGTATTGGCTTACGGATCGATACTCCCGGCTGCGGCCCAGGCGGCAGTCGTGGGCCGCCTGACCGAAGTGCAGGGGCGGGTAGACCTCCTGAAAGGCGGCAAACTTCCGGCCACGCCGGTACAGAAGGACGCCACACTGGAAACTGGCGACGTCTTGCGCAGCAAGGCCTTTTCCAGGGCCCAGATCACCCTGATTGACGACAGCGTCATCACCCTGTCCCCTCAAAGTCGTCTGGCCATCGATGAGTTCGTGTACAATGCGTCCCAGAAGAAGCGTCAAGCGGTGATCGAAATCTTCCAGGGTCTGGCCCATGTGCTGGTCAACAAACTTTTCAAGGCGGGTGAACCCGATTTCGTGGTCAAGACCCACACCGCCGTAACCGGAGTGCGCGGCACGGATTTCGGCATCCGCCTCCAGGCTAACAGTACCACCATTCTGAACTTTTCGGGTGTCACCCAGGTAGCCAATATCTTCCCCGAAGTGGGCGGACTGGACCGCAAAATTCACCATGTCGCCTTCTCCTTCGGTCCGCCGGGTTCTGCCAATTCGGTGATTTTGCACAACATGCAGGGCACCTCCGTGGCCTGGGGTTTGCCGCCGACCCTGCCCTTCACCATCACCGGCGAGGACATGAAAACGTTTATGAAGCAGCTGGGCGGCCCGGTGCTGAAGGGCCAGCAGGACCAGGATCCCGGAACGGTTCCGGGTTCCGGCCCCATTTCCCAGTCTAACTTGGGCGGCCCCGACTCCGGTCTCGGCACCACGCTTTCCAGTTCTAACACAAGTTTGACTGCGGTGGCGCTCGTCGCCCCCGCGGGGCTGACCACCGGCACCGGCGATACGCAGGTGACGCTTCTGAACACCGTCACGGTGCCCCCCCAGGCTTCCTCGGCTACAAACTCGGCCGCCACGTCCATCGCGGCGCCTGCTCCGGCTCCAAGCCCGACTCCAACTCCGACTCCATCCACCTTCACTTTTACCCAGCAATATTATGCCGCTTTTATAACCGGTGCCGTCTCCCCTTATAGCCAGTCCGGCCTGCTCTCCTATAGCTGGGGCTATCGCACCGGCGTCTATGACGGCTATTTTTACGGCACCACCGAAGGCTCCCGCACTGCCGCCGAGGGAGTTTCTTTTGCCACCTCCAGCACCGGCACTGCAACGGGTACTGCCAGCGGCACGGTAACCGGTATCCTGGGACAGACCCTGACCGGAACCATGGATTATACCGGAACCAACTCTTTGGGCAACACCATTGTCCGCACCGGTACGGTCACCATCCTGCCTGACGGTACGCTGACCTATAATTGGACCGACACCGTAAGCACCGACAACGTGCTCAAAGCCACCGGGAGCGGCACCTCCACCCAGACCCCAGGGACTTATTTCAGTCAGACCGCCACCGGCCAGGCCACTGGCACCGCCAACCTGGCGGGGAACCAGGTAACCGCCACCAGTTATGGCGATTTAACCGGCAGCCGCGTCGAAAACGGCATAACCACCAGCTTCAGGGCCGGTTACTCGGTGAGCGCTACCGCTCCCAACGCCGGCACCTTTGCGTCTTCCGGACCCAGCCCCGTCTCCATCGCTTCCGAGGGGGTGTTGGGGGCGCCGGATGCCAATGGGGTGCGTGTCGGAGTCATGACTTACGGCCCTACCGGCAGCCAGTATAGCGGCGGACCGGTACGTGAGGTCCCGGCCACAGCCTCCAGCCCGGCGGCGACCTTCGGCACCGTCATCGGCGACACCTCCAACACCGCTTCCCCCACCACCGTGGGCATGTGGGTCCAGACCTCGGACCCCGACGCCCAAATTATCACTCAGACCTATCAGGGCAGCACGGTCGTCACACCGCCCGGGAGCACCACCGGGACCCTGTCCAGCACCGGCTGGGGCTACCGCTCCGAGTCTTTAGGCACCGGCTCATTGATCACCCCCACCACCGGCGGGATGACGGGCACGGTGACCCAAACCGCCGGGGGCACCTTCAGCTCTGAGGCCGATCCCTTTTACTACACTATGGGCGCTGTGGTCAGAGGAACACCCGCCACCGGCCTTTTGACCGCCGTGGCCAACGGATCATCCGTCACCGGCCCGGCCCAGGGGGTAGGCGTTGCCAGCAATTATTCCAATGCCCTGGTGCTAACCACCGGGACGGCCACCATTGATTCGGCCGGGGTGCTGACCCATACGGCCAACGGCACCTGGATATCTCCCGACAGCCGGGGGACCCTGACCGGGGTCACCCTGACCCAGACTCCCGGGACCTATTTCCAACAGACCACCAACGCCGAAAGTGGCATCATCAATCTTTCGCCTCCGACCACCATCACCCCCATTACCCAAACTGCGACGCTCTCTGCGGACATGACCCGCACCGGGGTGGTCCCCGCCACCAACCTGGCGTTCGAAGGCAGCATCACCAGCACCACCTCGAACTCCGCCGCCTTTCCCGCAGCCGGCCAGGTGCCCACTATCATCAACATCCAGGGGGTGGTGGACCCGAGTGGGGCGGGTAACATGACCATGACCACGCATCAGGCCCCGGGGATGGTGGTGTCCAGCTACACGAGCCCGGTCACTATCAATCCCAGCACTGGCGTCCTGAATGCCCCGAATGTGGTGGGGCGCAATGTGGCCAATCCTGGCGTCAACCGGGTCCCGGCGATCCAGACGGGCACCGTCACCGCCGTTCTGCCACAGCAGGGCGCCGTCGGGGCTACCCCGCCGCAATAACCTGAGAGGCATTGAGCCGCCCGCCTGGCCCCCTGGCCCCAGGCGGGGCGGCTCATCGGGCAAAATGGGGGGAATTTGAAGCCGGGGGAAAATAGCCTGGACCGGTAAGGATGCGGAGAGCGTTTGCCATAAATTCTTTCACTTGGAGATTCTTAAATCCCCCTAAAGTCCCCCTTTTTCAAAGGGGGGTTAGGGGGGATTAGCATGATGCCGCCATCGGAAGATACTTTTGGCTAACGCTATGACCGCGCAACGGACCTGATGGGATAATCCGGGCGCTTACCGCTTCAGTCCGGGGACGCCGCCTCCGGCCAGGCCGGACCGCTGTTGGTGGGCAAATCCGGGCTGGTCCGTCATACCACCTGGGCCCCCAGGACCCGCTGCATCTGCTTCAGGGCGAAGGCGTGGGCCTCGGCGTCCGAGTCCGCCACCCCCTGCCGGTATACCACGGCTATCAGATCCCGATCGAAAAGCTCCTTGACGGTCTCCATGACGCAGATGGAGGTCATCACCCCCACCACGTGCACTTCGGTCACCTGCTCCTGTTTGAGAATGTCGTCCAGGTTGGTGTAGGCAAAGGCGCTGTACCGAGTCTTTTCCACCCGGTAGTCGCCGGGGGCCGGGACCAGCTCCGGGATGATTTGGGCCCCCCAGCTCCCTTTGACCGCGTGGGCCGGGAAGTAGCGGAATTCTCGGTCATCAGGGGCGTGGGCATCGCAGACAAAGATCACCACCCCGGCCTGGGCCCGGAAAGCGGCGATCTTCTGGGCCACATAGGGGATGATCTCCCGGGCCTGGGCCCCGACATACAGGGAGCCCCCGGGGTCCAGGAAATCATTGAGCATGTCCGTCACGATCAGCGCCGTCTTACCCATGTGTCCCTCCGAATCGAAGTTAAGCCCTCTGCTCAAGTCCCCTGACCGGTCATCCTGAGGAAGCGGCGCGACCCAGCATCTCGGCGCCTTGCCCAGAGAGACTCTTGGTGGCGCTCAGAGGAACCTATATCGGTCTTGTGACGGCCCTTGGCTATGAGTTGTTCCCATCATGGTTGATCTTGGGCATGGGGGCCGGGGGCCCCATGCCTCAGAATCCCTCATGCAACCCCTTTCCTTCAAGAGAGGCAGGGAACTCTGATGAAAATCCCCCCGGCCATTTAGCCTTACTTTAGATAAACAGGCAGATCTTGCAATCTTTGGCGAATTTGATGAATTCCTCGGCGTTCCACACGATGGCTCCTTCCACCAACTGGTCTTCATCCAATTCCATCATGTCGATGGTCATGCGGCAGACGATCAACTCCACGCCTTCCAATTGGGCCATCTCCATCAGTTCCGGCAAAGTGGGGATCTGGGCCTTGTCGATCTTCTTCTTCATCATCCCGGTCGCAATCGCCGACATTCCCGGCACCGCGCCCATAACTCCGGCCGGGATGAATTTCGCCTTCTCAAAACCCCCTTTACAGGCCAGGTTGATGCCCATAAAGGTGAAAAAAACTTTGGCTTCCATGCCGGCCCGGGCGGCATTGATGGCCAGAATCAGCGGCGGATAGGCGCCGTCCAACGTGTCCCGGGAGCAGATAAACGCGGCAGTTTCTTTGGGCTTGGTGGCAGTCATGATGGTTTTCTCCTTAAGGTCTTCGTTAAATTTGTCGATCATCTTTCCAGGTAAAGCGCCGGCGCGTCCGGCCGGGTTCGCCTTGAGGTGGAAGCGTCTGTCCGTCTGACACCGGGGCCCCAGCCTCACTCCTTTCGGCAGAATAACTCCCGGGTAATCGCCGTGAGTTCCAAGAGCCGGGGGTCCCGTAACCGGTAGAACACCTGTTGGGCCACCCGCCGGGATTCCAGAATTTCCTTGTCCCTCAGCAGGCCTAAGTGCTGGGACACGCTGGATTGGCTGATACCCACCGCCTTTTCCAACTCCTGCACCGACAGTTCGCCGGCGCCCAGGAAATGGATAATCATCAGCCGTATGGGGTGGGCCAGCACCTTGAGGCACCGGGCCGCCCGTTCCAACCGCTCTTGCAAATATTCATCTACCATAATATTAGAATATATAGATATTAATGAAAGTGTCAAGGAATTATCTTTATCGAGAAAAATATTTTCCCCGTAACCGCCCGCAGGGATATAATATAAGCGATAAGCAAATCCAGGTTTCGATCAACCGCCCGACTCAGGTGGCGGGAATCTAGGGAGGTGGGCGCATGCCCAAGAAAGTCCTGTGGCTCATCATCATTTTCACCATCTTGTTTATTATCGGGGTCAACACGGGTGAGCTGGGATTCCTGATGAATCTCGGCAACACTATCTGACTTTCCTGTATCGGGGTTGGATAATGACCAGACTGCGGTCACTGATCCAGACCCTGATGGCGTTGGGTGCCAGCGCCTGCTTGCTCTTCCCCTTCAGCTCGGTAATTATCAGTCCATTACCCCCCCCCCCGTTGGGTACCAACGCCTACCTGTTATTCCCCTTCGGGGGGTCGGTAATTTATCAGGGTCCCTTAAAAGCAGTGTGCACTCCGGGTCTCAATTGCTACTCCTGTCCCGGGGCGTTGCTCTCCTGTCCGGTGGGCGCCTTTCAGAATTTCATGGCCAGCCTGCGGTTCAGCACCGGGGGGATTCCCCTCACGGGCGCCATCGTCGTGGGCTATCTGGGCTTCATCGGCACCGCGGTGGGCCGGATGACCTGCGGCTGGGTCTGCCCCTTCGGGTTCATCCAGGATCTGATCCACAAGATCCCCACCCGCAAGTTTCAGCTGTGGAAACCCCTGCGCTGGGTGAAGTATGCGGTGCTGGGGGTGATGGTAGTAGCAATGCCCGTCCTTATCGTGGACGCCTCCGGGTTGGGGCACCCCTGGTTCTGTAAGCTCGTCTGTCCCGCCGGCACCCTGGAGGGGGCCATCCCCCTGCTCTTTCTGAAGCACAGTCTGTGGGGCACCGTGGGCCTGTTCTTTTGGAACAAGCTCACCATCCTCATTCTGATCCTCGTCACCGCCATCCTCATCAGCCGGTTTTTCTGCCGGACAATCTGCCCCCTGGGCGCCTTCTACAGCCTCTTCAGCCGGCTTTCCCTGGTGCAGTTGGAGTTCATCGAAGGCAACTGCGTGGAATGCGGGGCCTGCGCCCGCACCTGCCCCACCGGGGTCGTGCCCAACCAGGAATTCGACAGCCGGGAGTGCATCATGTGCCTCAAGTGCGTGGACGCCTGTCACTTCAGAGCCCTGGATTTTGGCATACGCCGCCCGCCGGGCAAACCGGCCAAAGTCAAGCGCGTCACCTCCCCTTTATGAGCCCCGTGAAAAAATGCTTGACACCTCCCGGATTTCCTTCATAATAAATTAAGTAATTTCACCGGGATAGCCGGAGGAGATCAGGTTATGGCCCTCACCAAGGAAAAATTGATCAGCCGCTTACAGACACAGGTAGGTTTGAGCAAGCAAGAATCACGTTCAACAGTGGAACGGGTCCTGGATATTATGAAGGAATCCCTGGCCCAGGGAGAAGATCTGCTCATCAGCGGCTTTGGAAAATTCTCGGTGAGGCAGAAGAATGCCCGCCGGGGGCGCAACCCCCAAACCAAGGAAAATCTCATCCTCCGAGCCCGCAAGGTGGTGGTCTTTAAGACCTCCGGCGTGCTGCGCAACCTCATCAACGGAGACTGATCCACCCGCTCGCTTCCGGCCGCGCCCGTCCTCAATAACCGATGAGGTGCCTGCCCCGTCAAAGGGCTGAGGTTATCGGTGACCCGATCTGACGCCGTCCGGCGTCCCGGGTCAAGGAAGGCATCCCCTTATGAAATCCGGCTGGCTTGGGTTATGCGACTTCAGGTGCAGCCGCCGGGCTTTTGTCCAGGCCGGCGCCGGGGCCCTGGCCCTGCTGTCCCTGCCTCCCCGGCCGGCCCGGGCCCAGGCGCTGCAGTACGGCTTGATCACCCCCCATCCGGCCGCCTTCTCCCGCCAGATGGACCAGGGCCTGGTGCAGTGCCAACTCTGTCCCCGGAACTGCGAGGTCCTGCCCGGAGACCGCGGCGAATGCGGCGTCCGGGAGAACCGGGACGGCAAATATTACAGCCTGGTGTACGGCAACCCCTGCGCCGTCCACCTGGACCCCATTGAAAAAAAACCCTTCTTCCACATCCTCCCCGGGAGCCAGTCTCTTTCCATCGCCACCGCCGGCTGCAACCTCCACTGCAAGTTCTGCCAGAATTGGGAAATCTCCCAGACCCGGCCGGAAAAGACTTACAACTTCGACCTCCCCCCGGAAAAAGTGGTGGCCGCAGCCCGAGATCACCGCTGCCGCTCCATCGCCCACACCTACGTGGAGCCCATCATCTTCTATGAATATATGCGGGATGTGGCCCGCCTGGCCAAACCCGCCGGGATTCTCAACGTCTGCCATTCCGCGGGCTATATCAATCCCCAGCCCCTGGAAGAATTGGCGGGGCTCCTGGATGGCGCCTGCGTCGACCTCAAGGCCTTTGACGCCAAGTTTTACCGGGACCTGGTGGACGCCGAACTGGAACCGGTGCTCAACACCCTGAAAACCCTGAGCCGCCGCCAGGTTCACCTGGAAATCGTCAATCTGGTCATCCCCGGGCTCAACGACGCCCCGGACCAACTCAGCCGTATGTGCGCCTGGATCCAAGCTGAGCTGGGCCCCCTGACGCCCCTGCACTTCTCCCGGTTCTACCCCCTCTACAAGATGCTGAATCATTATCCCACCCCGGTGTCCACCCTGGAGCGGGCCCGGGACTTGGCCCGGCAGGCGGGCCTCAAGTATGTCTATATCGGCAACCTGCCGGGGCATGAGGCCGAAAATACCTTCTGCCATCACTGCGGGAAAATGATCATCGCCCGCCAGGGCTACAAGATCGGCGAGACCCACCTGAAGGGCGGCAACTGCGCCTACTGCGGCGGGGCCATCCCGGGCATCTGGGAAAAGTGTAGGGTGCGCATCGCTCCCCGCTCCCCTCACCCTCCGCGCAACGCCTTCTCCGCCTTGGGCACCGTGTCTTCCGGTTTGACCCCGTACCAGGCCGCCACGATCTTCCCCGCCGCGTCGATCAAAAACGACGAGCGGGTGATCCCCATACCTTTTTCCCGAATGAGGTCTTCTCGCCCCAGACGCCGTAGGCCTCCGCCACCCGGTGGTCCGGGTCCGCCAGGAGGGGGAAGTTAAGCCCGTACTTGTCGTCGAACTTCTGCTGCCGGGCCGGGTCATCGGGGCTGATGCCCACCACCGCCAGGCCCAGGTCCCGCAACTCCTCCCGGGCGTCCCTGATGCTGCAGGCCTGCCGGGTGCACCCCGGGGTGTCGGCCTTGGGGTAGAAATAGATCAGAAGCTTGCCGCCGCCAAAATCCCCCAACCTGACCGTCCGGCCGTGCTGATCGGGCAGCGCAAAATCCGGGGCCGCATCATTGCTGCTGAGTTTTGCCATGAAAATTTCCTCCGGCTGCAGGGGTTGCCGTTTTTTCTGCCGGGGCCAACCCCGAGAGATTTCCCGCCAGGGTCCCGCGGTTCCTTCCTTTTTAGAGATTTGGCCAGTTCTGGCAAGCAAATTTTCGACAAGCGCCGATCATTTGTTATAATTCTCCACAAATGACCACCGGCTCAAAGCTTGTAGACCAGAGAACCAGTTCCAGGGGAGGCCACGGGAAGTCATTAATCCAGCGCGGCTTGTCGGCCCTTTCCCTCTGGCGGGACTACCGGGACAGCAACCTGGAGAATGCTGACTCGCAAATCCGCTTCCACAAAAAATTAACCGAGTTGATCCGCGCCCATGTTAACCCGGACCCCACCCGGGCCAGAATTCTTGAAATAGGCTGCGGCCAAAGAGCCTCCCAAACCATCCTGTTCCAGGCGGCAGGCGCCCCGGCCATCGGCATCGACCGGGAAGTCCCCACCTGTCACCTGGGCCTCAAGAGATTTTTCCGCATCGCCGGAATCAACGGTTGGGAGCGGGCCCTCAAGTCATTATGCCGGCATCTGTTCTTTGACTATCCCTTCTTCAGGCGACTATCCCGCCAGACCGGGAAAAATCTCCCTCCGGAACGAGTGAATGTCTGTCTGATGGACGCCGCCCGGCTGGCATTCCCCGATGATGCCTTTGACTTCATCTTCTCTTCCCTGGTGTTCGAACACATCCGCGACGTACCCGCCGCGGTGGCCGAAGTGAACCGCGTGCTCAGCCCCGGGGGCGTCGCCTGGATCAACATCCACTTGTTTCCCAGCCTCTCGGGAGGCCATCACAAGGATTGGACCGATCCCCGGAGATGGCCGTCGACGCCGGTCCCCCCCTGGGACCATCTCCGGAAGAATCGCTACCCCGCCGATAATTCCCTCAATAAATTGCGTCTCGGGGATTATCGCCGCATCTTTGCCGCATCCCTGGAGGTGCGGGAAGAAAGCCTGGTGCAGGAAGGAGAGCACCTCTTAACTCCCGGATTGGCAGACGAGTTGGCCCGGCGGGGTTACCCCAAAGACGACTTGCTGGTCCGGGAGGTAGCTTTTCGGTGCCGCAAGCGCCGGCCCCGGGGGGCAGGCGATCCTGGCCCCCTCGGCCGCGACCTCACCTGAGGTTAAACGGCATGGCGGCGCCATCACTTTCACCGTTAAGGAGACCTCGTCAATGAAACCAAAAATCGGATTTATGGGCCTGGGGATTATGGGAACGGCCATGGCTGCCAACCTTTTGAAGGCCGGCTACTCGGTCATGGTTTATAACCGCAGCCCCGAAAAGGCCGAACCCCTGGTGAAGCAGGGGGCCGGGCTGGCCAAAAACCCCAAGGACCTGGCCCGGGACGCGGACGTCATCATCGCCATGGTGACCGGGCCCGAGGCTTTAGGCGACCTCCTCTGGGGCCCGGACGGCGCCGGCGGGGCCTTCAACCACAGCAAGGTCTTCATCAACATGAGTTCGGTGCCCCCGGGCTACACCCGGGACCTGGCCCGGGAGCTGGAACCCACCGGCGCCACGTTCATTGACGCCCCGGTCTCCGGCACCAAGAAGCCCGCGGAGGACGGCGCCCTGGTCATCCTGGCCGGCGGCCCCCGGGATCAGGTGACGGCCCTGGAACCGGTCTTCCTGGCCATGGGCAAAAAGGTGGTCTATTGCGGCGCCGCCGGCCAGGGCTCCATGATGAAGATGTTCATCAACCTGCTCCTGGCCGTGATGATGGAAGGCTTCGCCGAGGCCCTGAACTTCGGCAAACTGGGCGGCCTGGACCTGGATGCCATGCTGGAGACGGCCTTCTCCGGGGCCATGAACAGCCCCATGTTCCAGGTGAAGGCGCCGCTGATCAAGGCAAACCACTATCCCGTGGCTTTTCCCCTGAAACACCTGGCCAAGGATTGCCGGTTCGTCGTGGATACGGCCTATGAGCTGGGGGCCCCGGTGCCCGTGGGCCAGGTGCTGATGCACCTCTACCGGCTGGGCTGGGCCAAAGGCTGGGGCGACGAGGACATCAGCGCCATCTTCAAAGTGCTGGAGCATTTGAATCCCAAGGCCTGAGGGGGCCGGGAGAGGCTCGGCCCGGCCGGCCTCTCCCCCTCCCCTCTCCCCGCTGCCGCCCGGCCCCGGCCGGACAACCCATCTCCGCCGTGGCCCCGGGCCCTCCCCGGCCAATTTTTTTCCTGCCCTTATTAAGGTTTCCCGCCAAAGTTCCGATGATACTTTACAGATAAAGATAAAATACCGGGTGCCGGCGTCAGAGTCGTGGCTGGTGAGGTTAATGGGGGCAAGGGATGGCCCCCCGGGGGCTGATGGCTCGCGGCCCTCCCTCGTGCCATCACTCTGATGACGGTGCCCGGTTTAGCACTCGCACCGGGCCCGGCCGCCGGGCGACAGCGCCACTCCCGGGCCGGGGACCGGGGGCGAGGAGGGGATGACCGAGATTTCGGTGAAGACCAAGTTATGGAGCCTGATCGCCATCATGCTCCTGTTGAGCATCAGCGTGGGGGCCTTGGGTTTCGTGACCTTGGAACGGGGGGCCGCTACCCTCAAAGAATTTGTCCATGAGGATGAGGCTCAAAACCTGACCGACCGGGTCCATCTCCAGATTATTCAACTGCGCCGGTTCGAGAAAGACTATTTCTTAAATATCGGTAATTCGGAAAACCATCAGGACTACCTGAAGAAGTACCAGGCGATCGATGCCGGGTAGCCTGGTCTCCGGGCCAAGGTGGCGGCCCTGCCCGCCCTCTACGCCGACTACCGGGACGGCTTTTACAACACCGTCCGTCGGCTGGGAAATGATCCTAACCTGACGCCCCAGACCTCACCGGCATAGGAAAAAGCCGGGAGGGAGGCGACAAGCCCAGGCTTTCACCTCCCCACGCGACTTCTTTACTCCCTTGCCGATGCTGCCGGCGATTTTCCCTCACTCAAAAGGTGATCTGCCCATGGAAGCCTGGAGGTCCGGGCTGGGAGTAAATGGGTTGGGGTTGCGGGATTTGCTGAATGCCAATGATGGGAGCAACGGGCGCCATATAGGCCACCGGCGGCGGCCCGGCGTAAACTTGACGCACATGGGAACGGGGATAGTGCGGCCCGCCGCAGGAGCGCCGGAATTGCTTCTGGTAGCGGTCATACCCATGCGGCCGGGCGCCACGCCACCCATAGGCCTTCCCATGGGGCCGGTGATAATTCTGGTGAGATTCAAAACGTGGATAGGGGTCCGCTTGGGCGCCCAGGGGGCTTAAGATGAGGATAAGACCCAGCATCACGGTAACGCTCAACCATCTGTTCAGGTTCATTCGCCTGCCCTCCAAAGAGAATTTTGCAAACCGGGGTTGCTAAATTAGAAGACAGTCGGCGGGAAAAGGTTAAGCAGTTTCTTGCAAATTGCGGATTCTGATCGGAGAGCCGGTCAGCGGTGTACCAGGATTATTGCCTCAGCCGTATTTTCCGGTGATGTAGTCCTCCGTCCGGGAGTCCTTGGGCCGGGTGAAGATCTCCCCCGTGGAGCCGATTTCGATGAGTTCCCCCAGGTACATGAAGCCCGAGAGGTCGGAGGCCCGGGCCGCCTGCTGCATGTTGTGGGTGACGATGATGATGGTGTAGTCGAGCTTGAGCTCCTGCATGAGCTCCTCGATCCTCAGGGTGGCTATGGGGTCCAGGGCCGAGCAGGGTTCGTCCATGAGCAGGATTTCCGGTTCCACCGCCAGCACCCGGGCGATGCACAGGCGCTGCTGCTGCTCTTCCGTCAGTTCCAGGGCCGGGGTCTTGAGGCGGTCCTTGACTTCGTCCCACATTTCCACCGCGGTGAGGGTGCGCTCCAGGATCTCATCCAGTTCGGCTCTTTTGGGCTCCCCGTGCAGGCGGGGGCCATAGACCACGTTGTCGTAAATGGACAGGGGAAAGGGGTTGGGGCGCTGGAAGACCATACCCACCTTTTTCCGCAAGTCGGTGAGGACCACGTCGGGCCCGAAGATGTCCTGGCCGTCGATGAGGACCTGGCCCTCTATCCTCACCCCCTCGATGAGGTCGTTCATGCGGTTGAGGGTGCGCAGCAGGGTGGACTTGCCGCAGCCCGAGGGCCCGATCAGCGCGGTGATGGCCTGCCGGGGAAAGGTGACGTCAATATGCTGCAGGGCCTGAAAAGTCCCGTAGAACAGATTGAGGCCCCGGAGCACGATGATGTCCGGAGTTGGGGAGCCGTTATCCGAAGCGGCCGGAGATATAGTCATCAGTCTTTTGGTTGGCGGGGACGGTGAAGACCTGCTTGGTGTCCCCGATCTCAATGATGTGGCTCATGAGCAGAAAAGCCACCCGGTCGGTGGCCCGGGCGATCTGCTTGGTGTTGTTGCTCACCAGGACGATAGTATAATCATTTTTCAGCTCAAGCAAGGTCGCCTCGATTTTGGCGGTGGAAATGGGGTCCAGGCCGCTGGTGGGCTCGTCCAGGAGGATCACTTCGGGTTCCATGGCCAGGGTGCGGGCCAGACAGAGGCGCTGCTGCTGGCCCCCGGAGAGTTTTAAGGCCGAATCCCTCAGCCGGTCTTTGACTTCGCCCCAGAGCTGCGCCGCCTTCAGGCTGGTCTCCACCACTTCGTCCAGGGTTCCCCGGCCCCTTTTCCCGGCCAGGCGCGGGGCCAGGGCCAGGTTTTCGTAAATGGAGCGGGGCAGCGGCGTCGGCCGGCTGAGGACCAACCCCACCCGCCGGCGCAATCCCACCACGTCGCAGTCCGGGGCCAGGATATCTTCCCCGTCCAGCCAGGCGCCACCCGTCAACCGAACCCCGTCAATGAGGTCGCACATGCGGTTCAAGACCCGGAGGAGGGTGGACTTGCCGCTCTTGGACGGCCCCATCAGACCGAAGATCTCGTTGGGCCGGATGGCCAAGGTCACCTGGTCCAGGGCCTGAAAATCGCCATAGAAGCAGGACAGGTCCTCGATCCGGATTTTATTTTGGGGGTCTTCGGTCATAAGAGCAGTCAGCAGTCAGCAATTAGCAGTCAGCAAAGACCTCGGTTAGGTGAAGTGAAGGGTGCGCACTGCGCACCAAGCATTTCTGCATTCAAATGTATTGAAGTTGACCAACCACGGCAAGATCTCTCTCCCCCCACCTCAACTATACCTCTTCATCATCCGCTGCATCAAAGTATAAGCCACGATATTGATCAACAGGATGGAAATGACCAAAACTGCGGCGGTGCCGTAGGCGTTGGGCATGGAAATGCCTTCCCGGGCCAGGATGTAAAAATGCACCGCCATGGTGCGGCCCGAATCGAACACCGACACGGGGGTGCGGAGCGCCGCCCCGGCGGTGAACAGCAGCACCGCAGTCTCCCCCAGGGACCGGCCGATGCTCAGCATGATGCCGGTGGTAATCCCCGGCAGGGCGCTGGGCAGCACGATGCGGGTCACGGTCTGCCACTGGCTCATACCCAGGGAATAACAGGCGGTGCGGTAATCCTGGGGCACCGCCTTGATGGCCTCCTCCGAGGTGCGGATGATGATGGGCAGCACCATGATGGCCAGAGTAAGGCCGCCGGACAGCACCGACCAGCCGAACCCCAGCTTCAAGACGAACAGCACGAACCCGAACAGCCCCAGGATAATGGAGGGCACCCCCGCCAGACATTCGGACCCGAAGCGGATGATCCGGGTGGCCCAGCCCTCCCGGGTATATTCCGTCAGGTAAATGGCGGTCCCCACTCCCAGGGGCGAGGCCAGCACAATGGCCAGCAGGGTGATATAGGCGGTGGCCACAATGGTGGGGAAGATGCCGCCGGCCCGGCCCATGTCGGTGGAATCCTGGGAGAGAAACGCCGGGGTGACTTGGGGCAGGCCCTTCACGGCGATATCCGCAATGATGAAGATGAGGATCAGCAGGGTAAACCCGGTTAAGGTCCAGAGGAGAATCTTTACCAGGCGTTGGCTGAGATGGGGATCGAGTCGCACTGACTTATACCATTTTACTTTCAGATAATAATTGAACTACTTATCGTTTAGGATGCCAATTTCTTCTTACCGAAAACCGAGAACTGAAAACCGTCTTCCCTACCTTCGCCGGGTGATGAGGGTGGCGCTCAGGTTCAGGATCATGATGATGATGAACAGCACGATGCCGGTGGCGAACAGGGCCTCCCGGTGGCGGCCGGCGGCGTAGCCCAACTCCAGGGCAATATTGCTGGTCAGGGTGCGCACCGGGTCCAGGACGGAGGTGGGGATCTGGAGGGCGTTGCCCGCCACCATGATCACCGCCATGGTCTCGCCGATGGCCCGGCCCATCCCCAGAATGATCGCGGTGATGATGCCGGAGGAGGCCGCGGGCAGCACCACCCGGCGAACCGTCTGCCATCGGGTGGCCCCCAGGGCCAGGGAGCCGTCCCGGTAGAGGTCCGGCACCGCGGTGAGGGCGTCGATGGAGATGCTGATGACCGTGGGGAGGATCATAATGCCCAGGATGATGGACGCGGCCAAGAGCGACAGCCCGGGCCCCCCCAGATGGTTGCGGATCAGGGGCACCAGCCAGACCACCCCCAGAAAGCCATACACCACCGAGGGAATCCCGGCCAGGAGTTCCAGGGTGGGCTTCAATACCATTTTCAGGCGCTTGGGGGAAAACTCCGCCAGCACAATGGCACAGGACAGGCCCAGGGGCACGCCGATGACCATGGCCCCCAGGGTGACCAGGACGGAGGAGATGATCATGGCCAGGATGCCGAAGTGACCCTTGGTGGGGGCCCAGTGGCTGGACAGGATGAAGTTCTTCAGCCCGGCCGAGAGGATGAGGGGAAAGCCCTCCATGAAGATAAAGATGGTGATGAGGGCGAGAGAGCCGATGGAAGACAGGGCCAGGAGCAGCAGGACACGCTCGATGAATTTCTCCCGGTGCATTACTTCACCCCCACCAGACCTTCGGCCTCGAGGATACCCTGGCCCTGGGGGCCCAGGACGAAGTCCACGAAGTCCTTGCAGGAGCCGGCGGGCGCGGCCCGGGACACCAGGAGAAAGCGGCGCGTCAGTTTATAGGTATGGTTTTTGATGTTGTCCCGGGTGGGGAGGACGCCGTCTATGGCCAGGGCCTTGACCCGGTCATCCACCAGGCCGGCGGAGATGTAGCCGATAGAGTAAGGATCGCCGGCGACGATCTCCCGCACCGAGCCGTTGGAGTCCTGGACCAGGGCGGCGGGGGTGATTTCCCCCTTGCCCATGACCAGGTGCTCAAAAGCCTCCCGGGTGCCGGAGCCCTCTTCCCGGGTGATCAGGTCGATGGCATGGGGCGGCAGCTTCAGGAAGCTCCAGTTGTTCACAGCCCCGCCGAAGATCTGCCGGATCTCCCCCAGGGTAATAGTGGTCAGGGGATTGCTGGGGTGGACGATCACCGCGATGCCGTCAAAGGCGATGGGGATCTCGTTCAGTTTTTTTTCCTTCCCCAGCAGCTCCCGGGACGAGGCCCCCAGGTCGGCCGCCCCCTGGGTGGCGGCATAGATACCGGCGCTGGAGCCGCCGCCCTGCACATCGATCCTGGCCCCGGGGTGCCGTTGCATATAGATCTCCGCCAATTTTTCCGCAAAGGGCTGCACCGAGGTGGAGCCGGCGATGCACAAGGGGCGGCTGGTGGTCTCGGAGGAGGAGTTGCACCCGCCGTCCCCAGGAGGGCGCCCAGGAGAACCAGGAGGGCCGCAGTCCAGGCCCATCCCGGACGCCGGCGCCGGGCGGCGGCCCGCGGCGGCGCCCCGGGTTTGGCAGGGCTTGAGCCCTGGGGCTCTCTCAATGCCTGTAGAGGATTCGGCATGGTTTCGACAGATGAATTTTAGCGCGAATTTAACCCTGGGAACCACTTGGCAGGATCATACATATTATTGCTAAAATGGGAGAAACTTCAAGCTAAAAGCGGCTGGGCCTTTATTTACGCGGTCTTAGTGTTAGGATTTGGTTAGGCTGATTGTGGCCCACCATAATTTTCAAGCAATTTTTCGACCGATGGTTGATATTCAATGGGCGAAAACCTCATTCCGGGATAATATTTGATAATTGCCGGTCTTGACGGGCCGGCCTGGCCGCCACCGGCGGCTCGAGCTGTTTTGACGTCTCCGTGGTCTCCAGGTGGAGGCCCCGGGCTTAACCTTTGCCGGAGCCGATGTGCTGCCAACCAGGCCAACCGGGGCAAGCTTCCGGGAACACCGCAGCTTTGAACGCCTGGCCCGGGACCTGGTGCGCCTGCCGGGTCCGGGGGAAGACCCTCTTGGCCATCTCCTCCCCGAGGCCGGATGGCGGGAGCTTGCCGCTGGGGTCCCGGACGAGGCGGCCTGGCTCATGGCCCTGTCCCAGGCCACCGGGGTCTATTTCTTCCCCTCCCGGGAGTGGGTGCAGGCCCTGATGCGCTATCTCAAACTCCTGGGAGTGACCCGGCTTCTGGAGGCCGGGGCCGGGCGGGGCTACCTCAGCGCGGCCCTGGCGCCGCTCTGCGCCGCCGCCGGTATCAGGTTCCGGGCCGTGGACACCGGCGACGGCGAGTTCGTCTCGGGCCTGCCGGTCTTTGCCGGGGTGGAGCGGGCTGACGCCCTCAGCGCGGCCGGGGAGTTGCGGCCCCAGGTGGTGGTCTATGCCTGGCCCCCGCCGGGACAATCCGTGGCGTCCCTTTGCCAAACGGATTTTCTGCATTATCTTATTATGATAGGGGAAGCCGGCGGCGGCGCCACCGGAGCCCGGAAGGATTGGCAGACTTTGCCCCACCGGGTTTCCCCGGCCCTGTCCCGATACGGCCGGGGGCGCACCGGAACCTTGAGCCACAGTGTAACCGTCTTTTACGGCGGCGGCCAACCGTCCCGGGGGCGGCGCCCAACCTTACCCTTGATCCTGCCGGACGGCAAAGGATGACCCATGCGTAATTCTTCTTTCGATGCATTTTTCAAACCGGAATCGGTGGCGGTGATCGGCGCCAGCGAAAAGGAAAAGTCGATCGGGCAGGCCTTGTTGCACAATCTTATCCAGCAGGGCTTTCCGGGCAAGATTTACCCGGTTAACCGCAAGTACCAGGAAATTCAGGGACTGCCTGCCTATCCCCTGGTCACTGAGGTCAAGGAGCCCATCGATCTGGCCATTATCGCCATTCCCATCCGGGATGTGCCCAGCGCCATGCGGGAGTGCAGCCAGGCCGGCATCGGCGCCGCCATCATTATCTCCGCCGGCGGCAAGGAAACGGGAGCGCGGGGCAAGGAAATCGAAGCCGCCATCAAGACCGAGGCGCAAAACGCCGGGATCCGCTACCTGGGGCCAAACTGCCTGGGTATCCTCTGCCCGTCATCTAAGTTACACGCCAGCTTTGCGCCCCATTGCGCCCATCCGGGCAACCTGGCCTTTATCTCCCAGAGTGGCGCCCTGTGCAGCTCCATCCTCGGATGGGCCATCCCCAAGAAGATCGGCTTCAGCCACTTCATCAACGTGGGGTCCATGGCCGACGTGGATTTCGGCGACCTGATCGATTACCTGGGCAACGAAGAGAAGACCAAGAGCATCGTCATCTACATGGAGAACCTGACCCAACACCGCAAGTTTATGAGCGCGGCCCGCTCCGTGTCCCGGATCAAACCCATCATCCTTATTAAAGCCGGGCGCAGCCAGGCCGGGGCCATGGCCGCGGCCTCCCATACCGGGGCCATGGCCGGGGCGGACCGGGCTTACAATGCCGCCTTCCGCCGGGCCGGGATCATCCGGGTGGACACTATCGGCCAGCTCTTCGACTGCGCCGAGGCCCTGGGAAAGGTAAAGCGCCCCGCCGGCAGTAATCTAGGGATTATCAGCAATGCCGGCTGCCCGGGGGTCATGGCGGTGGACGCCCTGGGACGCTGGAAAATGGAACCCGCCGTCCTGTCCGCTGCAACCCTGGAGCAGTTGGATGAATTCTTACCGCCTTACTGGAGCCGGAATAATCCCATCGACATCCTGGGAGACGCCCCGCCGGAACGCTACCTCTGGGCAGTGCAGGCGGCCATGGCGGCCCCGGAACTCTCGGGCCTGGTGATCATTCTGTCCCCCCAGGCCATGACCGATCCCACGGGGGTGGCCCAGGCCCTGGCCCCCGAGATCCAGGGCCAAGGGCCGGCCGGTCTTTGCGGTGTGGATGGGGGGCGATGAAGTGGAGGAGGGACGCCAGATCCTCAATGCCGCCGGCATCCCCACCTTCGAGACCCCGGAGCAGGCGGTGGATACCTTCATGGAGATGTATTTCTACTCCCGCCACCTGGAACTCCTCCAGGAGACCCCGCCCCGGCTGACCCAGGAACTGAGCGTCAATACCCGGCAGGCCCGAACCTTTTTGGCCCAATGCCTGGAGCGCCAGGGGGGCGTGCTCACGGAACTGGAGTCCAAGGCCATCTTGAGCGCCTACGGCATCCCGGTGAACCCCACCGTGGCGGCGTCCTCCGCCGCCGACGCCGCCAAAGTGGCACAGATGCTCGGCTTCCCGGTGGCCCTGAAGATAAATTCCCCGGATATCAGCCACAAGTCCGAGGTGGACGGGATGCGCTTCAATCTCCACAACGAAGACGAAGTCATAGCCGCGTACGAAGAAATTCTCGCCGGGGTCAAGGCCGCCAAACCAGAGGCCAACCTCCTGGGGGTGACGGTCCAGACCCAGGAGCAGCAAGCCATCTGCGAACTCATCGTCGGCAGCAAACGGGACCCGGATTTCGGCCCCCTCATCCTCTTCGGGGCCGGCGGGGTCTTCACCGAGGTCCTGGAGGATTCGGCCGTGGATCTGCCTCCCTTGAACCTGCTCCTGGCCCGGCGGCTGATTGACAAGACCCGGGTGTCCCAGGTGCTGAAAGGCTACCGCAACCTGCCGCCCTCCAACCTGGATCAGCTGGCCGAGATCCTGGTGCGGATTTCCCAACTGGTCACGGATTTCCCCGAGATCGTGGAGCTGGATGTCAACCCCCTGCTGGCCGTCAGGAGAGGATTTATGGCGGTGGATGCCCGCCTGATCGTCGAACCCACCGAGGTGCCGGCTCCCCGCCATCTCATCATCGCCCCCTATCCCAACCAGTTCGAAAGCGACTGGATGCTCCGGGACGGCACCCCGGTATTGTTGCGGCCCATGAAACCCGAAGACGAACCCCTGGTGTCCGACTTTCTCGGCAAATGTTCGGAAGAAACCATTTATTTCCGCTACTTCAAGCTGATCAAGAAGTGGACCCATGAAATGCTCATCCGCTTCACCCAGAACGATTACGACCGGGAACTGGGCCTGATGGCCATCGGCCTGCCGCCGGGTCCCGAGGTCATGATGGGAGTCAGCCGCATGGTCATGGCCGCGGACCGGTCCACCGCCGAATTCGCCGTGATCGTCGCCGACCCCTGGCAGGGCAAAGGTCTGGGCCCCAAGCTGGTGGAACGGATCACCGAGATCGCCCGGGAGCAGGGGGTGAAATTCCTCACCGGCGACGTCCTGGCCCAGAACCAGCCGATGCTGGAGATGGTAAAGCGCCTGGGCTTTTCCCTCAAGAAAGATACCGAGGGCGGGACTTTCCGGGTCGAGATGGCCCTCCAGGAAGCCGGCCCGCGACTCGCCTCCGGGGCCGAGACCGCCACCGGCTGATGAGCGCTATAGCGTTTGCCAAAAGTTCTTTCCCCTTATCCCCTACTCCCCCCAGCCGGGGGAGAGGGTCAGGGTGAGGGGGGATAAGAACAAACTTTTGGCAACGGGTATAAGCTGTTTAACCCATACGATAACGGGTATCGTGTCCCACAGATACCTTGCAAAATGTTGGCCTCAATAACTCCCCCTCCCTCGGTGGGAGGGGGTTGGGGGAAAAAGGATACGTTAATGTTCGGCATTTTCACCCCCACCCCAGCCCTCCCCCATCAAGGGGCAGGGAGAAAAAACCTGCAACCTTTTGTAAGGCAATCCTGGGACGTTACCCTGGAGAAGGGAGTTTAACATAGTGACGGACCATGTCCCTTACGTAGCGGAAGATGACTGTATTGCCTGCGGCGCCTGCGAAGAAATCTGCCCCGAGGTCTTTACCGTGAACGAAACCCTGGGCTTCGCCCAGGTCATGAACCCCTCGGCGCGCCGGCGGCCAAGATTCAGGAGGCGGTGGAAGCCTGCCCGGTGAATGTATCCATTGGGCCGACGAACCGGAATAGCCCCTGGTACTTCGGGCACCATGTGGTTCCGTTAGGAAATCCACCCTGATACGGAGCGGGGAAAACCAAAGGATCCCTGATGAAAAAGATCAATCTCTATGAGGCCGGGGAGTTTGGCGACAAAGCCTTAAAAAAGTTGCTGGTGCACGACTCCCCTTACTTTAAGATCATCAATTTTAATTTCAAAGCCGGCCAGGAACTGCCGGTGCACTCCCACGACATCGAAGGTCAGTTGAGCCTCGTGATCATCGCCGGGGAAGGCGAGTTTCTGGGCCAGGATGGCGCCTCCTTTCCGGCCAAACCGGGGGATGTGGTCATCTCTGACATCGCTGAACCCCACGGGCTGAGGGCCAAAACCGATTTACGCCTCCTGGTCACCATCGCCCCGCCCATTTAACGTGGGGTGGCCGATCCCTGGCCGCCTTAAGAGGGGGGGCAAGGAGGCCCATCCCCACCAGGTTTTTTCATTGCGCGGGAGCAAGCCATTACACTTTAGAGATGGAGCAGCAAGGCTTCACACGGCAGCGGCCCAATCTGAGAGCTGGCGGGCTTAAAACCCCCTCTGCCCTGCGAGGGGAGAGGAAAGTGATCTTTACGGAGCAGGAACTACTTTATCGTATTGGGTATAAACCGATTATAATGAGTTGGCCATGATACGTTTAGCCAACGGAGAGGGATTAGCATGGCAACCAAAATTCCGGTGATCGACACCGAGGCGTGCATCGCCTGCGGCAACTGCGAGGAGGTCTGTCCCGCCGTGTTCCGCCTCAACGAGTCTTTGGGGCATTCCGAGGTCATCAACCCCACGGGGGCCCCGGAAGACCAGGTCCAGCTGGCCATCGACCAGTGTCCGGCCCAGTGCATCAGCTGGCAGGAAGCGGCGGACTGAGCTGCGAACGGCGGGAAGGCGCTGCGCTTTCCCGCCCTACGGGCCTCCGGCGGCCCCGGTGATTCCACTCCCATCCTGGCCCCAGGTAGTGATATTTACCGCAAATTGTGGTAAAAAATGGGCATCAGTTGTTAAGGATGACTCTGAGTTGACTGGAGATGCGCAAGCATGACGGACACACGTAAACTTTTCGGCACCGACGGCGTGCGGGGGGTAGCCAATGTCTACCCCATGACCGCCGAGGTAGCCCTGCAATTAGGCCGGGCCCTGGCCTACGTCATCAAGTTCGGCTCGGGCCGGCACCGTATCGTCGTCGGCAAGGACACCCGGATCTCGGGGTATCTTCTGGAATACGCCACGGTGGCGGGCATCTGCTCCATGGGGGTGGACGCCGTGCTCCTGGGGCCGTTTCCCACCCCCGGGATCGCCTTTATCACCTCCTCCATGCGGGCCGACGCCGGGGTGGTCATTTCCGCCTCCCATAATCCCTATCAGGACAACGGCATCAAGTTCTTTTCCGGCAACGGCTTTAAGCTCCCCGACGAGTTGGAGGCCCGGATCGAAGTCCTTATGACCCAACCTGAGGTGGAGGGGGCCTGTCCCACCGCCACCGAAGTGGGCCAGGCCTTCCGCCTCGACGACGCCCGGGGACGCTACATTTCGTTTCTGAAAAGCACCTTCCCCAAGGAAATGGAACTGGACGGGCTCAAGATCGTGGTGGACTGCGCCCACGGCGCCACCTACCGCATCGCCCCGGAAATTTTCACCGAATTGGGGGCCGAGGTGATCCCCATGGGGGTCAGGCCCAACGGCAGGAACATCAATCACAAGTGCGGCGCCACCTCTCCGGAGACCATGGCCATCCTGGTAAAACGCCATGGGGCCGACCTGGGCATCGCCTTTGACGGGGACGGCGACCGCGTCATGATGGTGGACCATTGGGAGAAATCGTGGACGGCGACCACATGTTAGGGATCTGCGCCCAGAATATGCTGGAACGGGAGACCTTGCGGCGCAAGACCGTGGTGGGTACCGTCATGACCAACCTGGGTCTGGAACTGGCCCTGAAGGCCAGGGGCATTCGCCTGCTCCGGACCCCCGTGGGTGACCGCTACGTGGTGGAAGCCATGCTCAAGGGCGGCTATAATTTAGGGGGCGAACAGTCCGGCCACATGGTCTTTCTGAACTACACCACCACCGGCGACGGCATTCTCACAGCCCTCAGGGTGCTGTCCGTGATGCTCAGGAAGAACAAGCCTCTGGCCGAACTGGCCGGTTTCCTCCAGAAATGTCCCCAGATCCTCATCAACGTCGCGGTCAAGGAGAGAAAGGACCTGAAAACCCTGCCCCAGGCCCGCCATGCCATCCACGAGGCCGAAAAACGCCTGGGGGACCGGGGAAGACTGCTGGTGCGCTACTCCGGGACCGAGCCCAAGCTCCGCGTCATGACCGAAGGAGAAGACGAGTCGCTGATCCGTCAGGTGGCCCAGGACCTGGCCCAGGGGCTGAAGACCATGTTGAACTGAGAGGGAGGCACGCCCATGCTGCTGGTGATGGATGTGGGGAATACCAACACGGTGATCGGGGTCTATCAGGATGACCAAATCTTGAGCGACTGGCGTATCCGGACCGAGAAAGAAGCCACCGTGGACGAGTTCGGTATCCTGCTGCGGAATCTCTTTCAGGCCCAGGATCTGACCCTGGAACCGGGCACCGACCTGATAATCTCTTGCGTCGTCCCCCCCATGAACAACACCCTGGAAGGTTTCGCCCAGCGTTATTTGAAACTCCACCCCTTGTGGGTGGGCCCCGGCATCAAGACCGGCATGCCCATTCACTACGATAATCCCCGGGAAGTGGGGGCCGACCGCATCGTCAACGCGGTGGCGGCCTACGAGCAGGTCCACGGCGCCGTCGTGGTGGTGGATTTCGGCACCGCCACCACTTTCGACGTGGTCTCGCGCCAGGGCGAGTATCTGGGCGGGATCATCGCCCCGGGGGTGATGATCTCCTGCGAGGCTCTCTTTCTCAAGGCCTCCAAGCTGCCCCGGGTGGAGATCTTCGCCAAACCCAAGAGCGTCATCGCCAAGGATACCATCAGCAGCATGAACGCCGGGATCATCTATGGCTATGCCGGCCTGGTGGATGGCATCGTCAGCCGCATCAAGGAGGCCCTGGGCGACAAGCCCCGGGTCATCGCCACCGGCGGTCTGGCCTGTCTCATCGCCTCGGAAACCAGGAGCATCGACACGGTGGACGATTACCTGACCCTGAAGGGGCTGAAGATCATCTACGAACGGAATCGCCCCCGCCGGGAAGAACGGGTTAAGGGAGGGGCCGCATGAACCAGCCGGAACCGGGCATTGCCCGCCGCTATCTTGAACTGACCCGCTACCACCGGCGGGGTATGGGGGAAAAGTCCCTGGCCTATCCCCGGGCCCCCCTCTACAAAGAATACCCCAACGCCGCCTCGCACCTGCCCCTGGACCCCAAGGCGGGCCGCCGGGACGCCGACCTGTGGCAGTGTCTGGCCCAGCGGCGTTCCCAGCGCGACTACCTGGACCGGCCCCTGACCCGGGAGGAGCTGGCCGCCCTGCTCTGGGCCACCCAGGGGATCACCGGGGCCATGGGCGGGTATCAGTTCCGGGCCTCACCCTCGGCCGGGGCCCTGTACCCCGTGGAAACCTACCTGGCGGTGCATCGCGTCGAAGGAGTGGAGCCGGGAATCTGGCATTTTCAGGTACTGGACTTTGCCCTGGAACTGCTCACCGCCGGCGACTTTCGCCAGCCCCTGGCGGCCGCCGGGCTCTCCCAGAGCTTTCTGAGCGAGGCCGGGGCGGTGTTTATCTGGACCGGCGTCCTCAACCGGGCCCGGTGGAAATACCGGGAGCGGGCCGTGCGCTACCTGTTCCTGGACGCCGGGCACATCTGCGGCAATCTCATGCTGGCCGCCACGGCCCTGGGCCTGGGGGTCTGCCCGGTAGGGGCCTTCTTCGACGAGGAAGTAGAGAGCCTGGTCGGCGTTGACCAGAAAGAAGAGGTGGCCCTCTATCTGGCCGCCGTGGGGCCGCTGGCGTAAGGGGCACTCGCCCTGCCTCGCCTCGGCCGATTTTCTCGACTTTTCAACGTGCCTGTGATGGAGGAGAAGTTATGAAGCGGTGGATGGTAGTAGTGCTGGTAATACTGTGCCTGGCCCTGAGCGCCAGTGTCCCGGGATTCGCCGACAGCGGCTCCGACAAGGTGAGGGCTGCGAACTTGCGGGCGGCCCAGGATTATTACAAATCCGGGCTCCTGCTGGCGCAAGAAGGCCGGGAGGCCGAAGCCGCCAGAGCCTTTCACCAGGCCCTCGGCATCAGGCCGGATTGGGCTGAGGTCCACAGCCTGCTGGGCAGCACCCTGGCCCGGGCCGGCAAATTGACCGAGGCCGAAGCCGAACTGCGCAAGGCCGTCGCCCTGAAGCCCGACTATGCCGAAGGCTGGCATTTTTTGGGAGAGTTCCTCAAGGCGAACGGCAAGGCGCAAGAAGCCCAGGAGTGCTTTAAGAAGGCCCAGCAATTCGCCCGTTGACCAGGGCGGCGGGGCCGGTTTGATACTGAGGTGGGGCTGAGAATCGCCGGAGGACAGCAGTCCCACCTGAGCGGGCGCCGCCCCTTGGTTGACTATCTGATCAGCCCGTTTTCCCGCCCGGACTTGGGGGAATTGAGGAAACGATCCCGTTCACTGTAGATGCAGCCGCAGTATTGCTGCTTGTAGAGGCCCAGCTTCTTGGACTTCGCCATGCCTGCGGCCCAGCCTTTGCGAAAATCGACGTAATAAAAGGGCACCCCCACCTCCTGCACCACCTGTTGCGCCAACTCCCGAATCAGCTCATGGTTCTGAAACTTACTGTAGAGGAGGGTGGTGGTGAAGGCGTCGAACTTACCGCCCTTGGCCACCCGGGCCGTGGCCTTCAGCCTCAGGTAGTAACAGAACCGGCACCGATCCTGCTCCCGGAAGACGACAGCCCGCAGAAACTCCTCCAGGTGATAATTGCGGTCCCAGATCATCGGCAGCCGGATCTTTTCCGCATATTCTTCCAGGGTGGCCATCCGGCGGGCGAACTCCTGATACGGATGAATGTTAGGATTGTAAAAAAAGCCCCGCACCCGCTGCCCCGAGATAGCCAGATTTTCCACCGTATAAACCGCACAAGGGGCGCAGCAGATGTGGAGCAGGATCTTCATGGTTGAGCCGCTTCACCCCATCAAAGTCTTGGCTGCCTGTCCCAGGTCCCCGATATTGGCCACCACGGTCACCCCGGCGCGCTTCAGGGCGGCCATCTTGTCGGAGGCCTTGCCGCTACCCCCGGAGATGATGGCCCCGGCATGGCCCATACGTTTGCCCGGCGGAGCGGTCTGCCCCGCGATGAAGCTCACCACCGGCTTTGACACGTTCTGCGCGATGAAGTCCGCGGCCTCTTCCTCGGCGGTGCCGCCGATCTCCCCGATGAGCACGATGCCCTTGGTCTGGGGGTCGGCCTCAAAGAGCTGCAGCATATCGATGAAGTTGGTGCCGATAATCGGGTCCCCGCCGATGCCCACGCAGGTGCTCTGGCCGATCCCCAGCAGGGTGAGCTGATGCACCGCTTCGTAGGTCAGGGTGCCGCTCCGGGAAACCAGGCCCATGGGGCCGGGCCGGTGGATGTGGCCGGGCATGATGCCCACCTTGGCCTGCCCCGGCGAGATGATTCCCGGGCAGTTGGGGCCGATGAGGCGGCAGCCCGAATCCTTCAACGCGGCCATCACCCGGACCATGTCCAGGGTGGGGATGCCCTCGGTGATGCACACCGCTACCTTGACTCCCGCGGCGGCGGACTCCAGAATAGCGTCCGCGGCAAAGGCCGGAGGCACGAAAATCAGGGAAGTGTTGGCCCCCGTCTCGACCACCGCCTGGGCCACGGTGTTGAACACCGGGACCTCGTCCATCTTCTGGCCGCCCTTGCCCGGGGTCACCCCCGCCACCACCTTGGTGCCGTATTCGGCACAGGCCCGGGCATGAAACGAGCCTTCCTTGCCAGTAATCCCCTGCACCACCACCCTGGTATCGTTATTCACCAAAACACTCATATGTCACCTTTTATCCGTATAATTTCATTTTGACCGGAAAATCTCGTTTCAGACGGTCAGGAATGACCGGAACAAATTCACCCCGGAACCGGCCCCGACCATAACGCTCGTAGTCCTGAAACCGTTAAAGTTTCGCATATCTCCTAAAATTGGTCAATTTTTATCAATATTTTATTTCGCCCGGGGAAAGGTTCAGGGTGAGGGGGGATAAGAAAAGACTTCGGGGCAGGAAAAAAGCGGGGCAGGCCCAAGGCCTGCCCCGCCGCCTGATTAACTGCCTCTCCCGGGATCACATAAGCCCGTTGCGCTTCTTGCCCTTGAGCCACAGAGGCCGCCCGGTGGCGTCGTCCCGCAGCTTCAAGACCTGGTCGCCCTTCCTCACCTCGCCGGCGATAAACGTGGGCGCCTTGAGGCGGTTGACCTTAATGCCCTTGACCTCCACCTGGTCGCCCGGGGCCAGCTTCACTGCCTGCTGGTCGAATGTAGTCGGCGGGCCCCAGGTGGACCTTAACGGTTCCCTGGTCCGTCTGGAGGACCATAATCACCCGCTCGGGCCTGCCGGCCTTCTTGGGGGTACGGCGGTTGATGGCCACCACTTTCCCCGCCAGGGTCGCCACCGCCTGGGGATTATACAGCTTGGCCCCTTTCGGGGCGGCCGGGATTGCCGGGGCCGCCGGGGGGGCCTGCTGTTGGGCCCCGGCTGGGGAGGCCGCCAGCAAGGCCAGCGCTCCCAGGATGCCGGCCATCCGGCTCAGTTTTTTCAACATAAAACTCACCTCTCTGGAGAGAATATACCCCTGACCGGGGCTCTCAGTATAAGACCGAGGATAGAGAGGAAATGTTATCCCGGTTCGGTCGATTTGATCAGGACTTCCAGCCTGGCCTCTGGGGGATGGAGGAGGCGCCCCGGTTTTGCTCCTGGGTCATAATGCTGACCCCGGCCCCGGCTGGACCGTCCAACGCCAACCGGCCCACAACTCCCCCCACCTGGGAGCGGCGGCCGCCCCGGCCCCGGGCCTTGCTGTCCGGGGTGATCAGGAAGGGGAAATAGATCAGCAACAGGCTGAGGATCAGGAAGACCAAGGCGATCTGGTAGCGCCGCCGGGGATCGGGGACCACCCGGTGGAACAGGCCCAGGATCTGGCGCCAGTGGAGGATGATGTGCAAAACCAGCAACATCAGGAGGATGAACCCCAGGTAAAGGTGGATATCGCCCCAATCGTGCCGGTCCCACCCCAGCCAGGAGAACTGCAGGTTGCTCCCGTAGGTGGCCCAGGCGTCCCGCCCGGAGGGCAGGAAGTATCGCATCAGGAAACCCAGGCCGGCCATCGCCATCAGGCAGAGAAACATCGCCGCGTCAATAATGAAGTTGAATTTGGGCTTATCCATCGGGTTACCTCGACCAGAATCGCAGAGAAGACCGGGGGGACTTGTGGCCAAGCCGTCGGCCGGAACTGCCGGCACCAATGCCGGACGACTGAAGGATAACTCGTTACTTCCGCTTACGGCCGCTCCAGACCGGCGTCCCGTTGGGGTCCCGCAGCTTCAGAACCTGGTCCCCTTTCTTGACCTCCGCCGCCAAAATCACCGGCTTTCCTTTCCAGGTGATCTTGGAGCCGGTCACCTGAATCTTGTCCAGGGCCTTGATCTGCACCGGCAACTTGTCAACATAGGGACTGGGGCCCAGAAAGACCTTGATTTTTTCCTTCTCGGTCCGCAAGGTCAGATAAGCCAGGTAGGGCAAACCCGCCTCGGCCTGGGGAGGGGTGAGGGAAACGACAACCCCGGAGATGGTGGTCACGGCTTGAGGGTCATACAGGTTGCTGGGACCGCTTTGCCCCCAGGACACTCCGGCCCAGAAGAGGCTGAGAATGATGAGGCCCACCAGGAGACCATGTTTTCTGGCCATATGCTCTGCTCCGCAAAAACCGCACGAGGGTGCGGCGGCTCGGGAAGGGTGAATTTGTCTGGCCTGCGACCCTGGATCAGAAGTGCAACCGCCGCCCCCGGCCTTTGGCTGCCGGGGAGGGCGCCTGCTCCACCTTTGAGTTTTCTGGCCGCCTGCGTCCGGTCTATCAGCCCACCAGCGCCGCCACTTGCTTCGCCGCGTCCAGCATGTCCTTGGCCACGGTGAAGGTGAGGCCGGATTTGGCCAGGATCTCCCGGCCCTGCTCCACGTTGGTGCCTTCCAGGCGCACAATGATAGGTACCTTGACCTTAACCTGTTGCACTGCCTCCACGACGCCGTTGGCCAGGACGTCGCACCGGAGGATGCCGCCGAAGATGTTGATGAGCACCCCCTTGACATTGGGGTCCCCCAGGATGATGCGGAAGCCGTTGGCCACCATATCGGCCGAAGCCCCGCCGCCCACGTCCAGAAAGTTAGCGGGCTCGGCCCCGGCGGCCTTGATCAGGTCCATGGTGGCCATGGCCAGCCCGGCGCCGTTCACCATGGCCCCCACGTTGCCGGTGAGCCGGATGTAGTTCAAGTGGTGCTCCCGGGCCTCGTACTCCAGGGGGTCCATTTCCTCAGGGTCTTCCATGGCCGCCAGATCACGGTGCCGGAACATGGCGTTGTCGTCCAGGTTGAGCTTGGCGTCCAGGGCCAGCATGGCCCCGCCCTTGGTGACCACCAGGGGGTTGATCTCCGCCAGGGAGCAGTCCAGGCTGACGAACATGCGGTAGAGATTCTCGATGAAACTCGTGGCCGGGCGAATCAGGGTGGGGCTAAGCCCGATTCCGAAGGCCAGGTTCCGGGCCTGGTAGGCGGAAAAGCCGGCCGCCGGGTCCACCGCCTCTTTGAAAATGAGCGAAGGGGTCCGGGCCGCCACCTCCTCGATCTCCATGCCGCCTTCGGCGCTCATCATGATCACCGGCTTTCCGGAACCACGGTCCACCACCATCCCCAGGTAGAGCTCCTGGGCGATATCCTGGGCCTGCTCCACCAGGACCTTGTTGACTACCTTGCCTTCGGGGCCGGTCTGGGGCGTGACCAGGGTCATACCCAGGATCTGATCGGCCATCTGCTCCACTTCCTCCAGGGTAGCAGCGACCTTGATGCCCCCGCCCTTGCCCCGGCCCCCGGCGTGGATCTGGGCCTTGACCACAAAAGGGCCTTCGGGCAAGGCTTCCGCCACCTGCCGGGCTTCCCGGGAGGTCGTGGCCACCCCGCCCTGGGGTACTGGCACGTTGAACTTTTTCAGCAAATCCTTGGCCTGATATTCGTGAATTTTCATGGGAGGTCCTTTTTGAGAGATTTCTTCAGAGGGGTTATCTTTAATAATTAAACCAGCGGGGAAAGATTATCAATGGAAAACCGTCCGGATCAGGCCTCACCCCGTTCCAGACCCCGAAAAAGCTCCCGCGTTCGGCTTGGGAACGAGTTCAAACCCCATCCCGCGAAAGCCTGGATCATCATGGCGTCGCCGGACAAAATCTTTAACCGCAGAGGAGGCCAAACACCAGGGGCACACTTATGGTGCTGAGCACGATGTTACTGAAAGCCAGGGACGCATTCAACTCCGGGGCGCAGCGGTACCGGGTGGTGAAGACCACGCCTAAAATGGCCGAGGGCATGGCGGCTTCCAGGACCAACACCTGGCGGGATTCCAGGACGAAGTGGTAAAGGTTGGCCTGGACGCTGGCCAACCACGGATGCAGGCCCAATTGAATGGCCACCGAGATGAGCACGATTAACCCGATACCCTTCACCGACCGCAGGTTCAGTTGTATGGCCAGGATCAAGCAGGCCAACAGGGCGATGGCTTTCCCCACCATTTGGGCGGCCTGAAAGAACGGCGCCAGCAAGAGCGACTCCGGGTTGAGGTGCAACGGCGACACCAGCAGGCCGGCTACCAGGGCGATGCAGATAGGCGACCGCACATAGTCCAGGAAGATTTTTTGGCGCCCGCCGCCAGCCGGCGCCTCCTCACCGAAGTACATGGCCACCCAGAGACACAGGGTAAAGATCGGCAGCCCCACCCCCAACTCACTGATCAGGATAGCATCGGCCATGGCCCCCGGATTGTGGGGGAAGACATACTGGATCATCGGATAGCCGATCAGGGTCGAGGAACCGAAGGAGGAGGCGATCATCAGGGCGCCGATTTGGGGGCGTTCCAGCTTCATAAGTGCCCCAACCGCCCAGGACACGGCCAGACAGGCCATGACCGTACCGATCATGGCCAGCACCAGCAGGAACTGGCGGGGGGCAATGGGTTGGGTGGCCAGCTTGGCAAAGATCACCACCGGCAAAACCACCTGAGTCAACAACCGGGCAAAGAGGGGGCCGTGTTCCTCACTGATGAGCCCCCGCTGTTTCAGGAACACACAGAGCAGGACCACTGAGGCAAAGGCCAGCACCGTCTGGAATACATGGAGGTTGTGAGTCATACCGATGATCAGGATTTCAGCGGCAGTTGCACCCGGTTGATTTCCTGGCAGCGGCCCGA
>CAWKEQ010000004.1:0-29692 GCA_963848565.1 uncultured delta proteobacterium
TTTCCTCCAGTTTCTTACTTTTAGGGATGACCTTCATGGCCCCCCTTGGCAACAGAGCCCCATGCCCGGAAGTTGAACATGTACCGCGATTGGCTTAAGGGGCTGAGCTCTGAGAAAACAAGAATAATCTGCTCCAGGTGCGGCGTCGCCTTAGCCGGCCAGTTCCTGGATAACCTTTTTCACCATCTTCACCGATTCCGGATGGCGCATGATGAGCAGATCGCTGCCGGCCAGGAGCAGGTCCACCGCGGTGATGGCTTCCATCAGGATGCCCCGCTTGGTCTGGTCGCCCAGTTGCGGCGCCTCTTCGTTGGTCTGCTTGCACTCCTTCACTTTCCACACTTCCTGACCGACGTAGTTGAGGATGGGGAACTGCAGCCTGTCATCTTCCTGGGTGAGGGCGGCCATGCGGTCACGCTCGATGACGGAATAGGAATATTCCATGCCGTACCCCAGGCCGCCGGTGGTGGGATCCACCAGGATCTGGGTGTCTTTGACCCCCAACTGGCCCAGGAGGATGTTCAACTGCTTGGCCAGGTTGACGTCGATGGGGGAGTTGGCCGACACCGAGTGGTTGTAAGCCAGGGCCGCGGCGCCAATCTTCTTGTAGTTCTTGTCCTGCACCGGTCCCAGGGTAATGCTCTTGTCAGCGCAGGCCTCGGCTACCGCGGGCAGCACTTCCGCGTCCTTCTCCATGTTGCTGGTGCCGTAGACGATCAGCGGCACATCGATGGCGGCCAGCACCTTCTTGGCCGTGGCCGCGGCCGCTTCCGCCGTGGCGTTGTCGCCGTTGGGATCGGTGCTCACCAGGACCAGGCCGATGGCTTCGGCGCCAAATTCCTTGACGCACTTCTGGGCCCAGGCCACGGGGTCCTTGGCCACATCCTTGATGGCCGCATACGCCGGGGCGGCCCAGTCTTCGCCCGGATCTTTGTCCCATACTTCCATGGCAATCCGGGGTTTGTTGGGCATAACCCCTTCAAACACGTAGAAGGGGTAGGAGGTCTCTCCTCCCAGAGTGATGGCTTTATCGCCTTTACCGATGGTAACTGTTTTGATCGCGCCAGAATACTTCTGTTTGGGAATTTCAAACGCCAAGGTAGTTCCCTCCTTAATTTTTCCGGAATTGCCGGCATGCTTAACTTTAGTTGAAACTGCGGAGGTATAAACATTGTGAAAATAATAATTATCTGGGCAACCTGTCAAGCAAAAAATCACGCCTGCCAGGATTGTGGGAATTGAACTTAGGTAAACAACTGGTCGAAGATGGCGTAAGCCCCTTTTAATGCTGGTGAATCGGCTGGCAGGGTAAAAGTGGGACGGCCCTGGCTGTCGAACTCGGCCAACTGGGGATCCTCGGGGATCAAACCGGCCAGTTCCAGGCCCTGGGTGGCAATTTCCTCCTGGGTGCGTTCGCTGAGGCCGTTGGTCACCCGGTTGACAATGAGCACGGCCCGGCCCACCACGACCTTCAGGGCCTGGGCCAGGTCCTTGAGACGCCGCACCGCCTGGATGCTCCGCCAGGAGGGGTCGCTCACCAGCACCAGCAGATCCACCTTATTCGTGGTAAGACGGCTCATGTGCTCCATGCCCGCTTCATTGTCCATCAGGATGTAGGGATAATTTTTCGCCAGGACATCCATGAAGTGGGCCACCAGATTATTGGCGGCGCAGTAGCAGCCGGGGCCTTCCGGCTGGCCCATGGCGATGAGGTCGAAGCCGTCGGCCTCCACCAGGCACTGGTTGATGCGCATCTCGATGAGCTGGTCTTTGCTCATGTCCACCATGCCGCCGCCCTTTTTCATCTCTTCCCGGGCCGCGCCCACGGAGCTCTCCACCTCGACCCCCAGAACCTCATTGAGATTGCTGTTGGCGTCGGCGTCCACCGCCAGCACCGGTTTTTTGCCGTGTTCCAGCAGATAACGCAATAGCATGCCGGCCACCGTGGTCTTGCCGGTGCCGCCTTTGCCGGCCATGGCGATAATAAAACTCACGATTAGATCTCCCTCAGTGTGAAAGTATTCACATAACACTATAATGAATAATCCCGCAAACGTAAAGCTCTTTGTGCCCTGCGCCTAATCCCCGGCTTAGCGCCGAGATCACAGGGTTTTCGGGAAATGGGACCGACTGGATTGACTTATCCGGACAAAATACTTGCGCGGCCAGGGGAATAATCATTATAATTTCTGCAGATGGGACCGCAAACCGGCGCGGCCTCCGCCGGCCTCATACTGGGGGATCGTCCAATGGCAGGACAGCGGCCTTTGGCGTCGCTGATCTAGGTTCGAATCCTAGTCCCCCAGCCACCTCTTCCTGGGAAAAAACCTCAACGCCCGAGCCTCCAGGGCGCGGCCCCGGGCGCCCGGCTCCTGAACCACCCTCTCAAACCCGGGGAACCACCTCGGAAAAGCGACCCGTTTTGCCCAGGTCCATTTTTTCCCTTGACATCCCGCTTTCACTGCATATATATTGTGGTCATTAATATTCGGGTACCCATATAGGGTATAATAGGGAAGCCGGTGAAAAACCGGCGCGGTCCCGCCGCTGTAACCGGGGACGAAACCTGCACAAAGCCACTGTCTCACTGAAGCGGGATGGGAAGGCGCAGGGAGTAGGTTGATCCGGAAGTCAGAAGACCTGCCCGGGTAAAGGCTTGAGCCCCTACGAGGTCTAGCGGGCGCCAGGCGCAATTAAGGATCAAGAAGCTGGGTGCAATCCTTAAGTCTCCGTGACTTAAGGATTTTTTTTTGGCAAACAACCGCATAAAGGAGGATGACATGGTAAAGTCTAGTAAGTTTAGGTGGTTATCCCTGCTGCTGCTCATCAGCGTGATCAGTGCCCCCGGGGCGCTGAACGCCGCCTCAACCGCCAAACCCGCCATTGTTTTGGCGGCTTTCGGCACCACCACCGCAGCCTTTGACACCTACAAGCATTTTGAGACCAAAGTCAAAGAGCGCTTTCCGGGGTATGAAATCCGTTGGGCCTTCACCTCCCGTAAAGTCCGGCACAAGGTCGCCCAGGAAAAGGGCCGGAAGCTCAATGACCTGGCCACGACCTTGCGGGAATTAAAAGCGGCCGGATATACCCGGGTGGCCATCCAGTCCCTCCACATTGTCCCGGGGGAGGAGTGGGACAAGAAGGTCGTCCAGGTCAGCCGGGAGATCCCCGGCCTCAAAGTCGCCTTGGGAAAACCGCTCCTGAGCAGCCCCCAGGATCAGGAGCGAGTCCTCCAGACCCTGGCCCAGACCTTTCCCAAGGACCTGAAGCATACGGCGGTGGTCCTGATGGCCCACGGCAGCCCCAGCCCCGAAGGGACCGCCACCTATCTGGCCTTCAGCCGGTTGTTGCGGGCCCGTTACCCCCAACAGAATGTCTTTCTGGGCACCGTGGAAGGCACACCCGGCCATAAAGAGGCCTTTGCAGCCGTCAAGCAAGCCAATCCTGCCGCCGTGGTCCTGATGCCCTTCATGTTTGTGGCCGGTGAACATGTGGCCAAGGATATGTTGGGCGATGACCCGGAAAGCTGGAAATCCGAGCTTCTGCAGCAAAAAGCCTATCGCGTCGAGGGGATTAAAAAGGGGCTGGGGTACCAGGATGGCATCATCGCGATCTATTTGGACCATCTAAACCAGGCCCTGAAAAGCTTATAGGGCGAGTCGCCCCCATCTTCGGGGTGCGAACCAACTGAAGAACGGAACCTCAAGGAGGATTTTATGAAGAGCGGACTGATCGTCTATCTCACCGGCGGGGCGGAGTTGCCGGAAGGCTTCGACCTGGTGAGCCATTGCCGGGACATGGGCTTCACCGCCGACCGGGTGGAGCTGGTGGGCTCCAGGCAAGGATTTTATGAAGTGAATGATGCCTGGCACCACCTGTTTACCAAGGGGTACGGCGATATCAAACTTCTGGTGGCCCAGGCGGAGCACAACTGCTTGCAGCCGGTTCACCCCCCGGTCCGCCTGAGCGGTTAGAGAACCTCCGGAGTCGGGACCCTGGCTTAAGGTTTTGAGGCCGTCACCGAGATTTTTGGCCATACGGCAGGAAACCGGTTGACAAAACTTTTTTCTTGCCATAGTATCGCGGCAATTCGGGGATGAACCCCGGACCACCTCAACACCATAACCTTGAATGGAAAGCCACGAAGGCTGTCGCGCCGCCGGCGCTGAGTTTTCGTGGCTTTTGTTGTTTTCTCCGATAGCGGGGCCAAGAGTTTTTTCTTGGCCATGTTTTCTTTTCAACTGGCATTAGGCCTCGATATGAGCAAGGATTGATATTGCAACTAAGTTGCATTATATTACCGCTAACATTATGGACCATAGGCTATGCGGGAAACAACTGAACGGATTGATAGGAGAAATCATCATGATGCGCTTCATGCAACCTGGTTCTTCTGCTTATCGTTACTTTGTTGCGGTTGGCTGGCCACCGGATGGTTTAACCCGGTATTTGCAGCTGATAATCAAGAGCAGGGATCCTCGAAACCCGCCCCGGTGGAGGGAGAAATTCAATTTGAAGGACGCGGGGAAGGCTCCCAGCCCGAACCCGCCAAAGAAGAATGTCCTTCCACCTTCGGTCCCATCATCACCGACACCGCCATTCCCATCGAGAAGGGCGGGTTCGCCATCCAGCCCACCTTCGGCCTGGGCTTCGTCACCAAAAGCTTAACCCAAAACTGGCGGCGGGTCTCGGCGGGCGGCAATTTCAAAAGTTTTGGCATGGATTACAAATTCACTTACGGCCTGTGGAACAACCTGGAGGTCTTTGTTGATGTTCCCTTCAGCCAAAATTGGGCCGGCAGCGTCAATGAACGGGGGCCCAATGGGGAGCGCTCCGCCAGTTTCGGCGGCATCGGCGACGTCAACCTGACCTTCAAGTATCGCCTGGTGGAGGAGACCGAGACCAGGCCCACGGTCACCGCCCTGTTCGCCACCGATTTCCCCACCGGTCATTTCAGGCACTTTAATCCCGGGCGTCTGGGGACCGATGAAATCGGCGGCGGCGCCTTTGCCTTTACCACCGGCCTGAACGTGTCCAAGTACGTCAAGCCTTTCATGTTTTACGGCAATCTCTGGTACACCATGCAGACCGCGTTCACCAACCGGGAGGACCGCAGCCCCTTGGTGGCGGTGCTGGATGAAAACGGTGTGCCTACCGGCGAACTGGAGGAAGGCGATCCCACTGCCACGAATTTGCGCAATTATCCCCGGGACATCATCACCGTGAATCTGGCGGCGGAATATCCCATAACCAAAAAATGGGTCGCCCTCCTGGAACTCACCAGCTCTTGGGATGGCGGGCGTCTGTTCGGCCACAAAGCCAACCTGGCCCCAGCCGCGTTGGTGTCGGTGCTGCCCGGTATCGAATACATGGCCACGGAAAAATTCTCCCTGGCCGTGGGACTGAATATCGACCTGATCGGGAAAAACACCGATACCGCGCTGACCCCGATGTTATCCATGGTTTACGCTTTCTAAACAAGCGATAAGGAGAAAACGATTATGAAACGCTGGCATATTCTCGGCCTCGGCCTGTCAGGGCTCTTGGTCGCGGCCCTCATCTTTCCCACCGCGGCTCTGAGCCAGGGCCGCGGCCAGGGCTTTCGCCCCTGCCCCTACACCCGCTATCTCTGCCCGGTGACGAAGCTCTGTAAGCCCATGACGATTACCGGCAAGGTGAGCCGGGTTTTGACCGAAACCCTGCAGGATAAAATGCATCCCGGCATGGCCATACTCATTGATACCAAAGACCGCGGCCAGGTGCGGGTTCACCTGGGACCCGTGTGGTATCTGGAGCGCCAGGAATTTGACCTCGAGCCGGGCCAGGAAATAACGGTTAAGGGAATCTGCCTGGAGGAAAAAGGGGAGACCCGGCTCATCGCGGGTCAGGTGATCGTGGGCGATTCCGTCTTACTGCTCCGGGATCCGGAAGGCCGGCCCATGTGGGAAGCCTGGCGTAAGCGCTGATGGCCGGCACCGGACATCACCGTAACTAGTGAATAATTAAAACAATTACATAACCATGCACAAAGCCATTTTGTCATCCTGAGCGGAGCGAAGGATCTCGTATTTTCTTGTAGTCATGAGATTCTTCGGTCCCTCCGCTCCCTGAGAATGGCAGGTTAGGGGACTTTCGCAGAGGTCTCAATTGACCGGCGGCCCCAAACCTCATAAGCCGCCCCTTGAGAACCGATGGCAAGCCCACCGCCTGGAAGCCATGTCAAAACCGTTATGAGCCGTCACCTGGAATCAACTGAAGGACCTTAGATTGGGGAAGAATCACCCTCCTTTTCTCAAGGGGAGTTAGAGGGGATTTAGCATGATGCTGCAATCGGAAAATATTTTTGGCAAACGCTCTATTCGCAGCCTCAGGCAGGTTTTGCCTAGGTTATCGTTCCCCTCACCCTGCAGACCGCCCTGCCCTCTTCTCCTCCCCGTCCTCCATGCCTGGAATTAAACTACTCGAAGGTTCGTGCCGATAAAGAAATCCAACGGGCTAATTCTCCTGAAAGTATGTAGGGTTGCACGATCCGTTCCCGGGGCTGTCTTAGCCCTGGGGGGTTCCCTTAGGCTAAACTCAGGGGTCCCGGTAACGGTTTTCAGTAGATATACGGATTTACCTCGGACACATTTCTGTCAAGATATGCTCCAAGGATGGCTGGAATGCCCACTAAGTGGCCGGCGCTCAATCAGAGTAAGCAGAGAACCGAGGGCCAAGAGCCCGGCTCGAATTCGAGGCCGCTATATTTGCCGCTCACACCGGAGCAGATTGACCCCATGAGCATCTTTTTCCAGGGACAGATGGATTACATCTTCTTCTTTTACGGCCTGGCCTTTATCGGTCTGGGGGTGGTTGCCTATCTCCTCTCCAAAGAGGTCAACCAGCGGCTTCCCTGGATCTGGCTGGCCCTTTTCGGCTTCACCCACGGGGCCAACGAGTGGTTGGACCTGGTAGCCCTCTCCTGGTCGGATGGGGTGATCTTTGGGCCCCTGCGTTGGGCCATCTTGACCCTGTCTTTCCTCTGCCTGGTGGAATTCGGCCGTCTCAGCCTGGTCCGAAAGCGGGGCCGGGGACCGGGGCGGTGGCTCCTGGTCGTTTTGGCCCTGGGCGCCGGCCTTGGGGGCCCTGGGTGGCTGGAGCGGCTTGAACGCCACCACCCGCTATTGCCTGGGTCTGGTGGGCAGCCTGTGGGCCGGGTGGACTCTCTACGCCGAGGGCAGAGAGGCCGAACCCCGTTGCCGCCCCTGGGTTTTGGCCGGCGGCGTCGGTTTCATCCTCTACGGCCTGGCCACCGGCGTGGTAGTGCCCCAGGCCGGGTTCTGGCCGGCGGCATCGGTAAACTACGGGACCTTCGCCAGCCTCACGGGCCTGCCGATCCAATTGGTGCGGGGCCTGCTGGCGGTGTGGATCGCCGCCATGATTGCGGCCTATTTCCAGTTTTCGTGGACCGCAACCGATAAATATTACCAGCGCTACCGGACCCGCTACCTGTATGGCATGGGCGCCGCCCTGGCGCTTATCCTGGTCGGCGGCTGGTTTCTGACCCAATCCCTGGGCGACGTGGCCGGGCAGCAGTTGCGGAAAGGCAGCCTGGCCCACAATAAACTCGCCATTCAGCGCCTGGCTTTCGAATTGGAGCGAGCCGAAGAAGCGGTCAAGGCCATGTCCGGCTCCCCCTGGATCGCCCCGGCCCTGGAGTCGCGGTCCCCCCAGACCCTGGCTCAGGCCCACGCGGTGCTGGACCGGTATCAACAGCGCTTCGGGGCCTCGGTGGCCTACCTCCTGGATGCCTCCGGCACCACCATCGCCTCCTCCAACCGGGGCGCCCCGGACAGCTTCGTGGGAAAAAAATACGACTTCCGGCCCTACTTTCAGGCAGCCATGGCGGGCCGGACAGGGCGCTACTTCGCCCTGGGGATCACCTCGAAAAAGCGGGGGTTTTATGCCTCCTACCCGGTGAGGAACCCGGCGGGGAAAATCCTCGGAGTAGTGGTTTTGAAGATGACCCTGAATCGTTTTCAACATGAATTAAGGGAATTTGACCCCGCGTTCCTCATCGACCCCCAGGGCATCGTGTTTGTGGCGAGCCGCCCCGACCTGGACTATCACAGCCTGTGGCCGGTCGCGGTCACCGACCCCGCCGACTTCAAGAGCCAGTATGGAACCGACCGGTTCTCCCCCATCTTTTCCCGGTCCCTTGTCGACAAAGCCCGAGTGGAATTTGCCGGGGAGGGCTATGTGGTCACCCGGCAAAATCTCGGCGGGGTTATCGACCCGGGCTGGACCCTGGTAAATTTGGAGCCGTTCGGCACCGTCCTGCACTACCGCTTCATGGGCATTGCCGCGGCTTTCCTCCTGGTGTTTTTAATCCTGGTCTTTGCCGCCACCAACCTGTCCATCCGGGAAGGGGCCAATCGCGTCAAGGCCTCCGAGGCCCGTTTCCGGGCCATGTTCGCCGCGGCTCCTGAAGCGGTGTTCGTCTTTGACCCGGAAACCCGCCGGATTCTGGGCGCCAATCCCTTTATGGCCCAATGGCTGGGATACGACCCGGAAGAACTCGTCGGCATGCATATCGGCCAGGTCCGGGTCCTGGATTCCCTGGAACCTCATCAGGAATGCCATAGGGAAGGTTCAGCCGGTCCAGCCCTGCCATCCCTGTCCCCGGGTCCTCGTTATCGGAAAAAAGATGGTTCTCTGGTTGATGTGGAGTGCACCGAGGCCAATATTCTCCATGGGGATCATATTCGCAAGATCGTGTTCGTCCGGGATATCACCGAGCGCAAACGGGCCGAGGCCGAACTGAAAGAATCACTGTCACTTTATATGGCCACCCTCGAGTCCACCGCCGACGGCCTCATAGTGGTTAACCGTCAAGGCCGGATAGTCAGCGTCAACCAGAAGTTTAGAGAATTGTGGCACCTTCCCGAGGACGTTATCGCTTCCCGGGAGTCTGATAAAGTCCTCGCTTTTGTCCTGGATCAACTGGTGGATCCTCAGGGATTCTTGCAGAGGGTGAGGGAACTTTACGCCCAGCCGGCCGCCGAGAGCTGCGAGACAATAAGCTTTAAAGATGGCCAGCGTGTTCGAACGATACTCCATGCCCCAGCATCTGGATACCCAGATCGTGGGCCGGGTTTGGAGTTTCCGGGACGTCACCGCCCGCCGCCAGGCCGAAACTGAGGTCAGGCAGGCCAAAGAATACCTGGAAAATATCCTGGACAACTCCGCCGACCCCATTGGCATCGTGGACGCTCGGGGCAGGATCATCAAATGGAATAAAGCTGCCGAACAGGTATTCGGCTATTCTCGCCACGAACTGGATGGCCAATCTTCCTTTGAGCTTTATGCCGACAAAGATGAACTGCAGCAAATGTTGTCACATTTGCGCCGGGACGGCTCGGTCCGCGGATACGAGATCAATGTGAAGAAAAAGGATGGGAGCATTGTCCCGTTTGCCCTGTCCATCAATCTCTTGTACGACCGGGAACAAAAGGTTATCGGCAGCGTCTGCGTCGCCCGGGACCGCAGCGAAATCAAACGGACCCTGGATGATCTGGCCACCGTCAATCAGCGGCTGCGGCATGAGGTTACCGAACGCAAGCAGATGGAGATAGCCCTCCAGGAAACTAACCTGAGTCTTAAGGAGATAGTGGCCCAGGTGGAGGAGCGCAACCGCACCATGACCCTGGCCAATGAAATGGCGGATATGCTGCAGGCCTGCCAGGCTTCTGAAGAAGCCTATAAGGCCATCGGGCATTTTATACCCAGGCTGTTCCCGGCTGATTCCGGGGCTCTGTACATGCTCAATAATTCCCGGAACCATTTTGAGGCCGTGGTCAGTTGGGGTCAGGACCGGCAATTGGTCCCGGTCTTTGCCCCGGATGAATGCTGGTCAGTGCGGCGAGGCCGGCTCCACAAGGTAGAAGACCTGAAGGGGTCCCTGCGCTGCCGCCACGTAGCCGAAACGGTCCCAGGCGGTTATCTGTGCATACCCTTGATCGCCCAGGGGGAAACTCTGGGGGTGTTTCACCTCCGGCCAGGGTCCCCGGCCGAAGGCCAAACCCCGGCGCTGGCGGCGGTCGAAGAACAGTTGGCCGTGTCGGTGGCCGAAGACCTGGCCCTGGCCCTGGCCAACTTGAGACTCCGGGAGACCCTGCGCAGCCAGGCCATCCGCGACCCCCTCACCGGCCTGTTCAACCGCCGCTACCTGGAGGAGACCATGGAACGGGAGCTCAACCGGGGCAAGCGCCAGGGGTTACCCCTGGGCGTAATCATGATGGATCTGGACCATTTTAAAGAATACAACGACGCCTTCGGCCACAGTGCCGGGGATGAACTGCTGAGCGCCCTGGGAATTTTGCTCAAAACCCACATCCGGGGAGAGGACATCGCCTGCCGCTATGGCGGGGAAGAATTTTTACTCATCCTCCCGGGGGCCTCAATGGAGATTGCTCTGGAACGGGCCGAAAGCCTGCGTCAGGCCGTCAAGGAGATGCATCGGGACTTCCAGGGTCTGAAACCCGCTACCCTCTCCCTGGGCGTGGCCGTTTATCCCGACCAGGGGGAAACCGGGGGCCAACTTATCCAGATGGCCGACGTCGCCCTCTACCGGGCCAAACGTGCCGGCCGGGACCGGGTGGTGGCAGCCGAATATACTGGAGAAACTACCTTGGTTAATCTGTGCGCCCCGTCACCTTCCCTCCTGACGGTCGGCTGAGCCTGGCCTTCGACTCCCGTCTCCTGCCATTCCCGGCCATGCTGATCGGCTGATCTGCCCAGGGCTTTCCGGTCAACCGCACCAGGGCCTGTCCGCTTCATTGGTTTCGAGCCTTTGCCATAAATTCTTTCCCCTTGGAGCTTCTCAAGTCCCCCTCGCTCAAAAGGGGACTTTATTAGCAATTCCTTATAATTCCCCCCTCTATTAAAGGGGGGTTAGGGAAGATTTGTGGATTTCAAGGATCGGAGAAAGCTGTTGGCAATCATTATAAATCCCCAGATTAGGTCCGCCTGATTTTTTACACCAGCGCCTATTTAATCAGACCGGTATTTCCTGCTTGATTTTCGGTCCATACTCCTGATAGATTGAGAAAAATATCACAGACTGGCTGGGCTCCGGGGATGAGAGCGCCAGGCTGTCCCGGCAGGCTGAACACTAAAGGCTTCGGCCGATGAGGTCCAAAGCCGAACCCAAAAATGGAGGGCACGGGAATTATGCCTCCGTCGAATTTGACGATCAACGGCGAGACACTGACGTTCGAGGCAGGGCAGACTATTCTGGAAGTCGCCCGGGGGGCCGGCATCACAGTGCCGACTTTGTGCAATTATAAAGACACGCTGCCCACGGGAGCCTGCCGGGTCTGCGTGGTGGAGGTGGCGGGGGCCCGCGCCCTGCTCCCGGCCTGCGCTACCCAGGCCGCCCCGGGGATGGTGGTCCAGACCGAATCCCCCCGGGTGGCGGCGGCTCGCAAGATGGTCATCGAACTGCTGCTGGGCTCGGGCAATCATAATTGCCTGGTCTGCGAGGCCAACGGCGAGTGCGAACTCCAGGCCCTGGCCTATCGCTACCAGGTGACCACTCCCGATTTCGCCAATCCCCCGGATACCCCCTATTACTTCGAAGACGACAACCGCATGATCGTGCGGGATTTTTCCAAGTGCGTCATGTGCGGCCGCTGCGTCCGGGCCTGCAATGAGCGGCAGGTCAACCAGGCCATTGCCATCGGCTTCCGGGGCGCCCACAACAAAATTGTCGCCCGGTCGGATTACCCCTATATCAACTCCGACTGCGTCTTCTGTGGCGAGTGCCTCCAGGCCTGTCCGGTGGGCGCCATCCTCGACAAGCATGCGCGAGGCCGGGGACGGCCCTGGGAACGCACCCAGGTTCGCACCACCTGCCCCTACTGCGGGGTCGGCTGTCAGGTCGACGTCCACGTCAAAGACAATCACATTGTCAAAGTCACCGGCGCCGACGCCATTCCCAACCAGGGCAAGCTCTGTGTCAAGGGACGCTTCGGCTGGCACTTTGTAAATCATCCCGACCGCTTGAAGACGCCCCTGATCAAAGAAAACGGCGCCTTTAGAGAGGCCGGCTGGGACGAAGCCCTGGACCTGGTGGCTTCCCGCCTGCAAGGCATCCGGGATAAAGACGGCCCCGCGGCGATCGGCGGCTGGACCTCCGCCCGGGTGACCAACGAAGAAAACTACCTGATGCAGAAGCTCATGCGCGCCGTGATCGGCAGCAATAACGTTGATCACTGCGCCCGACTCTGACACAGCTCTACGGTGGCCGGTCTGGCCGCCTCCTTCGGTTCCGGTGCGATGACCAACTCCATCGCCGAACTGGAGAACTCAGATTGTATCCTGGTCACGGGCTCCAACACCACCGAGACCCATCCGGTGATCGCCACCCGCATCAAGCGGGCGGTTCGCCTGAATAATAAGGCCCTGATCGTCATCGAACCCCGCCGCATCGACCTGGTGAAGCACGCCACTCTGTGGCTGCGGCAGCGTCCCGGCACCGACATCGCGGTCTTCAACGGCCTGATGAACCTCATCATCCAGGAGAATTTGCAGGATCAGGCCTATATCGACGAACGGACCGAAAACTTCGCGGCCCTCCGGGAAATTGTGGCCAAATATACCCCGGAATACGTGGAACAGATCAGCGGCGTCCCCGCCGCTGACTTGCGCCTTGCCGCCCGTCTCTACGCCCGGGCCAAGGCCGCAGCCATCGTCTATGCCATGGGGATCACCCAGCACACCGTCGGCACCGACAATGTCAAGACCATGGCCAATCTGGCCATGCTCTGCGGCAACGTCGGGGTTGAAGGCGGCGGGGTCAACCCCCTCCGGGGCCAGAACAACGTCCAGGGGGCTTGCGACATGGGCGGCCTGCCCAACGTCTTCTCCGGTTATCAGCCGGTGACCGATGCCAACGCCCGGGCCAAGATGGAGGCGGCCTGGGGGGTCGAAAACCTGCCGGATTGGGTGGGCCTGACTATGACCGGCATGGTGCCGGCCATCCCTGAGGGCAAAATCAAGGCCCTGTATATCGTCGGGGAGAACCCGGTCATTTCCGACCCGGATTCCGACCACCTGGTCAAGGCCTTGAAGCAGTTGGATTTTCTGGTAGTACAAGATATTTTTATGACCGAAACCGCGGCGCTGGCCGACGTGGTTTTGCCCGCGACCACTTTTGCCGAAAAATCCGGTACTTTCTCCAATACCGAGCGGCGGGTGGCACCGGTGCGCCAGGCGATACCCCCCTAGGCGACTCCCGTCCCGACTGGCAGATCATAGCCGGGATTTCCAGCCGCCTGGGTTACCCCATGGACTATGCCGACCCCGAAGCCATCTTCGAGGAGATTCGGACGGTCACCCCGTCCTATGCCGGCATCACCTATGCCCGCCTGGACGCTGAGGGCGGCCTGCAATGGCCCTGTCCCACCACGGAACACCCCGGCACCGTCTATTTGCACCGGGGCCAATTTTCCCGGGGCAAAGGGGCTTTCTTCGCCATTGACCACCGGGACCCGGCGGAAATGCCCGACGCCGACTATCCCCTGGTGTTGACCACCGGGCGGTTGCTTTACCAGTATCACACCGGCACTATGAGCCGCCGGGCTCCGGGCCTCGAGGAAAAAGCCCCGGAATGTCTGGTGGAAATTGCCGCCGCCGACGCCAATACCTTTGGCATCACCGATGGTGAACCGGTGCGGGTCAGGACCCGCCGGGGAGAAATGGTCGCCCGGGCCTCGGTGTCGCCCAAGGCCGTGCCGGGGACCATTTTCATCCCCTTCCACTTCCATGAAGCCGCGGTGAATCAGCTCACCAACGCCGCCCTGGACCCGGTGGCCAAAATCCCGGAATACAAAGTCTGCGCCGTGCACATCGAGAAGGCTTGACCCGTTACGTGGAGGTTCCTATGACGACCCATGCTGGCCCCAGCGCCAATGTTCCGACTGATAAGATCACCCCGGAAATTTTAGACCGGCTCGAAGCCGTCATCGCCAGCCGCCGGGACACCCCCGGGAACCTGATGCCGGTCCTCCAGGAAGCCCAGGAACTCATGGGTTACCTGCCCGTCCCCCTGCAAGAGGCCATCGCCGCCGGACTCAACGTCCCCGGCAGCGACGTCTTCGGCACCATGAGTTTCTATTCCATGTTTACCTGGAAGCCCAAGGGGAAATACATCGTCCGGATGTGCCAGTCTCCGCCCTGCCACGTCAACGGCTCCGAGAACATGCTCCAGGCCTTGCAGGAGGAACTGGGCCTGACGGTGGGCCAAACCTCAGAGGATGGCTTATTTACCCTGGAGTTGTCGGCCTGCCTGGGGGTCTGTGAAGTGGCCCCCGCCATGCAGATCAACGAGGTGGTCCACGGCAATCTGACCCGGGAAAAGATCCGCCAAGTCCTGGCCGACTACCGGGCCGGCAAAGCCCCGGATTTCCGCCAGTTGCCGTACTCCACCGGGGATTATCAAAAGTACAAGCACAGTTTAGATGAACCGGTGCTCATGGACAATGTGGGCCTCATCGATCCCATGGAGATTCAGGCTTACCTGGACCGGGGCGGCTACAGCGCCCTTAAGAAAGCCGTGACCACCATGACCCCGGAAGCTGTGGTCGAAGAAGTGAAGACCTCGGGAATCCGCGGCCGGGGCGGCGCCGGCTTCCCCGCCGGTCTGAAATGGTCCTTCACCCGGCCCCTGGCGGTCACTCCCAAATACCTGGTCTGCAATGCCGACGAAGGGGAGCCGGGCACTATCAAAGACCGCTACCTGATGGAGGGCGACCCGCATAAGGTCCTGGAAGGCATGGCCATTGCCGGCTTCGCGGTGGGGGCCAGCCACGGCTTCATCTATTGCCGGGGGGAATACTACCTTTCCAAGCACCGCCTGGAACACGCCATTCAACAAGCCAAGGCCCGGGGCTTTTTGGGAGAGAAGCTCTTCGGCACCGACTTTTCCTTCACCATCGAGGTGCGCTCCGGGTTCGGCTGCTATATCTGCGGCGAGGAAACCGCGCTCATCGAATCCGTGGAAGGCAAGCGGGGCTATCCCCGCCTGAAGCCCCCCTTCCCCGGGGTCTCGGGTCTCTGGGGCCGCCCCACGGTGGTAAACAACGTCGAGACCCTGGCATCCGTCCCGGCCATCATCAATCGGGGCGGGGCCTGGTATAAGAGCCTGGGCACCCCGGACACCTCGGGCACCAAGATCTACCAGATCATCGGCCATGTGCAGACCCCCCAGATCGTGGAAACTCCGGTGGGCATGACCCTCAGGGAGTTGATCGACACCTACGGCGGCGGCCTCCTCCCCGGCCGCAGCTTCAAGATGTGCCAAACCGGCGGCGCCTCCGCCGGCCTGGTGACCGCCGAGTCCCTGGATGTGCCCATGGACTACGGCTCCCTGTCCAAAGCCGGCGGCGCCCTGGGCTCCGGCACCATGCTGGTGATGGACGACTCCACCTGCGTGGTGGATTTCCTGCGCTCGGTGGCCATCTTCTTCGCCCACGAATCCTGCGGCCAGTGCACCCCGTGCCGGGAAGGAACGTCACGCCTGCTCCAGACCCTCACCCGTATCTGCCAGGGCCAGGGGCAGATGGCGGACCTGGACTTCCTGGAACGGCTGTCGGCTACTTTACTGGATGCCTCTTTCTGCCCCCTGGGGCAATCCGCCGGGGTCCCCTTGATGAGCGCCTTGAAGAATTTCCGCCCGGAAATTGAGGCGCATATCCAGCAGAAACAATGCCCGGCCGGCGTTTGCCAGTGTAAAAGCAGTTGATTCCAGGCCCGGCCTCCGGCCCCTGTTTTATGGGGCCGGGGCCCAGACGTTCCGGTGGATGACGGGCGGCACTGAGCGCCATCAGAGCGGAGGTAATCCACATGGAATACACGCAAATTCCGGGAACCGATTTCCAGGTTTCCCGCGTTGCCCTGGGAACCTGGGCTATTGGCGGCTGGATGTGGGGCGGCACCGACGAGACGGAGTCCATCCATACTATCCACGCGGCTCTGGATCAGGGTGTCAACCTCATCGACACCGCCCCGGTTTACGGCTTTGGCACCTCCGAGAAAATCGTCGGCAAGGCCCTGGCCCAGAAGAATTGTCGGGATAAAGTCTTCATTTCTACCAAGACCGGCCTGGATTGGCAGGACGGCAAGGTCTTCCGCAACTGTTCGCCGGACTATCTCAAGCGAAACTTCGCCGATTCTCTGAAAAATCTCCAGACAGACTACGTGGATATCCTGTATATCCACTGGCCCGACCCCCTGGAGCCCTTTGCCGAGACCGCCCGGGTCCTGCACCAGTTCCTCAAGGAAGGCAAAATCAAAGCCGTGGGCGTGAGCAACTACTCTCCCGAGCAGATTCAGGCCTTCCAACAAGGGGGCCCGGTGCATATTGTCCAACCCCCTTACAATCTGTTCGAGCGGGACATCGAGGCCGACCTCATGCCTTTCTGCCACCGCCACAACCTGCATCTGATGACCTACGGCGCTCTGTGCCGGGGATTATTGGGGGGCAAGGTGACTGCAGACCGCACGTTTGCAGGGGATGATTTACGTAACCACGACCCCAAATTCAGGCCGCCGCGCCTGGACCAGTACCTGGCCGCGGTGCAGCGGCTGGACGCGCTCGCCAGGGAGCGGTTCCATAAGGGCGTCCTCCACCTGGCGGTGCGCTGGGTGCTCGACCACGGCTCCCACATCGCCCTATGGGGTGGCCGGCGGCCCGACCAGATGGACCCGGTGCCCGAGATCATGGGCTGGCGCCTGGACCGAGAGACCCTGGACGCCATCGACGCCATCCTGGCCGAGACCATCAAAGATCCGGTGGGCCCGGAGTTTATGGCCCCACCGCCACGCCGGCAGAGTTAAGTGGTCTCCCATGGCTCCCTCATGAAGCCGGCTTGACCTCAACCAAAATGAGGCTGTTTCCGCCTCCAGCCCCCAAGGGCTGGGGGCTTTTTTTGCTTTTGACGGCTTGTTACCATGATTTTCCTAAAGTAATGATTGTCTATAAATATTATCGCGTTTGCCATAAATGCTTTCCACTTGGAGATTCTTAGATCCCCCTAAAGTCCCCCTTTTTCAAGGCTGGCCTCTAGCAGCAATTCCCTATAGTTCCCCCCTTTTCTAAAGGGGGTTAGGGGGAATTTAGCATGATGCCGCCATCGGAAGATACTCTTGGCAAACATTGTAGCTTCAACCCTGCCCAATTTCGGCTGGGACCCCCACTGAGCTTAAATCTGAGCCGAACCCTTTCCTTTTGCCGGTTCCGTGCTTATAAATAAGGATACACCGGCTGCACCCGCCTTCCGGGGGGGGCCGCCGGGTATCATCCTGGTAAGTCAAGGAGGCAGCATGACAAAAAAGAGAGTTGTGGTTCATGCCGAGTGCCCGCAATGCGCCTGCGGAGATATAAGCTTTATCCCGCCGGAGCAGATGAGGGAAAAGTTCATCGGCAACCCCAAAGAGGTGGATATCCTCTGCCCCACGTGCGGCACCAAGACCACGGGGAAGGTGTCGGAAGAGAAATAGTAGTCAGGGAGCAAGGAATCACTCGGGTTCAGGGCCAGTCCGGGGGTCGCAGAATCGACCCCCGGCTTTTTTTATGTCAAAATATAATACTTGACATTATCAATGATATAGGCAATTATATATACCGTGGAGGATAAGTCAATGACAGACAGAGTTCTTGACTTGCATCACGCCGGAGATGAACCGCATCTGCTTCGTGAGATCATACGCACCCACCAGGCGGTGCTCAATGTGTTCAGCCGCCAGGTAGGAATGCCGGCAGCGCGGTTGACGCTGATGCGACTCCTGGCGATTTGTCATCCGGAGGCCATGGGGATCATGGAGATCGCTCGACAACTGAGCATTAACGCGGCAGCGGTCACCCGCCAGGTGCAAGCTATGGAAAGCGAACGACTGGTCGAGCGTTGTGCCGATGCCAGGGATGGTCGGCGCCGCTACGTCAAATTGACGGACGATGGGCTCAGAATTTTCCAGCAGTTGCACGAACGGGCCCACACTTTCGAGCGAGCCTTCAGCACCGCCGTCAGTGCCGAAGATATGGCCGCCGCAGTACGGGTACTGGTTCACGTACGCGCCGCTCTCGAAGCATTGCGCTAAAAGGAGTAATCGGGAAAATGAAAAACACCGGGAGGAAGTTGTTTAACCTGCGAGGATTTCTTATTCTCACCGCTACCGTTACCGGCCTCGGGCTGCCGATCACCGGCCTGGCCAATCACCTGCACCAGATGGATTCAATCATATCATTCTCGCGCCATGCCTGGATGTCAGCGCACACCATTCTTGGCGTCCTTTTTTTGGTGTCAACTGTCTCGCATGCCATGCTCAATCGCCGCAAACTGCTCAACTACGTACGAGGTCACGACGCCCGCCCGGGGATAACCCGAGAAGCCGTCAGTGCCATCGTCCTCGTCGCACTAATGCTGTTTGTCGCGGTGGGCCACGCCTTTCACTGAGAGATCCATGACGCAGCCGCACTGTGAGTGACCACCTGAGGAGGATTTATGCAGATCAATAACGAAATCTACCAGACACACGGCCATGAGTTGGTGGGCTGAGGATGCCGCCTTTGATATTTCCAGCCTCCGATATTGCATGAACCCCGTGAGGTACGGGTATTTCAGGCGCAAGCTGCAAGAGCTCAACCTTTCGGGTAAGACCGTATTGGACGTCGGCTGCGGCGGCGGCTTTCTGGCGGAGGAATTCGCCCGGGACGGGTTCACCGTAACCGGGATCGACCCGGCGGCTCGTTCCCTCGAAGCGGCGCGGCAACATGCGGCCGACAACAATCTGGCCATCGACTACCAAGTAGGAAAGGGAGAAGCGTTGCCCTTTCCCGATGCCTCCTTCGATGTCGTTGCCTGCTGCGATGTGCTCGAGCATGTCGACGACCTCAGCCTGGTGATCCGCGAAGTCGCGCGCACGCTGAAGCCGGGGGGAGTATTTTGCTTTGACACGGTCAATCGAACTTGGTTGAGTAAACTTGTTGTGATCAAAATCAGCCAGGACTGGGGCTTCACCAGTTGGACCCAACCCAATGTCCATGTCTGGGAGAAATTCATCAAACCGGCTGAACTTATCGCGGTTATGAACCGCGGCAACCTTACCAATCAGGAACTGAGAGGCATTGCTTCGCGCAGGAATCCTCTGGCCCTGCTCAGGAGCCTGCGAGCCTTAAAAAAGGGCAGGATGAGCAACCAGGAAATAGCCGCAGCCTTCGCATTATGCGAAAGCGAAGATCTGAAAGTATCCTACATGGGCTATGCCATCAAACAATGTTCCTCTGAAACCGGAGCGGCGTAGCCGCGCAGGAGCCCAAAACCGGTTTTATTCCCCCCTTTCCTAAAGGGAGATTAGGGGGATTTCTATAACAGCTTTAAATCACTATAAATAGCCATTTTCCAAAGGGGGACTTAATCCTTTCCGCTTTAAAAGAGGCTCTTGATTTTCGCCATCAAGCACTAAGCAACCTTTGGCCAGTTTGCATGCAAATGGTGGCACAGGTTTTCAACCTGTGCATGTGGGGCTGAAGCCTACGACTACCCAAAATTACCTTATGATTCCCATGTCATATAAAGAGTTGTCTTGCTCCAAGCGGTAAAGGGCCGTGGCAACCTTGGCCGCGACCTATCAGGGGTATGGTTGATTAAACGAGACAATCTGCTTCATTCTGTCTCGTGTTGGCTAAGAATCCTTAGGGGCGACCCAGCGGGTCGCCCTTACAGGGGGCTGGGAGGGGAGTTTGAGGGGAGGGCGGGGGACTCGCGTCCCCCGGTCCTCCCCTCAAGATATCGCCTTCACGGAAAGATGCTCCGGATGGCTGCGGCCAGGGTTTCTACGCCTACGAGTTCCAGGCCGGGGAACTCGCCCAGGTGTTCTTGTTGGCGTTGGGCCAGAAGGGCCCGTTTGAACCCCAGTTTATGCCCTTCCTTGAGGCGGATCTCCGGGGCGCTCACCGCCCGGACTTCCCCGGTGAGGCCGACTTCCCCGAAGATCAGGGTGTCGGCGGGCACCGGCCGGTCCAGGAACGATGAGGCCAGGGCCATGGCCACCCCCAGGTCGGCGGCGGGCTCGGTGAGGCGCACCCCTCCGGCCACATTGACGAACAGGTCCTGGCCCCCCATGGCCAGCCCCACCCGCTTTTCCAGGATGGCCACCAGGAGCGACACCCGGCCCGGGTCCACGCCCATGCTCTGACGCCGGGGTTGCGCCAGAGAGGACGGCGACACCAGGGCCTGGACTTCCACCAGGATGGGCCGCGAGCCCTCCAGGCTGGGAATCACCGCGGCGCCGGGGACTTCCCGGGAGCGTTCTGCCATGAACAGTCCCGAGGGGTTGGTCACTTCCACCAGCCCCGCCTCCTGCATTTCAAAGATCCCCAGCTCATGGGTAGGGCCGAAGCGGTTCTTGACGGTGCGCAGCAGCCGGAAGGCGTGGCTCCGGTCCCCCTCCAGGTAGAGCACCGTATCGACGAGATGCTCCAGCACCATGGGACCGGCGATGGCGCCTTCCTTGGTGACGTGGCCGATCAGGAAGGTGGCGATGCCGGTGAGTTTGGCCTGCTGCACCAGGCGGAAAGCGGTCTCCCGGACCTGGGTCAAAGACCCGGGGGCCGCGGGCAAGGTGGCGGTGTAGAGGGTCTGGATGGAATCGAGCGAAAGGTACGCGGGCCGGCACTCCTCCACCACCTGAAGGATATTTTCCAGGCAGGTTTCCGTGGCCACCAGGAGCCCCGGGGCGGTGAGCCCCAGGCGGTCGGCCCGCAGCTTGATCTGGGTCTCGGACTCTTCGCCGGAGATATAGAGGCCCTTATCTCCCTGGCGGCAGAGCCGGTCCAGCACCTGGAGCATCAGAGTGGATTTGCCGATGCCGGGGTCGCCCCCCAAAAGGACCACGGACCCGTGGACCACGCTGCCGCCCAGGGTGCGGTCGAATTCCGTCAGGCCGCTCACCTGGCGGACCTCGGGGGGGGCTTTAAGCCCGATTAACGGCTGGGGGGCGCGACGTCGGGGTGGGAGCTGCACCTCAGGCACGGGAGCCGAGGGGGTCACTTCTTCGGCCATGGAACTCCAGGTGCCGCAATCGGGGCAGCGGCCCAGCCATTTGGGCGCCTGATACCCACAGTTCTGACAAATAAACACGGATTTCCCAGGGCGAGCTGTCATGGACTTCTGCCATCCTTTATGGGAGAATGGAAAAGGGCAAGCAAGTGGTGGGTTTTGCTCTGCCTTTTTGAGAGCGGCCAGGTTCAATAATGTTGCAAATTTGTGAACATGTCAGTATAATTTAAGCACAATCTCATCGCTCTGTCTTGTCGCTGTCGGTCTTCTGGGTTACGGCGCCTGCGCTTATCTACATCGTTTAGGAGATTGTCCCATCGACGCCACCGGGTCACGACACCAGTTTACCCCAGCCGGGGTTCCCCTGGCAACCAGCATTCTTATGGACAACCTGAACCAGGGCCTAAGGCCTCTGGCGAACCAGCCATCCCTGGTGAGTCTGGGTCGATTGGCGGCGGCCCGATCTCTCGAAGTCTACCTGGTGGGCGGCTCCGTCCGAGAGTTGGCCCTGGGCCGGCCGGCCCAGGACCTGGATCTGGCGGTCTCGGCCCAGACCCTGGAACTGGCCCGGGAATTGGCTGGGACCCTGGGTGGGACCTATGTCCTCCTGGACGAAGCCGAGCGCACCGCCCGGGTGGTGTGGCAGGGGGAGATCCTGGACCTGGCCGAATTCCGGGCCCCCACCCTGGAGGGGGATTTGGCGGGCCGGGATTTCACCCTTAATGCCCTGGCAGTGGGCCTGAACTCCGTCCTCGGGCAGGGTCCCCCGGAGCTTGTCGATCCCCTGGGAGGCCTCCCGGACCTGGCCCGGGGCCGGCTCAGGATGGTGGCCCCGAAAAATTTCCGTGACGACCCCCTGCGACTCATCCGGGCCTATCGCTTTGCCGCCACCCATGGTTTTCAGATCACTCCGGAAACCACCGCGGCCATCCGCGTCGTCGCTCCGGAATTTTCCCGGGTGGCGGGGGAAAGGGTACACCAGGAGTTGTTCCTGCTCCTGGCGGCGCCCTCGGCCGCGCCGGTGCTCGGGGCCATGGGAGCGGCGGGGCTGCTGGGGCAGGTGTTTCCGGAACTGGACGCCATGAAAGGAGTGGAGCAGAATGGCTACCACCACCTGGATGTCTACGGCCATTCCCTGGCGACCGTGGCCGCCCTCGAGGAGGTGTTGGCGGATCCGGAAGAGTATTTCGAAGAACTGGCGGCGGAGGTGGTCCGCTACGCCCACCAGCCTCCCAAGACGGTGCTCTTGAAACTCGCCGCCCTGTTTCATGATGCCGGCAAGCCCCAGGTCCAGGCGCGCCGCAGCGACCCGGAGCGTTACACGTTTTACTATCACGAAAAAGTGGGGCTGGAGATTTTCAGCCGGGTGGCCTCAAGGTTGCGCTGCAGTCAGGCTGAGACCAGGACGGTAACCAGCCTCATCCAGATGCACATGCGTCCGTTTCTGTTGTTATCAGCCTTCCGCGAGCGGGAACTCAGCTTTCGGGCCCTGGGTCGGCTGGTGAGGGCGGCACGGCCTGAACTACCGGGCCTCTTTGCCCTGGCCATGGCAGACAGCCTGGCGGGACAAGGTCCTCTGAAGCCGGCGGATTCCGAGGCGGTGTTAGCTGATCTGGCGGATGCGGCCTACCGGTTCCTAAGAGAGCGTCTGGAACCGCAGGAACGCCACCCCAAGCTCCTCAGCGGCCATGATTTGATCCGCCTGGGGCTCCCGCCGGGACCCCGGTTCCGGCAACTGCTCACCGTGGTAGAGGAAGCCCAGTGGGAAGGCCTGGTCCAGACCCGGGAGGAAGCCTTGAAAATGGTCCAGCGGTTGCTGTAACTCGGCGGCAGAGGAGGCTAACGTCCTCAACGGTCGGAAAACTTAAAGGCCTTAAGAGTTATCTTTATTTTTTCCAGCACATTATATTAATGATAAAATTAACTATATTATATTCAGGATCATGGGAGATTGGATTATGGAGATAATGCCCCCTGACAGCGGCAATAGAGACCCGCAAACCGGCACCTTGATCAGGCTCCGGGGACTTTATCCCTCCCTGAAAACGGCCTTACGGAAGGTGGCCGACGTCATTCTCAGGCAACCGGAGATGGCCATCTATGCCTCGGTGAATGAAGTGGCGGCCGCCGCCGCGGTCAGTGAAGCTACGGTGATGCGATTCTGTCGCATCCTGGGCTTTAAAGGCTTCCAGGATTTTAAGATCGCCCTGGCCCGGGAGATGGTCATCCCGTCACCGCGCTTACACGAAGACCTGGGCGTCGAAGGTGAAGACGAGGTCGCCACCGTGCGCAAAGTCTTTCAAACCAACGGCGTGGCTTTGCAAGATACCCTGGAAATTTTGGAGATCGAGGCAATGAAGGAGGCGGCCCAACTTCTCCTCACGGCCCGGCAGATCATGGTGGTGGGGGTGGGGGGCTCCGGGCCAGCCGTGACCTACATCGGCAACCGCTTTCTCCTGCTGGGCCTCAAGGCCTACGTGTGCACCGACTTCTACCTGATGCTGATGGCGGCCTCCATGCTGTCCCGGGAAGACGTAGTGCTGGCCATCTCCAACCTGGGAACCACCCGTGAAATAATGGAAACAGTGAGTCTGGCCCGGGAAAGAGAAGCCAGGGTCATGTGTATCACCAACAACTCCCTTTCACCTCTGGCCCGGATTTCCAACCCGGTCCTGGTCACGGCTTCCCGGGAGGCCACCCTGCCTGAAGAAGCCGTTGCCTCCCTCATTTGTCAAATAGCCATCCTGGACGCCTTATTCGCCCTGATCGCCCAGACCCGGGGGACCCAGTCCCGGGAGACCCTGGACGGGGCGGAAAGAGCACTGATCAAAGTGGGAGTGACGCGGGAACCCGCCAAATAGCCCTGCCGGCTCCTCCTTCTCAGGCCGGGAGGCATAATTTCTCTGGTATCAAACCGCCATCTCGTGAAGAACGGGCATTTTGAACCCCCGGGTTTCACGGGTCATTGTGGAGTATTATTCAATAGTTATAGCGTTTGCCAAAAGTATTTTCCGATGGCGGCATCATTCTAAATCCCCCCTAACCCCCCTTGAGAAAGGGGGGGAACTATAAGGAATTGCTGCTAAAGTCCCCCTTTGAAAAAGGGGGACTTGGGGGGATTTAAGAATCTCCAAGTGGAAAGAATTTATGGCAAACGCTATAATTAATTTTCCCCCGTACCTCCTTTGAGAAAAGGGGGGAGAGAAAACCTGGAATTAATTACCCAGAAGTGATTTCAAAACTGATTTCCGGTATCATTGGTGATTAGCCGAAGAAACGTAAGTTCGGGAAAAATCACTCCCATTTTCCGAAGGTTCTCATAATTTTGCCGCTTCACCCCGGGGCCCCTGGGAAGACCAGTCCCTCAGGTTGAGAAATGTCAGGTGCGTTTGACGCACCCTAGCGCCAGACGTGAAACGCGCCTGGCTTCGGCCCCGGCGGCAAGCCTGGGCCACCAATCTTATGCCAAGCGGCGCGCCACGGCTAACGGCTCTTGCGGAGAAAAGGCCGGGGGGGCTTTGAACCGCCGGCGCGGCCTCAGGATCAATCATGAACGCCCAACAACAACTCAAAGAAGACATTGTGCGCATCTGCCGGATGCTGCACCGGAAAAATTATTTGGCCGCCACTGACGGCAATGTCAGCGTGCGCCTGGGAGACCGGGTGCTCACCACCCCCAGCGGCATTAACAAGGGTATCATGGAGGCCTATCAGGTGATTACCGTGGACCTTACGGGCCGGGTGATCGCGGGGGAGGGGCGGCCCACCTCGGAAATCCGGATGCACCTCCTGGCCTATGAGTTGCGCCCGGATGTGTCGGCCGTGGTTCATGCCCATTTGCCTTACGCCACGGCCTGCACCCTGGCGGGGATCTCCCTGCTGGAACCCATCCTGCCCGAGGTGGTGATTACCCTGGGGGGGATTCCCACCACGCCCTACGCCACTCCCGGCACCAGCGAGGTCCCCGAGGCCATCCGGGATTACATCCGGGAATATGACGCCCTGCTCTTATCCCGTCACGGCGCCATGACCGTGGGGCTGGATGTGATGGACGCCTATAACAAGATGGAGAAACTGGAACACACCGCCCGGGTCGTGCTGGCGGCGCGGCTCCAGGGACCGGTGCCGCCTCTGCCCGCCGCGGAGGTGGAGAAACTGCGGCGCATCGCCGCAGCGTATAAGGCTGAGGGGTGAGTTTTACGATATGAGCCTGGAGCGGCCCTTCGTTCTTCCGGGATACCAGATACTTCCTTCATCTTGCCCCATGATATCGATCATGGTATCGTAGAACAAACCTGTTATCGATGGAGATCATCATGAAGACGGTCACCGTCTCATCAAAATTCCAGGTAGTGATCCCCCGTGAGGTCAGGAAGTCCATGGATCTTCAACCCGGCACCCGGGTTCAGGTCCTTCGGTATGAGAATCGCATCGAACTCATACCCTTAAGGGAGCCCAAAGCTTTGCGAGGGTTTATCCGGGGGATTGATACGGAGGTGCACCGCGACGAGGATCGACTATGAACCTGGTCGATTCCTGTGGCTGGTTGGAGTACTTTGCCGACGGCCCCCAGGCCGATTTTTATGCCGCGGCTTTAGAGGACCCGGGTTCCCTCATTGTTCCCACCATATGCCTCCTGGAAGTATTCAAACGGGTTCTTCAACAACGGGGGGAAGATGTGGCGCTCCAGGGCAGCCGCGGCCATGCATCAGGGGTTGATCGTGCCTTTGGACGCGGTCCTGGCCCTGAAAGCCGGCCGGATCAGCCGCGATCTCAAGCTGCCCCTCGCTGATAGCGTCATTTTGGCGACAGCCCGAACTTACCAAGGGGTTATCTGGACCCAAGACGCCCATTTTAAAGGTCTCGAGGGCGTCAGGTACACGGGAAATATCTAATCAGCCAGTTCTGCAGAGTTTACTCTTTTTACTCGTTCCCAAGGTGCACTTGGGAACGAACGGGGAAAATTTTTTAGGACCCCACCCCGGCCCGGTTCACCCTTCCCGGCTTTCCATAAATTCCATATAATCCGGATCTCCTACCGGGAGCTTGGTTTCATCTTCAATCGCCTTGGCCTCAGGCGATTCCACCATTCTTACAGCTCGGGGTTTCCGGGGCCGGCGCACCGGGGCCACGGCCTCGAGAAGAATAACCTCCTCTTCCAAAGCAGCCAGAGCATGATAAACCGCTTTAATTTCCTTCACCAATTCCTTGGGGGTGAGTTCAGTCATGGCGGCGTGGGAGATAACAATCTGGGCGGTTAAATTCAGGACTTCACTGGCCATGGGAATTTCTCCTCTCCGGTTAAATTATCCTGCCTGTAGTCAGTTGCCCGGCTTCCCCTTGATATTCCGCCGGCAGAGACCTTTATCGGTGATAAGGTATATCAAATATGCAGATCTGATGGTACCAGGCTGTAAAGAAAAGATCGTCTAGGCAAGCCTTGGCCGCTACCGTTTAATTAACCTCTAACACCACCTTTAAAGATTCCTTGGCTTCGGCGACAATTTTGAAAGCCGCCTGAATCTGGGTTAACGGCAGGGTCTGGGTGATGGTGTCTTTGACGTTGATCTTTTTATCGGCTATGAGTGCCAGCGCCGCTTCCAAATCAACCGGGGCGGCGCCGTAAGATGAAGTCACGGTAAGTTCATTTCTCCAAAAGTCCGGGACGGGAATGGCGATATCCCGGTTAGGAATGGCAAAGAAGAGAATAATCCCCTTCTTCTCAACGCAACGGAAGGCTTGCTCCACCGCGGCGTAAGCTCCGGTGCAAACGATCACCCGATCGGCCTTGAGATTCAGGTCCTGAGCCCCATGCAGCACGTGATCGGCGCCGAACTCGGTCGCTTTATGCAAGCGATACTCGTTGATATCGGTGGCAATAACCCGGGCGCCGGTCAACTTGGCTAACTGAATATTCAGGATGCCGGAGATGCCGCAGCCCAGGATCAACACGGTGTGGTGGGCCCGGATATCGATCAGCCCCAGGCCTCTGACCCCGCACGCCAACGGCTCGATCATGGTGCCTTCGAGATAGGAAACCTGATCCGGCAAGACATACACCCCGCAATCCACGTTAATCTTGGGCACCCGGACATATTCACTATAGCCCCCGGGATCGTAATTGCCGGAATGCAGCGTGTCGCAGGCCGTCTGATTGTCTTCCCGGCAATACTTGCAGTCGTTGCACGGCACGTGATGGCTGACAAAAACCCGCTGGCCCGGATGGTATCGCTCTGATTTCGACTCCACGACCTCGCCGGCGATTTCATGGCCCAAAATCCGGGGAGCCTTCTTAATCCGGTACCATTCCATCACATCGGTGCCGCAAATACCGCTGGCCCGGACCTTAACCAGGATCTCCCCCGGCCCGATCTGCGGCGTGGGCAGTTCCTCCAGGCGGATATCTTTATTGTTGTAGTATTTAGCGACTATCATCTGTCTCAAAAATAGGTTCGACGTTAAAAGTTAAGCATTATGAGTGCCAAGTTAAAAACAGTTCAGGATGAACAGCTGGTTTTCTCTTAACCTTGAACTTTGCACCTCGAACTCGCTGCATTACGCCGCCGTTTTCGGTTTATGTTCCCTGGTCTGCTTCAAGATCTCGTGAGCCTGCTTGACGGAAACATTGTCATGCACGATGGCCCGTAACGCCTTGGCCATGGCCACCGGATGGGGACTCTGCCAGACATTTCTCCCCAGGTTGATTCCCACCGCCCCTTTCTCTATACCGTCGTGCACAAATTCCAGGACCTCCAGCTCGGTCTCGCACTTGGGCCCCCCGGCCATAATCACCGGTACCGGACAGCCGTTCACCACTTGATCAAAATGTTCCGGGCACCAATACGTCTTGACCACCCTGGCGCCCAGCTCCGCGGCGATGCGGCAGCATAATTTCAGATAGCGCGCCTCCCGTTGGTCCAATTCCCGGCCCACCGCGGTAACCGCCATCACCGGAATGCCGTAATCCTCGCACATATTGACCAGGGTGGCCAGATTCTTGAGGGTCTCTTTTTCATATTCACTGCCGATAAAGATCGACAGCCCCACGGCTGAGGCGTTCAAACGGATGATCTCGGCAATCGAGGTGGTGAGTTCCTCGTTGGCCAAATCCTTGCCCACCATGCTGGTACATCCGGAGACTCGCAGCACAATCGGTTTACTGGTGAGAGGATCAATCGCCGCCCGCAATACCCCCCGGGTGACAAAGATGGCGTCCGCATAAGGCAGCAGCGGCTTTATGGTCTCTCCCGGCCTCTCCAGCTTCCGGGTCGGCCCTTGAAAATAACCATGGTCGATGGGCATAAAAAAACATTTGCCATTGGGCATAAGTTGGCTTAAACGATTTTCCATTCCCCAATCCATACAGATCTCCTATCCCTTGAGCATAATAAATAATTTCTCTAATAATTATTCCGGCCTGACCAGCAAATAGCCTTTATCGATCAACCAATGATGAAATTGATACGTAGTATAGCGACAATTGCTCTGACAAGCCTGCCTTATCTGGTCATAACCCTCAGAGCCCGGCGGCTGATCCTCTAACTCCAGCTGGAGGGGACATTGTACATCTTTACAAAATTCCCGGCGCTGATAGTCAATATAACCATCGATAGACATTGGCTGGCTCTCATCGCCTCCATCTTGATGTTAGAGAGGAACCACCCGCCCCCGTTGTTCCTGGACCAGTGCCTCCCTGCATTTTAACTCTTATCCCTTCTTCCGCGGCAGGCTCCGGAGGCGCTCGATTTCGGCCTGTTCCAGTCGGAGAAATTCATCCCGGGGGTAGTCGTTCCTGATAACCCGGGTGACCCGGTGAATGGAGGTCATAAAAGGCGCCGAATACATGTTTTCCCAGGTGATGTGCACCGTGTCCGTTTCCGGCTCCAAATGCGCCCCCCGCCAGGTACCAAACACGGCGTCGAACTCCAGTTCGTAGAGTTCATCCCAGACCAGCTTCAGGAGTTCCAACACCTCGGCTTCTTCAAGCCGCGGATCGCAATAATAGAGTGAATAATCTTTCATAAAGTCCAGATGAGAAAAGATGTATAAGGGAAGGGGGGTGGAAAAAGGTGGATAGAGTTTAGGGTAAATGAAGAAAAAGGTTGAAATGAGTGTAATTGGAAAGTTTCCAGTGAAGGAGAAAGAAACGGGGCGCCGCCAGACGCCCCGGTTGATGGTTAGTCTATCCTACTTTTTCTTTTCTTGGAAGAACTTGCAGTCTTTGGGGGCCGTAAAGGCGCCCGGCCGCGCTTCCTTGAAAACGCCCAGCAGGAAAGGATACTCAATGGCCCGGCAGTGCCCGAAACATACCTTGGAAATCTGCGGGTCATAGGTGTATTTGAAGTTTCTGCAATCGTCACAGAGAATCGCCATATTGAGGATTCCTCCTATCTTCCGTAGTTACGGCTCGGCTACCAGGATTTCCCGTATTTCCGCTGGGCCGTGATGCGTTTCCAGCAGCTCCCTTCCAGGTCTTCCGGTTTGAGCTGGGTGCAGGCGACGAGTTTACCCCGGGCCGACATGACACAGTTCTTGGGCTTGCCCAGGAAGGTGACGTTGGCAAAGGGCGGGGCCGAGGTCTTGCCTTCCCCGGA
>CAWKEQ010000005.1:0-45790 GCA_963848565.1 uncultured delta proteobacterium
ATGGACGTCTTTATCCTCTACCGGGATATGCGCACTTACGGCGAAAAGGAACTGCTCTATAAAGAGGCCCGGGAACAAGGGGTCATGTTTATCCGCTTCGATCTGGAGGGCAAGCCCCAGGTGGAACAGACGGCCGACGGCCGGCTGTCGCTGACCATCACCGATCCCATCCTGGAACGGGCGATAGTCCTGCAGCCCGACCTGCTGGCCCTGGCCAGTGCGGTGATGCCCAATCCCACCGAGGAGTTGGGGGAGCTGTTCAAGGTGTCCCGCAACGCCGAAGGGTTCTTTGCCGAGGCGCATGCCAAGCTGCGGCCGGTGGATTTCGCCACCGACGGCATCTTTATGGCCGGCCTGGCCCATTATCCCAAGCCCATGGATGAGTCCATCGCCCAGGCCAAGGCCGCGGCGGGCCGGGCCGCTACCATCCTGGCCCAGGAGCAGGTCGAGGTGGAGCCCATCGTCTCCACGGTGGACCAATCTCTGTGTATCGGCTGCGGCCTGTGCGAGGCCAGCTGTCCCTTCGGGGCCATCAAGCTGGTGGAGGTGGCGGGCAAGGGCTGGCGGGCGGAAAATATCCCCGCCTTGTGCAAGGGTTGTGGCATCTGCGCCGCGGGTTGTCCCCAGCGGGCCATTGACATGGCCCATTTCCGCGACAAGCAGATTTTAGCCTACATTCATATGGCTGCTTAAGGCGAGGTCAGAAAAATCAAAAGGAGTCGGTTGATGAGTAAAGAATTCGAGCCGAAAATCATGGGCTTTCTCTGTAACTGGTGCGCCTATGCCGGGGCCGATACCGCGGGGATCGCCCGTTTTCAATACCCCGCCAACCTGCGCATCATGCGCACCATGTGCACCGGCCGGGTCGACCCGATGTATGTCATGAAGGCCTTACAAAAGAATTATGACGGGGTTTTTGTCTTCGGCTGACACATCGGAGACTGCCATTACCTGGAAGGTAATGTCTATGCCGCCAAAAGAATGGATCTGGTGCGCTATTTGTTGGAAATCTCGGGCCTGGGCCAGGAGCGCCTCCAGCTCCGCTGGGTCAGCGCCACCGAGGGCCAGCAGTTTGCCGAATATGTCACCGAGCTCACTGGGATCCTGCGGGAATTGGGCCCCCTGGATCGGGACCGGCAGGAACTTCCCCTGGCGGCGGTAAGCCGGGCCATTATGAACCCTGATCTTAGATGGCTGATGGGCATCCAGCGTCAACTCACCGAAGTGGAAAATGTCTATCATGAAAAACTGGACCCCGAGGCTTACAGCGACTTGGTTAAGACCGTGGCCCAAGAGGAATACCATCGGGACCTGCTCTATGCCGCCCTAGAGGCCGGGCCTCAAACCGTGCGGCAGTTGGCGGCCCGCACCGGCCTGGGCATCTACACTATCTCCTTGCGTTTGAACGACCTGGAGAAAATTTCCCAGGTGACCATCCTGGGGCATGAGGGCACCAGTCCCAAATTTGGCCTCTTGGCGGCCTAGCCCCTTTTTGAGGGGGAAGGACCCCGCAAGGCTTGGGATTCAAATCTCTGGAAGAGGAATAACTCATGACGCAGCAAAATAATAAAAAAGTCGGGGCTGCCCTGGTATTGGGCGGCGGGATTGCCGGCATGCAGGCCTCCCTGGACCTGGCCAATGCCGGATACAAGGTCTACCTGGTGGACCGCTCCCCAACCATCGGCGGCACCATGTCCCAGTTGGACAAGACCTTCCCCACCAACGACTGTTCCATGTGCATTGTCTCTCCCAAGCTGGTGGAGGTGGCCCGGCATATCGACATTGAAACCATCACCAATTCGGAGCTGTCGTCCCTTACCGGGGAAGCGGGGGATTTTAAAGCAGTTATCACCGGTTACCCGCGCTATATCGATTTAGAAAAGTGCACCGGCTGCGGCATCTGTCGCCAGACCTGCCCCGTCAGGGCGGTCAATGAATTCAATTATGGTCTGGATCGCCGCGCCGCCACCTATATCCGCTATCCCCAGGCGGTGCCCCTGGCCTACGCCATCGACCGCGACGTCTGTATCGGCTGCGGCATGTGCGAGAAAGTCTGCCTGGCCAAGGCCGTCAACTACGGGGATGAGGTGAAGGAGCGCGAGTTGGAGGTGGGCGCCGTGGTCCTGGCCCCGGGCTTCTCCCTCTTCGATCCCCGCCGCACCCCCGGTTATGAATACAGTGAATCCCCCAATATCGTCAACAGTATGGAATTCGAACGCATCTTGAGCGCCACGGGGCCGTTCCAGGGACATGTCATGCGCCCCTACGACCGGGATGAACCCACCAAGATCGCCTGGCTGCAATGCGTGGGCTCCCGGGATGAAAAAACCAATCCTTACTGCTCTTCGGTGTGCTGCATGTACGCCATCAAGCAGGCGGTCATCGCCAAGGAGCACTGCAAGGAATACACCCTGGACACCACGATCTTTTTCATGGACATGCGTACCCATGGGAAGGATTTTGAAAAGTATTACTGGCGGGCCGAACAGGAAAGCGGGGTGCGCTTTATCCGCTCCCGGATTCACAGCGTGGACCCCGACCCGGAGACCGGCAATATTCACATTCGCTATATGAGCGAAGATGGGGTTATTCAGACCGAAGAATTCCATATGGTGGTGCTCTCCTGCGGACTGGAAATCTCCACCCAGGTCATGGAGCTGGCCGCCAAACTGGGAGTTGACATCAGGCCGGAAACTCATTTTGCCTGGACCTCGCCCTTTGCGCCGGTGACCACCAACCGGGAAGGGATCTTTGTCTGCGGGGCGTTTCAAGGTCCCAAGGATATCCCCCAGTCGGTGATGGAGGCCTCGGCGGCTGCTGCCGCGGCGGGCGAACTGTTGGCCGCGGCCCGGGGCACCCAGCTTGCGGTCAAAGAGCTGCCGCCCGAGACGGATGTCGAGGGGCAAGAGCCTCGCGTCGGCGTCTTTGTTTGCAACTGCGGCATTAACATCGGCGGCGTGATCAACGTCCCGGCCCTCACCGAATACGTTGCCACCCTGCCGGGGGTAACGGTGGCCGACCAGAACCTGTTCACCTGCTCCACCGACACCCAGGGCAAGATCCTGAATTTCATCAAGGAACACAACCTCAACCGGGTGGTGGTGGCTTCCTGCAGCCCCCGGACCCACATGCCCATGTTCCAGGAAACCGTCCGGGAGGCGGGTCTCAACCCCTACCTCTTCGATATGGCCAACATCCGGGACCAGAACTCCTGGGTGCATATGCACGAGCCGGAAAAGGCCCTGGCAAAAGCCAAGGACCTGATCCGCGGCGTCGTGGCTCGCGTGGTGCGGCTGGAACCCCTCCACAAACAGTCGTTCCCGGTCACCAAAGCCGCCCTGGTCATCGGCGGCGGGGTCGCGGGCATGGAAGCGGCCCTCTCCATCGCCGACATGGGTTTTCAGGCCTACCTGGTGGAAAAGGGCGATAAATTGGGCGGTCAGGCCTGGAACCTGGTGACCAGTGCCCGGGGGTACGACTACCGGGGCTACCTGGAAGACCTGATCAAAAAGGTGGAGAAGCACGCCAACATCGAGATCATGTTCAACTCCGCCGTCTCAGACACCAGCGGCTTCGTCGGCAACTTCTCCTCCCTGGTTCAGACCCCTGAAGGTGAGCGCAAGTTGGACCACGGCGCCACCATCATGGCCACGGGGGGGTACGGCCTGAAACCCGAAGAGTACCTCTACGGCCAAAACCCCAAGATCTACACGTCCCTGGAACTGGACACACTCGTCGCCGCCAAAGACCCCAAGATCATGGAAGCCCAGGAGGCGGTCTTCATCCAGTGCGTCGGCTCCCGGGAACCCGAGCGCCCCTACTGCAGCCGCTTGTGCTGCACCCATTCGGTGGAATCGGCCATCGAACTCAAAGAGATCAACCCCAATCTGGATGTCTTCATCCTCTACCGGGATATGCGCACCTACGGGGACAAAGAACTGCTCTACAAAAAGGCCCGGGAACTGGGGGTCATGTTCATCCGCTACGATCTGGACAGCAAGCCCCAGGTGGAGCAGACCGCCGACGGCAAGCTCCAACTGACCATCACCGATCCCATCCTGGGTCGGCCGGTGGTGCTGTACCCCGACCTGCTGACCCTGGCCTCGGCGATTCTGCCCAACCCGGTGGAAGACATCGGCGAAATCTTTAAAGTGCCCCGGAACGCCGAGGGCTTCCTCAACGAGGCCCACGCCAAGCTGCGCCCGGTGGACCTGCCCTCCGACGGCCTCTTCCTGGCGGGTTTGGCCCATTATCCCAAGCCCATCGATGAAACCATCGCCCAGGCCAAGGCGGCCGCGGGCCGGGCCGCCACCTTCCTGGCCAAGAGCATTGTGGAAGTGGGCGGCATCGTGGCGGAGGTGGAGCCGGAGAAATGCGCCGTCTGCCTCACCTGCGTGCGCACCTGCCCCTTCAATGTACCGGTCATCGATTACACCATCGACGCGGCCTACATCGATCCGGCCAAGTGCCAGGGCTGCGGCGTGTGCGTCTCGGAGTGCCCGGGCAAAGCCATCACCTTGAAAAACTTTACTGACTCCCAGATCATTGCCCAGGAAACGGCCCTGGCGGCGGGATAATAAGAAGAGGAGGAGTTGGTTATGACTGCTGCATGGTCTCCTAAAATCATCGGCTTTTGCTGCCGCTACTGAGGCTACAGCGCTGCGGACCTGGCAGGTTCGATGCGACTGCAATACCCCCCGGATATCAAACTCATCCTGATGCCCTGCACCGGGCGCGTGGATATCATCCACCTGCTCAAGGCCTTTGAGAGCGGCGCCGATGCAGTTATGGTGGTGGGCTGCCTGGAAGGTGAGTGCCACTATCTCATGGGCAACATCCGGGCCCGGAAGCGGGTCACTAAAGTGAAAAAGGATTTCGACCAGATAGGGATGGAACCGGAACGGGTGGAAATGTTCAACCTGTCCTCCTCGGAAGGCCCGAAATTCGCCGCCTACGCCAAGGAAATGGTGGCCCGGACCCTGAAACTGGGCCCCAGCCCCATGAAAAAAGCCGAACGGGAGGCCTGGCTGGCCGACCAACCCAAAGCCGCCGAAGGGTAAAGAATGAGGGAAAGAATTGGGGGAGGGGGCAAAGGGCGATGGAAGCCCTTTCCCCCGTCCCCCAAACCCCCACCCCCAATCCCATAAGTAAGGGCGACCCGTCGGGTCGCCCTTATCATGTTGTAGGGCGGGCGTCCCCGCCCGCTATGAACCTGTAGGGTGCGTTCTACGCACCAACCAAGGGAGGGCCAATGGCCCTCCCTTGGTTATCTTCCTCTTGGTGGGGAGCAAAAAAAGGGCGGACACCCAGGTCCGCCCCTACGGGTCTTTGGTTAGAGAAAGGTTTGGGGCGCAGTGCGCACCCTACTGCTCCCCCTACAAAAATCCTCTAATCCACCCAATAATTCGGGGCTTCCTTCATGATGATGACGTCTGGACGTGGGATTCCTTGAGGCCGTGGGAAGGTTTGGTGCGCAGTGCGCACCCTACCGCTCACTCTACAAACCTCTAATCCACCCAATAATTCGGGGCTTCCTTCATGATGATGACGTCGTGGACGTGGGATTCTTTGAGGCCCGCGGGGCTGATGCGGACGAATTTCGCCAGGCTCTGGAGTTCCGGGATAGTCCTGGCCCCGACGTAGCCCATGCCGGAGCGCAGGCCCCCCATGAGTTGGAAAATGACGTCCGCCAGTTTTCCCCGGGACGGCACCCGGCCCACGATACCCTCCGGCACCAGTTTGTTCTCCAGGTTGACGTCCTCCTGGCAGTAGCGGTCCCGGCTGCCGGCCTTCATGGCCTCCACGGACCCCATGCCCCGGTAGATCTTGTAACTCGGCCCTGAAAGATCACGGTTTCACCGGGGGACTCGTCGGTGCCGGCAAAGAGGCTGCCGATCATCACCACGTCGGCGCCGGCGGCCAGGGCCTTGGTGACGTCGCCGGAGTACTTGATGCCGCCGTCGGCCACCAGGGGGATGTCCGCGGCTTTGGCGGCTTTGGCGCAGTCCATGATGGCGGAGATCTGGGGCACCCCCACCCCGGCGATCACCCGGGTGGTGCAGATGGAACCGGGCCCCACCCCCACCTTGACCGCGTCCACCCCGACCTTGATCAGGTCCCGGGCCCCGTCGGCGGTGGCGACGTTGCCGGCGACCAACTCGACGTCGGAGAAATTCCGCTTGGTATCCTCCACCGTCTCGATCACCCGCCGGGAGTGGCCGTGGGCGGTGTCGATGCACGATGACATCCACCCCGGCCTTGACCAGGGCCTCGATGCGGGGCTCCCGGTCGGGGCCCACGCCGATGGCCGCCCCCACCCGCAGGCGGCCGAACTCATCCTTGCAGGACAGGGGATACTTGCGGATTTTTTCGATGTCCTTGATGGTGATGAGCCCGTTGAGATTGCCGTCGTCGTCCACCACCAGGAGTTTTTCAATGCGGTACTTATGGAGCAGGGCCTTGGACTCCTCCAGGGTGATCCCCACCTGGGCGGTGACCAGGCGGTCCTTGGTCATCACCTCTTTGACTTTTTGCGCCAGGTTGGTTTCAAAGCGCAGGTCCCGGTTGGTGACGATGCCCACTAATTTTTTCCCTTCCACCACCGGGATGCCGGAGATGCGGTAGCGCTCCATCAGTTGCAGCACATCGGCAATCCGGGCCTCGGGCCCGATGGTCACCGGCTCGATGATCATCCCCGACTCCGACTTTTTGACCTTTTCCACCTCCAGGGCCTGGGCTTCGATGGTCATGTTGCGGTGCAGGATGCCGATGCCGCCCTGGCGGGCTAAAGAGATGGCCGTGTCCGCCTCGGTCACCGTGTCCATGGCGGAACTGATGAGGGGAATGTTGAGGGAGATACGCCGGGTCAGGCGGGTAGAAAGGTCCGCTTCACTGGGCAGCACCGAAGAGGCCCCCGGCAGCAGCAGCAGATCATCGAAAGTGTAGGCATAGTGAATGCTATCATGAGACATACGGTTTATCCCCCAGCGTTTGAGTTCCCGGCGGCAAGATTCTGGAGCCATGCTGCGGCGGAACAGGGTTAAGTGCATCATCTTTTTCATAATAATGATCCCATCGCCTGGTTGCCAACGGATGGTGAACTAAAATAATAATTTTATCCTTTTCCGGCGAATCCCGAAACTTAAAACTTGCCGGCCATCTCGTGCAAGACCCCTTCCAGGAGCCCGGCGTCGATCACCACCAGGGAATCCTGCCGGCAGACCTCGAGAATAGTCAAAACGATCAGGGCCCCGGCCACCATGACCCCGGCCTTGGCGGGCTCGATCCCGGGCAGACGGGCCCGGGCCGCTTCGGGCAAACCGGCCAGCACATTCGGCCAGGGCCGCCACCTGGGCCCGGGTCAAGGTCAGGTTGTTGATCTTAGTGGCGTCATAGGCCCGCAACTTTAACTGCATGGCCGCCAGGGTCGTGACCGCCCCGGCGGTGCCCACCAGACGGGGGTTCCCCTGAAGATAGGGCCCGATGGCCTCCTCATAGAAAGAACTGAGGCGGGCCGCCAGTTCTTGCTTTCAGGGACGCCACCTTTTCCGGGCAGCGGCGGATCGCCCAGGGGCCGGGCCTGGCTCAGGGTCAGGACCCCCAGGGGCAGGCTGGCCAGAACCGGTTCCCGGCCCGGGCGCACCAGGGCGAACTCCGAGCTGCCCCCGCCCACATCAAAGACCAGGAGGTCCGGGGCCGTGAGCATTTCCGGAGCCAGGGCGGTGAGCACGCCGGTGAGGGACAGCCGGGCCTCCGCCTCGGGAGCCAGCACCTCGACGGCCAGCCCCAGGGTATCTCGAACCTGATCCAGGAAGAGTTGCCGGTTCCGGGCCTGGCGCAGGGCCTGGGTGCCCACGGCCCGGCAAACCGTAACCTTATGGGCCGACATGACCTGCTTAAAGGTCTTGAGCGCTTCCAGGGTCCGGGCCATGCCCTCCGGGGCCAGGTCCCCGGTGGCGGCCAGCCCCTGCCCCAGCCCGGTAATTTCCCGGCGGTGGGCCAGTACCCGGAGTTCTCCCGCCGGGGTGCGCTCCGCCACGGCCAGGCGCACCGTCAGGCTGCCCAGGTCCAGGGCCGCAAGCGGCGTGGTTGAGGGGGGTCGGTCATCGTCTCCCTATAACCTATTGCAATACCTGTCTCAGGCGGTAAATCTGTTCCCTCAACCAGGTAAAGGTTAGGGCCAGAGGTTTTAAGTCCCCCTCTTTTAAAGGGGGATTAGGGGATTATCAGGCGCTTATTTAATCACCCCTGCCCCCCTTTAGAAAAGGGGGGTGATTCTTTCCCAGCTTAAAGCTCCTCTGGTTGAGGCAACATGACGCTTAAAATCGGTTTTGAAATGACTTCTCAACACTTTCACCGGGAAATGGCGGGGCGGGTTTAAAACCCGCCCCCACCGCGCCTTGGCAACCTGAAGCGAGAATCCGGGGAAACGATCTTTTCGGTCTCAATCCTTTTCCAAGACAAAAATTTCCGGCAGGGTGCGGCTCTGTTCGCCGCAGTCCAGGCCGTAGCCCACCAGAAAGCCCTGCTCCACCGGAAACCCTATATAATCCAGGGGGACCTCCACTTCCCGGCGTTCCTTCTTGTCAATGAGGCAGCAGATTTTGAGGGAGCGGGGCTGGTGGCTGGCCAGATGCTGCTTGAGGAAAGCCAGGGTGAGGCCCGTGTCCACGATATCTTCCACGATGATGACATCCCGATCCTGGAGAGACATTTCCACATCCTTGGTGATGTTAACTTCGCCGCTGGTGGTGGTGCCGGCGCCGTAGCTGCAGAGGCGGACGAACTCCACTTCCACGGGGAACGGCAGGGCCCGCACCAGGTCGGCCATGAAGATGAACACCCCCTTCAGGACCCCCACCATCACCACGTCCCGGCCGGCATAATCCCGGCCGATGCTTTCGGCCAGCTCCGCCACCCGCCGGGCAATCTCGGCTCGAGAAAAAAGACAACGCTTTTGGGCACCCATGACCTTCCTCCCCCTGGCTTAAAAATAAAAGAAGCGGCAGGGGTTGTCAAACCTTAAACCGGGAGCGTGCGGCCAGGTGGCCGGCGGATGGCACGAACCTCCGGCCCACCACAGGTTCGGAACGGCCGCCCGTTCCATGGCCAGGCTTTTTTCAACCGACTGACATTCCTTCACATCTTAGCGAGAAATTTTTTAATTTATTGGTATACTTGGTTAAGGCACCCGGACCATGGCGCCAGGCCGGGGGCGGGGCGAAACCCACCGGGAAGATCAAGGACGGCCGCCTGACTGCAGGATTGCCGCCAGAGTTCCGGGCAGGGGCGGGTACTTGGAGCCGTTATGCAAGCTGATCGCAAAGAAAAGGGGCACTCGATCCCCCTGAAGCATTATGGGTGGATCCTGATAGGGGTATGGACCCTGGTGGCGGCGGCGTCCCTGGGGTGGAATCTGTTTCAAGACCGGGAAGAAGCTTTACGGGTGGCCCGCAATATTGCCTTGACCAATTATGAGCGGGACGTGCTTTACCGGCGCTGGGCCGCGGCCACGGCGGCGTTTATGTCCCGGTGACCCCCGACACGCCTCCCACCCCTTACCTGGCCAAGCTGCCGGAGCGGGATATCGTCACGCCCTCGGGGCGCCGGCTCACCTTGTTGAACCCGGCCTACATGACCCGCCAGATCTATGAACTGGCCCAAAAGTCAGGTCTCCCCCGGGGGCATCTCACCAGTTTGAAGCCCCTCCGGCCCCAAAACGCCCCGGACCCCTGGGAAAAGAAGGCGCTGGAGGCATTTGAGCACGGCCAGACAGAAGTCAGCGCCGTGGTCTCCATGGACGGCCAGTCCTACATGCGCCTGATGCGTCCCTTCCGGATCGAGCCCAGCTGCCTCACCTGCCATGAGGAGCAGGGATACAAGGTGGGCGATATCCGGGGCGGCATCAGCGTGTCGGTCCCTATGAAACACCTTATGGTAACGGCCTGGCATACCTGGTCTCTCATCCTGGGGCACCTGGTGCTCTGGATGCTGGGGGTAGTGGGAATCGTCCTGTCGGGGCGGCAAATCAGCCTGAGCACCGCCGCAGCCATGGAGGCCCAGGAAGCCGCGGCCGCCGCCGCCATGTCAGTCCAGACCGTGGACGGCATGCTGGACGGGGTGATCATCACCGACCTCAGGGGGCGCATTACCCACACCAATAAGGCCCTGACGGAATATTTCGGCTGGGGCCGGGAGGTGCTGGGAGAACTGGCTACCAAGCTGGTGGCGGACCGGGATAGCGCCAAGATCCTGCCCGGCCTCACCGCCTGCCTGGAACAGGGCTACGCCCGGGACCTGGAGTGCGACCTCCTGACCAAAGATCGGCGCGAGGTCCCGGTATTGGTCAACGCCTCTCTCATCACCGATCCCCAAGGCCGGCCCATGGGGGTCATCTGGGTGATCCGGGACATTACGGCCCTGCGCCAGGCCGAAACGGCCCTGGAGGCCGAACGGCGGCGTCTCCTGTCCCTCCTGGAGGAGTTGCCCGCCTATGTTTATCTGAAGGCCCCGGATTTTTCCATCAAGTTTGCCAACCGGTTTTTCCGGGAAAGGATCGGGGACCCCGGCGACCGGCCATGCTATCAGGTGTTGCACGGCTTCAACGCCCCCTGTAAAGATTGCCAGGCCATGCGGGTCCTGGAAACTCACGAACCCCAGGAACGGGAGTGGGTCCACCGGGGGGGCCGGATTTACCGCGCCTATGTCTATCCCTTTGCCGACAGTGACGGCTCCCCCCTGATCCTGGAGTTGGGCATAGACATTACCGAACAGAAACGGGCCGAAGAAGTCCTCAAGGAAAAGACCCGCACCCTGGAAGCCTTCTTTGCCCACACCATCACCCCCCTGGTCTTCCTGGACAAGGAGTTCAACTTCATCCGGGTGAATGCGGCCTATGCCCAGTCCTGTCAGCGGAACGTCTCGGAGTTCCCGGGCCACAACCATTTCGCCTTTTACCCCCACGAGGAAAACCAGGCCATCTTCACCCAGGTAGTGAACACCAAGATCCCCTTCCAGGCCGTGGCCAAGGCCTTCATCTACCCCGACCACCCGGAATGGGGGGTGACTTACTGGGATTGGACCCTGGTGCCGATTTTGGACGACGCCGGGGAGGTGGATTTTCTGGTCTTTGCCCTGCAGGACGTCACGGACCGGAAACAGGCCGAGGAAGAAATCCGCCAACTCAATGAAGAGCTGGAACAGCGGGTCAAAGAGCGCACGGGCCAATTGGAGGCGGCCAACCAGGAACTGGAAAGTTTTTCCTATTCCGTCTCCCATGACCTCCGGGCGCCGCTCCGGGCCATTGACGGCTTCTCCCGGATTCTCCGGAAAGATTATGCCGACCGCCTGGATGCCGAAGGGAACCGGTTGTTGGATATCATCAGGGCCAATACCCAGGACATGGGCCAGCTCATTGACGACCTCCTGGCCTTCTCGCGCCTGGGCCGCCGGGAGGTGAAGCTGGTTAACGTCGATATGGGAAAGCTGGTCCAGAACGTAGTAAAGGAATTGCAAGACACCCAGGGGGACCGGACGGTGCAGTGGGATCTCAAGCCCCTTCCCGCCAGTCTGGGCCGACCGGGCCTTGATACGCCAGGTCTGGCTCAATCTCCTGGGCAACGCCCTCAAATTCACCCGTTCACGGGAAACCGCCGTCATCGAGGTGGGCTGCCGGAGCGAGGCCGATGAAGAGGTCTATTACATCAAAGACAACGGAGTGGGTTTCGATATGCACTATGCCCCCAAATTATTCGGGGTGTTTCAACGGCTGCACCGCAATGAGGAATTTGAAGGCACCGGGGTGGGGCTGGCCCTGGTGCAGCGCATCGTCCAGCATCACGGCGGCCGGGTCTGGGCCGAAGGCCAGGTCAACGGCGGGGCCACGTTCTCTTTCTCCCTGCCCCGTCGCCGGGCCGACCAGCAGGCATCCGGATGAAGCCCGCCGGCCGCCGCCCCCGGGGATGAGGGCGATTAGGGCAAATTATTTGCGGCTCACGGGAAAATTGCCTTGCCACACCGAGGTTGAGGTCCCATTGTATAGTGATTAGTGGAGATTTCCGGCTTACTGCCAGACAAGGTAGGAAGAAATGGATAAAGAATCGGATGCGTTGGATTATCGGCGGCGATATCGCGGTTTAATCGGGGTCAGGAGCAAAATGCCCATCCGGGATGTCTCGGTATTGAGTCGCATCTATACCCCGGGGGTGGGGGCGGTCTGCAAGGAAATCGAGAAGAATCCCGCCTCGTCCTACCGTTATACCTGCCGGGGCAACTCCATCGCCCTGATCTCGGACGGTAGCCAGGTTTATGAGTTCGGCAATATCGGGGCCGCCGCAGTCTTGCCCAAGTTGGAGGCCAAGTCGGTCATCTACAAGACTTTTGCCAACGTGGATGCGGTCCCCATCGCCATCAAGACCCAGGACCCCTATGAGATCATCGAGGTTGTCCGGGTCCTGGCCCCGTCCTTCGGGGGATTCTGCCTGGAAAGTATCGCCGCGCCTAAATGCTTTACCATTGAAAACCGGATCAGGCATGCCGTCCGGGTGTCGGTGCTCCACCACGAAAACCATGCCTCGGGGATTATCGTGCTGGCTGCGCTGTATAATGCCCTCAAGGTGGTGGGCAAGAGCCTCAAGGACGTGCGCGTGGTGATTAACGGCGCCGGCGCCGCCGGTATGGGCGTGGCCAAAGGACTGGTGGTGGCCGGCAATACGAATATCGTCATTTGCGACCGCCACGGGGCTCTCCGGGTTTACCGCACCCTGGGGATGGACTGGGCCAAATCGGAGATCGCCCGCCTGGTGGGGCCCCAGGACGTCAAAGGCAGCCTGGCCGAGGTCATCAAGGGGGCGGATGTGTTCATCGGCCTGTCCGCCGGCGGCCTGGTCAGCCGGGAAATGGTCGCCAGCATGGCCAAAGACCCCATCGTCTTTGCCCTGGCCCTGCCGGAGCCCGAGATCAGCGAAGTCGAAGCCAGGGCCGGGGGCGCCGCGGTGGTGGCCACGGGCCAGGCCCACAGCGACAACCAGATACGCTCATCCCTGGTGACGCCCGGATTTTTCCGGGGCTGCCTCGACGTGGGGGCCCACCGGGTCAACATCGAGATGTACCTGGCCGCGGCCCGGGCCCTGGCGGACATGATTCCGGAAGACCAGTTGTCGCCCCACAACATCATGCCCCGGCAAATGGACTGGCACATTTCCCCGGTCATTGCCGAAGCGGTGGCCCGGGCGGCCCAGGCAACCGGAGTGGCCCAGATGACTGCCGAGGTCATTACTCCGGAAAGGATTCACGAGCGCACCGAAAGCTATATTTATGAAGGGGAGCTGGCCTGGCTGCCCTCGAAAGGCCAGGACTACGGGGCGTTAAGTATCGATGAAGAGTCCCTGGAGCTGCACAGCCGCTACCAGGGGTGCATCCAGGTCTATGCCAAGGTGCCCATCAAGGACGAGGTGATTTATCGCCGCTTGTATGCCCCGGAACCCGTGGCCGAGGTCTGCGCCAAGGTCCTCCAGGAACCCATGGGCGCCTATGACTACACCTGCAAGAATAACCTGGTGGCCATCGTCACGGATGGCAGCGCGGTCCTGGGCCTGGGGAACATCGGACCCCGGGCGGCGTTGCCGGTGATGGAAGGCAAGGCCATCTTGTTTAAAACCTTCGGCGGGGTGGAGGCCTTTCCCATCTGCATCAGCACCCAGGACCCCGACCGGATCGTGGAGGTGGTCGAGAACATCTCGCCGGTGTTCGCCGGTATTAACCTCGAGGACATCTCCTCGCCCCGGTGCTTCGACATCGAGCAAAGATTGTGCGAACTGCTGGATATCCCGGTCTTCCACGACGACCAGCACGGCACCGCGGTAGTGACCCTGGCGGCCATGATCAATGCTTTGGAGATCTCCGACCGGAAGATGGACGAGGTCAAGATCGTCTTCAACGGGGCCGGGGCCTCGGCCATTTCCGTGACCAGGCTGTTGATCCAGGGCGGGGCCAAGAACATCACGGTGTGCGATACCATCGGGATCGTCTATAGGGGCCGCAGCAAGGGCATGAACTCCATCAAGGAAGAGCTGGCGGCCATCACCAACCCGGACCGGCAGCAGGGCTCCCTGGCCGATGCCTTGCGGGGCGCCGACGTCTTCATCGGGCTTTCGGGCCCCAACCTCCTTTCTCAGGATATGATCAGGTCCATGTCTGATGGCCCCATCGTCTTCGCCCTGGCCAACCCGGACCCGGAGATCCACCCCAAGGCCGCCCGGGCCGCCGGGGCCCTGGTGGTGGCCACGGGGCGGTCGGATTTCGCCAACCAGGTGAACAACTGCCTGGCCTTCCCCGGCATCTTCCGGGGAGCCCTGGACATCCGGGCCCGGCGCATCAACGACGCCATGAACATCGCCGCGGCCCACGCCATCGCCGGACTGGTGGGGGACAGATTGAGCCCAAACTATATCCTGCCGGAAGCCATGGATTTTCGGGTGCCCCCGGTGGTGGCCGAGGCCGTGGCCCGGGCCGCCATGGAAACCGGCACCGCCAGAATCCAGATCGAACCGGAACGGGTGGCCCGCCATACCCGGGAATTCATCTACGACGAACGCCTGTCGATTTTATAATCATCCAATCTGAAGCTGCCTGGAAGGGACGTTGACCCTGAATCAATTGAATTCGGAAGTGATTGGGGGATAGAGGGATCTCCCGAATTTCGACTCAGTTCATGCTGATATAAGGATCTTATACCTTAGGGAAATTGATTGAGTTCTCATGGCTGATACAGAGCACTGATCAGCTATGACAAATAAAGCATTGTCAAAATGTTCGAAACCCGAGAAGAGAGGGGACAGCTTCACCTGATGGGAGTAAAATAAACTATTACAAATCGATACAGCCAAAAGATCATTATGATATCCAAGCACTTATAGTTATGCGGATATCAATCAGCAATCAGTTTGCGGGAGTTTTAAAAAATGCGAAACGGAGAGGGTATCGCGGCAGAAAGACTCTTAGTGTGCGTCGGTCCTAATCCTGCCAGCGCCGATGTCATAAGGGCTGCCCGGCGCCTGGCCGCCAGTTCAAAGGTGGCATGGTTTGCGGTCTATGTCGAGGACCCCAAGATGCTGCGCTTGCCGGAAGCGGAGCGTAACCGCGCCGTCTATAACTTGCGGCTGGCAGAGCAATTGGGGGCGGAAACCATAACTTTGAGGGGCCGTAGTATCGCCGAAGAAATCGTTAACTTCGCCCGCCAACGGCAGATCACCAGGATCGTCACGGGTAAACCTACCGGTTCCCGCTGGAAGACTATTTTCTTGGAAAGTCCGGTAGATGAACTGATGCGACAAAGCGGCGGGATGGATGTATATGCGATTACTGGGGAGCCGGCAGAGCAGAAAGAAGCACCTCTTCTGGTTCAACCGAGACTCATGCGTTTGGCCGGCTATGAACTGGCTCTCCTCTACCTTATCCTGGCAACCGGACTCGCGTTTTTGATGTATCCTTACTTCGACCTCCCCAATCTCATTATGGTGTATTTACTGGGAGTGATGGCTACTGCAATTCATTGCGGCCGAGGGCCGGCTATCGTTAATTCTCTTCTCAGCGTGCTGGCTTTTGATTTCTGTTTTGTCCCTCCCCGCTGGACTTTCACTGTGGAAGAAGCCAAATACATCGTGACCTTTGCGGTGATGTTCCTGACCGCGGTGGTCATCAGCTATTTGGGTACCTTGATAAAACGGCAAGCCGAAGCCGCCCGTTTGCAAGAGCGCCAGACCGCGGCCATGCACGCCCTCAGCAGGGAACTGGCGGGCACCCGAGGCGTTGACAACGTTTTGCAAGTCTCCTTGAAACACTTTTCGGAAATCTTCCAGTGCGAGGTGGTAGCGCTCCTGCCAGATGGAAATGGCAAGTTGCATATGGCCGAGGGTGATCTTGCCTCCGTTTTCCACCAAGATATCTTGAAAGAACTGGGGGTGGCCCAAGAGGCATACCGGACTGGGAAAATAACTGGTTGGGGGACCCAAATCATGCAGGATTCCCCCATTCTCTATGTACCCCTGCCAGGGGCCACCACTATCACAGGGGTTCTGGCCCTACGGCCTCGAGATCTGGAGGCGGAGAATTGGCTGTTGCCCGAGCAATTGCGTCTGCGTTTCCTTGAATCCATGGCCAAACAAGTCGCCCTGGCGTTGGGAATGGAGCGCCTGGAAGAGACTGCGTCAGATGCAAATCTAGCCCCGGCAACCTGACTTAACTACTCAGGGCCGTAGGGCGGGAAAGCGCAGCGCATCCCGCCTTCAGCACTGTGGTTAAACTAAATTCATGCCGCAAAACCGACGCGCCTCTGTTTAAGGAGACGCGTTCTTGTTGTTCACGGTCACGCGCCTGGAACGTGGCCGGAAACTCTTGACTGAACTCCATTGATACCAACGAGCAATCATAAGACTATTATCTGTCATTCTGAGCGCAGCGAAGAATCTCTTTTTTTGTCCTCCGAGATTCTTCACTCCGCTACACTCCGTCCAGAATGACATAATTATGAATAGTTTTTTGCCTGCAACTCAGCATGACAATCTGCCGGCGTCGTTCATGGCGGCTATTCACGGTTGAGGCCATCGTTATCGGGACTGATCCGGTTCGGGGTCTGGAGATTGAATAATGCGACAGGCGGGATGCGCTTCACTTTCCCGCCCTACGGTGCCCTGCATTCTCGGATAACGGCCTGGGGCTGCTGGAAAATAGGGTTTGATGCAGGGTGCGGGGCCGGCCTAGCCGGCGAAAGGCCTGCCGGCGCCGGCCCTCCCTCAACCGTCCCCGGCCAGCCCCGATTAGGTTTAATAGCGGAAGATGGCCGCCAGGAGCGCCTCCTCCGGCACTTCAGCGGGTTCGACGGCATAGACTGTTCCACCCTGGAGCAGGGTTTGGGTGGCGGCCAGGTCCAGGACGTCGAAATCGCCGGGCTGGGGTTCCGGATGGATGCTAACCTGGTCGGTCCCCGGATCGTAATCCCCCCACTGCTGGCGGCCCACCGCCACGAACAGGCACTCTACCCGGCCGTGGTAGGCCGCGGGCACGATCTCTCTGGAGTCATTGGCAGTCTTGCCGGTGCCCGCCAGTTGACGATAGCGGGCCGCGGCCTTCTCCTGCTCCTGGCGAAAGTGCGGCTCCACCAGGGCCCAGGCCTGCCGATGCAGCTCCTCGGGGCTCACCCCTTCGGGGTTGCCGGTGATCCCCTCGCCCAGCAGGTGCGGATAGGTGTTGGCCTCCTTGTAGATGGGCAGGAGATACTCCACCCCGGCCAGGACCAGGGGGGCCGGTTCCTCCCGGAGGAAATCCTGCAGCCCCTGATCAATCTGGCGGAAGTACCGCAATATTTTATCTTTGGCGTCATCAGCGCTCTGGCCGTGATACATGGCGGCCCGCTCGCCCCGGGCGCCGCCCGTCCCGATGCCGGTGCGGAATTGCAGATGCTTGACCAGTTCATCGTATTTCAGGGCGTCGGCCAGGCTTTTGGGCACCCCCTCCAGGTCGTCGATAGCGCTGAGACCCATGCGAGACCCCTCGAAGAGCCTGACCTCATTCTGGCTCAGGGCCAGGACGAAGAACTCGTTATCCCCCAGGAAGACCAGGAGCGGCTTGAGGTGAAAACGATGGGCCACCACCACCAATGACTCGAACCTGGCGGGCAGCTGGTAGAGGCGAAACATCCCGGGAGCGATGAACAGCGCCAGGCCGTCCCGCTTGTCTTTCCAGAAGGAGATGGTCCCCAGGAGGCTGACGGCCGGTTCCAGGAAAGACTCCGCCTCCGCCGGACGCATGCCGTAGGTCTGGAGGGATTCCTGGGCCTGGCGGATCAAATTCTTCAGCCGGGTTTGATCCTGCTGATTTTCCGTGGGCAGGCGGTGGGTGGGCATATAGATAGACACACAAGGCGCCTGGGCCGCGGTGGTGAGAGTTCTCAGCTCATCTCGGGTGAATATCTTCATATTACCCTCCTTCCATGGGTTTGGGGTCAGGGGAACTCAGGGGTTGGGAAACCTCCTGGCGGGTGAGAAGGTTTCCCGGGGATCTCCGGCGCCTGGACCCGGAGGTCCGCTGGTCGGCAGGGTTCATCCCCCCTGGCTCCCGGCCTGCCTCGGCAGGGTTCTGGGAACCTGTAGGGGGTTGGTTCGGCTGCAACTTCCCCCATCACCCGCCTAGACGGTGGGGGAAGTTGCGGCTTCAGGGCCGGGGAAACTCCGGCCGCGGCCTACCCCTGTTTGGTGAGGCGCACGACTTCCCGGACCATCTGGTTGGTATAACCCCATTCGTTGTCGTACCAGCTGAAGACCTTGACCAGGTCGCCGTCCACCACCTGGGTCATACTGGGGTCAAAAATAGACGCATGGGGATTCATGATGATATCGGAGGAGACGATGGGGTCGGTGGCGTATTCCAGGATATTTTTGTAGCGGCCATCGGCCTCTTCTTTAAAAATCTTATTGATTTCTTCCACCGTGGTGGGCCGTTCGGTGACGAACACCAGATCCGCCAGGGAGCCGCAGGGCACCGGACAGCGCACCGAAACCCCGTCGAATTTTCCCTTATACTGGGGCAAAGTGTTGGTGGTGGCCACTGCGGCGCCCGTGGAGGTGGGCACCAAGTTGGCCGCGCCGGCCCGGCCCCGGCGAAATTTCTTGTTGGGTCCGTCCACTATGGCCTGGGAGGAGGTGTAGGCGTGGATGGTGGTCATAATCGCCTTTTTGACGCCGATACGCCGGCCCATGATCTCCACCACCGGGGTGATGCAGTTGGTGGTGCAGGAAGCGCAGGAGATCATGCGGTCGTCGGCTTCCGGCTTGGTCACGCCGTGAACGATGCAGCAGACCTCCGGCCCTTTGGGCGGCGCCGACAACATGGCGTACTTGGCCCCGGCGGCAATATGCTTATTCAACCCCTCCGCCTGGGTAAACAGCCCGGTGCACTCCAGGGCAATCTCCACCCCCAGCTCTTTCCAGGGCAGTTGGGCCGGATCCTTGACACTCAAAAATTGAATGGACTTGCCATTCACCACCAGCTTGTCGCCACTGGCGGTCACCCGATGCTTATATACGCCGTAGACGGTGTCATAATTCAGCAGGTAGACCAGGTTCTCCAGGTCCATGAGGTCGTTGACCGCCACAAGTTCCAACTCAGGCTGTTCCATGACGATCTTGAAAGACGCCCGCCCAATCCGTCCCATACCGTTAATTGCTACCTTAGTCATAACCGTCCTCCTCCGCAAAATTCTTAATATTTCATTATGGCCCATGTCCTACCGATTCGCAACCGGGCATTTAATGGCTCACGGCTCCGCCTCGGGGGGCACGGCGATGCTCAGGACCGGGCAGGTTGCCTGGCGCACCACTTGTTCGGACACGGACCCGTGGACCAGCCGACGCCAGCCCGTCAGCCCGTGGGAGGCGATGACGATGAGGTCGACGTGCTCTTCCTGGGCGATCCGGAGGATTTCCGGGGCAGCCGCTCCGGTGGTCACCAGGTCCCGGGTCTTCGCTTTATGATGGAACACCAGGTCCTTGAGCATTTGCTCCGCCTTGATTGCCAGTTCTTGCTGGAACAGGGGCACCTCAAAATTTAAGGCCGCCTGGGGGTCAGGAAACGAATGGGGGCCCGGCAACGTTGGAATGACATGGGCCACGATTAATTCCGCGGCAAAATGCCGGGCCAGTTCCTCGGCGCGTTTCAGTGCCACAAAGGCAGGTTCACTGAAGTCGGTGGGGCAGAGTATCTTTTTAAAAGGCAACATGGACCATGTATCTCCCGTCGATTATTTACCGATTTTTAATTTAACCACCATCTTAGGGAGTTGCAAGCGCACCGGGCCGATAATCGTCTCGCCGGGCCGGTAATATCCAGCCGGCCTCTTCACCCGGCCAGGAAAACCGCCACCCATCTCCCTTGCCAAGAGTGATGCGGAGCCCTAGATTAGAGAAAAGTCGCCGGTGGAACCCAAGGCCGGGAAGGAGGCGATACTGCTCATGGAAGCCAAAGTTGCCCAGGTCCAAGATCTTCAGGATGGAGAAATGCGCCAGGTGATGGTGGGGGAGACCAAGGTATTGCTGGTCCGCGTCCAGGGAAAATTTTACGCCATCGGGGCTGAATGCACCCATTATGGGGGCCCCCTGGCGGAAGGCGCCCTGAGCGGCCACCGGGTGACCTGCCCCTGGCATCAGGCCGTCTTCGATGTGATGAACGGCGACCTCCAGGAGCCTCCGGCCCTGGATGCCGAGCCGTGCTACACGGTGCGGTTGGAGGGGGACGACGTTATCGTTAAAGTGCCGGAAGAGGCGGAAGGCCGGCGCACTCCCGCCATGGTGCGGCGCGATCCGGCCGATCAGCGCACCTTGGTGATCCTGGGGGCCGGGGCCGCGGGCAATGCCGCGGCGGAAACCCTGAGGCAGGATGGCTTCACCGGCCGCGTCGTGATGATCACGCAAGAGCCGCGCCTGCCCTACGACCGCCCCAATCTGAGCAAGGGCTACCTCAGCGGCGATGCCGGTCCCGAGGCGCTCCCCTGGAGGACCCCGGAGTTTTACCGGGACCATGATCTCGAAGTCCGGTTGGGGCAGCGGGTCACCCGGGTGGAAGTGCCTTTAAAGACCGTTACCTTTGCCGACGGCAGCACCCTCACTTATGATGGCCTGCTCCTGGCCACCGGGGGGGCGCCCCGGCGGCTGGAAATACCGGGGGCCCAGCGGCCCAACGTCTTTACCCTCAGGAGCGCCGACGATGCCGACGCCATTATTGGCGCAGCCCTGCCGGCCTCCCGGGTGGTGGTCATCGGCGCCGGATTCATCGGCCTGGAAGCCGCCGCGGCCCTCACTAAGCGGGGGCTGGCCGTGACCGTGGTTGGCCGCGGCTCCGTTCCCCTGGCCCGGCAGTTGGGACCGGAAATCGGCCGGATGCTGCAGGAGGCCCAGGCAGAGAAGGGCGTCGCCTTCCGCCTGGGACGCACCCCCGTCCGCCTGGAGGGTGAAGGCCGGGTGCAGGCGGTGGTCCTGGATGACGGCGAGGCGCTGGCCGCCGACCTGGTGCTCGTGGGCCTGGGAATCAAGCCGGCCACGGATATCCTCCAGGGAGTCAAACTCAACCCCGACGGCAGCGTGTCCACGGATCGACGGCTGCGGGTCGCCGAGGGCTTGTATGCCGCCGGGGACGTGGCCCGTTTCCCCGACTGGCGCACAGGGGCAGCCATCCGCATCGAGCACTGGCGCCTGGCCGCGCAGCACGGCCGCATCGCCGCCCACAATATGGCGGGTCGCCAGGTGGAGTTTGCCGGGATACCGTTCTTCTGGAGTGAGCAGTTTGATCTCTTTCTCCAGTATGTCGGGCACGCCGAGTCCTGGGATGAACTTATCGTCCACGGTGACCTGGCGGGACGCAATTTTTTGGCTTTTTATGTAAAGGATAACCGGGTAATGGCGGCCGCCGGGGTTCAACGCGACCGGCAGTTGGCTGCCATGGCGGAGCTGATGCGTCTGGAGCAGGCGCCCGGGCCGGAAGAATTGCGCCGGAACCCGGAGTTCGATCCCGGGGCGCTGCTAAAGAGCGTGCAGGCTTGAAGGGGGGGATAACTAATACCGGGTTACAATCAAGAATGGAAAAATTGAATTGTAGGGGCGCACCTATGTGTGCGCCCTGACTCAAGGGCGGACACATAGGTCCGCCCCTACAGAAAAATTGCCGTTTGTCCGCGACTTGAGACTTCTGCGAAAGTCTCTATCGCTATCCTTCCTCATCGAAATGGAGCGTAGGCGTCCTCGCCTGCGCCTAAAGCAGAGTATGGACAGCCGAGGGCGCTATCCTACATGAGACTTTCGCAGGGGTCTCGACTTGGTATAAGACCGGCAGAACCGTTGCGCCCGATGGCGGCGGCTCCGGCGAACCTCAGGGCGTGCCGAGGATTTCCGCCACTTTATGGGACAGCGCTGCCAGGCGGTAGGGCTTTTGAATGAACCCCCGAGCCCCGGCCGCCATGACCTGTTGGGCCTCCCCATCCAGGGAATAGCCGCTGGACAGCAGGACCCGCACCTTTGGGTCGACCCCTTTCAGCTTCTGAAAAGTTTCAGGGCCCCCCATACCGGGCATGAGCATATCCAGGATCACCAGGTCGATGCGGTTCCCCTCCTGGCGGTAAATTTCCAGGGCCTGGGGACCGCTCGGGGCCAGCAGGGTCTGGTACCCCAGTTGCTGCAGAAGCCTTCCGGCCACCGTCCTGATGCCGTCCTCGTCATCCACCAGGAGGACGGTGCCGGAACCCCGCAGGATCGCCTCTTCCCGGGAGGGCTCGGCAACCACCGCGTTGGGGGACACCGGCAGAAAAATATGGAAGACCGTGCCCTGCCCCGGCTGGCTGTCCACCCGAATGATGCCCCGATGCTGCTTGATAATGGCATACACGGTGGCCAGCCCCAGCCCCGTGCCCTGGCCCACGTCCTTGGTGGTGAAAAAGGGTTCAAAAATCCGGGCCAGCGTGACCTCATCCATGCCCTTGCCGGTGTCCGTCAGGCTGAGGTGCACATAGCGCCCCGGCCGCCGCTTATAGGACCCGCAGAAGGCTTCGGACAACGTTACGGCCTCACTCGCCAGGGTCATGTCCCCTTGCCGGGACATGGCCTGCCAGGCATTGACCAACAGGTTGAGTAACACCTGCTCCATCTGACCCGGGTCCACTTCCACCGGGGGCAGATCCGGGGCCAGCTTCCGGGTGATGGTGATACCGCTCCGGGTACGGCAAAATAGCTTGGCGGCCTTCTCCAGGAGGGCATTGAGGTCCATGGGTATGGTTGAAAAAGCCCGGCCTCGGCCCAGGGAGAGCAACTGCTTGGTGAGCGCCGAGCCTTTCACCACCTCTTGTTCGATAAGCTTCAGGTCGGTGTAGGCCGGGTCCCCGCTGTCGGTGCCGGCCAGGATCAATCCGGTGAGGCCCATGATATTCATGAGCAGGTTGTTAAAATTATGGGCAATGCCGCCGGCCAGGGTGCCGATGGCCTCCATTTTCTGGTGCTGCCAGATCTGTTTTTCCATCGCCTTCTTTTCGCTGATGTCGCTGAACATGGCGAACGTCCCCAGGAGCCGGCCATTTTCCATCAGGGGCACGGAACTCATGATCACCGCCACCGGGCCCCGGTCCCTGGCAATAATCTCCAATTCCTGCTGTACCACCTGGCCCGCCTGGTTTTGCTGCAAAATCGCTTCCACTTTCAGGTAGTTCTCCGGGTCCCAGAAATCCGCCAGGTTTTTGCCGGCCAAATCGTCTTCGCCGGTAATTTCCTCCATGCGCCGATTGGCGAACTTGATAACGCCGTTGATCTCTACGATCCAGATGCCCTCATGGGCGTTTTCCACCAGCCCGCGGTAATGGCGCTCCGATGTTTCCAACTGGCCATAGAGCCGGGAATTCTGTAGGGCGATGGCCATCTGGTTGGCAAAACTGGTCACGAACTCCTGGTCCGCTTCGGTAATGATGCTCCCGGGCTGCACCCCGGTGAGGAGCACCCCGATAATCTGATTCCGTACCATGAGAGGCGCCGCCAGCCCGGCGGAAATCTCCAGGCGGTTGAGCATCGGGTCCGGCTGGCCCGGTTCTCCCAGGGTTCCCTCGGAAAAAACCGCCAGGTTGCCGTCCAGCGCCACCCGGGCCAGGAGTTGGGCCGGGTCGAAGAGCGATATCCGCGAGTCCCTGACCGGCTCCACCATCTCAGGGTTGCAGCCCACGGCCTCCTGCAGGGACAGCTGCCCCTGGTCATCCAGGAGGAAAATAACCCCCCGATCCAATTTGGTAAATTTGATGAGCAGTCCTAAACAGAACTGCACCATATCTTTCATGAACAGCAGCGACATGGCCGCGCCGCTGGTCTGCTGGAGGCACTCGAGATGGTCGATTTTCTCCCGCAAGCGCAGGTTCAAGGTGTGGATCTCATTGAACTTGTTTTTCAGCAGTTCCTTGTCCTGCTCCAGTTCCTCGATGGTGGACTTGAGCAAAGACCAGGGCATCAGCAGGCGCAGCCAGGATCTCCGGAGGGAGAACCTTTTTTCCCATTTCAAGTGGTATTCGCAATACTCATCGCCTTTGAAGAAACACCGGGCTTCCTCCACCTGGGCCGGCGGCATGTTCCAGATCCTAAAGATGCCGGAGTAAATGCCCCGGTTGAACAGGCAGAAATCTATGATGCCGGGAATGTGCGGGAGCCAATGCAGCCTGATGATCGCCCGGTCCCGCGTGAGCTTAACAACTTCAATGGTCTTATTCTTATTGAATTTGTCATTGAGGGCCTGCACCCGTTTCAGGCCGAGCCGGGGGTCCTTCAGCGCCAGCAGGACGATCCGCTGGATATACCCCAACTTTTTCCGGGCCGCGGACTGAAAGCCGATATCGAAGGCAATGTTCTCCTGGCCGGTAATGCGCCTGGCATTCTCAAACATGGTGATAATGACCTCACTGGAAACCCAGTTGTTGATCTCCATGAGGAATTCCCGGGGGTCGGGAAGGGCGGAAATTTCCGGGCCGAGCCCTACCAATAAGGCGGGCATCGCCTCCGGCGACTGCGCTTCGAAATATTCAATGATGGCCCGGGTATTGAGGCAACTGTGATGTTTATCCACGGCGGTGTGTCATCCTTTTCACAGGCAGGAGGAGCCGGGGCGAGATCATGAAGTTTGTCAAAAAGTTGTCCCGGTCAGGTTGATCACGGCTGACGCCCCCGACGGTCCGGCCTGCGTCCGGCCGCGCCCCTTATGCCAACCCGGCGATTGAGGAAAAGCCGGAGAGGCTCGCCCTCCCTAGCCGCCCCCCGGGGCAATGCTGAGGCGCCCCCCCGACCCGCGCCTTTTCTTGGTATCGGCCTGGAATCATCCGAAGATTAAGCATGGGCAAAATCGGCAACGGCGATGGCGCGGGATTGTTACTCTATTCTATCAGCTTAAGCACAGAAATCCATGGGGCATAGAGAGTTACAAAATTTGCTCTCCACCTCCCTAAAAACTTGACCGCCTCATGATGCCCACCCGGGACGCCCCTTCGTATCTCCTACGAAATTGCCTTCAGAAGACCATGAATATTCATGTCAGGCTGAACGGAGCTGAGCTTCATGGAGAATCCCGGCGGCTCCGGAAGAGCTGCGGCGCCGCGCTCAGCATGACACCTGAGGGGACTTTCGCTCAATTCCGGCCTGTCCTTAAAACCAAGGGCGATTATGATCCAAGACGGTGAATAATCAGGTAATGCACCCTGGCCCCCCTCAAAAATGCAATATCAGCTGGCAATGAGGCCTGAGGTGTTTTATGTTAAAACAGATATTAACCTGACCGCTGGAGCCGACATGGATGAACCGGGGATGTATCGTTATTGTCGAGAAATTATCAACACCATGAATGATGGTCTCGTGGTGGTGGCCCCGGACGGCACCATCATGATGGTTAACCAGGCTTTCGAGGAAATCGTCGGCTACAGCCGGGAGGAACTCATCGGCGGCTCCTGTAGTGTGCTGCGATGCGACGCCTGCGAAATAGCCCGGGCCGAAGGAAAGGAAAACTGGTGCGACCTGTTCGACCTGGGTTCGGCCACCCGGAAACCCTGCACGTTGGTGCGCAAAGACGGCTCTTATATCACTGTCTTGAAAAACGCCTCCCTTTTGTGGAACGCCGCTGGTGAGGTGTTAGGGGCGGTGGAGACCCTCACGGATATCACCGAAATTACCAAGCGGGATCAGAAAATCCAGGAACTCTCCCGGCTGTTGGAAGGCGATGACGTCTTTCATGGCATCGTGGGAAACTCTGCCGCGATGCGGCGAGTCTATGAGCTCACCGAAAAAGCGGCCCAAAGCGACGCTCCCATCATTATCTATGGGGAGAGCGGCACCGGCAAAGAATTGGTGGCCCATGCGATCCACGAATTGGGCAAGCGGCGGGAAGGGCCCTTTATCAAGTTCAGTTGTGCGGCCCTGAATGAAGCCTTGCTGGAGAGTGAGCTTTTCGGCCACGTCAAGGGAGCCTTCACCGGGGCCTACAGCCATCGCCAGGGAAGATTCGAGGCGGCTCATCGCGGGGATATCTTCCTGGATGAAATCGGCGATATTCCCCTGTCCACCCAGGTCAAGCTCTTAAGGGTTTTGGAAACCAAACAGTTCGAGCGGGTGGGAGAGGTGCGGTCCATCAAGGTGGATGTCCGCATCATCTCGGCCACCCACCAGGACCTGCAATCCCTGGTGTCCCAGGGGACATTCCGGGAGGACCTGTTCTTCCGCATCAATGTCATCCCCATCCACCTACCCCCCCTGCGGGACCGCCTGGAGGACATACCGCTGCTGGCGAACCATTTTATCCAGCGGCTCCGGGAGAAGAGCGGCAAGCCCATAACCGGTTTGACCCCCGGCGCTATGCGGCTCCTCATGGACCAACCCTGGCCGGGTAATGTCCGAGAACTGCAAGGGGTCCTGGAGTATGCCTTCGTCCTGGCTGAAAAAGGCCTCATTCATCCCGAACACCTCCCGCCCAAGGTAACCGGCCCGTGCCCGTTACCGAGACCCCGGAGGCGATCGGGAGCCGCACCGGGATGGATGAAAAGGCGGCCCTGATTGCGGCTCTCCGCCAGGCCGGGGGCAATCAATCCAAGGCCGCAACCCTCCTCGGGGTGAGCCGGATCACCGTGTGGCACCGCATGAAGAAATACGGCATCGACGTGCACAAGCTGATCACCGGTTAGCCTCCTGGAGTGCGAGAAAATAGTGCGAAGCCCTGCCGTCTTCCGGCAGGACCTTGCCGTTGGCGCTAGTTGCCCCGGGAAGGCGGGATTGGCCTAGCTCTCCCCGGCCGGTTCCCTTCCCAAGCGAAAATTTTCCTGCCCCATCATGGCCGCGCTTGATAAAATGAAAGACAGAGAAGGCCAACCCGGAAAAGGAGCGGTATGAAGTTCGACAGCGACCCCCAGGATCTTGCAAGTCCAGACCTACAAACGGCATATTTCGGCTATCGTCGGGTGAGTGCCGCGGCCAAAGGCAAGCTGGTGCACCAGCACTTCGACACGGTGGCCCGGAAATACGACCTGATGAACACGCTTTTGAGCTTCGGAATGCACCACCTGTGGAAGCGGGCCGCGGTGCGGATGATGGGGTTGAAGCCGGGAAACCGGGTCCTGGACGTGTGCGGCGGCACCGCCGACCTGGCCCTTCGGGCCGCCCGGGCCATGGGCGGCACCGGGAGCGTGGTCGTCTATGACATCAATTGGGCCATGATGGCCGCGGGGTGGCCCAAGGTGGCCGGCTCCCCCCTGGCCCCCCGCATCGCCTATATCCAGGGGGACGCCGAGCGCCTCAGTTGCCCGGACGCCAGCTTCAACGCGGCCATGGTGGGTTTCGGTATCCGCAACCTGACCCGTCCCGAGGTGGGCTTCGAGGAGATGTTCCGGGTCCTGAAGCCCGGGGGGACCATGATGTGCCTGGAGTTCTCCAGGCCCAAAACCGCCTGGTTCCGCAAACTCTATGACTTTTACTCTTTTTACGTCATGCCGGCGATGGGCAAGATCATGGTGGGCTCCTGGGACGCTTACACCTATCTCCCCGAATCCATCCGGATGTTCTCCCAACCCGAGGAATTGTCGGCGGTCCTCACCAAAATCGGCTTCACCCGGGTCAGGTATCGGCGCCTCACCAACGGCATCGCGGTGATCCACCTGGGGGTAAAACCATGAAGCTCAACTGGGCTGAACGGTTGGTGGTCAACAACCCGGTGCGGGTCATGATCCAGCGCCTCATCATCAAGTGGATCAAGGGCGTGACCCGGATCAGGTTCCAGGCCCGGGTCCTGGAGATCGGCTGCGGCCGCGGGGCCGGAGCCTGCCTCATCCAGGAGGAGTTTCAGCCGGCGCGGTTGCACGCCTTCGACCTGGATGAGCGCATGATCCGCCAGGCCAGGAGATATCTCAAACCGGCATACCGGGAGAAGATTGCCCTCTATGTGGGTGACGCCCAGACGCTCCCCTACCGGGACGGGAGCCTGGACGCGGTTTTCGGCTTCGGGGTGCTCCACCATTTGCCGGATTGGCGGGGGGGCTTAAGGGAAATCGCCCGGGTGCTCAAGCCCGGCGGCATTTACTTCCTGGAGGAGTTTTATCCCCAGTTCTATCAGAACTTCCTGGCCCGGCGGATTTTTCTCCACCCGGAACACGACCGCTTCTACAGCCATGAGCTGCATGCGGCCCTGGCCGGGGCGGGCTTTGGGCTTCAGGGCCGCCTGGAACAAAAAATGCTGGGCATCCTGGCGGTGGCAGTCAAGCAGGGTTTGCTGCCGAGTTGTGATCAAAAAGGAACGAAGTAATTGTAGGGGCGCACCTGGGTGTGCGCCCTCTTGGGGGGACACACAGGTCCCCCTACAAAAATTGTCCATTGATCGCCAAATGATATTGATTGATGAGAGGAAGGACCGGAGACTTTAGGGCGGTAAACACCCCGAACCGAGGTAGCATCTCGCCCGGAAACCACAAGATTTCACTCAACAGGAGAAAAGGACCATGAATATCACCGTTACCCCCGGCCGCAAAATCATCGGCAGGCTGGCCAAAGGCGAGGACCTGCTGGCGGCCCTGACTAACTGCGCCCGGGAGCACGGCATCACCCTGGGAGAGGTGCAGGCCATCGGCGCGGTAAGCCAGGCCCGGGTGGGCTACTATAATCAGGGGGAGCGGAAGTATTATTTCCTCGATCTGGCGCGCCCTTTGGAGATCATCGCCCTGACAGGCAATATTTCCCTGAAGGACGGCGAGCCCATGGTCCATGCCCACGTTACCCTGAGCGACAGCGACGGCCGGGCTTTTGGCGGCCATCTCGCCGAGGGCACCCTGGTCTTTGCCTGTGAATTCGCCATCCAGGAATACCGCTCCGCCACGGCCCTGGTGCGGCAGATGGATGAGCCCACCGGGTTGTTCCTGTGGCCCCCGGAGTAGAGGAGTAGCCAAGCCGGCCGGCGTCCCGGCTTAAGCCGGCGGGGACCGGGGCGCCCCGGCTCAGGACTGACAAAATAACGTTGCGCCAGGCCCTTGTCGGTGGGGAGGCAGGCGGTGGCTGGGGGCTGAATGCCTGTGGGGATATGGGCCCGGGGTCAGAGCTTGATCTTCCGGGACCACCCAGGAGTTCTGTTTTATTGATGATTATTACCTTTTCTGATTTGTTTTCCCTGAGAACAGCAAAAAGCCCGATCAGGGGAACTGTTCGCAATTTTCCCGGGCGCCGCAATCCCGGCACCCGGCCTCACACCACCAAAAGGTCGCACAACTGCCCAGAACTACACCCAGGATAAGACAGAGCACATACCACATTTCAGGCCTCCTCCGATTGCTGCCGGTGACTGGCCCCCTCGCGGGGCCGAGGGGTACGGGTCTCATGCCGACGGCGCCTCACCGGCCTATTATTCCCCTCATCTTATTTATAAAGGAAAACTATTCCCGGTTAATGTCGGTTCGGTTAATATTCGGTTAATTTTACAAAATTCCGGTTGCAACGGTCTCGGGTCATCTCTCACCATGGAGGGAAATCGCTTCCCAAAGCCGGGTATTTGTGGCATACTGGAGAATAATAGGTCATGCAGGTTAACCAAGTAATTTTATTAGATAAACACAAATTTCTGGCTGAATTTGGCGTTATGATTAAAGGATAAAGACCCATGAGAAAAACCTATATCTTAGACACCAATGTGTTACTGCACGACCCTGATTCGTTATTTTCTTTTGAAGACAATGCCATAGTTTTGCCTTTATCGGTAATTGAAGAGTTAGACCGTATTAAAAGAAGAAGCGATGAAGTTGGGAGAAACGCCAGAGAAGTATCCAGAAAATTAGATGAATTGAGGGTAAGGGGACGGTTGGCGGAAGGAGTTGGGCTTGCCAACGGAGGGTCGGTTCGCATTGAAATCAACGGGAGTCAACCGGACAATCAGCCCTATGGCATTGATTTAAATACCACTGACAACCGGATTCTGGCCTTAGCCTATGCCCTCATGAACCATGGTCAGACTCCCGTCATCCTGGTAACCAAAGATTTAAACCTGCGCATCAAAGCCGATGTCTTGGGTTTGGCCGCGGAAGATTTCACCAGTGACAAGGTAGATTACCATCAGTTGTACAGCGGCGTCACCGAACTCTACCTCTCCTATGAAGAAATCGACCGGTTTTACCGGGAGGGGTATCTGGATTACCGCAATGGCGATCTTCATGCCCACCAGTTCTGTATCCTCAAAATAGACGATTCATCATCGAAGTCGGCCCTGGCCCGGTACTCCCACCACCGGCTCCAAAAGCTTACGCATGACGGCAAGGCGGTCTATGGCATCAAGGCCTTGAACAAGGAGCAGAAGTTCGCCCTGGACCTGCTGCTGGATGAGACCATCCAGGTGGTGACCCTGGTGGGCAAGGCCGGCACCGGCAAGACCATCCTGGCCCTGGCCGCGGGCCTGGAAAAGGTCCTGGAAGGAGGCGGCCGCTATAACCGCATCCTCATCACCCGGCCCATCGTGCCCCTGGGCAACGATATCGGCTACCTGCCCGGCGACAAGGAAGACAAGATCAGGCCCTGGATGCAGCCCATTTACGACAACCTGGAATACCTCTGCAACGAGCATATTCAACCCAACGGCTGCATCGATTATCTGCTCACCAACGGCAAGATCGAACTGGAGGCCCTGACCTATATCCGGGGGCGGAGCATTCCGAAACAGTTCATCATCTGTGATGAGAGTCAAAACCTGAGCCCCCACGTGATCAAGACCATTCTCACCCGGGTGGGGCGGGGCAGCAAGATCATCTTTACCGGCGACCCGGAACAGATCGACCACCCGTATCTGGACGCCTCTTCCAACGGCCTCAGTTACCTGGTCGAGAAGATCAAAGGGGAAGAATTATCCGGGCACATCACCCTGATCAAGGGCGAGAGGTCCGGGATCGCCGAATTGGGCGCCAGATTGCTGTAATTGCGCCCCCAGGGCCGCCGGCTCCTCAGTTTAGCCTGGGGGGATGCACGGGTCAGCATTTGCGCCGATTTTTCATGATACGCTCTTCAGAAACAGGGCGCCTGCCCCTGGCTCGGGAGCATAAAGCCGGACACAAAGATGGGGGCCTTTTAGGCCCCTATCTTATTGAAATCATGAGTTCTCTATGGGTGGGGCGGTGGGAGTTGCACCCGCTCCACCAGCCTTTTTGGGGAGGGCTAAGGTTACTGGTGGAACACGCCACCAGCTGCCTAAACTAGCGCCAACCGGGACCGCAAAAGCCGGCGCGGTTATTCCCGCCTATGGTGTCCCAGCCGAAACTTATTGAAAAATCTGTAAAATATTTGGTATTATCCAGGTAAAGGGGGGCTGACTTGCCTGTTCAGGCTCCCTGACAAGCAGCCTGCTGACGCCGTCCAGTCCGTAGGTTATCCTTCTCTCAGGGTCATGGGGGGCGCCCCTGGGGAATGATGATAGCAAGCAAGCTTGCTTATTCTAGAGGTCTGCCATGTCTGACCCTGAATCCCGAGATCAGATCGCCGCTGGGGAAGCCCTGGCTCTGGTGGAACTGACTGAGATTGCCTTCCAGGCTGAAGACCTTGAAGGGCTGGCCCGGAGAGCCCTCCCCCTGTTGATGCGGGTGGCGGGAGCGACTGCCGCGATCCTTTGCCTGGAAGAACCCAAACCCCCCTTTCACTCCCTCTTCCAAGAGGGGATTCAAGCTGACTCCCTGCCTTTGATAAAGACAATTTGCGCTGAGCAATTCCAGCAAATTCCGAGCCGGGACGAGGCCCTGCCGATAATTGTTTCTTTATTCCCCCGGGAAGCTGCCTATCTGGCCCTGTTTTCTCTGGGGCGCCACAGGAAAAATCTGGGGTTTTTCGGCCTAGTACTGCCCGGGCCGGAAAAGCTGCCCCGGCAAATCTTCATGCAAAAGATTACCGGTTTGCTGGCCTACTGCGTAACCCAATTTCTTGACCGGTTGGCTTATGACCAGAAGATCTCTCACCTCAAGACTTACCTCGCAGTGAGTTCCAAGGTCGCCCAGACATTGAACCTCCGTGAGGTTATAGAGGCCGTGTTGTACTCCAGCATGGCCGCCGTGGCCGCCGAAGCAGCCTCGGTGTTGCTCCTCGATGCCGAGAAAAAGAACTTTCGCTTTTACGGGGTGGAAGGACCTGCCAAGCCGGTCCTGTTGGATGTCACCTTTCCCGTTGATCAGGGACTGGCGGGTTATGTCTTTCAAACGCAACAGTCCGCCATCTTCAATGAGGTGCAGCAAGACCAACGGTTTTATGGCAAGTTCGATTCGGTCTCGGGTTTCCAGACGAAAAACCTGGTGGCTATTCCCCTGGTGGCCGGGGCTGAAAAGGTCGGCGTCCTGGAGGTCCTGAACAAGGCTGGCGACGAGCCATTTTATGAAGAAGACCGCCTCCTCCTCGAATCGATTGCCGAAGAAATCGCCTTCGCCATCCGTAATGCCAACACCTGGGAGGAGAAACAGGCCCTGACCGGGGAAATCCAGCGGATGCTCGAATTTCAGACCAAGCTGATCCAGACCTCCAACGACGGCATCATTGCTAATGATCGGCAGGGCAAGGTGATCATTTTTAATGAAGGGGCCGAACGGGTTTTGGGCTATCGAAGCGCTGAGGTGATCGGCAAGATCAAGGTGGCCCGACTCTATCCCCCCGGCGTCTCCCAAAAGGTCAGGGCCGAAATAGCTGGGGCGGAATATGGGGGCGCCGGCCGCTTGGTCCATTATGAAACCATGGTGCTGAGCAAAACCGGGGAGCACATTCCCGTCGAACTCTCTGCCAGTCTCATTCATGGGGACGATCAAGAGGTGTCCACGGTGGGGTTTTTCCGGGATCTGCGAGAGCGCAAACAACTGCAGGAAAAGCTCCTGCATTCGGAGCGCCTGGCGGCCCTGGGCCAAATGGCGGCCCACATCAGCCACGAGGTCAAAAACCCCCTGATGGTGATTGGCGGGATGGCCGGTCAGGTTCTGAGGGCTTCCCAGGAGGGCCCGCCCAAGAACGTCGAAAAACTCCGGATCATCGTCGAGGAAATCCGGCGGTTGGAGGAATTTTTGGCCGAGGTGGGAAGCTTCGCAAAGTTAGCGGAGCCCAGGAAGTGTCCCATAGATCTCAATGCCCTGATCCGGGAAATGTGCCTCAAATTGGCAGCCAGTCTCCAGGACCACGGCGTAAAGTTAGCGATGCAGTTGGACTCCAACCTGCCGCAGATCCAGTTCGATCCGCTCCTGTTGCGCCAGGTGCTTTTGAATATCGCCAAGAATGGCATCGAGGCTATGCCGGCCGGGGGAACTTTGACCTTTACCAGCGGACGGGATAACGACAGGGTGTTGGTGCGGATCCGCGACAGTGGCGAAGGGATTCCTCCCGACGTCATGGATAAGATTTTTCAGCCCTTTTATTCCACCAAACCCAAGGGCAGCGGGCTGGGCCTGGCTATTTCCCAGACCATTGTCAAGGCCCATCAGGGGGAGATCAGAGTGGAAAGCGAGCTTCACCAAGGCACCGGCGTGACGGTCTTCCTGGAGGTGAAATCATAGGTGGGTCAATTTTTCCGGCTAAATCGGTTGCAGCAGGGCGGATGCAGACGTATCGCGCCCGCCGGTTCGGCCCCTCCGGGGCCTGCCAAAATTTTGCGTCCGCCGGAGCGGAACGGATAGCGCAGGATTTTGCCGGCCGGTTGGTAAATTAGCTTGACAGGGGCCGAATCAATGTTAATATATAAAATAGTTTAGCATGTCAGACTGAAGGCAGGGCCAAAAGTCCTGGACAACTATCGGACGGGGATGCTAATTCCCTGGCCGGTTTTTTTTGCCTGACTGCTGGCTCCCTGCTTTTTGAGCGGGTAATTCGCTGCACCATCTGTAGGAGGTTTTTCAGCAATGAAGGAAACTGGCAGAGTAAAATGGTTTAATGACTCCAAGGGCTTTGGTTTTATCACCCGGGAGAGCGGTCCGGATGTATTTGTGCATCACAGCGCCATCCAGGGCGACGGCTTCCGCTCCCTGGCGGAAGACCAGGAAGTGGAGTTTGAGGTGGTTCAGGGTCCCAAAGGGGCTCAGGCCCAAAACGTCGTAAAACTCTAGGTCGAAAAGCCTGAGGGACAGAACTCCGGCGGTCTGCGGACTACCGGAGTTCTGGCATTTTGAGCTCCAGGGAGGAGAAATTTGGCCCGAAATCGTTATGGCTGGCAAAAGCGCGCCAAAGAAATAGCCCGAAAACAGAAGAACGACGACAAGATGAAACGTCGCCAGGGAAAAATCATCGCACTTTCCGAAGAGGAAATGCCGGTGACGTCTGAGGAAGGAACTGAAGAAGGGATGGAAAGCCTGGGCGAAACCGATTCGATCGAAACCGAACTTCCGGCGGGTCCATCCCAGTCGGACTGAACGGGAAAGCGGCCTCCAGGTCGCTTTTTTCTTGTCTTACCGACGACGCTCCCTAACCCTGCCGGTGTCTCACCCGCCAACTGTCTTCCCCACGACCCCCATCGGTGGCTGTATTACGGACCTTCCCGGGAAGCGCTCAACCGGCCGGTCAGGTCAGCAGCCTTCCGGCTCGATGCCGAAACAATCCAGGTAAAATTGAAAGCGGCGTTTCTCCGCCTCGGGGTCTAACCCGAATTGTTCCAGGGAATAGCGGTGCATCCCGCCTTTGTCCTTGGGATGCTCGGCCAGGAATCGCTGCATGGCCGTTTCCGCCGCCCTCGTCAGCCCGAGGCCGAAGTGTTCATAAATGCGCCGCACCATGGACATGGGGTCCCGCACCAGCTCCAGGTACTGGATGTCAAGCAGTTGTTGCCGCAAGTTCCCCGCCTGCCGGACCTTTACCGCCAGCCCGGCGCCTTCTTGCCAACGCTCCGCCACCTGCCGGGCCATCGCTACCTTATCGACCCGGTCGCTGAAGGCGCTGCGCAATACCTCGGTGAAGCTGGCGCACGAACCCAGGACCTTGAGGGGGTCGCGGTGCGTCATCAGGATGCAGGCATCGGGATAGACCTGCAACAGGGCCTCCAGGGCCAGCAGGTGGCCGGGCGCCTTGAGCACCCACCTTTCGCCGGGGCAGCGCCACTGCAAATGTTGCAGGAATTGCCGGTGAAACTCGTATTCGGGGCGCTTGTCCTGGCGGTCATGCCAGGTCCGGTAGGAATGCACCGCCGCCATGGTTTCAAAGGAGTAGCTGCGGAAGGCGAGGCTGGTCATGGCAATGCACTCTTGGGGCAGCCTGGCCCCTATCAGGTGCACCTTTTTGAAATCCGGCATCAGAATGTCGGCAAACTTTAGTTGCCGGGCCGTGGTGGCGATGCGCCGGTCGGTGGCGTAGGACGCCGTCTCGGGCGGGGGGGACGGGTGCATCACTTCCCACACCTGGGGGGCGCGATGGACCGGGTCCTGGGCCAGCAGGGCGTGCAAAAAGGTCGTGCCACTCCGGGGCAGCCCGGTGATGAACAGCGGCCGCCGGATGGCTTCAGCCGCAATGCCCGGGTGGCGCCGGCGGTCCTCCACCAGCCTTAGCCGGTTGCTCAGCAACCGCACCGTGTCGTTGTTGACGCAGATACGGCCGATGAAGCTGAGCTCCGCGTCCAGTCCATAAGACCGTAACAGGACCTGCAGGCCTTCCCGAAACGAATCGTCTCCATAGTCGTCCAGGCCGGTCTGTTCACAGGCCTGGTTCAGCAGGAGCTTTTCATCCAGGCTTAGCCATTTATGGCCATTTTTCACAAACCGGTGGCCAGCGGCATTGATTAGGCGCAGAAGCATTGAACTATGCGGGCGGTCAGTCGGTGTCGTCATGGATGAAATGGTGATCGGCGGTGGTTTGAGGCCGTTTATCACTGGCCTGCTTCTCATGCTTGGTTAACATTGTAACCATGCCTGCGCTATTCTACAACATGGTAGAGAAAAAATCGACAAAATCTGTCCGGCTCGGCGCGACTATGGTGTGTGCCAAAAGTATTTTTCGATGGCGGCATCATGCTAACCCCTCTTGGGAAAATTGAGTAACTATGAGGAAATGCAGCTAAAGTACCCTTTTGAAAAAGGGGGACTTCAGGATCTCCAGGTGGGAGGAATTTATGGCAAACTCTCTAAATGATACTGCTGCGGCTGACCGGCCGCCCCAACGGCTGGTCGATGGCCCGGGCCGGTCCAGGTAACTTGAGGGGAAAAAACTTGATTTTTTGCACCCGATGCGGGTAAATCAACCGCAGGAAGGGAGGGACGACGTGAAGTGGTGTGACTTATCTTGTGAGCATGCCTCATTTCCCCAGGCTGAGGCGGTTGATGGCGCCGGGTCCTGCAGGACCTTTGTGGCGCTGTATTGCGCCAGGCTCAATAAACTCGTCCACAAGAACGGGCCGTGTCAATGGGAAGACCAGTCCGGCTCCTCCGAGGATCAGGCTACAACTCGGGACCCGGCCTGAGGCAGTCTTGCGGCCGCCCCCGGGAGGCCCGGCCCTGGCGGCCAGGGCGAGCCGCCTGATAAGTGGTTGAACATAGAGCGTTTGCCATAATTTCTTTCCACCTGGAGATTCTTAAATCCCCTCCCCCCTTTTTCAAATGGGTACTTTAGCAGCAATTCCTTATAGTTATCCACATTTTCTCAAGGGGGGGTAGGGGGGATTAGCATGATGCCGCCATCGCAAAATATTTTTGCAAACGCTATAACCCCTTAGGCCTGGCAGTACGCCGGGCCCTTTTCCTGCCGGCCGAACTGAGGTATCATCCCTAAGAGAGTCGCCGGCTCTTTTGCGGCCGGGCTATTGTCCCAACCAGCCTCACCGGGGAGAGTCAGGCGTGGAGCCATTTGCCGAGACGCTTAAGGCGGGCCGCCTCACCGCCGCCGCCGTGCACCGATTTCGCCGGCACCTCTACCGCTTTTTTCATGAACAAGGGCGGCAGATGCCCTGGCGGACCACAACCGACCCCTATCATATCCTCGTTTCGGAAATCATGCTGCAGCAGACCCAGGTGGAACGCGTGGCCCTCAAGTATGAGGCTTTTATTGCCGCCTTCCCCGACGTTCGGTCCCTGGCCCGGGCCCCCTTGCGGGACGTCATGGCCAGGTGGCAGGGACTGGGGTACAACCGCCGCGCCCTGGCCTTGCAGCGCATCGCCCAGATGGTGGTAACAGAGTTTGACGGGCGCCTTCCGGCCTCGGTTGAAACCCTCCGCACCTTTCCGGGCATCGGCGCGGCCACCGCCGGGGCCCTGGCCGCGTTTGCCTTCAACCAGCCGGTGGTGTTCATCGAGACTAACATTCGCCGGGTTTTTCTTCACTGCTTCTTTCCGGGGCAAAACCGCGTCAGGGACCGGGAGATCCTGCCCCTGGTGGACCAGACCCTGGACCGCAAGCAGCCGCGCCCCTGGTATTATGCCCTCATGGATTACGGGGCCATGCTCAAGCGCACTACCCCCAATCCCAACCGGAGGAGCGCCCATCACCAGCGCCAGGCCCCTTTTGCCGATTCCGACCGCCAGATCCGGGGCCTGATCCTCAAGGCCCTCCTCAGTTCCCCGGCGCTCTCCGTGGCGGAACTGGTCAAGGCCGTGGGGAAAAGTCCGGCCCGGACCACCGGGATCATTCCCCGGCTGATCAAAGAAGGTCTCCTGGAGCAAGAGGGGGGCCGTCTCCGCATCGCTTCCGGGGGCAAGGCCGAGGACCCGGGAGGCGGTTTCCCTTAAGGGATTAACCCGGCTCAGCGCCCGGCCCCGGCCGTGACTCACTCCCTCAGCCTTCCGGAGAATCCTGCTTTTCCGGGGCCGTCGGCCCCGGGGAGGGACTCAACGCCTGGGAAATGAACATCCCCACCAGCCAGCCGATGAGCACCGCCATGTAGAAGTGCCCCACCACCGCTTCCACCGCGGCCAGCATGCGGGAAAAGGGCAGCAGGGGCAGAATGTCGCCATAACCCACGCCCACGATGGTGATCAGGCTGAAATAGATCATTTCATTCGTCAGGATATGGAATTGGCCCAGGGTTACCGATGCCGGCACGTTGAAATAGTGGGGGTTCAAGGCAGATAACATGGTGAAGAGGATGGCAAAGATGATGGCAAGGAAGAAGTAGGCCACCACTGCCGCGAAGATGGTATCCAGGGTGATCCGGGGGCTTTTAAAGACATAAATCAGGATGGCGGTGGTGCAGCCCATCAGAAACAACAGGTAAAAGGCGGCGCCCAGAAACAGGGCCAGGCCGAAAGGCCCCGATCCCGGGAACAGGGTGGCCTTAAAATAAAGGGCTAGCCCGAGCAACCAGAACATCACCAGTACCAGGCGAAGCCGGGGAAGGCGGCCGCTGGCCGATAGAGATACCAGCAAGGCATTCAGGAGCAGGAGATGGAAGCAGATGATGATGAACGGGTGGCCGGAGAGCAACGGTATCAACAGCAAAAATAAGAGGATAAAAATAGTCAGCTGCAAGAAGCGCAGAGATTTTGACCAGGCGATGAGATACCTATGCATGCCGGACGCTCCGAATAGGGGGTGCAATAATGGGTGTGGGAAACCTCATGACTGCCTCGTAAGGGCGACCCTGGCCTACTAATCGGTGCTTGATCCAACCATTATCGTGAATCCGCGGGAAGTGGAATGACGGCTGATTCTACCAGGATTCTCCAGGAACCGCAAATAAGGCGGGTGACGGGACAAATCGACTTTAGAGGGAGTTCCCCCGGACCCCGGGGGCTGGCCGTAAACAGCCTGGTGAAGGTGAGTTGTATAAAAATGGTCAAATAGTGGCGCCGGCATTTTTCGGACCTATAATATAAGCAAAAATACGATTAATTCACACCAAGGAGATACGCATGCAAACAACGACCAGGTCAGGTCTGGCGAGATTCTGGGTAGTGCTGGTGGCGGTCCTCTTCCTCGTGACCGCGACCGCTTCGGGGTGGGCCGCCGGCAGCGCCGCCGACTTCAAACTGAAGGCCGTCCAGGATGGCAAGGAATACAGCCTGAGCCAGTATAGGGGCAAAGTGGTGTTAGTTAACTTCTTTACCTTTTTTTGCGGGCCGTGCCGGCAGGAGATGCCGCATCTGAGCCAAATATTTCAGGAACTCCAGGGGCAGGGCTTCCAGACCCTGGGGATCGGCCTGGCCTCCACCCCGGATCAGCTGAAGCAAATCGTTACGCAGTTGCACCTGGCCTACCCGGTGCTGCAAGGAAATGACGCGGTGAGCAAGGCCTATGGCGGCGTCGAACTGGTGCCCCTCACCTTCATCATTGACAAGCAGGGCAACATCGCCCAGAAAATCCTGGGGGCACGGAGTAAAGAGGAATTCGAGAGGATGATCAAACCCCTCCTCTAGAGGAAGCGAAGCCGGGGGCTGGGCTCACGTTGAGGCCAACTTCCGGCGGGACAGGCCGGCTGACGGGATTTGGGGGGAGGCGCCTGGCGCTTTCCCCCGGCCCGGGCCGCTCCGCTTTCCCAGAGGACGGGTTCCGCCCGGGGCTCACCCCGGGCCGAAAGCGCCGGTAGTTCGCTCTACCCCCTAAAGCCGTGGATCCATATTGCCGACCCCGCCGCAATCCGGCAAATAGCAGCTCACATTCTTAAATTCGCAGTTTTCCTTGCACTGGGGACATTGCTCCGGGGGCTTGGGTTGCGTGAGGGTGAAGCCGCACTTGGTGCACTTCCAATAGTTTTTGTCTTGGGGTTGGGTCATGGTCTTGGCCTCCTGTCAGGTTGGCCCGGCACGCCGGGCTGAGAAGTAACGTTGCGTTAATGTTGATGCGGCCAGGGGATTCCGGCCGCCTCGGTGACCACGTAGCAAAACCGGTCGCAGTCAAGTTCCTTGTGGGAGATGGGACAGCGCAGTCTGAGCTTCCTCTCGCCCACCCCGATGATCTCCCAGTCGCCGCGCCGGGGTCCGGCTTCGATGGTAATCTTCTGCCCTACCCGGACCGGATAAGGGCGCAGGATCAACACGCTATCGCCGCCCGCGGGGTCCGGTCCCCCGGCCGGGGAATCAGTTGGGTCACTGGTCCGCACTTCGAGCTCGCCTGCGCTCACGTGGCGCACTTAACCGACTGTTCGGCCACCGAGCCCGGACCGGCCAGCGGCTTGAACATGGCTTTGCTGGACCCGCAGCACGGGCACTTCCAGTCGTCCGGCAGGTCTTCGAACCGGGTGCCCTTGGGGATCTTGCCCTTCTTGTCGCCATGGGCCGGGTCATAGATATAGCCGCAGTTGGTCATCTGGCACTGCCACATTTCTTCAGGTCTGGTCATCTCAACCTCCGTTGCTGTTCCCTATCAGAGTATCATCTCGGCCGTCATCGCGAAAGCCCGGCGCCGGCCCGGGCTTGACGAAAATGGGATAGGGGCTCACAGAGCCCCTATCCCCAAGTTACAGCACCCGGGGAGATGCCGCCCGGTATGGGCCGCGCCCGGTTTCGTTGCAGATTTAATCCATTGCTTGCATTTTCTTGCCGCAACACTCCGGAGCCGGAGCCCCCTCGGGGGCATTCTTAAAGGTGTTGCATTGCTGACAGATATAAGCCTTCTGCTCGGCCTCAGAGGCCGCCGGTTTTGCATCCTTGTGACCGCAACTACAGTTACAACCCATAAACAATCTCCTTTTTCCTTTGGTTTAGGGGAATTTCCCCTTTACAGCCGGCACTCCGAATCCTTACCCGGAGGCCTCCGCCCGCTGGGCGGCACACGTTATCGCTCAAATAACTCTTATTTATCAGTAATAATTACTCCAAACGAAAAATCAAGGGCCAGCCCCACATTTTTCCCGGGGAAGAAATTTTTTGTGAAGCGGATTGGTACCCGGGGCAACCGGTCGCGCCTCCGGCTCCACGGTTCCCCTCCCCAACGCGGCCTGGGCCCCGGAGCCGCCTGGATATCGGGGCTGCCAATTGCCCAGATTTTTATTTAATTTACTGTAAAGATATGGTTCAATACCGCACACCAGCTAAATTATCCCTGCAGCACACCCCTCATGGGGCTCACGGCTCATCACTGGAGGGTAAGAGATGTTAAAGGACTTCAAAGAATTTATTATGCGGGGCAGCGTGGTGGACATGGCCATAGGCATCGTCATCGGCGCGGCCTTCGGGGCGATTGTCAAGTCCTTTGTGGACGACGTCCTGATGCCGCCCATCGGCCTGCTCCTGGGCAATGTCGACTTTTCCAATCTTTTTATTACGTTAAAAGAAGGCGCCAAGGCCGCCGGACCCTACGCCTCCCTGGCGGCGGCCAAAACCGCCGGGGCCGTCACCCTCAACCTCGGGGTCTTCATCAACACCATCATCAGTTTTCTCATCATCGCCTCTGCCGTGTTCCTGGTGATCAAGGGCATCAACCGTATGAAACGGGAACCGGCGGCGCCGCCGGCTGAGCCCACCACCCGGGAGTGCCCTTTCTGCCGGTCCACCATCTCTCTCAAAGCCACGCGCTGCCCCCATTGCACCTCGGAGTTGGGAACGGCGCCGGCCTGAGGCGGTAAGTTTTAGGGGTCAGATAAACCGCCGGCTCGTGACCGGGAGGAGGTCCTGGGATGTCCTGGGTGAGAGAAATGATTGAGGCCGGCGCCAACCGATTCCAGCTCTTGGTCTCGGGGGTACTGGGCGGCGGGCACCCGGAGGCGCTCCTTTGGAGAATCCTGCTCACGGCGCTGACCCTCGGACTCCTCTTTCTTTTCATCGTGATCGGCAACCGGCTGCTCCGGCGCCTGGACGCCACCCTGGAATCCTGGCGGGGCCTTCGCATCAAGCCCATCCGGGTACAGACCTTCGAATTGCTTTCCGCGGACCGCCTCACCGAGACACTGAAATGGCTGGTGCGCAAGCTTCGCCTGGTGGTATGGCTGGTCGGCCTCTACATCTTCATTCCGCTGATCTTGAGCTTCTTCCCCCAGACCCGCGGCCTGGTCGCCCGTCATCTGGATTACCTCACAGCGCCCATCTACCGCCTGTTCTGGGGGGTGATTTCCTTCCTCCCCAACGTGGTGTTCATCGCGGTGGTCTTCGTGGTGATACGCTATGTCCTGAAGGTGTTGCGGGTCATTTTCACCGAGATTCAGAAAGGAAAAATTGTCTTCTCCGGGTTTCACCAGGATTGGGCCGAACCTACCTTTAAGCTGCTGCGGGTGCTCATCGTCGTCCTGGCAGTGGTGATGATCTCCCCTTACCTGCCGGGGTTCGGCAGTCCCGCCTTTCAGGGCGTCTCCATCTTCTTCGGCGTTCTCCTGTCCCTGGGGTCCACCGCGGCCATCGCCAATATCGTCGCGGGGGTGGCCTTGACTTACATGCGTCCCTTCAACGTGGGAGACCGGGTCAAAATCGCCGACACCATGGGGGACGTCATAGAAAAGACCCTCCTCATCACCCGGGTCCGCACCATCAAGAATGTGGAGGTGACCATCCCCAACTCCATGGTCCTGGGCAGCCACATGATCAACCTGAGCGCCCTGGCGCAGCAGTCCGGCCTCATCCTCTACACTACCGTGACCATCGGCTATGACGCCCCCTGGAGAAAGGTCCACGAACTCCTGATCGCATCGGCCCGGGCCACCCGTGATATCCTGGCCGACCCGGCCCCCTTTGTGCTCCAGATCAGCCTCAATGATTTTTCCATTACCTACGAACTGAACGCCTACACCGCCAACGTCAAGGACCTGCTTCACATCCAGTCGGAATTGCATCAAAATATGCAGGACCAGTTCAATGAGGCGGGGGTGGAAATCATGTCCCCCACCTTCTCCGCCATCCGGGATGGCAACCAGGCGACGATTCCCGAGGACTACCTGCCCAAGACCGCTCCGGTCAAAGGGTTTCGGATCTTGCCGGTGGATCTGCTGAATCCCGGCGCCAAATCGTGATCCCGACGGCGGGCGGGACTGAAGGTTTCCCCCGAGGAGGGATTTCCATGCCAGAGAGTTATTGCGGTCTCTGTGACCATTGCCAGTTGTGCAGCCCGGATTTCCAGGCAGCCGTCCTCAAGATCAAAACCTCCATGGAGCGGTTGCCGCCGTTCTGGCAGCGGCAGTGTTTGCAGGAAGGGCAGGGGTTTTCCCCGGTGGAGTTCCGCCGGGGCCTGGACTGGCTCCTGGGACTGGCCCAATGCCCCGGCTGCCAGGAGGCCGGCGGCCTCAATCGTTGCGACATCAGGGACTGCGCCCAGGACCGGCAGCAAGACCATTGCCATACCTGCTCGGACTATGATTCCTGCCGCCACCTGATCTTTGTCTAGGCTCGCTGCGCCGTGGCCAAACGAAATTACTCCGCCATGCCCGTAAATCAGCCCCGAGGAGAAAGTTCATGGACGAAGTGACCCGGGTCACCCCGGAGGAGATCTATTCCAAGCTGCGGTCAGGAGAAGCACTCCTGGTCTGTGCTTACGATGATGAGGCCAAATTCCAGCGGCTTCGCCTGGAAGGCGCCATCTCGTTAGAAGCGTTCAAGTCTCTGCGCCCCGCCCTACCCCGGGACCGGGAAATCGTGTTCTATTGCGCCTGACCCCAAGAAGGCAGCGCGGCCGGTCAGGCCGCGGCCTTGATCAGGGAGGGGTACGCCAACGCCAAGGCCCTCAAAGGGGGAGTGGCCGCCTGGAAGGAGGCGGGGTTTCCCCTAGCGGGCCAGGGGTAGGGGAGGGGCGTGCCAATTTCCCTAGCGCAGAACTCTGCCAGCCCCCCCTGACGCCTTGACCCTTGACATGACCAGCCATCGAGGACGAAGATAACTCACGGTCCGGCGCCCTGGCGCCGAGGTGAAGCGGAGGACCCGAAACCATTGGCTGCCATCCCGGGGTCCCAAGGAGTTAGAGCATGGCACATCAGCAGCGCGTTATCTTACTTTCGGGGATAATCTCGGCGGTGATCGGCCTCGTGGCCGGTTTTATCGGAGGCCGGCTGGCGCCGCAGCCTCCCCTTGCCTCTACTCCGGCTCCGACGGCCCTTGTGCAGGCCGAGGCCTTCAAACTGGTGGACCAGGCCGGGCGTACCCGCGGGGTGCTGGGGATTGATGCTGACGGCGCCACCCGGTTGGCGCTCTTCGGCCCGGATGCCGCCCTGCCTCGGGTGAACCTGTCTGCCTCCCCCAAGGGGGGCGCCACTTTGCAACTCAGCGACTCCCGAAGTTCCCGAGCCGTGGTCCTCAAAACCGAACCCGGCGGCTCCCGAGATGTCTCCCTCTATTCTGCGGATAAAATCAGGCTCAAGTTGGAGGTGCAGAGGAACGGCGACCCGGCCGTCAATCTGTATGAAAAAGGCAACCGGCTGATATCCTTGGGGCTCACCAACCAGGGCGATCCGCATCTCACCTTCTACGGGGAAGGCCGGATGGCCGCCCTGGAGGTGATCAGTAAGAAGAACGGTGATCGCAGTCTCAATCTGATGGGCAAAAACGGCACGCCCAGGGTGGTGCTGGGGTTGAAGAACGACAAGAAGGCCGCCCTGGGGCTGTTTGACCGCCAGGGCAAGACCCGGGTGGCCCTCATGGATGAACCCTCCTTGATCCTGTTGAAGGGAGGCAAGCCGGTGCAGATCCAGCCCTAGGACCGGCCGCCGGCACCCCGGGCTGGAAAACGACTCGGTCGCTGGTGACTGAGCGCCGGAAGATAAAGAGAGGGAGCATAAGGTTCATTCACCCGCAAACTTAGCGAATTTCTTAATGAAAATCAGGGGGGATACCGATAGGTTATTTAGGAGCGGTAAATTATCATGGGCTTGAGGAAATTATTTCCTCATCCTTATAACCGGCAGGGATCAATTATGAAAAGGAGGACAGGGAGAAGAGAGGTGGTGGCGGCATGCATGGAAAGCCCTTTCTATTTTTCCCTGCCGCTCCAGAAAAGACTCGAATTGATGAAGCTGGTTGAACAGCAACCGGCCCTGTCCACCCTGCGCCAGTCTTTCTTAGGTTGGATTAAAACCGGGATCTTGAGCTCTTCAGAGTAAATCAGCCCACCGCCTCAGCCCGGCAGAACCACAGAGTAATCCTGGCGTGAGGCCGCCGAGCCGTTTTGTTCCCTATCCCCGACAATTTCCTCTTCACCAGCGGCAGTTTTTCCTGGCCGCGGCGCCTATTCCCGTTTATAGCGGTTTGCCATAAATTCTTTCCACTCGAAGATTCTTAAATCCCCCTAAATCCCCCTTGTTCAAAGGGGTACTTTAGCAGCAATTCCTTATAGTTCCCCCATTTTTTAAAGGGGGGTTAGGGGGGATTTGGGATGATGCCGCCGTCCGAAAATACTTTTGGCAAACGCTATAAAAAAGGCCCCGGGGATGGTTCCAGCCCGGGGCCTTGGGGATGCAGGGCTAAGACGCCCTATTTGACGGTTAAACTCAAGGTTACGGTCACCGTCACGGCTGCCTTCTGGGGCTGAGGGAACTGAATCCCCTTCAAGGCCGCCGCCAGGCAGTTTTTCAGGCTTTTGTAGGCCGCACTGAGGGCCACCTTCGGGGTCCCGCTCATTTTCCCGTCAAGCCCGATGGTAAAGGTCATAGCAAGTTCCTTCGGCAGCTTCAAACCGGCCTTGGCGGCGTCCTGACAGCACTGGGTCAGCTTCGCCACCTCGCCTTCCAGGGCCTTTTGGACCCCGGCCGGGGTCAGGCCTCCCTTGACCTTGACGTCCTTGACCGTGACTGACACCTTAGGCTCCGCTGTACCCGCCCCGCCGGCATGGGGACCGTTTTTAGGCTTCCGCCCTCCGCCCATAATTCCCGCCGACCCTTCCCTGGCCAGCATCCCAGATGGCGACGGCGACATCGCGGACGACATCAGGCCCATTTTAATTGCCCCCCT
>CAWKEQ010000006.1:0-129990 GCA_963848565.1 uncultured delta proteobacterium
CACCATGATGCTCCTCTTTCGTGCATTCCCAGACAACCGATAGAGCAATATTGATGCCATTTGAGAAAAAAATTCCATATATACCTAATATTATTAATTAATATAATTTTATTGTCTGGCAGGATTTTGAAATATAGTGATAAATATGCTAAGATAAATTTTTTAACAACTGTTGCAAAATTAAACAGTGCTTGTGATGATGAGTTCAAAGTGTTAAGTTTTCGGGGAGGAAGACGAGGCGGCCATGTTTGAAGAGGAAGTGGACAGATATTGGAAAACCATCGTGAATACTATTCGTGATGGTCTCATGGTAGTGGACACCAGCGGCTCTATCCTGTCAGTGAATAGAGCCCTGGAAACGATCACCGATTATACTCACGAGGAACTCATCGGTCAGAAATGTTCCATGTTGAACTGCAGCATCTTTAATCTGGCCCGGGAAAAATGCGGGACCATTGGTGCCTCCTGTTTAAAACCGGTGCCATGAATATGCGCCGCTGCACGGTCATGAGGAAAGATGGCACCTATGTGCCGGTCCTCAAAAACGCCTCCCTGCTCCATGATAGCAATGGTAAAGTAATCGGCGCCGTCGAGACGATAACCGATATCTCGGAGATCGTCGAAAAAGATAAGCAGATCGCCGCAATTCGTCGGTACCTGCGCTCTGAAGATGCCTTTCAGGGCTTGATCGGCGCTTCCTCACCCATGCAGAAGGTGTTTTGTCTTATCGAAAACGCTGCCCAATCGGACGCTCCGGTGATCATCCTGGGCGAAAGCGGCACCGGTAAGGAACTCGCCGCCCGGGCCATCCATCAACTCGGGGAGCGGAAAAAGCGCGCCTATGTCAAAGTGAACTGCGCCGCCCTGACGGAATCTCTCCTGGAAAGCGAGCTCTTCGGACACGTCAAGGGGGCCTACACCGGGGCCTATAAAAGCCGGACCGGTAGATTTAAATGGCCCAGGGCGGCGACATCTTTCTCGACGAAATCGGCGATCTGCCCCTTCCACCCAGGTAAAACTCCTCCGGGTGCTGGAAGAGAAAGTTATCGAACGGGTGGGCGATAGCAAGTCCATACCGGTGGACGTGCGTATCATCTCGGCAACGAACAAAAACCTCTCCAACCTGGTGAAAACCGGAGCCTTCAGAAAAGACCTCTACTTTCGGATCAACGTGATCCCGATCGAAATTCCGCCACTCCGGGAGCGGGTCGACGACATCCCCCTTCTGGCCGAATCTTTCTTTCGTAAATTGCGGATTAAGAGTGGCAAAAGCATTGAGGGGATAAGCAATCTGGCGCTGGAAGTTCTCATCAGATACCCCTGGCCCGGCAATGTCCGCGAACTCAAGAGCGCCTTCGAATATGCCTTCGTGACCTGCCAGGAGCCTTTAATTCATCCCCATCACCTGCCGCCTGATATTCTCAAAGAAGAAAAATCACTCAAAAGTGTGGATACCGCTCTCCCCACCAGACAGGAAATCAAGAAACGACAACTCATCGATGCCCTGGCCCGAGCCAGGGCAACCAATCGGTGGCCGCGGAGATCCTGGGGATTTCCCGGGTAACTGTGTGGAATCGTATGAAACGCCTCGGCATCACTTATTCGCGGCACATCGAGTCACACAATTAGAAGTGGCAAACTCCCTGCCTTATGGATAACTACCTGAAATACTAAAAAGATGAGGATGCGCCACTAAACGCCCTGCGCATCCTGTCAATTCCCATCTCCATCTCCCGGTGCAATTTTATTTGTTGGTCCCCTCAAGCAGATGAGGGTTTGATACAAATCTTCACAATAGCTGCAACCGTTCCGCTGGACCCGACTCCGGTGTCCAGAGTTCCTGATGAGATGAATCCGTTTTTTTTGGAAACGGGATTGGGGGATAATACGTGACCAAGGAGTACCGTGAGATGGCAAAAGGGCGGGACGAAGACCAAGTGATGGGGAGAGGGATGCCAGGGGAGATGGAGGGTCAGAAAAAGACCGCTCAGAATAGCGCCTCACTGCTATAACTACTCGATATTAACTAAAATAATTAATATTTTATTATATCTCCGTTCTGAAATTTTCCCTTCCCTATTATCCTTTCCCCGATCACACTTTCTCAACTGTTTTGGCCAGGTGTAATTGGGAGAGTTAGAAATAGATTCCCGTGCTCTTGTGGGCTAAAGATTCATCGCGTTAGGGAAAGCCGCCATAAGGAGATTCATTTTGGGAATACCAAAATCAGACATTCGAGCGGGCTGGGGATGGATTCGACTCAGGGCCAGTATTTATAAGCCATTCGTGCCTCAGGGCCGGTAGCTCAATTGTTAGAGCAAGTGACTCTTAATTCCTTGTTTTTTTGTGGGCACCGGGTACGATTCGGGTACGATTTCGTTTCCGGGTCTGCGCTGAATGCGTCAACCACGCCATTTCTGCAAGGTCAATTTTGAAGTAAAGCAAGGCCGCAAAACAGCAATAACATTTTATTTATCAAATAGTTAAGCCTGAAAAAATAGGGATTCCTAATCCATGTGTCGCCCGTTCGAGTCGGGCCGGGGGCGCCAATAATTTTCTCTAAATTTGCAGTGGTTAGCCGATAACGGTCAGCCCCGTTTCGCCATGAGGCCCCCGCCCGTCTCGAGGCGCCGCCTCAATCACGGATAAACCCTGGTTTGGCATTGGTCTCGCCAGGGTAATTACCTGGCTCGCTGGCGCCGCGGCCACCCCCTGGTAAACTCTGCTTTTTCACTGGCTTAGCCCGGTATTTTCCATTAAAGTTTAATCATTGGCTGCCATCATCATCCTAAGGCCTTGATTTTTGGCCCGGAGGTTAGGCTCATGCCCGAAAAAACGGTTCTCGTTACCGGCGCCACCGGCTATGTGGGAGGGCGACTGGTGCCCCGGCTTCTGGCCGCGGGGTACCGGGTCAGGGCCCTGGGGCGGTCCCTGAACAAATTGCGCCACCGCCCCTGGGGCGGCCACCCCTGCATTGAATTGGCCCAAGGCGACGTCATGGACGCCGAATCCCTCATCCAGGCGGCCCGGGGGTGCTGGGCGGCTTTCTACCTGGTGCACTCCATGACCGCGGCAGCCCGGGATTTCGCCGCCGCCGACCGCCAGGCCGCGGCGAATATGGTGCAGGCCGCAGCTGCCGCCGGCCTGGACCGCATCATCTACCTGGGGGGGTTAGGCGGCGCTGACGACCCCAAACTGAGCGAGCACCTGCGCTCGCGCTTTGAGGTGGCCCGGATTCTCCAATCCGGGGCCGTGCCCACCACGTGCTTGAGGGCCGCCATGATCCTGGGTTCCGGGGGAGCGGCCTTCGAAATCCTGCGCTACCTGGTGGACCGCCTGCCGGTGATGCTCACCCCCCGTTGGGTCCACACCCCGGTGCAGCCCATCGCTATCCGGAACGTCCTCACCTACCTGTTGGAGTGCCTGGCCCACGACGAGACCCGGGGCCAGAGCTTCGACATCGGCGGCCCGGAAGTGGTGACTTACCGGGAACTGATGGATATCTATGCCGAAGAGGCGCACCTCGCCCGGCGGCTGGTCATTCCGCTGCCGGTGCTCACCCCCCGGCTGAGTTCCTACTGGATTAACCTGGTGACCCCGGTCCCCGCTTCCCTGGCCCAACCCCTGGCGGCCGGGCTGGCCAATCCGGTCGTCTGCCTGGAAAACCGTATCCGGGAGATCATTCCCCAGAAACTGCTGGATTGCCGCCAGACCATCCGGCTGGCCTTGCAGAGGATCGAGCAGCAACGGGTGGAAACCTGCTGGAGCGACGCGGGCGAGCTCCGGCCCCCGGAATGGGCCGCCTGCGGCGATGCCGAGTACACCGGCGGCACCATCCTGAGCCTGGGCTACCGCATTCGCCTCCGGGCTACGGTGGAGGAGGTCTGGCAACCCCTCACGCGGATCGGCGGGGCCACGGGCTGGTACTACGGCGACTCCCTCTGGGCCATCCGGGGCTGGGCCGACCGCCTCCTGGGGGGCGCAGGGCTACGGCGGGGCCGGCGCCACCCCTTTGAGTTGCAAACCGGCGACGCCCTGGATTTCTTCCGGGTGCTGGAAATCGAGCCAAATCAACGCCTGCTGCTCCTGGCCGAAATGAAAATGCCGGGGGAGGCCACCCTGGAATTTCGTCTCGCGGCCCTCCCCGACGGCGTCACCGAACTCACCCAGACGGCCCGCTTCCTGCCCCACGGCCTCCTGGGCATCGCCTACTGGTACGGCCTGGACCCCTTCCATAAGAAAATCTACCAGGGCATGCTCCGAGCCATCGCCGCGGCCACCGGCAAGCCCATCCTGAGCGGCCCGGAACGGGTGGGGTGAAAAAAATTGAGGGGAGGACCGGGGGATTTTCATAGTCAATTCCCCCGCCCTCCCCTCAAACTCCCCTCCCAGCCCCCTGTAAGGGGTGGGGAAGGGAGTATGGGCACTTACGAAAAAGCCCTAAGCCCCTCCCCCCAAAATCCTCCTAGTTCTCATTTGTCATGGTCAAGATTTGACCAGACAACCTCTCCATCAAAGCATAATATCATCGGACAAATAGAGGATTCTGGAAATCCCCCCACAAAAGGTCAATTTCGCTATCCAGATGATATGCGGATTTTTCGCTTATCTGAGGATAATTGTCTAACCTGGCAAGGTAGATGGCTGGCCGATTAAGCTTCTTCAGGTTGATCGGCAGGGGCGGAGGTTAGAGTCCGGATTTGTTATGGCGTGGGAGAAAGGTTCCTTTGCTTTTAAAAAGAAATATCTTGACAAAATTTCCCATTCATCCATCATGTTATATAATTGGTTGGAGGAGAAAATTATTCCAATTTTTTATAATTTTCCTCCCCCGGTTAATTTTACCAATAAGAGATAATTATTGACTAATCAATCAGTTATCTCGATGGCATGGTAGCTTCGTCTCAATATTGAAACGAAAAGCACTATGGAGGACGTTATGAAAAGAGGCTTACTGATTGTATTAGTTGTGGGTCTCATAGCGGTGCCGACGCTCTCCATGGCCGGGGAGTCCAAAGGCCAATATGTTTTGGTGGCTTTAAACCAACTCGGCGACCAAGAATTAGCCGTGACCTCGGGTCACGGGTGCGGTCCTCACGCGGTGGTTAGAGAGCAGGGCGGACGCCAGGCCGCGACCAATGGTGGCGAGAACACAATCTCTACCAGCATCAGCTCTGACAGTGATACCAGATTTAGCAACAAGAGCTGCATTAATGCTTATAACAATTATAATTCTAACAGCTCTTACAATAATGTCGACAACGTGATGCTGATTAATGGGAATGTGAGAGCTACAACCACCTCCAGGTAATTTTTTCTTGGGTAAGCCATCCATTAATTGATTTGAACCCCGTTATAACTTAAAATTTGTTTAAACTACTGGGGTAGCTTGTAGCCCCTTAGGGCGGGAAAACGTTTGCGCATCCCACCGTTAACATTATTCCGTCTCTAACTTTGAACTTGTGTCAACTCGTCCCCAATCTTAGCTTAAAAATGAGAAAAATAAAAAAACGGCTACTTGGGATGATCCGACACTTATCACCGAGCCAAAAACCTTCTATCACCAGACAATATCGACTCTTTTCGATTTGATGGCTCCTTACTTTTCCTGCCGGTAATTTGCCCTTTTTCAAAAATGGGCACCTTAAAATCGTTCCCCCCACGAACGAATTTGGCGGATAAGGAGATCATATCTGCAATATTTGCCACCTCGGCGATAACTGAAGGGTCTGGCAAGAAATTCGCTATCTCTATGGTGTTAATCATGACCTGCGTCCCTTGCTGGCCTGTTGAAAGACTAAGGCAATCTGCTGGTCGGTAAACCGGGACCGCTGAACCGAGAACATCCTCCTTGCTGGATTTTGTCGTCTTAGCAAAATTCTCCCTTCATGAAAGGTCCAGTTTTCCGACACGCAGATCACCCCTTTTCAGGTTGTCCAGGTTGTGACCGACAGAGAATTATCGTTGGGACATCTTCGGCATAGGCTGAGCTTTAATCATCCTGGAGTAGCAACAGTAAATAAGGCGCCACATTTTGCTTCTTATTATTATTGGACTTCTCCACACTGAACCAGCTTTCATAACCGGCGGTCTGTTTCTCGTTGATGATGGTCTGGGGATCATCGGCAACATACTTGGGGTCAGCAGGGTCGGTGATGATGTAATCGCTATTATAAGCCGTCACGGCGAGAAAGCAGATTCCCGGCGGCAGATCGCCGGGGGAAAGGGTATAGGTGGTCACCTTGCCCACGTCACGGGCGTTGGGGTAAGGATATTCGGATTGGCCACCCCAATAGATTTTATAGCCCGCCAGATTGCCTTCGGGGTTGGCTTGCCAGGTCAGGGTAATGCCCCCTGTTCCCTGGGTTATCGATAGGTTCTGAGGTGGGGAGATAGGCACGTCTGTGCGGATCGCCTTGTCCCAGGGGATGAAATTTACTCGCCCCTTGGTGTTATCCAGGAGGAAGTCATAGATCCGGGCCTCGATGTCCGCCTGCACCGCGGTGCCCCACCAGTTGTAAGTGGCGTCGATATCCTTTTGGGATGCGAGTAGATTATTGAATATTTCGTAGGTGGCGGTGTTGCCGAAGAAATTATTAAAATTAATTATGATATCTTCATGGTTCAGGAAAATATTCCGGTTTGGCGCTCCCCCCGTAGCCTGGTTGAAGGCCACCAGGTTATTAGAGATATTGCTATTGTAAGCAAGATACCAGGTCGCATCATTCGTTGCGGTATTCCTGACAAAGGAATTGTTGTGTAGATAATTGGCGGGATTAAGGGTTCCCGCCCCCACAGAATGATAGGCACCTCCGGCGGCCGCCTGATTGTCGCTGAAGATATTGTTCACGGTCTGCCCCACCTGTCCCAAGCCGCCGCCCCGGTTCACGGCGGTGTTGTGCAGGAAGAGATTTCCAGTAATATTGTTATTGATCACGCGAGAATAAACACCACCTCCATCCTGCGCTTTGTTATAGCTGACGACGTTTTTCAAGAAATCCACCTCTTTGTTAGTATACAGAAAAACGCCGCCGCCGTTACGAGAAGTTTCGTTGTAGCTGATCGTGTTGTTAAAGATGCTGGAGAGGCCTCCCGGGTTGGGGTTGGGGTAAGAGATTTGACTCAGGTAGATGCCGCCACCGTCCGTAGAATCCTTGTTATTGTGAATGGTGTTGTTGTGGATCTTGAGGGTGCCCGTCAATCCCCAGGCCCTGATGCCCTTGGCCGTATTGTTCCTGATGGTGCAATGGTCAATGAAGGGATGGGCGTTCAGCATCCGCAAGACACCGTTGTCCGCGATGGCGGCCCCGCCGGCGTATTCCACGGTGCAATACTGCATGATGGAACCGTCGATGTATTGGCCCGCGGCGTCATACTCGGCATCCGTGCTGGCGTCCCGGAAGTAAATATAACCCCAATACTGGTCGGTGGCGCTGCCGAAAATGATGGGCGCGTCGGCGGTCCCCCGGGCGATGAAGGTGCCATCGATCTCGATGGAATAATTGCCGGCAAACCTTACTTCGACGCCCGGCTCGATGGTCAGGGTGAGGCCGCCCGGCAAGAATACGCTGCCAGTTACCAGGTAAGGGCTATTGGCCTTGGTCCAGGTGGTATCTTCGATGATGTTGCCGCCGACATTGGTGGCAGCTACTGCCCCGATGTTTCCCCCCAGGGTGAGGCAAGCGAACAGAACGAGAGCGAAAAGGATAGACGAGGTCCTCAGCATGACGGCAGGATGGGGCTGTTGCTTCAGCTTGGGGCAGTTTTGCATGACTTCCCTCCAGCACTTTTGGTTGGATATTATGAAATGAGATGTGCGGCGGCAACTCGGCCACCGGAGATTAAAATGGTTCTGGTGAGCCCTCTCAACGAGGTTAATGCCGGAAAGTTTACTCTTTTTTAGCCGAATTGTCTCACAGGGGGCATGGTAGCAGATATTTACATGAATTTGTCAAAAAAATAGCCGGACCTGGTAATTTTCGTTGAAAATTTATTTCCACCTTTCCCTCAGAACCCTTATACCTCAATGCGGTGGAGCTTAACGACGCCACGCCATCACCGCCCGATGATGGTGCGATGGAGGAAAAACCGAGGGCACATGTACGTACCACCTCGGGGCACGGTAAGAAACTTTGGGGCCCTTTTTGAACAAAAGATCGATTAAACAGGTCGGATAGAGGTGTCGCTCTCTGCTCTATATTTGTCCTTAAATAATCCATTAAAATGATTTGATATTAATACGTTATCTACACCGAAGACCATTGTGACATTTAAAGTCTCAGTCCCAAGTGTCAGGTCTCATCTGCTCTCGGTTTGATGATGGTCAGCTTAAATCCTGGTCATTACAGCTCATTCGCCATCAACCGCTCCATCAGGTGTTCCACCAGGAAGAGCATGGCTTCCAGGTCGAGGTAGTGGGTGACGCTGGCGTCGAACAGCAGGTGGGCCTGGGGGGCGAAGCCTTCCTCAGCCTCGGTGTCCCAAAACAGCAGCAGCAGGGGCACCTTGGGCAGCGGCAGGAAGGCCGCCTGGAGATCGGCGTCTTCGCCCACCGCCACCATCAGGCCCCCCAGTTGATCGGCCCGGGCTTTGAGCCGGGCGGCCTTACCCGCGAAGTGGTCCGCCAGCTTTTGCTCCAGGCGGGCCAGAGTCTTGGCCTTGGACACCGAGTTGGGCAGGCTGTTATAGGCGATCCACCGGCCCGTCACCGGCTCCCGGCTCTGGGAGGCAATGTAATTGTACAGCAGGATGGCGTCCCAGGGGTCGGCGTCAGCCCCCGGCGGATAGCGCACCTCATCTTTAAAGACCTGGAGAGGGTGGCCGAAATACGTCAGGGTAAGGTAGGGCCGGCCCGCCTCTTCGCCATAGGTGGCCCCCAACCCCTCGGCCAGGGCGGCAAAATCAAGCGGAGCCACCTTTGCCTGCAACACCTCCAGGGAAATGGCCACGGACTCCCGGCGCCGGCCGACCCCGGCCTCCTGTTGGGCCTTGATCACCTGTCCCATGGCTGCCCCCGACCCGGTCAGGTGGGGGCATTTATCCAGGTCCTCACCTTCCTTGATCACTTGGGTGGCAAAGGCCAGGCAAGTGGCCTGGCCGCAATCCCCGCAATTGGTCCGGGGCAGATTTTTCAACACCTCCATTACGGTAATCGCCATGCAGTTCAGCCTCGCTTTCCCGCCTTCTCTTCCAGGAGACGCCCCAGGGCGGCCAGATGCGCCTTCTCCTCCCCGGCCAGGGCATACAAAACCTCCTTGGTTTGGGGCTGGCCGCTCTTGTCCGCAAACCTGAGGTAGAGATCCAGGGCCTGGGTCTCGAGCATCATGGCCAGATCGAGCACCTCGGGGACCGTTTGCAGGTGGGCTTTATTGGTTTCCAGAAATTCTTGGGCGTTAAAGCCGCCTTCCAGGGCCTTGGGGACAATGGACGATTCAAAGGTTGCCAGGTCCTGGCCGCCGGGGGCCACCCGGCCATACACCTCAAAGAGGCGCTGCTCGTGGTGCACTTCCACCTGGGCCAGTTTCCCGAAGAGGTCTTGTAATTCCCGGTCCGAAGATTGGTTCCGCATAGTCTCATAGAAGAGTTGCAAGGCCTTTTCCATGCCGTAGGCCAGGGAAATGATCTCCGCCGGAGTCTCGTCCCCCCTGACCAGGTCCAGGTTGAGTTCCTTGGGCCCGGATGCCTTCTGCCCTTCAAAGGCCTTGATGCCGCCCGCCAGGTTGTAGACCTCCTTGAACCCCCAGCCGCTCAGCATCTGGGCCGCCACCCGGCTGCGGCCGCCCACGGCGCAGTGCACGATGGTGGGTTTTTCCGGGTCCAGTTCCTGATAGGTGTCAGACAGTTGGGGCAGGGGCATGAGCTTGCCCCCGGGGAGGTGCGAATCTTCGTATTCCCCGGGCTGGCGCACGTCCAATAAGGTGTATTCCCCTTCCCGGTGCTTGGCCATGAACGCCTTGGCCTCGTCGGCATCCATGGAACTCACCGGAGAAAAAAGCTTTCTCAATTGCATCATCGTCTAAACTCCCAGTTTTTATAAGATACTTTTCGCCGATAGGTGATGGCGGTCAATGCCGCCCTATATACAACGATAGGGGCGATGAGCGCACCGCCCTTGCAAGACTTTAGCTCAAAAAAATCCGGGCATCCATAACAGCAGCCCCCTGGCCCTCATCCAGGACCAGGAAGGGGTTGATGTCCAGCTCCTTGATCTCCCCAAAGTCCAGGACCATCTGGGAGAGGCGCTCCAGGGACTCCACGATGGCCGCCAGGTCCGCCGGGGGTTCGCCCCGGAAGCTCGTCAGGATTTGGTAGCCCTTGAGTCCCTGGATCATTTTCAGGGCCCAATCCTCGGAGATGGGCGCCAAACTGAAGTTGACGTCCCGGAACACCTCGACATAGGTGCCCCCCAGGCCGAACATCAGGAGGGGTCCGAATTGGGGGTCCCGGGTCATGCCCAGGATGGTCTCCCGGCCCTTAGGCATCATTTTCTGTACCAGCATGCCCTGGATCACGGCCCCGGGATGAGCCCGGGCCACGGAGGCCAGGATCTCGGCGTAAGCCCGCCGGATTTCCGCTTCGGTCTCCAGATTCAGCTTCACGCCGCCCACGTCGAATTTGTGGATCACATCCGGGGAGACGATTTTCAAAGCCACCGGACCGCCCAGGTCCGCCGCGGCCTCAACCGCCTGGCCGGCATCATGGGCCCAGGCGAAAGGGACCACCGGGAAGCCATAGGCCCGGAAGATCTCATGGGCTTCGGGTTCCAGAACGAATTTCCGGCCGGCCGCCTTGACGCGGTTCAACACTTCTTGCACCTTAGCGCGATCCACGTCGGCAAAGGTCTTGATCTCGTACCGGTCCCGGTGAATATTGGCGGCATAGCGAGCCATGGCGCCCAGGCCCCGGGCCGCCTCTTCCGGGAAGCGGTAATGGGGAAGCTTGGCTTTGGACCAGATGGCCAGGGTGGCCTCGATTTCCCCCAGGGCCATCTGGCAGACCAGGGTGGGTTTGTGATAGGCCGGCGTCACCTCCGCCACCGTGGCGGCGATAGCGGCCAGGTTCGTCATGAGCTGGGGGGTGGAGATGACGATGACCCCATCGACGTTGTCGTCTGCCAAAACGCCTTCCAGGGCGGTGCGGTAGCGATCCTCCCGGGCGTCCCCCAGGACATCCACCGGGTTGTGGACGTTGGCCGCGGCAGGCAGCCCGGCCTTGAGCCCGGCCACGGTCTCCTCCTTAAAATCCGCGATCGCCAGGCCATAGCGCACCGCGGCGTCAGTGGTCATGATGCCCAGGCCGCCGGCATTGGTGACGATGGCCACCCGGTTGCCCGCAGGCAGCGGCTGGGTGGAAAAAGCCAGGGCATAGTCGAACAACTCCTCCAGGGATTCCACCCGGAGGACGCCGCACTGGGCGAACAAGGCGTCGTAAGCCTCGTCGGAGCCGGCCAGGGCCCCGGTGTGGGACGAGGCGGCCCGGGCCCCGGCCGCGGTCCTCCCGGACTTGATGGCCAGAATGGGTTTCTTGTTGCCCGCCTCACCGGTGATCTCCCGGGCCAGTTGAAAAAACCGCTTCGGGTCCGCCAGGTCCTCCAGGTAAAACATGATGACGTCCGTCAGGGGGTCATCCTTCAGGTAAGCCAGGAAGTCGTTTTCATTGAGGTCGGCCTTGTTGCCCACGGACACGAATTTGGACAGGCCAATCTCCTCCCCCTGGGCGTATTCCAGGGCCGCCACCCCCACCGCGCCGCTCTGGGACACCAGGGCGATGTTGCCGGGGCGCGGCATCAGCCGGGCAAACGAGCCGTTGAGGGAGACCTGGGGATCGGTGTTGATGATGCCCAGGCAGTTGGGGCCCAGCAGCCGAATGCCGTTTTTCCGGGCGGCCGTCAGGACCAACTGCTCCTGCTGGACCCCGGCGCCGCCCAATTCCTTGAAGCCCGCGGTGATGACGATGGCCGCCTTGATCCCCTTTTGGGCGCACTCCTCCATAACCCCGGGGACCAGGGCGCTGGGCACGATGATGATGCTCAGGTCCACTGCATCCGGGATGTCCAGGACGGACGGGAAGGCCTTGACGCTCATGACGCTGGCCGAGCGGGGGTTGACCGGGTAGACCACCCCGGCATAACCATGCTTGAAGACATTGGCAAAGACCGCCTGGCCGACGCTGCCGGCCCGGCCGGTGGCGCCGATGACCGCCACGGACCGGGGCGCAAACAGGACGCTGAGATCTTGAGGAGCAGGTTCCATTTTATCGCTTTTCGGTTTGAAGTCAGCCGGTGGCGGCGGCTCACCAGGTAAGGTTCATAAATCCGCTAAGGTATCTCTTACGCCGGGAAGATTACTTCCCCCTCACCCTGCCGCCCTACCTCACTTACAGGATAAAATCCGTGGACAGAAAACTCGACCTATGCTCCCGGACGATGTCGGTGACCACGGTTTTGTTGATCTCCGTCTCCTTGGCGGCCACCAGGGTCCTCAGGGAAAAAACCCGCAGGGCGTCGTGGACCGACAGCGTCCCCTCGGCGGAATCCTTGCGCCCCGTAAACGGGAAGGTGTCGGGCCCCCGCTGGCACTGGCTGTTGATGTTGACCCGCCCCACCTGGGTCACCAGGCGGTCCACCAGGCGGGCGATGGTGTCGGGGTCCCGGGAGAAAATAGACACCTGCTGGCCGTATTCGGAAGCGACGATGCTCTGAATGGCCGTTTCCATGTCATCAAAGGGCACCACCGGAATCACCGGGCCGAACTGCTCTTCATGATAAACCCGCATCCGGTCATCCACCGGGTAGAGGATGGCCGGATAGAAGAAGCTTTGATTGACCGCGCCGCCGGACTCGTTCACCACCCGGGCCCCCTTGGCTAAGGCGTCCGCCACCAGCTCGGTCAGATAGGCCGGGCGGTTGGGCTCGGGGAGCGGTGTCACCGTGACCTCCGCCTCCCAGGGCATACCAAATTTCAACCCATTCAGGGCTGCAGTGAATCTTTCCAGGAATTGGGGCAGGATTTCCCGGTGGACAAAGAGGAGCTTCAGGGCGGTGCAGCGCTGGCCGTTGAAGGAGAGCGCCCCCAAAAGGCACTCGGCCACGGTGAGGTCAAGGTCGGCGTCCGGCATGACAATAGCCGGATTTTTGGCCTCCAGCCCCAGGGCGGCTCGCAGGCGGTGGGACTTGGGATGCTGTTTTTTCAAGATATCCGCCACCCTGCTGGTGCCGATAAAGGCCAGGACGTCGATCTGGCCCGAGGCCATGAGGGGGCCCACCACCTGGGAACCCCGGCCGTATACCGTGTTGATCACTCCGGGAGGCAGGGACTCCTGAAAAGCCGTCAGAAACGGGTAATGGAGCAGCACCCCTAGCTTCGGGGGTTTGAAGACGACAGTGTTGCCCATGATCAGGGCGGGAATGACCGAGGTGTAGGTCTCGTTGAGGGGGTAGTTGAAGGGCCCCATACACAGAACCACTCCCAGGGGCGCCCGCCGGATCTGGCCGAAGATGCCCTGCTCCATGACAAAGCGGGACGAGATGCGGTCCAGGTCCTTGAGGGCGTCGATGGTGGCCCTGATGTAATCCACCGTGCGGTCGAATTCTTTGGCGGAGTCCCGGTAAGATTTGCCGATCTCCCACATCAGGGTCCTGACGACGTCGTCTTTCCTGGCAATGATGCGGAAAATAAAATCTTCCAGGTGGCTGATGCGGTCTTCCACCGACATCGACGGCCAGGGGCCGTGCCCGTGGTCATAGGCCTTGACCGCCGCCGCCAGCGCCTCCAGGGCTTCCGGCTCCCCCAGGAGCGGGTAGCGCCCCACCACCTTTGGGGTCAGCCCGGCGGCGGTTTTGACATACATCGGGGACCGCACTTCCTGCATGGGGCCGGACCACCGGCGCAACTCGCCGTTCACCAGGTACTCGTATTGGTCCACGGGGCTATCCAGCCGGCAAAACTCGGGGATATCCGCCTCGGCCGGAAAGATCCCGGCGATTTTTTCTGTCAGGTTCATCAAGACTGCTCTCCGTTTTTGAAAGATTCACGTCCCAGCCACATCTGAATTTCGCGGCGGATGCGGCGGGCTGCTTCCGGGATGGCGGCGGCCACCTCCTGGGACACCTCCTGCCCCGGGCCGAAGTTCTGGCCTTCAATCCCGTAAATGATGAGCCAGGGCGGCAGGTCCTGCAAAACCCGGCCCAGGGCCAGGGCCTCGGCCACCCCCCAGCCGTGGGATGACGGCGACCGGGAAAGCTCCAGCGGCACCCCGGCGCCGTGGGCGTTAAAGCGGTAGATGGTCCCCGGGCGCGAGCCTGAAAACACTGCGTCCACCACAATCGCCCCGGCGGCGTCTTTCCAGGCCTCCAACACCGCAGTCAGCGTGCCCCGGCATTCGACCACCGAAACCAGAGGCAATGGGTCTTCCTTGAGGCGGCGGGCCACCAGCAGACCGACGGCATCGTCCCCCCGCCAGGCGTTGCCCACACCAATAACCTTCAGCCGGTGATTTGGAGGATGATCCATGACTCGGACCTGCTCAGGTCAATGGTACCGGGTTGCGATCAGAGAGCTATGAATCGGCGCATAAAATAAATTGCCCGACCACAGGGGCGGGCGTCCAGCCCATTGAGGGTGCGTAAAACGCACCCTACGACGAATTTGTCAACGCATCAGGCTTCAGCGCGGCTCAGCGGCGCTCCAGGTTGAGCTTCAAAAAATGCGTGGCGCAGGAGATGCACGGGTCATAGTTGCGCACCATCTGTTCGCACTGCCAGGTTAGCTGGTCGTCAGGCATATCCAGGCGCTGGCCCACAAATTGACCCAGGTCGGCCTCGATGGTCCCCTGGTTCTGGGAGGTCGGCGGCACGATTTTGGCCTCAAGGATCACGCCCTGCTCGTCCAGCCGGTAGCGGTGGTAGAGCAGCCCCCGGGGGGCTTCCGTGGCGGCGTAGGCCGTCACTGCCCTTGGCGAAACCGGCATCGCCGGCTGATCCGGCTTTTCGTAGGCCTCGATGATGGCCAAGGCCTCCTCCACCGCGAAGAGCAATTCCACGGCCCGGACAATGATGCTCTGAAAAGGGTTGCGGCAGACCGGACCCAGGCCGGCCTCCCGGGCTGCCTCCTGGGCCAGGGGGGTGAGGCAGTCAAAGTTCAGGTTGTACCGGGCCAGGGGGCCGGCAAAATAGGAACCCCGGGCTTTCAGGCTCGAATGCAGGGCGTGGGAATGGGGCACCTGCTCTTCCACAAAGTGCTGCTCATAGTCCTGGACGGCAATGTCCAGGCCTTTATTGGACACTACCCGGCCTTCGTTGAAGGGATATTCCTGCCCGTGCCGGAGGGCCACGAACTCATAGTCCCGGTCGAACTCCGGGAAGCTGAAGCCCCCCACCCAGCGCACCGCCTTGACCGCCGCCTCCCGGGCCCACTTGAGGCTTTCGGCCAGGGGCGCCAGGTCCCGCGGACGGGGCACCTTATAGAAACCGCCCACCCGGACGTTGATGGGGTGGATTTCCCGGCCGCCCAGGACCCTGACGATGTCGTTGCCCACCTTCTTTAACTGCAGGGCCATTTTCACCGTGTCCGGGTGGTCCTGGGCCATCTGGATGGCGTCCTGGTACCCCAGGAAATCCGGGGCGTGGAGCATGAAGACATGCAGGCCGTGGGATTCGATCCACTCGCCGCAGTAAAGCAGCCGCCGCAGGGCCCGGATGGGAGCGGGGACCGTCACCCCCAGGGCGGCCTCCATGGCGTGCACCGCGGTCATCTGGTAGGCCACGGGGCAGATGCCGCAGATGCGGCTGGTGATGTCCGGCGCTTCGGTGAAGTTGCGGCCCTTTAAGAAAGCCTCAAAAAAACGCGGCGGCTCAAAGATCTTCAACTGCACGCCAGTCACGACGTTGTCTTTGATCTGGATGTTGAGGCCTCCCTCCCCTTCCACCCGGGCCAGGTATTTGACCGTGATGCTCTTATTTGTCATGGGCTTCACTCTCCTGGCGAAAGGCCGGGGCGTTGGCGTAAAAGGCCCGGAAAGCCCGGACCAGATTGGGCTCGCTCATCCCCAGGCTCCGGCTGAACCAGGCGCTCAAGGCCGCGGTGTTGGGCGTCTCCTTGGGGCCGTAGCAGCCGTAACAGCCGCGGTGATAGGTGGGGCAGAGCGCCCCGCACCCGGCATGGGTCACGGGCCCCAGGCAGGGGGTGCCCGTGACCATGACGCAGATATTTCCCTTCAGCTTGCAGTCGATGCAGACGCTGTGGGACCGGACCATGGGGGGACGCCCCTGCAAAAAGGCGCTAATCACCTCCAGGAGCTGGTGCTTGTTGATGGGGCAGCCGTTCAGGCCATAGTCCACCTTGACGTGGGCCGCGATGGGGGTGGATTCCTTCAGGGTCTTGATATACTGGGGCTTGGCATAGACCGCCTTGATGAAGTCGTTGACATCCGTGAAATTGCGCAGGGCCTGAATGCCCCCGGAATTGGCGCAGGTGCCGATGGCCACCAGGTACTTGGAAGCCCGGCGCACGTGCTGGATCATTTTCGCGTCATGGGCGGTGGTGATGGAGCCGTCCACCAGGGTCAGGTCATAGGGACCTTTGACCATGGCCCGGGAGGCCTCGACAAAATAGGCAATGTCCACGGCCCCGGCGATGGTGAGGAGTTCATCTTCGCAGTCCAGAAGGGAGAGCTGACAGCCGTCGCACGAGGCGAATTTCCACACGGAGAGCCTGGGCTTGCGCTTCCTAGCCATGTCACACCTCCCGCCGGTCGAACCAGTCTTTGACGCGGTCATAGCGGAACACCGGGCCGTCTTTGCAGACAAAGAACGGCCCCCACTGGCAGTGGCCGCAGAGGCCGATGCCGCATTTCATGCTGCGCTCCATGGACACGTAGATCTGCTCGGGCGTCAGGCCGTGGCTCATCAGTTCCAGCACGGTGAAGCGCATCATCACCCCGGGGCCGCAGACCAGGGCCACGGTGCTGGGAGGATCGAACCGGGCCCGGGAGATAATCTTGGTCACCACACCGACGTTGCTGTGCCATTCACCTTCCGCCGAGTCCACCGTGACGTGCACCCGGAGGTCGAAGCGGCCCCGCCAGCGCTCCAGTTCCCGGGGGTAGAGCAGGTCCTTGGGGGTTCGGGCGCCGTAGATCACCTCGATGTTGCCGAACTCGCCCCGATGGTGCAGCAGGTGATACAAGGCCGGCCGCAAGGGCGCCAACCCCAGGCCGCCGGCGATAATCAGAACGTCCTCACCCGCCACCCGGTCCACCGGCCAGGGGACGCCGAAGGGACCCCGCACCCCCAGCACCTCCCCTTTTTTCAAGCGGCAGATGACCCGGGTGACGTTCCCCACGTCCCGGACGGTATGCACCAGGGTTTCGGGCGCGGCCGGGTCGCCGCTGATGGAGATGGGCACCTCGCCGGCCCCGAAGGCATAGAGCATGTTGAACTGGCCCGGGGCAAAGGCAAAGTTCGTGGCGCCGCCGGCTTGGGTCAGGTCCAGGGTATAGGTGTCGGCGGTCTCCCGCTTCACTTTCTGGACCACAAAAGGGGTTGGTAGCATGGGGTCCGGCAGGTTTGCTTGCATATGCCTTCCTGGTGTTTGGTCAGGGAGCCCTGTGGGGGCGGGTTTAAAACCCGTCCCTAGGGTCAGATATCATGAAATTCCGGGAATCCCCCGAGCCCCAGCCGTCAATCTCCATAAAAATCGGCCTGTTGGGCATTGGTCGCCCGGAACTGCACCGCCAGGTAATGGGCGTAGCGCCGCATGAGCTCATAGCCGAAATCATGGTCCTGGTTGCAGCGGTCCATGAGCCCTTGGACATCCAGGCTGATGACCCGGGTCAGATCCAGGGCCTTGGCATCCAGGTGCCAGTGATACGGCTGGTCGAACCACAGCCACCCCAGGGCCTCGCCTTCTCCGAGGGTTTGGATGGTGACCGCTCCCCGGCGGGGCCGGTAGATTTCCACCGCCACCCGGCCATGATGAATCACATAAAACTTCCGGGCTTCTTCCTCATCCCGGCACAAAAATTGTCCCCGGGTGAAGGTCCGGCGTTCGGCGCACTCGACGATGAGCTTGAGATAGCGGGAATCCAGGCCCTTGCAAAAAGGGTGAGCCGCCAGAATGGGTGTCATGGTTTCCATGAAGCTACTCCTTCGGAGGTCCTGGGGGAGTTTCCCGGAGGGCCCGGGCTTCCTCGGTGAGGTCGATGCCCACGGGACACCAGGTGATGCAGCGCCCGCAGCCCACGCAGCCCGAGCAGCCGAACTGGTCGATCCAGGTGGCCAGCTTGTGGGTCAACCACTGGCGGTACCGGGACTTGGGCGAGGTCCGGATGCTGCCGCCGTGCAGATAGGAGAAATCCACGGTGAAGCAGGAGTCCAGAGATCGCCGCCGTTCGGCCACCGCGCCGGTCAGGTCCAGGGAATCCTCCAGGGTATGGCAAAAACAGGTGGGGCAGACCATGGTGCAGTTGCCGCAATTCAGGCAGCGGGCGGCCACCTCATCCCAGCGGGGATGTTCATAGCTGGCGTAAAATAAATCTTTAATACCGGTGGTATCGAGCTTCCGGCCCATGTTCTTGGCCACGGCCGCCACCAGCCGGGCCGCGGCGTCAATCTCCGTTTGGGCGGCCACGCTCTGGGGCACCTGCCGGATAATCCCGGCCCCCCGGTCGGTGCCGATCTCCACCAGGAAAAAATGCTCACCGCCCTCAAGCACCTCCGTCAGGGCCAGGTCAAACCCCGTGGCGGCCCGGGGACCGGTCCCCATGGAGGCGCAGAAACACGTGCCCCGGTCCTGGTGAGCGCAATTCACCGCTACAATGAAGGCCTGCTCCCGGCGGGTTTTGTAGGTGGGATCGACGTGGGCGCCATGGAGAAACACCCGATCCTGCACGGCCATGGCGTTAAGTTCGCAGGCCCGGACACCCAGGAAGGCAAATTGGGGAACCTCCCCGGTCTGGGGGCTGACCCGCCAGCCGCTGCCCTCTCTTTGGGCCTGCCACAGAATCTGGCAAGGCGGCAGGAGAAACTGCTTCCAGGACTGCTGGCCCACGGCGAAGCCGAAGAAGGCCTCATCCGGGCGTGGTTCCAGGTGAAAGGTTCCGGCCTCCTGGAAAGCGGCCCAGCCGATGGGCAAATCCGCAACTTTGTCGATCTCCCCATAGATCAGCTGGCCGTCTTCCAGGGTGGGGCCCACCACCTGATAGCCCCGGGCGGCCAGGACGTCCAGCAGAGGCTGGAAATCTGTGGCTGCCAACCTCAGCCGCGCCCCGACCTGAAGAGAAGATGCTGTCATAGATTTATCGGCCTCCCTGTCCCGAACACCCCCACGTCCCCAAACCGCCGCAGGCTCCCGGTGGTTCACCAACCCCTCAATACACTATAGGACCCTCCGGGAATGGCGTCAAGGGACATCCGCCGGAGACCTATCCAGAAGCCCCGACTGGGTTCGGCGTATCAACCAGCATCGGCGTTTTGACCATGAGCATGCAACCGCGGCGGGATTAAGAGAAGATGGGGGAGGGAAATAGGGCTCTATTTCCCTCCCCCCGGGCCAGTGGTGGAAGGAGGCAGGTGGACTGATTGAGAAGGCGACCGTTAGAGGTGCTTACTGCTCCAATAGTCCGTTACTTCAATTTGGGAGTCGCCAGAGGTGGCAGCTTTTCCATTTCCGGCGCCTCTTTGAGATAAACGATCCCGTAGGCTTTTTCCTCAAAAAGTCTGGGATTGAGTTTTTTCATCACGGCGGCCTCTTCCGGGCCGATCATGCGCACCCCGCCGTATTGATCGACGATGGCAAACTTCTCCCCCTTGAGGAGACAGTTATTCACCGTCATTTCACCCTTCAAGTTCTGATTGGATACGCACACCAGTTTTTCCGCCCAGGCGCTGGAAGCCAGGAGCAAGCAGACGGTCAACGCCATAAGGCCACAGATGATTTTGCTCCGCATTTTTTGTCTCTCCATATATAAGGATTACTAAATTAAACCTTAAGCATTTCTAGGGACCTGTGCAACTCCGGGCCCACCGCGGGGCCTGGTCATGCCCCTAAAAATTGACCGCGAGATTGACGCCGCCCAGGATATGGTTATGTTGCCCGTCCCACGACAGGGCGTTGAGGGTGCCGGTGGACTGGCCCCCCAGGCCATACCAGTATTGGACCTTGGGAGCAACGACCACATATTTGCCCACCGGGATGTTAAGAGTTACGCCGAGGTAACCGGCGTGGAGCGACTGGTAAAATTTGTTCTCCAGCTCACCGGAGGAATTATATACGGGATAAGCCGCCTTATCATTGGAAAATTCAGCGCTCCAACTGGCCATCAGATCCAGGTTCATGCCTTCCATCAAGGGGATATCAATGGCCCGGTGGATGTACCACTGGAGAAAGGTGCCGGGGAAGTGATTCACTTCCCGGTAGACGCCAAAGCCAAAATTGAACCAGGGCAACTTGTAGTCGGCCCCGCCGTAAATTTCTACAGAATTGTAAGCGGAATTAGCCCCGGAGAGGAGGTAAATAATGGTACCCCCGGTCAGAGTCAAGTTGGTGATAACTTCCCGGCTGTACGAAAAAGTCAGGTCCGTCTCATTCCAATGAGCCTTTTTGTCATTGGGCCGGGTCAAACTGAAAGGGTTTTGCTCCGACAGGTCGAAGTTGTTCCAGACGTTGAAGGCGATGCCCTTATAAGTCCCGGTTAAAGACGGCTGGATCACCACGCTGTTCTTGCTCAGGGCGATGCCACGCCAGACATACTGACTGAGAATGTCAGTCTGCACATTCCAGGCCGGCTTCTCCGGCTCCTGAGCCGCTTCCGCTTTGGCCTCCACCTTCTTGAGATCTTCGGATTTGGTCTCATCCGCCAGCCCGGCCGGCACCCACCAGGTCATCAGGCCTACCATCAAGCCCATGACGATTACCCACTTACTCTTCACCCCTAATCTCTCCATACCACTTCTCCTTTGTCGGTTTATAATCGGCTCGCAGGGTGCGAACGCAATCTTAGTAGTACAGACGGGGAGCGGAGCTCTCCTCCTCCCTCCCCGCCGGACTTATATCGCCTCGTCTCCCGTTTCCCCGGTGCGAATCCGGATGACTTCCACCACCGGCCAAACGAAGATCTTACCATCCCCGATTCTGCCGGTACGGGCGTTTTTGGCGATGGTCTCCACCACCAGGGTTGACTTGTCATCCGAGGTCACAATCTCAATTTTTACCTTGGGAAGAAAATCCACCTGGTACTCCATACCCCGGTAGACTTCCCTGAGGCCTTTTTGCCGACCGAAACCCTTGACTTCCGTGACGGTCATGCCCTGGACGTTGATCTCGTGCAGCGCCTCTTTTACCGCTTCCAACCGGTAAGGCTGAATAATCGCCTCTATCTTCTTCATCCACGTTCTCCTCTCGTCGTGATTACCGGGTGTACCGGGTTTCCTTGATGCCGCCAGGCCGGCGGATAGAGTGTTTCTTTACCCCTGACCATTAGCCGCTTCCTCCCGCTTCCCCTTGATCACGGAAAAGTCGGGATAGGACAGGATACCGGTTTCCGGGATATCCAGGCCGCCAAGTTCGGCCTCGGGAGAAACCCGGTTGCCCATGATAACATCCACCAGCTTGAAGAAGGCGTAGGAGACGATAAATACAAAAATAACATTGGCTATGACATCGATGAACTGGGCCAGCAATTGGGAGGCGTCCCCATAAAAGAGACCGGTGACCGTCCCCTTGACGGTGTTCCAGGCGTCGCCATACGTGCCGTCGGCAAACAGCCCCAGGGCAATAATCCCCCAGGCGCCGCAAACGCCGTGCACCGAGACCGCGCCCACGGGATCGTCCACCTTCAGGGTCCGCTCTACGAACAAAACGCTGTAAATAACCACCACACCGGCAATGCCACCGATGAGCACCGCACTGGGGGCGGTCACAAAGGCGCAGGGAGCGGTGATGGCCACCAGGCCCGCCAGCAGGCCATTGGCGCACATGGTGGGGTCGGGCTTACCGAACTTCAGCCACATGACGATCATGGCAAACAGGGCCCCGGAGGCCGAAGCCAGCATGGTATTGGTGGCAATGACGCCGATCCTCAGGTCGGTCCCCGCCAGGGTGGACCCGGGGTTAAACCCGAACCAGCCGAAGGCCAGGATCAGAGTGCCGATGATGGCCATGGGGATATGGTGACCCGGAATGGCGTTGGGGGTCCCATCCTTTTTGAACTTCCCGATCCTGGGCCCCAGGACGATGGCCCCGGCCAGGGCCGTAACCCCGCCCGTCATGTGGACCACGCTGGAACCGGCAAAATCCACGGCGCCGTGACCCAGCCCAAAATTAGCCCCCAATTGCGACAACCAGCCGCCTCCCCAGACCCAGTTACCGAAAATGGGATAGGTAATCATGGAAATGAAAAAGCCGTAAACGACAAAAGCCGAGAACTTCCACCGTTCCGCCATGGCCCCGGTGGGGATGGTGGCGGCGGTGTCCATGAAGACCATCTGGAACAGGAAGAGGGTAAAGATCGCCACGTCATAAACCCCGGGGCCGGCCAGAAAAAAGCCCTTATAGCCCATGATGCCGAAGTCCTTGCCGAATAAATTCAGGACCACCTCGGAGTTCAAATTGGCGCCCATGCCCAGGGCCGCCACCTGCCCCACCCCCCCGAACATGAAGGCAAAGCCGCAAATCCAGAAGCCTAACATGCCGATGGCGTAAACCATCATGTTCATCAGCATGGTATGGGAGGCGTTCTTGGCCCGGGTAAAGCCGGTTTCCACCATGGCGAAACCCGCTTGCATAAACATGACTAAAAAGCCGGTGATCAGGGTCCACACCATGTTGATGGAGATCTTGTTGTGGCCCACCGCCTCGGCAATTTCCATGAGCACGGGTTTGCCCGCTTCTTTGGCGGTGACGTCCTTGACCGTGCCGGTGGTGGCTCCGGTCGGATCGGGAACATCGGTAACTACAGGTGCCGCGGCGACCGCCGGAGCTGTCGCCGGTTCGTCCGCCCGGGTCACGAAGGGTAAAGCCAGCATGATAACCATGATGGTCAGAGTAAAGATCAGTGCTACGCGTCGATGATTCACCGTGATATCCCCTCTTTTAGTATTTTAATTGATGAGAGCGCTCCTGGTGAATGTTAAGCAATTGTTATGCCATTTTTATTATCAATAAAATCAATTGGTTATGTTTTTAGCTCCCTTAATCGTATTACGTTAATGTAAGTTAGCTCCAGTTTATTCACCATTTATGTACTATTCTTGTCAAGGCGGGAGGGTACCATCTTCTGGGTAACTTATTGAAATACAGCATAATAGTGTAATATAGGCGGGGCTGATGCAGTAGTGTGGGGCAGGAGAAACGCTTTGCGCCGCGGTTAAAGGTCTCGGAGGAAGCCCGTAGGCTCCCTCCGACCCCCGGAGTCCACGTCAGACTGCCTCGTCGCCGGTTTCCCCGGTGCGTATCCGCATGACTTCTCCCACCGGATAGACAAAGATCTTGCCGTCACCGATCCGCCCGGTGCGGGCCTTGTCGACAATGGTGTCAATGATGGCCTTCACCTTTTCGTCCGCGGCCACGATCTCGATTTTTACCTTGGGCAGGAAGTCCACCTGGTACTCCATGCCCCGGTAAACCTCCCGGATCCCCTTTTGCCGCCCAAACCCCTTGACTTCGGTGACTGTCATGCCTTCCACACTGATGGCGTGGAGAGCTTCCTTTACCGGTTCCAGCTTGAAGGGCTGGATAATTGCCTCGATCTTTTTCATGTTCTGCCTCCCGAATTATAGACTGTACCCGGTTTCCTGATGCTCCGTGAGATCCAAACCGGCGATTTCGTCTTCTGGTGATACCCTGAGGCCCATGGTAGCGTCAAGTATTTTAAAGAGGATATAGCTGATAATAAAGGAATAGACCAGGGTGACACCCACGGCCAGGACCTGGGTGCCGAATTGACCAGGATTGCCGAAGAACAAACCGTCACCGCCAGCCGGGTTTACCAGCTTGGAGGCAAACAACCCGGTACATAAGGCCCCGACAATCCCGCCGACACAGTGCACTCCCACGACGTCCAGGGAGTCATCATAGCCCAGTTTCGGTTTGGCCAGCACGGCCCCGTAGCAGATAACGCCGGCTATCAGGCCGATGAGGATGGCGGACATGGGCCCGACATAGCCCGCCGCCGGGGTGATGGCCACCAGTCCGGCCACGGCGCCGGAAGCCGCGCCCAGGGTGGTGGGTTTGCCCCGGAAGATCCATTCCACTCCCACCCAGGACAGGGTGGCGGCGGCGGTGGCCAGGTGCGTGGCCGTAAAAGCGGAACTGGCTAAGCCCCCGGCGGCCAGGGCGCTGCCGGCGTTGAACCCGAACCAGCCGAACCACAGCAGCCCCGCCCCCAGGATGGTCATGGGCAGGTTATGGGGAATAAAGGTGGTATGGTTACCATACCCCTGGCGCTTACCCACCACCAGGGCGGCGGCCAGGGCGGCAATGCCGGCGTTGATGTGGACGACGGTGCCCCCGGCAAAATCCAGGGCCCCCAGGTTTTTCAGCCAGCCGCCGTCCCCCCAGACCCAGTGGGCCACCGGACAGTAAACGATGGTGAACCAGAGGACCATGAACACCAGAAAAGCGCTGAACTTCATGCGCTCGGCAAAGGCCCCGGTGATCAGGGCCGGGGTGATGACGGCGAACATGGCCTGATAGATCATGAAGGTCTGATGAGGAATGGTTTCGGAGTAGGTCTTAAAGGGTTCCAACCCCACACCGGCCAAACCGACCCAATCCAGATTGCCGATGAAATGCCCCACATCCGGGCCAAAGGCCAGGCTATACCCATAAAAAGCCCAAAGTACGCTGATGACCCCCAGGAGGATAAAGTTCTCCATGATGGTCGCCAGAACGTTTTTGGACCGCACCATTCCCCCATAAAACAAAGCCAGCCCAGGGGTCATGAGCATGACCAGGGCTGCGGATACTAACATAAAGGCAGTATCTCCGGAATTCATAACGCCAAATCTCCTCGCACGGGAATTTATGACACTTGACGTAAGCAAATCCCGTGCCACCACTTATTCTCATAAATTCAGTAAGTTATCTGACCAGGGCTTTTCCTCTGTGTACATTTAAGTAATAACATAGGCTTTTTCTCTACATTTATGGTAGTTTGTACCCCTATTTTTCACAGTTTTATCACTATCAGCGACAATCTTGTAGATTGCCCTGGTAACATATTTGTTGACAATTTACTTCCCTCGCCAAGCCTCGTCTCCCTGCCGCGTTCCCCGGTTCAGGCCCCCATACCGGCCCCCGCCCCTCCCTCTGGTCAGGTGGCTTTACAAAGTTGTCCGGGGCCCCGGCGCTTCGCTCAGGTTTGCAGAGATCATCCCCCCGCCGGCCGGAATGTCACCGACCCCCTGCCTCCTCTCAGCGCCGGCCTCAGCCGGGGCTGCTTAAGAGCGTTTACCAAAAGTATTCTGCGATGGCGGCATCATTCTAATCCCCCCTACCCCCCTTGAGAAAAGGGGGGAACTATAAGGAATTGTTGCTAAAGTAAATCTTTGGCAAAGGGAGATTTAGGGGGATTTGAAAACCATCGATGGGAAAGGACTTTAGACAAACGCCAAATAGAGGCGCACTCCGGGGAGGGAGGGAAGGGAATGGAAATCAGAAGCAAAGGGGCGTTAATGTTGCGGGGACGAAGGGAAGAAGCGCCGGCCCGGCCTGAAGGCGCCTCCGGCCCCTTTGTCCCGGGCCATGCTCCTGGATCTTCCCCAGGAGGCGGGACGAGAACCGGTCAGGGGAGGGCGGACAAATCCTTGGCGAGGGATACGGGAAAGCGAAGAAAATCCCCGGCCCTTGCGTTAATTTGCGACTTCTTCCAAGGCCTGCCAGGCCAGGCGGGCGGCTCCCACCAGGCCGGCGTCGTCTCCCAGTTCCGCCGGACAGACGCTCACCGCCTCCGGGGGAAACAGGGTGAGGCGCCGGTGCAGCTCCTCATGCAGGGGGGATTGAAACAGCTCCCAGGCCCGGGCAAAGCGGCCCCCGATGACCACCCGGGAGAGTCCCAGGAGGTGGACCACCCCGGCAATAGCCTGCCCCAGGCTGCGCCCGACCCGGTCAAAGGCCCGCCGGGCCAGGGGATCCCCCTGGAGGGCGGCCACGACCAGGGTTTGCCCCCCAATGGCGTCGGGGTCGGCCGCATAGAGCTCCCGCAGCCAGGAAGCAGCCCCCTGGGCCAGTTGTTCCTTGACCCAGGCCACGGTCCAGGAACCCGAGGCCATGGTTTCCAGGCAGCCCCGGTTGCCGCAGTGGCATTTGGCTCCCTCCGGGTCCACGGTCAGGTGGCCGATTTCCCCGCTCGTGCCTTGGGTGCCGGACCACAACCGGCCGTTGAGGATCAGCCCGCCGCCCACGCCGGTGCCCAGGGTGATCCCCAGCATCTGGTCATGGCCCCTGCCGGCCCCCAGCCAGTGCTCCCCCAGGGCGAAGAGGTTGGCGTCGTTTTCCAGGGACAGGGGAAAGTTGACCCGGAGGGCCAGGAGGTCAATCAGGCGGCAGTCGTCCAAGGCCGGGATGTTAGGGGAAAAGACCACCCGGCCTTCTCCTGGCAGAACCCGCCCGGGGACCCCGAGGCCGGCGCTTTTGATCTCAAAACCCCTTTCCTGGGCGGCGGCGCCGGCCTTGGCAAATTCACCCGCCAGAGCCGCCACCAGGGCCGCCTGATCGGGTGTTTCGGCCGTGGCCCATTCCCACCGGGTCAGAATTTTTCCCTCGGGGCTTACCAAAGCCAGGCGGACATTGGTCCCCCCCAGGTCAATGCCTACCACTGCCGAGTCTTGCATCTCGCGCCCCCCATGGCTGAATTTCGTTCCATCTCAGGCAAAATCTCCGCCAGCTCGGCCGGCGGAATCGCCCCGGCCCGGACCAGGCGGGGTGGGGAATCGGTTACGTCCACAATGGTGGACGGCAAGCCCCCGGGACAGGGGCCCGCCTCCAGGATCAGGTCCAAGTCGTCGCCGAACTCCCGGGCGACTTCGTCCGCCCTGATGAGGGGTTGATGACGCGGCGCGATTGGCGCTGGTCCCGGTTATGGGGTGTCCCAGTTCGGTGATCAGGCGGCAGGTGAGACTCTGGCGGGGCTGGCGCACCCCGATGGTCCCGGTGCCCCCGGTGAGCCGCCGGGGCAGATGCGGCAGGCTCGGGAAAATGATGGTCAGGGGGCCGGGCCAGAATTTTTCCATAAGCCGCCGGGCCAAACCCGGGACCTCCCGAGCCACCTGATTGAGCATTTCCGGTCCATTCACCATCACCAGCACCGGTTTCTCCGGGCTCCGATCCTTGAGGGCAAAAAGGCGGACCAGGGCCTCAGCCTGAAAAGGGTTGACCGCCAGGGCGAAAAAAGTTTCCGTGGGCACCGCCATGATGCCGTGGCGCCCAAGGACCGCACGGGCCTCGTCCCAGAAAGCCCCGGCGTTCTCCTCCCGCCATGTCCAGATGCGTCCCATACGCCGCATGATACCCTCAGGAGGCGCTGCTGGCAAGAATTGAGTCTCAGCTTGGGCCGGTGGAGACCAATTGAACGTCAAACAGTGAGTATTGAACTAACGGATATATGAAAGAGGATAATTGACCGCCGCAGATTTTAGCCTGGGCCACCCAGAAAATGCTTTTTGCCTTTCCGCTGCTCCTCTTATATAGTGGGTCATGATTTTGCTAAGCCATGAAAGGGAGGGCCGGGCCCCCGGCGGGCGGATCGTGATTATGGTTCTTTCCCATTCCTGAGACCGATACATACCTTCAGGCTGGGCCCGGCGGTAAGACTTCAGAAAATATGGGGATATTCGGTAAAAACATCTCGATCCGGTGGAGTCTGCTGCGCAGCTTCGTGGTCCTCATCCTGTTGAGTTCCCTGACGGTGCTCATGCTCATGACCTTCCGGGCCCGCCAGACTGAACGAGATTTGTCCGAGAAACTCATCAAGAGAGGGACACTCCAGGCCACGGAGGAACTGAACCGTTTTTTTCAGCCGGTGAATATCAACACCCTGATTGCGGCGCGCTGGGGAGTTTCCGGTAAGCTCAATCTGGCCGAGGTCGTGGCCGGTCCAGCCGGCAAGGTCACCGCGAGCCAACTGGCCGCCGTCACCCGGCTCAACACGCTGCTGGCGCCGCTGATGCGGCTTTTCCCCGAAATGTCTTCCCTCCAGGTCGCCAACGCCCGGGGCGACGGTTTTCTCATCATCCGCCTGGAATCAGGCCGCATCCGCAACCGGGTGGTTTCCCGGGAGGCCTGGGGGACCCGGACCCTCTGGTTTGACCTAGACCAGGAGGACCGGCCCCAGTCTCCGGAATGGCGGGAGGTGGACTACGAACCGAGAACCCGGTCCTGGTACGTTGGCCTGAAAGACTTGCCGGACAATGAAGTTTTCTGGACCGAGCCTTATCTGTTCTTCACCACGAAAGAACTCGGCATCACCGCCTCGGTAAAATGGCATGACCGGGGGATGGAACATGTGTTTGCCGTCGATATTCTGTTGACGTCGATCACCGACTTTACCCGGCGGGACACCACCCAGCTCAGCAGCCACTCCCAGACCGCGGTGTATACTCAAGACTGGCGCGTGGTGGGACTGCCCCGTTATAAAAAGTTTCGGGATCAGGAGTCAATCCGCCGGGCCTTGCTGCTCCCTATCGACAAGATTCAGATTCCGGAATTGCAGGCCGCGGTAAGCATGGCCGAACACCAGAAAGCGATTGGCAAAGCAGTTAATGGGTCGGGCCAGGCCATCTTCAGTTACGAGTCCCAGGGGGAAAGCTGGTGGGCCGGGCTGACTTCCTATCCCCTGGGGAAGAGGCGCCAGCTCCGGATCGGCATCCTGGTGCCCAACGACGATCTCCTGGAAGGTGTCACCCAACTCCGCCTGCACATTCTGGTGGCAACCCTGATAACTCTCCTGGCAGCTTTGGCCTATTCCGTTCTCCTGGCCCGATCTTACAGCCGGCCCCTGGAGGCCCTGGCCGCCCAAAGCCGGCGGATTAGCGCCCTGGATTTCCAGGCTGATAAGAAAATTGAGGCGAACCTGCGTGAATTCCAGCAACTTGAGGAAGCCCAGGCCCAGTCGCTGGCGGCGCTGCAGTCCTTCTCCCGATACGTGCCCCTGGAAATTGTCAAGGAACTGATGGCGAAAGGTGAGGTGGCCCGGATCGGCGGGCACACCGAGACCCTGACCGTTCTCTTCACCGACATTGCCGGGTTCACCAACATCGCGGAAGGCATGTCTCCGGAGGCCTTAACCGCTCACCTGGGCGTGTACTTCCAGGCTATGATCGACGCCCTGCACCACCACGAAGCCACGGTGGACAAGATTGTCGGCGACGCTATCGTCGCCTTCTGGGGGGCGCCGACGCCGATGCCGGACCAGACGGACCGGGCTCTCCAAGCCGTGCTGGAGTGCCGGGACACCCTGGAGGGCTTGAATCAGACCTGGCGAACCCGGGGCCTGCCGGAACTCCCGACCCGCTTCGGCTTAGCCACCGGACCGGTGGTGGTGGGCAATATGGGGGCCCCAACCCGGCTGGCCTACACGGTACTGGGGGACACGGTGAATCTGGCCAGCCGCCTGGAAGGCCTGAACAAGCTTTATGGCACCAACATCTTAGCGGATTTTGGCACCCAGCAGGCCTGCCCGGACGGCTACGTCTGGCGCCACCTCGACCGGATCATCGTCGCTGGCAAAACCCGGGCCACCGACATTTTTGAACTGCTGGGTAAAACCGGGGAAGTGCCACCGGCAAAGCTGGCTGCGGCCCGGCGGTATGAAACGGCGTGGGACCGGTACCGTTCAGGTGATTTCCCCCAGGCCCTCGAGTGCCTGGCGGACTTCGAGGCCGAGTTTGGTCCGGATGCGGCGGTGGCGCGCTTGCGGCAAATCTGCCAGGCGTACCTGCAGGACCCGCCGGACCCGGAGTGGGACGGAATTTCCAAAATGATGACCAAATAAGGCGGGGTCAGAGGCCGGGTTTCGGACCCGCCGGGAGGCAGGCCATGGCCAAGATCAGGATACCGAGAATAACGTGGCTGTTATTGACCTTTTTGCTGCTGTCTCAATCAGCTCTCCTGGCGGCAGAAGCCGCGATCACGGTCACCAAAGCCCAGGAGGGCCGGGAAATAGCCCTCAAGGTGGGGGATATCCTCCAAATCGAGCTTCCCGGGAGAGGCGGCACCGGCTACAGTTGGCTGACGGAGGTGACCGGCGCCCCCTACCTCAAACTCCTGGACCAATCCACCCGGCAGCTTAAAGAAGGTCTGCCGGGAGGACCGGTGATGCAAATCTGGCGCTTTAAGGCCATGAAGCCCGGCGTAACCGGGATCAGCCTGGCTTATTACCGGCCGTGGGAAGGGGTTAAGACGGCTAAAGACCACTTCCGCATCAAACTCTGCATCGAGTAAAATCAGCGCGGTTATCGGGCCGCCCGGAGCCGCGCCGGCTCCGGGGTGATCCCGGGGATTTTTCCGCAGCCTCGTGATCTCCCGAAGCTGACCATCCCGGGGGGCCTGGTTTCCCCTAATCCGTACCGGGCGCTTTCTGCCAATCGTCATAAGGCCTGATGGGCTTGGGGGGCAGACCCGACATCTGCCGCTCCTCATTCTGGCTCTGCATATATTTCTGGTAAATTTCGTAAAGTTGGCGATTCTCCGCCCGGGTAGCCCGGTTCTGGCTGGGGGTCTCAGCCAGGGCACAGCCAAACGTGGCAGAGAGAACACCGATGAGAAGAATCATTTTCAGCTTTATGAACATGACCTTGGGCTCCCTATCTCCTGCCGGCAATTTCACCAGGCGCATCATATCAGAATGTTAGGCGATTTTGTAGTAAGTTTGGCTCCCGGTCCGCGGCAGGCGCCGTTGCGATAAACGAACCATTTTGCACCCTATTGTGCTAACATGCGGTTCTTGAGAAAGGCTGCCGTTGGGAAGAGGGGCATGGGCAAATTTTAACCCTGGCGCCGGACGCCGAATTTTTTAGGGGGCCCCGGGGCAAGTGCGGGGCGGCCTGAGGCTCTCAAGGGCCGGCGGCCAGGGCCATGGCGCCATCGTTGCTTTCCATAAGGAGACTTTTCTTCGAGCCGCAGGAGTCTCGGGAATAAACTGAAGAATATTCAGCAACCAAACTTGTCGTTTCTCTAAAATAAATTACCATAACTATGCTCAAAACATATTACCAAAAATCAATTATCAATGTGTTTTTTAAGATATTAGCACTTAAAAAAACCGAGCGCTTGAGCGTTAAGAAACTCCAGGATCTTCAAACCAAGCGATTCAGAAGGCTTTTAAAGCATGTCTTACAATACTCAAGATTTTATCAGCAGCATTATAAAGAATCTGGTATCAGTCTTAAAAATATCGAGGATATTTCAGTAAATGACCTGCCGCCGATCAGTAAAGAATTAATGATGAGTCATTATGATGATTTTGTCTGTGATCGCTCCTTAAAAAGAAAAAATCTTGAAGAATTTTTGAGCCGCTCTCGAGAGCCGAGAGAAAGATACCGCAATATTTATACGGTAATCCACACCTCAGGTTCTTCCGGGACCATCAGTCTTTTCGTGTACGGCCCCGACGAATGGGCGCTGATCAAGGCCTTGGTGGTGGCCAGGGTGGTAAAACCCGCGCCCCATTTTTTCAGGAAGACAAAGTTATCCTTCATCGGAGCAACCGACGGGCACTATGCCGCGGTCAGCCTATCCTCGGATGTGCCGCCGCTTCTGGCTCGTTTTCTGCCTCTGTCGGTGAACAGCCCCCTTGAAGCCCTTGACCAGGAGGGTAACGCTTTTCATCCGGATGTGGTGAGCGGTTACTCTTCAGGGGTGCACCTTTTGGCGGAGGAGCGGCTCAAAGGGAAGGTCGCGTTCCGGCCGGAGCGGATCATTTGCACGTCTGACCCGTTAACCCCTGAAATGAGGGAGACGATAACCCAGGCCTTTGGCAGAGAACCGGTTAATCTCTACGCTGCGTCGGAATCTCTGAGCATGGCGGCGCAGTGCGAACGGCAGGAAAATCTCCATTTATTCACCGACTGGCATATCTTTGAAGCGGTGGACGACGATTTGCGGCCGGTGGCGGCCGGAACTCCCGGCAATCTGCTCCTGACCAATTTATATAATTACACCCAGCCACTGATTCGCTACCAGATGCACGACGAAATAGTCATGAACGAGCGAGCCCTGCGGCTGCGCTTTGCCGTTCCCCACGATTCGCACCATGGTTGGCCGGCAGGAGGATTTTTTATGGTACGATACGGCCGATGGCAAACGTGACTATATCCACCCCATCGTGTTAGTAGAGTTATTTGTGGCGGGCCTGAAAAAGTTTCAGGTTATCCAGACCCGCAGAGATGAAATGCTCATGAAAGTAATGATTGAGGGCAATGAAGCAGCGGTGCTGGCGGCCATCCGCCGGCGGATGCAGGAAATTTTCCGTGGCAAAAAACTGGAAAAAACCGTCAAGCTTACCCTCGAGGTGGTCCAAGAAATTCCCCATGACCCGGTAACCGGCAAATTTAAGCTCATCATCCCGCTCAAAAATTAACCAGCTCTTCGCAGCACCGTCCGAAGGGTGACTTAGAGCCCGTCGAGACCTCGGTTAAAAGCCATTTTGTCATCCTGAGGGTAGCGCAGGATCTCGTATTTACTCGCAGTTATGAGATGCTTCGGTCGCTTCACACCCTCAGAATGACAGGTGGGGGAGGTGCGCTGAAGCCTCAAGGTGCGAGCCTGGTGAGCCCAGGCTGGATAGCTTGGGCCCTCCTTTGACTGCAAACCGCGCTCATACGTGGTTACGCAGTTGCAGCTCCACGGGGTGGGGGTGGAGGTAGAACTGTTCCTGCAGATAGGGCTGGTGATACTTCCGGACATAGTGATTAATCAGGGTGGTCGGCACCACCAGGGGGACGTAGCCCTGGCGGTAATAGTCGATGACCTCCAGCAATTCCTGTTTTTCGTCAGGGGTCAGGTCCTTTTTGAAATACCCCATCAGGTGGTGGAGGACATTGGTGTTTTTCTTGGGGGTGGTTTTCAGGCGCAAGGCCTCCATGAGCCGGGACTGATAAAGCTCATAGAGTTCTTGGGCCGGAATCTCTTGGGCCCGAGCCACCAGCCGCCCCAGCTCCCGGTAATGAGTGGTGCTGTGGGCCAGGATGAGGAGCTTGTGCCGGGTATGGAAGGCCACCAGGTCGCCGAGATGGGGTTTGGCCGCCAGAAGTTCCCGCCAGCGCTGAAACACAAAGATGCGCTCGATGAAGTTTTCCCGGAGGACGGGGTCATGGAGCCGCCCTTCCTCCTCCACCGGCAGGAGGGGGAAGCGCTCCATAAAGATGCGGGCGAACATCCCCACCCCCTGGATCACCGGCGACCCCTGACCGGCCTCGGGGTAGACCTTGACCCGCTCCATGCCGCTGCTGGGGGATTTGCTCTTGAAGATAAAGCCCCGCAGGTCCTCCCGCTCCAGTTCCTCCACCCGTTTCCGGGCCCAGGCGACCATGCGGTCCGTGAGATCGACCTTGGTGCGGACGGTCATCAGGCGGGGGGCTTCCGGGTCGCCCACCAGTCGCATGGCTTCCCGGGGCACCCCCAGACCGCACTCCGCTTCGGGACACACGGGCACGAATTCCACATAGCGCCCCAGGGTGTCGGTGATAAAGTGGTCCCACTGGTGGCCGCCGTCAAACCGGACCGGCTCACCCAGCAGACAGGCGCTGATTCCCAGCCGAATCTTGTCCATAAGCCTCATCCTCCTGCCCTTGATGCATCGGTGCAACCGAGGAATACCATAATTATGCCCCCAGGCCCGGCCGTGGCCTCTATCGGGAAGGCACCTTATAGCGTTTGCCAAAAGTATTTTCCGGGGGTGGCATCATTCTAATCCCCCCTAACCCCCCTTGAGAAAGGGGGGGAACTATAAGGAATTGTTACTAAAGTAACCCTTTAAAAAAGGGGGACTTTAGGGGGATTTTAGAATCTCCACGTGGAAAGAATTTAAGGCAAACACTATATGTTCTGTTTGACAGTGTTGGTTTTCAGGAATATTTTTACAAGCTCATTATTACCTCTCAATAGGAAATTCGTGGTGGGGGCGCACCCGCGTGGGCGCCTCCATCGGTTCTCCCCTGCAAGAGATTAGCTTAATAAATAATTCATATGAGATTAAAAGCCAACTTGATTTATTTAAGTAATTTTTGATACGAAAGACTACCATAGACTATACACGATATGGTTAAAAAACTGCAGGTGCCGGTGTTCTCATGAGGGCCCAGGATGGGGAGAGGGACCCGGGAGAATGCCTTCCGGCGGGGCGGATCGCGGCGTCCCGGTTGGTCTGGCAGCCGCCAAAAAAAATCACGCCAGAGAAAATCCAGTTGTGCAAAATCAATCTCAATCATGGTAGAATAAAATAGTTTGTGAAAGTTTTCTCTTTACTCTGGGGTAAAACCGGGCCAAAGTCGTGGTGCCGCCCGGTTGGGGGCAGTGAGGCAAGCATGGCGCAGGAAAACTCCGGTCAGACGTTGTCAGAACCCTTGCTGGCCGCCTGGATCAAATGGACCATGGATTTTTGGGAAACCATGGCCCAGATGGGTCCCAGTCCGAGCGGGGCCGGTGGGGAGACCGACGGGTCGGCTGAACCCTGGCTGGCGGCCTTGAACCTCTGGCAGGCTTTTTTTTCCCTGCTGACGGAGCCGGGAACGGTAGCTACGGTTTTTCAAGGCATCCAGGCCCCCTCGAAGATTATCTTGAAGATGGCCCAGGCAGGGTGGGGAGGGTATCTCTATCTCCACCAACAGTGGCTGAAAGGCTGGCAAGGGGGTGGATCTCCTGCCGGGGAAAATGGTTATGAAACCCTGGATCAAGATATTTTCAAGGCCTGCAATGAAATTTTTGAGCAGGACTTTCACCAGATATTGAACCTGCCGCACCTGTTACTGACCGGGCTTCCCCAGGAGAGGGTCAACCGGGCCACGGAAAAGTTCAATCAATTTCAGGCCGCCATGGCCGAATTCATCTATTTGCTCTATCTGCCGGTGAAAAAATCCCTGCGGGCCATGAGGACAGGAGTTGGGGCTGGCAGACAGGAAAATCCCCCGGAAGATTTCAAGGACTACTATAAAGGGTGGCTGAGGATCCTGGAAGGGCATTACATGACCCTCTTCCAGTCGGCGGAGTATATCCGGACCCTGAATCATACCCTCCAATCCCTGGAAGGTTTCACCGCGGCCAAGCAGGAACTGCTGTCCGGGGCCATGGCCGCCCTGGGTCTCCCCACTCGCCAGGAAATGGATGATTTGTACCGGGAGATTTACCTGCTGAAGAAGAGTACGAAACAGCTGGCCAAAAGAATCGGCCGGACTGAGCCTTCCCAGGAGGAAGGTTGATGGACCGGCCCAAAATTCCGGTTGACCTGATCCTGGCCAAGCTGGCGGCGGACGCGACCGAGGCCAAGCACCGCCTGGAGAGAGCCCGGGATATCTTCCACGGCCCCCTGGCCACGGATATTGCCAGCACCCCTTATGAACTGGTCTATCAGGAAGACCGGGTCAGGCTCAAATATTACCGGCCGGAAGCGGCCCGCCTCAAAACCCCGGTGCTGCTGATGCACGGCCTCTTTAACCGGGAAACCTTACTGGACCTCCAGCCGGACCGGAGTGTGGTGCGCACTCTCCTCAAGGAAGGGGCGGAGGTCTATCTCCTTGAATGGGGCTCCCCGACCCGGGGAGATCAGTTTCTCACCCTGGATGACCATATCAACGGCTACCTGGATAACATGGTGGAATTTATCCGCCACCGGCACGGGGTCCCCGGAATAAATCTCATGGGGGTATGCCTGGGGGGGACCTTCGCGGTCATCTATGCGGCGCTCCACCCGGAAAAGGTCAGGAACCTGATCACCACCGCCGCCCCCACCCACTTTGCCACTCCCAAAGGCCTGTTGCACATCTGGCTGCAGGAGATTGACGTCGACCGTCTGGTGAATACCTTTGGCAACCTGCCCGGCAACCTGGTGAACGCGGCCTTCCTCCTCCTCAATCCTCCCCGGCTCCTTTTGGATAAGTATTTGGGTTTTATGGAAAATATGGATAACAAAGATTTTATCGAGAACTTTATCCGCATGGAGAAATGGATCTTCGACAGCCCGGACGTGCCGGGGGAGACCATCCGGCAGGTGGTCAAGGACTTGTACCAGGAGAACCTCCTGGTGCAGGGCAAGATGCGGTTGGAGGGGCGCCGGGTGGATCTCGGGCGGGTCACCATGCCTCTGCTGAATATCTATGGCCGGTACGACCACCTGGTCCCCCCGGAGGCGTGCGAAGTCTTGACGACCAAGGTGGGGAGCCGGGATACCGAGAATGTCTGTCTGGATACGGGACATGTGGGCATTTATGTCAGTTCCCGATTCCAAAAAGAGACGGTCCCCAAGATTGCTGACTGGCTGCTGGCCAGGGAAGGCTGAGTCAATTTGGCTGAAGACCGCAATTGAAACCGCGTCTTCGCCACTATCCAAGGAAGAGTATTACCATGCCGGTAAGAATCGATTATTTCGAGAAATTATTTGAGCTCTGCCAGGCCTTCGGCAAGGCCCTCAACCGTCAGGAGCTCCTGGAGATGATCTTCGCCAGCGCCATGGAGATCCTGGAGGGCAAGGCCGCCTGCCTGTACCTGATGGAGCCGGGCAAACCGGAGCTGTTGCCGGTGGCCCAGAAAGGCTTGTCGGAGACCTATTTCCGTTCCAAGAAATCCCTGCTGGTTCAGAAGATCGTGCCCCTGGTCCTGAAGGAAGGCTTTTTTTACTGCCGGGACGCGGCGGCTGACCCCAAGCTGGCCTATCCCGACGCCAAGAAGGCCGAGGGCATCGCCTCTATCCTGGCGGTGCCGGTGATGGTCAAGGGCAAAAACATCGGGGTATTTTGCCTGTTCACGGCCACCCCGAGGGATTTTACCCAGGATGAAAAGAAATTCCTCACCGTATTGGCGCAGCAGGGGGGCGGGGTCATGGAGCACGCCCGTCTCATCGACCACCTGCACCGGGAGACCCAGCTCTTCTTCGACCTGGCCGTCAACCTGAGCAGCAGCCTGGAAGTGAAAGAGATCCTGCACGCCATGACCGCGGATCTGACCAAGTCCCTGTTGGGAGTCAAGGCCGCCTCCATCCGCCTCCTGGATGAGACCAAGGAGAGCCTGGAATTGGTGGCCTCGGTGGGCTTGAGTAAAAAATACCTGCAAAAGGGGCCGGTGTCGGCCCAGAAAAGCATCGCCCAGGCCCTGAAGAACGGCAATCCGGTGATCATCCTGAACGCCGCCACCGACAGCCGGGTGCAATACCGCGCCATGAACCAAGAAGAGGGGATTGTCACCATCCTGGCGGTGCCCATCAAGACCAAGGAGAGGGTGATCGGGGTGCTGCGGCTTTACAGCAAGGCGGTGCGGCATTTCACCGCCGAGGAGATCAAGCTGGTCACCGCCCTGGCCTATCTGGGGGGCCTGGCCATCCAGAATGCCTCCTTGTATCTGCTGTGCCAGACGGAGATGAAGGATCTGCAAGAGGAATTGTGGAGCCACCGCTCCTGGTTTTAGGAGATCAGTAGGCCGCGGGGCAGAAAAAGCCCGGGCAAAATCACTTTCCCAGCCCGGTCCGAGGCCGCTTGACGCCGATAGGCTGAGGAACGGCCGGTATGGTACCAAGCTGGCGGTGAAATGAAACCCATCAATCCGATAACCTATTGATGGAAACGCAGGGCGGGTTTTAAACCCGCCCCGCCAGACGAACCTGATAGTATCTTTATTTAATCAACGCTCTCGATGAAGAAGTAGAGTATCTTATGCTTGCTCTCCAATGCCTTGCCGGAGGGCTTTTTCATCTCTGACGTGGTTGGCCCGGATATAGACGCTCTTGAACCCCTCCGGGGCTCCTTCATAGCGCGTCATGATACTGGCGATACGCCCGCCATGTTCCCGGATCACGTCGGTGACCTGCTTAATGTATCCCGCCTGATCCGGCAATTCCAAGCCCATGGCCAGGGGCCCCTGAGAAATTCCGGAGATGGAGACAAAGGCCTGGAAGATATCGCCCTTGGTGAGAATCCCGGTTAAGGCGCCTTGGGCATCCACCACCGGCAGGGCCGAGATATGGTGTTTGAGCATGACGGCCGCGGCTCGCTCCACGGTGTCCCCGGGCGCGATGGTATGGAGGGTTTTGGGCATCAGGCTTTTGACCGTGATCGTGTCCAGGAGATGGTACATTTCATGGATATCCAGGGTGGTGGCCTTGGAAGGCGTGGCCTCTTTCAGATCCCGGTCAGAAACGATGCTCACGAGGCGGCCTTTTCTCAGAACCGGCAAGTGTTGAATGTCGTTTTGCTTCATAACCTTGGAGGCCTTCATGATGGAGGTTTCCTCATCAATGGTGACCAAGTCTTTGCTCATCCAATCCTGCACCGGCATGACCAATCTCCTCTTGAAGAGTTCAAGGTTCAAAGTTCAAGGTTGTTTTTGCTTTGATCTGTGAACCTTGAACTTTGAACTAAATTCCCAGATAGGTGCGGCGCACCTCGTCGTTTTCGCTGAGTTCCCGGGCCGGGCCTTCCAGGTGCACCTTGCCTTCGGCCAGGACGTAGGCATAATCGCTCACCGCCAGGGCCATGGTGACGTTCTGCTCCACCAGGAGCATGGTCAGGCCGGTTTTTTTCAGGCGATGCAGGGCCTCAAACAGGGTGAGGGCCAACAGGGGGGAGAGCCCCAGGGAGAGTTCGTCCAGCATGAGGACTTCGGGTTCAGCCATCAAACCCCGGCCCACGGCCACCATCTGTTGTTCGCCGCCGCTCAGGGTGCCGGCCTTCTGACGGGACCGTTCCTTGAGGCGGGGAAAGAGTTCATACACCTTGTCCAGGTTTTGATTAAACGTGGCCCGGGCCCGGGGAGAAAAGGCCCCCATTTCCAGGTTCTCATAGATGGACATTTCGGTGAACAGCTGGCGGCCTTCCGGGACCAAGACCATGCCGGCCTTGGCCCGGGCATGGGCGGACATGCCGGTGACGTCTTTTCCCTGAAAGGATACGGTGCCCGCCAGGGGCCGCACCAGCCCCATCACGGTCTTGAGCAAGGTGGTTTTGCCCACGCCGTTACTGCCCACCAGGGTGGTGAGTTTGCCCGGTTCCAGCTTGAGGTTGACCCCCCAGAGGATCTGGACGCCTTCGTAGCCGGAGGTGATGTCGTTTACTTCTAATATGGCCATGGAATCTACTCCGCCAGCAGTTGCGCCGTCATTTTGGGGTCTCCCAGATAGGCCTCGATCACCTGGGGATTGTTGGCCACTTCTTCAGGGGGGCCGGAAGCAATCAACATGCCGTAATCCAGGACCAGGAGGCGGTCGGAAATGGCCATGATCGCCTGCATGACGTGTTCGATCATGAGGATGGTGACCCCTTGATCCCGGATGGTCCGGACGGTCTCCATCATGGAGGTGATTTCCGACGGGTTGAGGCCGGCCAGGACTTCATCCAGCAGGATCAAGTAGGGTTTGGCGGCCAGGGCCCGGGCCATTTCCAGGCGTTTTTTCATAGCCACGGTGAGGCTCCCCGCCGGCTGGTCGGCCCGGTCGATGAGGCCCACCTGGGTCAAGGCCTCGTCGGCCAGTCGGGCTGCAGCCCTGAGGCCGCGGTGTTCCCGGCCGAAACAGGCCCCCACCATGACGTTCTCCCGCACCGTGAGATCGGCCAGCGGACGCACCACCTGGTGGGCCCGGGCCAGTCCCCGGCGGGCCACATCATAAGAGGGTTTGCCGGTGACGTTTTCGCCCCGGAAGAACACCTGCCCCTGGGTCGGGGCGTAGACCCCGTTGATGACGTTGAATAAGGTGGTTTTGCCGGCGCCGTTGGGCCCGATGAGCCCCAAGATCTGACCTTCCGGCAGATCAAAGGTGACGTCAGTCAGGGCCTGAAGACCGCCGAAACGTTTGGAGACCTCCTTAACCTGCAAGACCATTTCGGGGCTCATTCCAGTACCCTCCTCAGGCGCGGGAAACGCTCCCGCAGCCAACCGACGGCGCCCCCCGGCACAAAGAGCACGATGATCAGCAGGATGCCGCCGGACAGGGCCAGGTGGAGGTTCTTGAACAGCGGACTGACCAACAGGTAGCCCCGCAGCCGTTCATAGGCAAAGGCCCCCAGGATCGGCCCCAGCACCAAACCCTTGCCCCCCAGCATGACCATGACCAGGATCTCGAGGGACAATTGGAAGCGGAAGGCGTCCTCCGGCTCGACATTGCCGTTCTTGAAGAAGTATAAGGTGCCGACAAAAGCCGGAAAAAACGCCGACAGGGCAAAGGCCGCGGTTTTGGCCCACGGGGCTTTCACCCCCATGACCATGGCGGCGTCCTCATCCTCCCGGATGGCAATGAGGCCCAGGCCGAAGCGGGAATGCTTCACCAGGTAGCTGAGCACCACCGTGGCAATGGCGACGATCCAGAGGAGCGTAAAGATCCACCACAAGGCCGGGCCGGCGCCGCCATACTTGTCGTAGGCCGAAAAATTGACGTACATGCCGGTGGCCGCGCCAAAGGGTTCGAAATTGGCCACAAAGGCCCGGGCCGCCTCATTGACGCCGATGGTGGCCAGGGCGAAGTAGGCGCCCCGCAAACGCAGTACCGCGGAGCCGATGACCAGGGCGACCAGGACCGACAGGCAGCCCCCCCCCAGCATAGCCAGGTACAAAGGCCAGCCCAGTTCGCTGAGGAGGAAAAAACCGAAATAGCCGCCCAGGCCGAAAAAGACGATGTGGCCGAAATTCACATACCCGGTAAAGCCCATGATGATGTTGAGGCTGGAGGCCAGGGCCACGAACATCAACACCGTGAACGCAGTCTCCCGCAGGGTGTCCTGACGCAGGATAAGGACAATGGCCCCGCCCACGATCACCAGGAGCACATTCAGCCAGAAGCCCGGTTGTCGCCAGAAATTCATTTATTTGGCCCCCATAATGCCGGTGGGCCGGACCACCAGTACCAGGACGAAGAGGCCAAATTCCACCACCGGGACCCAACTGACCGGCATGAAAATAGGCACGATGCCCTCCAGACCTCCCAGGATCAGCCCACCCAACAGGGCCCCCAAGGGGTTGCCCAAGCCGCCCAGGACGCAGATGACAAAGGACTTCAACTGGTAGGTGCTGCCGCTTAAGATGGTAAAGGGGAAAAACGTGGCGGTCAAGCCGCCGGCGACCGCGGCGAGCATGGTCCCCAGACCAAAAGTCAGGGCCAGGATCCTCGAGGAAGGGATGCCCATCAACTCGGCCGCGGCCCGATTATCGGAGACGGCGCGAATGGCCTTGCCCGGCCGGGAAAAATAGAGAAACAGGTAAAGAGCTCCGGTCATAACCAGAGAGGCCGCGGCCGCGAACAGACGCGTGCCTTGCAGGATTATGGGTCCCAGGTCGATGGAACCCAAAGAGAAATCCACATTCTGGGGCGACGTGCTGAAAACCGTGGTCCCGATGCCGATAATGATCATGTTGACGGCAAAGGTGCCCAACAAGGTATACAGGTAGCCGGCCTGGATGACCCGAGCCAGCGAGATGATATACACGATGACCCCGAAAATCAGGGCCATGACCACCAGCAGCAGCAAGCCGAGATAAGGGTTGACGCCGGCATGGGTAAACAGGAGGTAGATGGTGAACATGCCCAGGGCCATGGTGGCGCCGTGGGCCAGGTTGATGACCCGCATCACTCCCCAGATTAACGACAGACCCATGGCGGCGATACCGTAGACAAAGCCGATGAGCAGACCATCAATGACCGAAGCTGACATATGGCCAAACACGATGAATTCCTCTCCCAGGTGAACCCTGCCATTACCGGCCTGATAATGGCAGGGCGGGTAGGTTTTTTAAGTAACTAACGAGCGGGACAGACCATGGGGGTGGCGGTGGCCGCAGCCTTCGGCCAGACGGCTACCTTGGTCGCCTTGCCATCCTGACCCTTCTGCCACTGGATATAGATCATTTCGTGGCCGGTCTGGAGGCCGTGGAGTTTGCCGGTGTCGAACTTGATGCGCCCGTAGAAGGTGTACATGTCCTCCTTGTCCAGGGCGGCCTTGACTTTCTCCGTGTCGACGGAACCGGCGCTCTCAATGGCCTTCTGGAGGATCAGGCCCGCGGCATAACCTCCGGCGCTGTGGTAGGAAGGTTCTTCCTTGCCGTATTTAGCCTGATAGAGCTTAAGGAATTCCGGCACGGTGACCCCAAACCACTCGACATTTTCCGACTTGGCGGACTCAGGGCTATACTTGGCCAGGGGTTCCCATTGGCTGGCGCCGATCACCGAGATACAGGCCTCGCCCAGTTCGGCAAATTTGGGTTCCGGCGGCGCCACCAGCAAGGCGATCATCTTGGTGGGGACCTTTTTCTCGTAAAGCTGCCGGGCAAAAGTAGTGGTGTCGGCAAAATGGCCGCCGCCCATCACCGCATCTATCCCTTTGGGGATCTTGTTGATGAAGGGGGCGAAGTCGGTGGTACCGCTGTCATAGCCCTCAAACAGGGGGACCTGCATGCCTTTGCCCAAAGCGTATTTCTTCAGGGCATTCACCACGTCGGTGGAAAACTTGTCATTTTCATGGATGATGGCGATCTTCTTGGCCTTGGGGTCGAGCTTCAGCAAAATGTCCACCGCCCCAGTCAGGTAGCGGCTGGCGGGGGTGTAGGCCTGGTAAACCAGGGAATATCCTTTTTTATACGTGGAATCGGAGGCCGCCCCTGCGGTGATCATGATTTTTTTATACTGCTGGGCAATGACCGCGGCGGCATCAGTCAGCCCGCTACTATAAGGGCTGATGAGAAAGTCGGCCTTGTCGCTGCTGATGAGCCGGGTATAGAGCTCCTGGACCCGGTCCTTGTTGCTCTCATCGTCATAATACTTGGTCTGGACCTTGACCTTGGTCCCGTCGGGCAGCTTGATGCCGCCGGCCTTGTTGATCTCCTCCACCCAAAGGTTCAAGCCGTTGATCTGGCGGGTGGCCTCGACATTGAGCTTGCCGGTCTTGGAGGCGGTGAAGCCGATGAGAATGGTTTTTTCCGCGGCCTTGGCCGCGGGAGGAGCAGTTTTATCCGCGGTCTTGGCGGCGGGAGGAGCGGTTTTATCCTTGCCGGTGACACCAGGCTCAGCGGTTTTATCTGCGGCCGCGGCGCCGGGCGGGGCAGTTAAGGAAGCCAGAATCAAACTTAAGGAAAGCACAACCGCAAAACCTATTCTGAAACGTTTCATGGTTCCTCCTTCTTGTAGGGGTCCGTGGTTAACCTGCAGCAAGGGAAGCGAAAGGAAAAAAGGACAAACAATCAATACTTAACCATTTATAATTATTTGTCGAAGATTTATCAAGAGAAACTTACCTGAAATTTTGGATAAGGGCCGGATTTCCCCTTGCCGCTCTCCGGGTTTGAGGCCCTTTGCCCAGGCTGCTGAAAACCGTCGCAGGGTTCCTTAAACCATCAGGCAATTCCCGGCGCCAACTACCGCTCCCGGCTCATTTGAGGTAGGGGCGCAGAAAATCCATGCCTTCCCGGGGGGAGGCCTCCCCCTGGAACTTGAAGGGGATAGGGATAATCCCTCCCATGACGGAAGCGAGGCGGAAGCTGCCGGCGATCTGATAGTGAAACTGGCGTTGCTGCTGCCCTTTTTGCAGCATGGGGAGGAACTGGGGCAGGAGCTCCAACACCGCGGGCAATTGCACCGTAATGGGGACCTCTGCCACCGTCTGCCCCAAGGGTGGGAGATTTACCGCCTGCTGGCTGGTTCCCTGAGCCACGTTCTGGCCTTCAATCCACAATTGGTAATCATACCCCACGAGGTCTAAGGCCTGGGAATTGGGATTCGACAGGAGCAGCCTGGCGCCCAGGGGCCAGCCCCGGGGGGTGGGTCGGTAAATCGTCAGACCTTGAAAGGTTACCTTGGGGGGCTGAATCTCCCCCCGGGCCAGTTGCCGGACCCCGCAGGCCGGAATAGCCGCGAGGAGCATCAGCGTCAGAAAAATACCGCCACAAACTCGCCGGAGATCAGGGTGCATCGCAGGGGGTTACTCCTCAGGCAACCGGGGCCATGCGCCTGACGGCCATGGCCCCTGAATCTACCTGACAAGTATAGCAGATTTTAACCGCGTCTTCCGCCCCTCATCCTGATTATTTCTTCGGCGGCGGTGCGCCCCAAGGCGGGGTGGTGCTGCCGGTGGCCCCGGGGAAATCGGGATACCGGTAGGCCTTCTTGTTGTGCTTGAGCATATCCTGGGCGTCTTCCATGATGGCGCAGAAGCGCTTTTTTAATTCATAGAAGCCGTGCCACCAGGTGTAATCCGGGGCCATCATGGCTGCGCCCATGCGGGCCCGGCGGCCCTCGTGGTGCCACAATTCGTAGAACTCGAATTCCAGTTTCTCGTCGAAGTACTTGGTCTTGTCCAGCAATTTCTTGGTGTAGAGCTCATCCATCACCTTCTTAACCGGCTTGAAGTAGATCTCGTTGTAGTTTTGGACCACCGCATCCAATTTGAAGTAATGATCGTCCACCCATTCCCGGGAGTGGCATTGGATGCAGATCTCCTTCATCTTGTTGCGCTCCACTTCCCAGTTGTTCTTGGCCGGGAAGGCGGCGAAATCGGCCGGCCGCACCGTCAGAGGCGCTTGCAGTTCCCAGGAGAGCCGTTCGGTGACATCGTGGGTGGTCAGGGTGGTGCCGGCCCCGGACATGTGGCAGACGGCGCAGGTGGGGCCCCGGTAATCCACCCCGGGGGTCCAGGTGCCCGGCGCCGCCTCCCAGTTATACTGGCTGCCGAACGCCGCATAGATATCGCCGTGTTTGGATTCGGTGTAGATTTCGATCTGGGGATGGTCCGGCCCCAGGTGGCAAGAACCGCAGGCCTCCGGCTTCCTGGCGTCCATGATGGAGAAACGGTGGCGGGTGTGGCAGCTAGTACAGCTGCCCTTGCTGCCATCCAGATTGATACGGCCCACGCCCACATTGGGCCAGGTCATGGGATCGGGCTTACCGTCCTTCATTTTTACCACCGTGCCATGGCAATAATAACAGCCGCTGGCCCGTTCTATGGCGTTGTTCATGCCATCCTTCATCCAAAGATCGATTTTCCAGATGATTTCATTGGTATTGGCGTGTTTGCTGCGGTTGTACTGGGTGACTTCATCGGGGTGGCAGCGGGAGCAGGTCTTGGGCGTCACCACCGCGGCCACGGGGACGCGGTATTCCGCAGTGCCCCACTTGTTGTTGGAGAGCTCGTACTGCTTGAAGTGGGTGGTGCTGACCCCCGGGTCGGCCGGGTCGGCCTGGTGGCAATCCAGGCAGGTGATGTTGGCGCTGGCATGACGGCTCATGGACCAGTCAACGAAAATACCGGGGCTCACCTGCTTGTGGCATTCGATGCAGGCCACGGCCTGCTTGGACATGCTGCGCTCGATGCGAAATTCTTTGGCCTTGGGGGTGTTCACCGGTTGCTGGGCCCGGGCGCTCACCGCCCCGGCCAGTAACAGCCCCACCATTAACATCCAGATGACTGCTTTGCTCTTCATCGATGCGCCCCTCCTCGTTTAACTGAAGCCTGCCTGCACGTCCCGAGATAAATACGAGTGGTTAGTTGCATACCTTGTAATCGTAAACCGCCCGGGCATTGTGGACCAGGTTGCGGTGGCAGTCCACACACTTGAGTTCATAGCCGGGCCGGGGATAGATAACCGAACGGTGCGCCAGCATGGCGCCCCGCTTGTAAGGCAGATAAAGGATGTTGCGGTGACACTTCTGACATTGATTGTTCTTAAAGGAGGCGTAGGCCGCCTGCCGGTTCTTTTCATGGTCGTAGGGGCGCCCGGTGAGGTGGACCAGGACGTCCTTGATGCCGTGGAAGGACTTGGCGTAGAAAAAGCTGGCGGTGTCCTGGGGCGCCGGCAGGTGGCAGTCCATGCAGTCCGCCACGAACCCCTGGCCGTTGTTGACGTGGGTGGAAGTCTTCCAGGTTTCATAGGCGAACTGGATTTCATGGCAGGAAGCACAGAACTGCGGCGTGGAGGTGCGCACCATGGTGTAATAGGTCAGACTGAACAGAGGAAAGGCGATCAGGAGACCGACAAGGATATAGAGAGCGGGTCGGAGGAACTTTTTCATCAAAATGGCCCGTTCAATGCAGTCACTTCAGTGAAGAAGCCATGGCGATGCGGCCGGATCGGCCCGATTGCGCCTGACCAGCCTTGCCGTTGAGGGCCCGGCGTGGCCAGGCGCCCATCACCAGAAAAGGGTGGGAAGAACCTGGCGATCTGACCCCGGAACCGGAAGCCCCGGTCAGATTTGTCAGGTGGGCGCAGCATACTGAAATTGAGGTCAGAATGCAAACAATTTCTTTCAATATTGTAACAGGCGGGTAGGGAAGACAGCCCTGGCCAGCGCCGACTCGTTAGGGCTGTGGCATAAACGGGGTCACCGGTTGGGGGCGGGGATGAAGCTGAAAGGATTAAACGTCCGTTTGGTCTACAAAAGACAGGGGCAGGCGGTCGGCCACCACCAGGCCTTCCGAAGTGGCGATGACCCGGCCGCGGTCCACCCGGACCAGGCCGGCCCGGGTGAGCTCCGCGACCATGGCGTCGGCGCCCGGCTGCTCCCGGAGGGTGGCAAGACTGACGCCCTCACGGGTGCGGAACCCCAGGGCCAGGGTCTCCAGGCGAATTTGCTCCGGGGTGAGGGTTTCGGCCCCCGCCACCGGGAGTTCGCCGGCGTTCAAGGCGGCGCCATATTTCTCCACGGACGAGCAAATTCCACCAGCGGCGCCCGGCCAGGAACGAATGCGCCCCCGGACCCAGCCCCAGGTAGGGGGTCCGGGTCCAGTACTTCAGGTTGTGGCGGCAGCAGTAGCACAGGTCTTTAACCTGTGGTCCTTGCCGGGCGAAATTGGCCACTTCATAGTGGAGATAGCCGTGCGTTGTGAGGAAGTTGGCGGTGAAGAGGAAAAACTGCCGCTGGGTTTCTTCATCCGGAGGGGTGAGGCTCCCCGCGGCATAGCTGCGTCCCATGGGGGTTTCCGGGGCCAGGGTGAGCTGATAGCACGACAGGTGTTCCGGGGCGAAACTTAGGGCCGTCTCCAGGGTGTTGATCCAGGCGTCCAGGCTTTGCCCCGGCAGCCCGTAGATCAGGTCCAGCCCCAGGTTGGTGAACACCCGCGGCCCGGATCAGCTCGATGGCCGCCGTCGTCTGCGCGGCGGTGTGGCGTCGTTCCCAGAAACCGCAGCTCGGCCTCGTCAAAGGACTGGACCCCCAGGCTGAGGCGGTTAATCCCCAGATCCCGCCAGATCGCCAGCTTGTCCGCGCTCATATCGTCAGGGTTGGCTTCGATGGTGAACTCGGTGTCCGGGGCAAAAGTGAAATGCCGGCGCAGACTGGCCACCAGCGCGCCGAGCTGCGCCGCGTCCAGGAGCGACGGCGTGCCGCCCCCCAAGAAGAGGGAATCGAAGCCGGGAAACTGGCCTCGATAAAGCCGGGCCTCGGCGTCCAGGGCGGTGAGATAGGCCGAAATCAGGGTTTCATCAGTGACAGAATAAAAATCGCAATAGGGGCATTTGGATTTGCAGAAGGGGATGTGGACGTAAAGGCCGGGATTCATGGGGTGATCCATGCTCATGATTTTTCAGGTTTGCCGAGCCTTTCTCACCTTGTGAACGTACCACTGGGTAAAGATAATTCCCAGGAACATGCTTCCGGTGGCCAGCAGGTGATAGAGCCAACCGGACACCTGGTCCAGATATGGCCTGAACAGGCTTGCTCCCACGGCCAGGAGAAAAATGATTCCCCAGACCATGGAGATGAAGTAATTGCTGTGGATGAACCCCGGGGTGCGCCAGTAGGCTTCCGGCACGCTTTCCCTGGCGTATTGCAGGGTAAAAGGCGCTCCGGCGATGATGGAGACCCAGGCTATGGCCGCCAGGGTCGCCCGGGCCAGCAGGTCCATGTGCTCAACCACCCACAGGTTTTTCAGAAAAGCCACCAGAATGAGCACGAAGGCGAAAAACAGCAGGCTCCCCCAGGTCAAGAAATATCCCTGGCGCAGTTGCTTGACTCCCAGGGCCAGCGTCGCGGCCAAAGCAACCGCCAGAGCCGCCTCCAGGCTGGTGAGGGATGGCCCGGCCAGGATGCCGAACAAGATCCAGGGCAAAAAACCCAGGAGGATTTTCAACAAATCTTTCAAGCGTTCTCACCGCCCAGCGTGCCGGCACAGTGGACCATTGACTCATTCCCCTTCCATCTTCAGCTTTATAGGGCGTGCCGTGCACGCCGATTTCCGGCGGCCACAGGCCGCCCTATGCTGACCATGACCCCTATCTACTCATTTTCCGTCTTCAGCACCGCCACGAAGGCGCTTTGGGGGATCTGGACGGAGCCCACCATCTTCATGCGCTTTTTGCCGGCCTTCTGTTTTTCCAGGAGTTTCCGTTTCCGGGTGATATCGCCGCCGTAGCACTTGGCGGTGACGTCTTTCCTAAAGGCGCTGATGGTGGAGCGGGAGATGATCTGGCCCCCCACGGCCCCCTGGATGGCGATCTTGAACTGCTGTTTGGGGATTTCATCCTTGAGGCGGTCGCAGACCCGGACGCCCCACTCCCGGACCCGATCCTTGTGGACGATCATGGAAAGGGCGTCCAGTTTCTCGCCGTTCACCAGGATGTCGAGCTTCTGGAGGCTCGTCGGCCGGTAGTCCAGGAGTTCGTAGTCAAAGGAGCCGTAGCCCTGGGTGATGGTCTTGAGGCGGTCGTAGAAGTCGATGATGACTTCGGCCAGGGGCATGTCGAAGTTGATTTCCACCCGGCCCGGGGAGGGGTAGTTGAAGCGGGAGTTGACGCCCCGGCGCTCCAGGCAGAGCTTCATCACCGCGCCCACGAAGCGCTCGGGGATGAGGATGGAGGTCCGGATGAACGGCTCCTCCTCGAGCTTGATGCTGCTGGGGTCGGGGTAGTACAGGGGGTTGTCCACGGTGATGACCTTGCCGTCGGCCAGGGTAAAGCGGTACTGGACCCCGGGGACGGTCATGATGATGGACTGGTCGTACTCCCGTTCCAGGCGCTCCTGGACGATCTCCAGGTGGAGGAGCCCCAGGAAGCCGCAGCGGAAGCCCTGGCCCAGGGCGGCGGAGGAGTCCTTCTGGTAGACCAGGGAGGCGTCGTTGAGCTTGAATTTTTCCAGGGCGTCGGCCAGGTCCTGGTAATCGTCGTTGCCCACCGGGTAGATGGAGGCGAAGACCACGGGCTTGACTTCCTTGAAGCCGGGGAGGGGCGCGGCCGCGTGGCGGCCCTCCAGGGTGATGGTGTCGCCGATGCGGGTGTCGCTCACCGTCTTGATGCCGGCGATGAGGTAGCCCACCATGCCGGCGGAAAGCTCTTTCCGGGGCTCCCGGGTCAGCCGGAAGACGCCGGTCTCCTCCACCTTGTGCACGGTGCCGTTGTACATCATGCGGATGATGTCCCCGGGCTTGACCGCACCTTCAAAGATGCGGCAGGAGACCACGGTGCCCCGGAAGGAATCGTAGTGGGCATCGAAGATCAGCCCCGAGAGGGGTTCCGCGGCGTTGCCTTTGGGGGGCGGGATCCGGGTGACGATGGCCTCGAGGATCTCGTCGATGCCGAGGCCTTCCTTGGCGGAGCACAGAATGACGTGGTCCGAATCCAGGCCCAGCTCGCGTTCGATCTGCTCCTTGACCCCGTCCACGTCCGCGGCGGGCAGGTCGATCTTGTTGATCACCGGGATGATGGTGAGGTCGTGCTCCATGGCCAGATAGAGGTTGGCCACGGTCTGGGCCTCCACCCCTTGGGAGGCGTCCACCAGCAGCAGCACCCCCTCGCAGGAGGCCAGGGCCCGGGAGACCTCGTAGGAGAAATCCACGTGGCCCGGGGTGTCGATGAGGTTAAGCTCGTATTCGACGCCGTCGTCGGCGGTATAGGGCAGGCTGATGGTGTTGCTCTTGATGGTGATGCCCCGCTCCCGTTCGATGTCCATGGTGTCCAGGATCTGGTCCCGGAACTGGCGTTCCCCCACCATGCCGGTCCACTGGATAAGGCGGTCCGCCAGGGTGGACTTGCCGTGGTCGATATGGGCGATGATGCTGAAGTTGCGGATATTGGACATATTTTTGATTAAAAGAAACGCTCGCTTCCTTGAGTTATGAATATCAAATTAGACATCAATATATACTATTCTACATTTTATCCCTCAAGAGTGCACCCTTAGATTTTGGGGAGGCTCCGGGTAGGCTCAAAATATGAAATTCTCTACTTCTACTTATAGCATTATAGTCTATTCAAATAAAAGTCTATCATAATATAAGTATATACAATAAAGTCTTGACCTTAGAAGTGAGGATTAATCAATAGGACGAATATAGGGCGTGGATTTTGCTGGATTGGACCCCGTGAGCCCAGAAAACCTATGGTGGCGGTGCTGGCCGACCTCACGGCACGGACGCGCTGGTGGAACGGATCATCATGATGGTGAACCAGTGCATCTGCTATAAGGGGCACGTATACAGATTCAGCTGGAAGGACGGCGAAAACGTGGCTTTTTATGAACCTGCCAGTCATGGAAGCCGCCCCGCACTGCTGCGTTTAACCTAATATACCTATCATCATCATCTCCCTCGAAGGCTCGCGTCCCTTTACGGCGCGGGCCTTTTTTATGAGGTTTCAGTGAGCAGGTTCAGGTGTCAGGACAGGGGCAACCATGAGCCAGATCTCTCGCGGCAGTGAAACTTCAGGCCTGCGGTACGCCGGAGCGCATTGACACGGCGTCCTGGTCACGAAGTATAAAGAAACAAAAGGATTTTCCCGCCTTAAGGGCGAAGGGGATGCGCTATGTTCAATGGTCTGACTGGATAAGGCGTTCCGCCAACGTGGACTTGCCGTGGTCGATATGGGCGATGATGCTGAAATTGCGGATGTTGGACATAGTAATCGGTAACGCCGGTTCCCGGTTTAGGCTTAATTCAACTCCAATTAGTTATTGTACATTTTTTCCGGGAAGGCGTCCACTGCCAGGGGTGAAAAATGGTCGGTGTCATGGGGCCGCGGTCCCTGGCCGCCATATCGGTTGGCGGGCGGGAAGGCCCGCCCCCCTGCACGGCGGCCCGAACCACCGGGCTTTTTCCTTTAAGGAGGCGCTCAACCGGCTCAGGTTTCAGGAGACGCAGACTTCAGCCTGCGCACAGGTTGACAACCTGCGCCACCAAAGTTTGCTTATTTTTGACGGCAACCTGGTATCATGGGGCCGGCGGCGGTTTGGCGGGCCGCTCCAGGCCTTCCATGATGGCGTTGACGAACTTGTGGGCATAAGCCACGAAGTCGCCTTCCACCACATAGCCATAGCGGATGTAGCTTTCGGGCATATTCACCCGGGCATTCTTGATGATGATATAGATATTGGGGTTGATCCCGGCCTGGCCGCGATAGCCGTAGTAGAGGTTGGGCACCTGGTGGGCGATGATGACCAGGCCGCTTTCATCCAGGATGGTCAGCTTCGGGTAGATCTGGATGCCGGGGTCGGGTTTTTCGAGGACCGCGCCCTTGGCAATGAGATCATAGCCGTCCTCGGTGAGCTTTTTAAGGGTGGCGTCGATCTTGGCCAGGACCTTGGCTTTTTCCTGGAGGGGAACCTTGCGGTACTGGGAAAAGTAGCCGGTGGGGAACTGTTTGGTCTGGACCGAGGTTTTTTGGGCCCAACCCGGAACAACCCCCAGGATGAGGCTTAAAACCAGGAGCGCCTGAGAGGTGAGGGTTTTCATGGGCATGGATCAGGGAACCAGAGCTTCGCCACTTCCTTGGCGTTACCCAGCAGAAACTGGGAAACGAGAGGAATCGAGTGTAGGGCGGGAACCGCCCGTCAGGTCATGGTGCGCAGAGCGCACCCTACGTGACTGACACCCTGGCAGCCCCAGCCGTGACGGCGCCATGGGGTTGAGGGCGGCGCCGCCGGGCCGCGGCTCAATCGAACCTGACCTCCTCGTCGGGAAGTTCGATTTCGCCGGGAAAATCGGAGAAGGGAAAGGGGCGCTGGTTTTCGTTGAGGGTCAGGTAGCGCATCACCCGGTACCCATACGTAGCCACCTTGTTGGCGAAAGCCCGGGCGGGCTCATTGTGCTGCAAGGTGACCAGCAGGAAAAAGTATTCAAACAGAGTGATCAGCAGGACCACGGTTTTTACCACCTCGAAGATGGCCACATACAGGAGCGTGTAGAGCAGGCGGATGGCGACCTGTTTCCGGGAAATGGCGACCTGGAGTTCGTCGGGCATAGTTCCTCCGGCGCGGCAGTTGGGCGCGCATGGTGATCAGCAGCCGTGCCCCGTGAGGCACATTTTGATGATTACCTCATATTATAAAGGGGAGGCCCCTGGTTTGGCAAGGCGACTTGAGGGCCCGGTTCCGGGCGGCCTGAGGCGGCGCTGGGAATCCTCACCTTTCTGTCATCCATGGGCCTTCGACCCACCCGTAAATTATGGCGAGTTCATGATGGGCATACCCCTAACCTTGAACCTTGAACTTTGGACTTTTCAGGCCAGGTCTCCGGGGCCAAGCGCGGCAAAAAATTTCGCTTCCCGGGGTTAAATGTGATATTGCTGATCGTGGTTAGGAATGCGGACCTGAGGTTCCTCGAGAAACCTCATGAACTTAAAGGAGGTGTCGGCAAAGTTGCATGAATATTCATTAATGGAGCAGGTAATCGCCCACATCCTGGCAGAACTCAAAAAGGTGGATAACCCCCCCGACGGGAGTTCACTGGAGGTGGTCTTGAGAGTGGGGGCCCTGGCGATACACTCCGAGGCCGCCACCCGGACAGCTTATGAGCTCCTGGTCAAGGGGACGCCCCTGGCGCAATCCCGGCTGAACCTGACCATTGAACCGGTAACGTTGACCTGCTCGCAATGCGGCTATCAGGGACCGCTGCCGGAGGGCGCGGTTGATCCCCACGACCAGTCTCCCCTGGTGGAATGCCCCCAGTGCGGGGCCGTGAACCCGGTTCAGGGAGGACGGGGGGTGGAGGGCATCGAACTCCGGTGGGAGTAAAGCCGTCAGCGTTCAGCTCTCAGCAGTCAGCTTTTTGAATTATCACGATTGGTTGCCTTGTTCCGGTCAATCAATCGTTATGGACCAGATTTGATAACTCCTGGTGTTTGCTGATAGCTGACTGCTGAACGCTCCTCATTCCGGCCCCGCTTCCGGGAGAGCCTCCATGAGGCGCCGGCAGACTATATCGATGGCGGCCGTCATGGCCGGCGTCAGACCCGGCGTTACTTCATCCGGGATGGTTTCGACCTGGGCCACGAGGATCTTGATGTCTATCCGGCTATGCTCCTTAAGCTCCTGGAGCATGTTGACCGTGGGAAATTGGTGGAGGGAGAAATCGGAGGCCTTTTTGTCCGGTATCCCTTCCACCGGGATTTCGAAGACCTCCCCCGGCTTCCGGTCGGGATATTCCACGGCGTCGATGATGAAAATCTTTTGGGGCTTCTTGTCGCTCAGAACTATATCGAAAAGAATATCCCGGATGCTGGTCCCCACATCCATCGCCAGGACGTCGGCGGGGAGACGGTAGTGCTCCTTCAGCCTCTCAATGACCGCGGGCCCAAACCCGTCATCACCCCACAGGATATTGCCGCAGCCAAAGATCAGGACTGATTTCTCGAACAAATCTTTTAACATCAGGTTATTGCCGCTCCTGGATCAAGCCCCTGGCTGTCGGCCGGAACCCTAAGTGGAACCGGGGTCTTCAGGGGATTAGGATTTATTGCCCTTATCTGACGGACTCGTCACAATATAGCGGATGGCTTCGGCCTGAATTCTGGAAGGCAGCGTTATCCCCGATTGTCCCTGGTCCAGACCGGCACCGTAGAGGATGATGGCATCGGCGCCGATCTCCCTGGCCTTATCTTTGAGGCCTGCCAACACCTCCCCGGACGTGGAACGGGGCCCAGGTTTGCACTCCAAAATCGCAAAGGATTTATAGGCCCTGGATGGCGGGGCCTTCAGGACATCGACCTGGACGGTTCGAGGGTATTTGATCCTCATCTGCTTGGAATAAGCGGATAGATCCACGTTGCCAGAGGAGTCGGTGAGGAGGCCCCGGTAGTGGGTTTCCTGACCGGCCACAAAAAAGGCGTTAACCTCCTGGGGTTGAGCCGTTACCGTGATTGCCTGGGATTCCGTCTGCTGGTTGACGTTGGCGCAGCCTGGGAAACCGAGGACGGCCAAGGCCAGACACAAAAGAATCGGTACACCATAAGTAACCATAGATATTAAATTTCCCTGCGATACCCGGAGTATAGGTTGCTCATGAGGCCTAGCTTGGGGACTCCAGATGACGCCCCCAACTTTATTATAGCAAGGCGAAAGGGGGAATTGGGCATTTTTTTTGGGGCTTAAGCCGACCCGGAACCATAAAATTTCGGAGAGGTCATGGCCGTGAGGGGAGGACCAAGCGAACCCGGACTCCGGGGGGTTAGAAGCAAGGTTCGCCGGCGATGATTTTCCCGGGAATGTCATGGACCATGGCCCGGGCGCGGGTCTCGCCGACCAGACGGGATAATTCAGCGACCGCCTCACTCAGGAGGGGGGGACGCCCCCTAATATTGTGGGCGTCGGTAGCCAGGAGGTGGACGTATCCTAACTTGATTAATTGTCGCGAAATCTTTTTTACCCGCCGGCCAAACCATCCGGTTAAACTGTTGCCGGTCAACTGAACCAGGCAGCCCAGTTCAATCAAACGTCCCAGCTTGTGGGGCATCTCTTGAATAATCAGGTGGCGCTCAGGATGGGTAATGATGGGGGTTATGCCCTTGGACTGCAACTGAAAACAGATTTCTTCCATCGCCGGCGGCAAGGAGGTATCGGGGAGTTCCAAGAGCAAATAGCGGTTGGCATCGTTAATGGTCAAGGCCCGGCCGGCCTCCAAGAGCTTTAATGATTCGAAACTCAGGGGAAAATCACAACCCGGGATGATTTCCAGAGGGATATTGGCCTCGGACAATTTCTGTTTCAGTTGCGCCACGCGCTGGAGAACCAATTCCTTATCATTTAATTGACTCGGGCCGCTCGTTCTCCTTATGAAGAGGTGCGGGGTGGCTACCATGACCCTGATGCCGTCTTTTACCGCCATCTGGGCCATCTCCAGGGATTCTTCCCAGGTCTTGGCCCCGTCGTCCACCCCAGGCAGGATATGTGCATGGATATCAATCATGGTCAAGCTTCGCTGCTCCCGGCGGCACCGGTAAGCGATGCGTATCCGGACAATTATCCATGGCGATTTCCAGGTCATTAAAGCGGGGCCCGAAGACATCCCACCCTGAAAAGCCGCAAACTCTTCCGAGGACTTCTCTCCAGACGTTCATAAAAGATCCCCGGATAATTTTTTCCGACAAAATAATATCAGGTTTTTCTTGGAAATGATATTTTCAGAAAATCTTTCGCTTCCAATGATCATCCCGGGGCCTTTGAGAGAAAGTATAATTTCTTGATTAACTAATCACCGATTGATTGATGGTTGAGAATAAACCGACTCGAGGGGAAAATCAACCCAGGTGGACGGAGGCATCGCCAACGGATAGTCGAAGAGAGTTGCCTGGAAACGATTAATGACGAGGCCCGGGGTCGGAGCCCCTTTTCCCTGAGGAACACTGTCATGCTGTATGGTTGGGATTGATAGACAAATGTTTACAGAGTAACAACTTCGGCAACGCTTTTTTCTTTATCTGAGGTGGAACCCAACCCTATAAAAATGTCTCAGTTAACCGGATACTTTCAAGGATAATCGACAATAACGGCAAGCGTAATAAAAAAAGAGTTGATTTTTTATGAAAATCCTACTTAAATCTTCTAACTTAAATCTGCGAGTCCGATATGTTGAGTTCCTTGGGGATGTTGATTTTTCATAGTCTCGGCAAAATAGCTTGCTGTGGGAATGGTTTTGCCCTGGCAATCATGATGGCGGTGTCGCTTTGCTGCTGGTGTCCATCCGGGGCCTGGGCGTCCGGCTTTGCTCTGGTGCAGCAGGGAACTGCGGCCATGGCTCAAGGCAACGCCTTCGTGGCCGAGGCCAGTGACGCCTCAGCCGTCTTTTACAATCCCGCCGGACTCAACCAGCTCAAACAGGTTCAAGTTTATCAGGGTAGCTTCTTTAATTATCCGGATCGCGAATATAGCGGCGGCGGCCTGGATTCTCAAACCAATCATCGCCTATACCGAAGCCTGTCGGCCTATGTCGCCATTCCCGTGCATGATCGGGTCGCCCTGGGATTCGGCTTTTTTTCGCCCTTCGGGATGGGGACGGTCTGGTCCCCGACCTGGGCGGGCAGATATCTCACCACCTTCTCCAGCATAAAGACCTACAACCTCAACCCGGTGATCTCGGTGAAAGTTCTGGAAAATCTCTCTCTGGCCGCCGGGTACGATGTTATGTGGTCCAAAGTCCGTCTCAAGCGCAAAATACCCGTGGTCATCGGGGGGAAGGCGTTCGCCGATGGCGAAACCGAGATTACCGGCGAGGGCAGCGGCTCGGGCTTCAACTTGGGGCTGCATTACGAACCCGTCTCGGGGGTGAAGCTGGGGGTTGCCTACCGCAGTCAAATCAAAGTGAATCACAGCGGCGCTTTTTCCACCAGCCTGCCGGTGCCGTTAGGGGGGGGGCCCGCCAGCCCGGGCACGGCCTCCATTGTCTTTCCCCCATCGCTGACGGCGGGGATTGCCTACAGCCGGTTCAAACCTTTCACCTTCGAATTTGATACCACCTGGACAGGCTGGTCTTCGTATGACAAGCTGAAAGTCAATTTAGACAACCCGGTACCGGTCAACGGGCTCCCGTCCACCACCATCTGCATCCCCAAAAACTGGCATGATACCTGGGCCTTCCGCTTCGGGGCCAGTTATGAAGTTAATGATTGGATGAAGCTCCGGGCCGGATATATCTATGACCTGACCCCGGTACCGGATTCCAGCTTTGAACCCCAGGTGCCCGACTCCAACCGCCACATCTTTACGGTGGGGCAGGATCTCAAGATCTGGGGATTTACGCTGGGTATCGCCTACAATTTTATCCTGTCCGAGAGCCGCACCAAAAACAACACCATTGTGACCAACGGGGTCCCGGCCATCTTGCAAGCCAACGGGCGCTACGACAGTAATATCCACTCTCTCGGGATGAGCTGGGCGTATAGTTTTTAACGGGAGATCGCAACCGGGCTTAAGAGGGGGGAGTCAGACCATGCGCCTGCCTTCGGTCTGCCTCCGGAATCTGGAGTAAGGCGGTCTCAATTCTCTGTTTTAATCAACTGCCTTTCGGGGTCGCAAGCAGGGGCCAAGGAACCAGGTCCTGCTGCTGCGGTTCCGGTTGACCCACCTGGTAAAACTGCCGGTAATAATCTCAGAAACGTTGCACAGCGCGACACGAGAAGCCCATGCCAACCATCAGGTTCGCCTTCCCTATCAGGCGGAGCGCCGTGAATTACCTATTATTCTCAATGGTATTAAATCATTAACTCCATGCAGCCCGACAGCCAAGCCGGTTCTGCACCGGTGCTAGTGGCTGGTCTCCACGGCGTGGGAGACGGCCAGTTCCTCCAGGGTGCTTAGCGAAACTTCAATCCCCAAGCCAGGTCCGGGCAACTCAGAGGCCAGGCCGCCGGCATTGAAGACCACCGGATTGACGGCCACATCCCGGGCCAGCAGGTAGGGGGCATACGAGCCTTCCATATAGGCCAGGTGGGGTACGGTCAAGGCGAAATGGCGGCCGGCGGCGGCAAGGATACTGGTCTCTCCCACCTGACAGCCCACCTGGCATAAAACCCCGGCCTTCTCGGCCATCCGGCTGATGCGGGTGGCGGCTCCCGGGCCGCCGCACTTGGACAGACGAATATTGAAGCCCTGGCAGGCCTTCAGGGCGATCAGGCGGCGGGCATCGTCTTCATTACACAAAGACTCATCCGCGATTACCGGGATCTCGATCGCCTCGCGTACCTGTTTCAACCCGGCAAAGTCGGTCTTGGCCACCGGCTGCTCCACGGCGCTGAGGCGATAAGGCTGCATTTCCCGGAGTCGGGCAATCGCCTCAGCGGGCGTCCAGGCCGAGTTGGCATCCACCCGGATATCGACCTCGTCGCCCAACACCTCCCGGGCCAGTCGCAAGGTCTCCAGGTCTGAGTCAATACCCACCTTGAGTTTGATAAAACGCATGCCGATCCCCTTGACCAGTTCGAATAATTGGCCCATTTTCTCCGGGGAGAGCATGGGGATGACGGCACTGTACTCCAGGGTGCTACGCAATTTGGGCCCGATGAGCTCGGCCACTGGCATATTCCAGGTCTGGCCGGCAGCATCCAACAGGGCCGTCTCCAGGGCACAGAAGGCGCCGGGATGGCGCTGGGCCTGGGCGCGTTGATAAAGGTCACTCAGGGCTTTGACCAGCGCCTGGGGGGAAGGAAAATCCCGGGCCAAGATAGCCGGAGCCATGACCTGGTGGAGAAAGGCCAGGCTGTCGCTGAGCACCTCGCCGGTGACGAAGGTCCGGGGAACCCCCTCGCCGAATCCCCTGATCGCCGCATCGGTGGTCACCCCGAGGACGATGTTGTCAGAACCCTCGTGAGTCGCCAGATTATGCTTGATCGGGGACAGAAAGTCCAATTTCAGGTGCCAGGTATCTAGTTGCTTGACGATCATCATCGACCTCAAAGTGAGATTTAACCATTTTGCCAAACTTCTTCCATTGGTACCATTGCTCCGGATAATCCTCAACCGCAGCCTCGAGCACGGACAAACATTGGTCGCTGATGGGCATGGTTGCCGGAAAAGCCCCATTGCCTACCGGGGTAAGTTTACAGGTATATTCCTTATTGCCTTCCCGCTTCACCATGGCCGTAATGACCTGGGCGCCGGAGCGCTTCCGCAGCAGTTCCAGGGTACGGTCCGCCGCTAGCCGGCAATTGAGAAAGTAACTGTTCCGGTGTGGATCAGTCCGCCATTCATCAAATTCATCGACCTCGGTAATCAGAATCTGGCCTTCCTTGAGAGTCTTCATGGCCGTCAGGATAACGTTGCCGGTGTCGGCGTCCAGCAGGTTGAGGCCGATGGATTGAGCCCGCCAGCCCAGGGACTTCCGCAGCCGGTTGGTTTGGAAACGGCAGATCATGGAAGTGGGAAAACCATTCATCACCAGGGAGCCGGGCAGCATCTCCACCGCGCCGAAGTGCCCGGTGACCAGGATGACCCCTTTGCCTTGATCCAGGGCTGCCTGCAGATGCTCCTTTCCCTCAAAATGGACCTGGGATTTCAAGAACTTCAACAACTTGGGGAAATTAGAATAACCGACGAACAACTTCTCGTGGTAATGGTCGAAGATCCCTTTGAAGGCGTCTTTGATTTTCTGGTTGAGTATGGGAACCGGGATCTTTCCCCGAAAGACATGTTTTATGGTCTTCCGGATAAGGGTTTTGTCTTTCCAGTTCAGGAGATAGTAGAGCCTGCCCAGGACCATAACATAGCATCTGGAGACTGAGAAGGGCAAAAAGCGGAACAAGAAGCTGTTGAATCTCATTTGCAAGAACTTGCTCAGACTCAATGAGATTTTAGGCAGCCGAAAAGTCGTGGTAAACATGGTCACGCTCCTTTGGACGAAAATAAAGTAAATCTTTTAAAATATTAACATTACGAAAAATTTAGTATAAGGGTTTCCCTAATATCCGCTAGGGCCTTCCCCCCTTTTGGCTTCCGAATTCCCTCATGGAGAGGGGAACGGGACCGGCATACCTGGCGGGCCAGGACAGGGTAATTAAATTTAATTAATTAATCCCGTAAGTTAGCCATGACAGCGCCGATGATTCATACCTCGGTCCTCCAGGGCAAAAGTGAAAGAGCAAATCTTTTAAAATAGTAGCCTTTTTAGAATAGTTCTCTAGGGCAATCCCTATTTATCTTTTCGAAAACCCTGCTTATGGGGTTTGCTTTTCCTCATGACACACAACCCCCTCCGGCGGGATTAAGAAACGCCCACTGCACCATAGCGAATCTAAATTTCCCCCACAATGGGGAAACATCATGATTTGACGAATGAAAACCCTAATTTGCGCAGGGGAAATGGCTACATCCACCAGGAAGTAAAAGTTTACAATTCTGTGCTGCAATGGTATTTGGCCGACTTTACCAGGGGAAGTGGAGCCCCTTGCAGGTCTAAGGAAGAGGACCGAACCGTGGGTTTTTTGCTGGTGAAAGCAGATGAGTTATTGTTGATGACCGGGAGATTCTTAATGGTAACCCGGTAATGATGGCAGGTGAAGCACTTTCTCTTGACATTTGCCCATAGTTCTTTATCATGCGTTCACAGGGCAACCGATTGAAAAATTCAGTTTAACCGCAATTCCGGCTGATTAAGTTGGTGAGGCGCGGCATCGCCGGTCAGGTTTCCCCGGACTCCCGAGACATGCGGCCAGAGAGGCCTAAGGCCTTCCTGGCAGAAGTTTATAGAGGCGCCCGCCTGGTTTCCCGGTCAACGAGGGGGAAGCCGAGGGAAGCGGCCAGACGCGGGTGAGGCTAAGGACGGCCTAATGAGGAACGGGGTCAGATAATCAGATGGAGAAGCATCACAGTTGCCTTAATACCCGGGCCATAATCGAATTTTTTCAAGAAAAAATGCCGGAGGAGGTTCACCGTCTCTTCACGGGCCTGGGGCCGGAAATTGAAGGCCTGGCCAACCCCCAGGAATTTTTGATGGAGAGGAACAACTGGGTGTCCAGTGATGTGGTCACCCGGATGTTTGAAAATGCCAAGGCCATAACCCTGGATGATAGCATTGCGTTTAAGATCGGGTTTGAATCCGCCGCCAGGAAAAAGTTAGGCTATGTCCAACGAATTATCCTGTTTGCTTACAAAAATCCCCGCCGCAGCCTGAAAAAACTCCAAACTATTAACGATAAATTCAATAAAAACAAGCGGGTTGAAGTAGTGGAAATCCGGGGTGAGCGAGCCGTCATCCGGCTGCACTGGTTCAAAGACATTCCGGGCACGATTGATTATTGTTTGTTTAATAAAGGGATCTACTCCGGGATCCCCACGATCTGGAATCTTCCCCCCGCCTCCCTGGAAGAAACTAAATGCTTTTTCCAAGGGGATGAGTATTGCGAGTATCACTATAGGTGGGAGAGAAGGTTTTCTGTGAAAGAAGGTTTGTTGAGGCTGCTGGTACCCTGGCGGGCGCTCAATTATACCATTGATGAATTGGAGCGGGATAAAGAACTCCTGAAGAAGAAATTTGACGAGGTCCACCGGTTAAATATCCAGTTAAAAGAAAAGATCGATCAGCTCATCTGCATGCAGGAAACCAGCACGGCGGCGCTCTCGGTTCTCAACCTGGAGAAACTGCTGCAGGTAACGTTGCGACTCCTCATCAACTCGGCCAAACTGGATCGGGCCGGGATACTGCTCCTGGACGAAAAAAGGGAGGCGCTGGAGCTCACCTATGCGGAGGGGATCCCCCCCGAAGTTTTTGAGAAGGTGAGGAATTATAAGATTCCCATTACGAAAGTGGACAACGTCATTGCCCGGGTCGCCATGACCGGCATCCCGGTGGTGATTCAGGATGTGGGGCGCAGCAAACTTAACATGAACAACGCCTTGATCCAATTTTTCAAGCCCAAGGCCTTCATTCTGGTTCCCCTCACGGTGCGGGGCAAGGTGATCGGCGTGCTCCTGGCCGATCGCGTCCACGCGGAGGCGATGATCACCGATGGCGACCGGGAGTTTATTGTGAGTTTTGCCAACCAGATTGCCATAGCCCTGGAAAATGCGGTACTCTACCGCAAGTTGGAAGTGTCGGAACGGAAATACCGCGAACTGGTGGAGAATGCCCACGAAGGAATCTGGATTATCGATGAGACCGGTCTCATCAAATTTGCCAACCGGCGGATGAGAGAGATTACCGGCCATGATATGCTGGAAAATAGAAAAATTTACGACCTACTGGATAAGGACAATCAGGCGCGGTTACGGGAGGTTATGGCCCAGAACCGGATGAATAATGTGGCGCAGCAGGAACTGGATATCACCTGCAAGAACCTGGAACTGGCCTCGGTCATCATGAGTTCGGTGCCTTTGTTCGAAGACGGCCATTTTGTGGGCGCTTTTGCCATGTTCAGTGATATCACCGCGCTGCGGGAAACCGAGAAACGATTCCGGAAGATCTTTGAAGAAGCGGCCATCGGCATGTCTCTGGGGGATCTGAGCGGCCGCCTCCTGGATGTCAACCCGACTTTTCTGAAGATGCTGGGATATGAAAAAGACGAGATGGTCCAGAAAAATTTCAAGGACTTCCTCCATCCGGAAGATGCCCTGAAATGCGTCAAACTGTTCCACGAATTGGGGAAGGGAACACGAGATTCCTATTCCCGGGAGAATCGCTACCTGCATAAGGATAACCGGGTGGTCTGGGGACAGGTAACTGTGTCCCTGCTCCGGGCCGTCGGTGGGGCGCCACAGTTTTCCATCGCCATGGTGGCGGATATTTCCGACCGGAAAAAGGCGGAGGAAGATATCCGCACCTATCAGGAGCAGCTCCAATCGCTGGCGTCGGAGTTATCCCTGACCGAAGAACGCGAACGGCGGCGCCTGGGGACGGACCTCCATGACCATATCGGCCAGGCCCTGGCCATCTCGAAGATCAAACTGGGGGTGCTCCAAAAATCCATCACTGCGGAGGAACAAGCCAAATCTTTGTCCGAGGTGCGGGGGCTGATTGATCAGATGATCCAGGATACCAGGTCCTTGACCTTCGAACTGAGCCTCCCGGTGCTCTACGAACTGGGCTTTGAGGCGGCGGTGGAATGGTTCGCCCGGCAAGTCCGGGCGCAGCACGGCCTCAAAGTGGACGTGCAAAAAGATATGCTTCCCATCCCCATGGATGATGAGATCAAAGTCCTGCTCTTCCGTTCGGTACGGGAGTTGATGCTTAATATCGTCAAACATGCCCAAGCCCACAATGCCCGGGTAACCATCAGGCGGGAAAGCGACGACGTGAGCATCGCGGTGGAGGACGACGGGGTGGGGATTAAAGACCACCGGCAAGACTCGAAGCTAAGAAGCAACGGCGGCTTTGGGCTTTTCAGTATTAGAGAGCGCTTGCGTTACCTTGGAGGACAATTGCAGGTGGAACCGGGCAAGGTCCGGGGCACCCGCATCACCCTGGTAGTACCCCTCCAGCACGCTAAGAAAGCTCAGGAGAGGGCCGTGAGATGATCAAGATCATATTGGCGGACGACCACCAGATAGTGCGTCACGGGCTCCGGACGCTGCTGTCGGCGGAACCTGACATTGAGATTGTGGGTGAAGCGGAAAATGGGCGGGAGGTGGTCAGGTTGGTCCAGGAACTTTCCCCCCAGGTGGTGATCATGGACATTTCCATGCCCGACCTGAATGGCATCGAAGCCACACGTCAGATACTGAGCGAAGCTTCCGGAGTCAAAGTTATTGCCCTGTCGATGCATTCCGACAGTCTCTTCGTGCTGAATATGTTCAAGGCGGGGGCTTCGGGCTACCTGCTCAAAGATTGCGCTTTAGAGGAATTGGTCAAAGCGGTGCGCACGGTGCTGAACCGCCAGGTCTATCTCAGCCCCGGCATTTCCGATATTGTGATCAAAGACTTCGTCATCGGGTGGTCTTCAGAGGAGTCCGCTTCCTCGGCCTACTCGATCCTGACGGCCAGGGAACGACAAGTACTGCAGCTCATGGCCGAAGGCAAAAACACTACCCAGATCGCCGAGAGCCTGTTCGTCAGCGTCAAGACGGTGGAAGCCCATCGCAAACAACTGATGAACAAGTTGGATATCCACAGCGTGGCCGAACTTACCAAGTACGCCATCCGCCAAGGACTGACATCCCTGGACGCTTGATTTCGGCAACATTTCCGCCGCCTTGCCTTCATCTCTGGGTCTGGGAATATTCAGGCTTTGCGCATCGCAAAATCAGGGAATCCCCGACTGTAATTCATCCCGCATAAGTGTAGAAGAATAATCAGAAAATTCTAAGACGGGTCCCGGCCGGGACGCAACGGACCATCTTCGGCTGCGGCCGGGGAGCGGCAGGCGAATGATTGATTATTGGGGGTATTCCCATGGGCCAGCGAAAAAATTCATTTGACCACACAAAAGGACCTATCAGGATCATCCTGGCGGACGACCACCAGATTGTGCGTCAGGGGCTGCGCATCCTGCTGGAAGCCGAAACTGACATGGAGATAGTCGCTGAGGCTGATAACGGGCGCAATGTCTTAAAACAGGCCCAGGACCTTCTCCCCGATATCATCATCATGGATCTGTCCATGCCCGAGCTCAACGGCATCGAGGCGACCCGCCAGATACTGGCCGGGGCTCCGGAGATCAAGGTGATCGCCTTGTCGATGCATTCCGACAGCCTCTTTGTGCTCAACATGATCAAAGCCGGCGCCTCGGGTTACCTGCTGAAGGACTGCGCCCTGGAAGAACTGGTAAAAGCCATCCGCGCCGTGGTCGCTCATAAAACCTACTTGAGTCCGGGAGTTTCGGACATCGTGATCAGGGATTTTGTGACTGGTTGGCAGACCACCAATGAGTCGGCGTTTTCCGTCCTGTCGCCCAGAGAACGGGAAGTGCTGCAACTCATGGCCGAAGGCAGAACCACCAACCAGATCGCCGACGGTCTCTGTGTCAGCGTCAAGACCGTGGAAGCCCACCGCAAACAGGTCATGACCAAGTTGGGGATTCACAGTGTCGCCGAACTCACCAAATATGCCATCCGCCAGGGACTGACCTCTTTAGAAGTTTAACCCGGTCTGGGGACCCGCACAGGCCCGGCTCGTTACCTTGTATCAATAAAAGTAAGGTTTTTCAGAAATAAGAATTAGGGATTTCCTAAGTGCATTTTGGGGAAATCCCTATATTTTTATACCTGCCGCCTTAGGTAGCGTATTGGCCTCGGTTCCATGGCCTAAACGTTGCCTGCTGCAGCACGCCTCCTCGCTATCTGCCCAATCGACCTGCCTGGGAGACAAGATGACCATTAAGATTGTCATGGCGGATTGCCACCAGATAATACGCCGTGGCCTTGCCCAGCTTCTGGCCGGTGAACCGGATATGGTGGTGGTGGGTGAGGCGGGAGATTGCCTCACTACCCTCAAGCTCATCGAAGAATTTTCCCCCCAGGTGGTGATCCTGGATATATCCATGCCCGACTTGAACGGCGTGGAGGCGACTCGCCGCATATTGTCTCAATTTCCCCGGATCAAGGTCATCGCCCTCTCCATGCACTCTGACAGTCTTTTTGTCTTAAATATGCTCAACGCCGGGGCCTCGGGCTATCTGTTGAAAGATTGCGCCCTGGAGGAACTGGCGAAGTCCATTCGCACCGTGGTAGATCAAAAAATCTATCTCAGCCCCAAATTATCCAACCTGCTGGTCTCAGATCTGGCCAATAAACTCTCCCAAGACGATTAGCCTTATTGCCAGCCCTCCCAAGGCGAATCACCACCGGCTCCCGATCATTCCTGAATAGTAGCTTCCCCCCAACCAAAATCAGCAAATCCTGCCATGAATATCAGTAGTTCCTCGCAGTGTGCTAAAACTCAATCGTGTTATGTGTATGAGTAGCAACCGCATAAGGCGGAGGAGAGAACGTTAAGGATTGGCTGAAAGAGGTGGGTATTGATTATGAAGGGCGCAGCGGCTCACAAAAAGGAGAGTGTTATGGGACCAACGGTCTCGGTTTGCCGCAAAGGTGAGGATTTATACCTCACCTTGGAGGGAGATTTCAACCAGATTTCCTCCCAGCAACTGCTTGAGGCGTTGAGAAAACTGGTGTTGACCTCCCTGAAGTGTTTTGCCCCGGATTCCCCGGTGGCGTTTACCTTCAAAACCCATGGCAAGGTAGACCCCAAGAAAACGGAGCAGGCTTAATCCCGGGGGGCGCTATCGACGTGCTTGAGTTCAGGTATTCCCGGAGGAGATCAACCGGGATGCAGGGCCGGCGCGGGGAGTTGGGGCGCACTAACGCCGAACCATCCCTTGGCGCCGGGGAAACCGAGCCTGCGAAGGTTCCCGACGGGCTTCAGTATCCCACCGGCAGCCGGTAGAGAATATCCGCCAGTTCGCTGGCGCTGGCGATGGGCTCGGCCGTCTCGCCATGCAGTTTCAGGCATTCCAACCACAATCCCGGTAAATCCCGGCCCGCCGGTTCCCAATCCACTTCCAGGGGAAAAAGGGGGTTTTCCCGGCTGGCGGCCTCCCAGGCTTCGAGGCTGGCAAAGCGCCGGTCCAGAGCCATCGCCCGCCCGAAGGCGCTGTTGGCAATATCCTGATTGAAGCCGGTGCTCCAGAAGAAGTCGATGAGCGCCGGCACCGCCTGGGCCAGGGGCACCCCCTCCAGCATCTCCGGCCGGTAGCGCAAGCAGACCCTCTGACTGCCGTAGTGGCCCGGTTCTCCCCGGACGTTGGGCAGGTTGGTGTGGTAGAGGGTATCGGTGAGAGCACTCAAGGAACTGTTCCGGAAGAACATCTTCATTTCCTCGAAACCATCCCGGTAGAAGGTCAGGACAGAGATGATGTAAGGCAGGGCCAATAGGTAAGGCTGGTAATCGTCCCCGCCTTTCTTTTCCCGGCTGACCCTGAGGGTGCGGCATTGGGGGGGATGCTCCATCACCAGGAAGAGGAGGTCTTTTTTCCGGGAGAGCCAGCGGGCCCCCGGAGGCAACACCGGCAGCGGCGGCGGCATGACCCGGGCCACGTAGCGCAACACCGCCTCCAGCGGCGCCCGGCGACCCACCCGGCTCTGGCCTTCACCGTTCCCCTCCAGCAGCAGGATCTCGCTGCCCTCAATGATGATCTTGTCTCGGATGGCCGCGTTTCCTTGCTTCTTTTTCCCCCCTTTGAAAAAGGCGATTATCTGGATAATTGACATACGGATCAAATCGCCCGGAGAAGGGGGCAAGTATAGGCGAGAAAAGCTAGTTTGTAGTTTTAATATTATGTACGATGATTATATCTATTATTTTTGCAGGAATAAAATCAGCATATAAACCGCGAAATTCCCAGCAAAATATAGTTTCGTGGAAATTATTGAAAACATCTTCATACTCGAACACGGCCAAGACAGAGCAACGTAGCTATGTTGTCAGATTCAACGCAAAATAATGTTCTTCGTCATGGACAGGCAAAGAAATTGGTTAAGATATATCGTTGCCATGTTCAATGATATCGGCTTCGGGAACTACTCGGGATTTAGATTGTCCCATAATTAGCAAAAAATCTTTGACTTCCTTGGTAGTATAAAAATGCAACTTTGCCATGAAAACTTTTAAAATAATAGCTGGTGTTTTTCCATGATTAATTAGGTATTGACCTGAACACGATTGTTTCCTGTCAACCCATTCAATTTTATTCTAATTACTTTCATCGAGGATTATGATCAGATTATCAAGCTTAACATTAACAAAAAGATAAGCCCTGTCCTGGGCATGCATAATATTTGCGGTTTCATCTTGCAGCATAGACAGACTTTTCGCGGCGTCGGCAGAATGTTTGGGCAGCCCCAGCAGCTTCGTCGGCAACAATAACAGAAGCTCTTATTGTCACTAAGTTGTTTATCGGCAATTCCCACAAGGCCAGCTGTAGCTTTCCACAAGCGGAAGGTGTGAGCAACAAGGAAACTGGTAACAATAACAAGAAGGAGATTAAATAGAACCATAGAAGCCATTCAGTAGGGTGATTCCAAAATAGTTTCGTACCGATATTATATTATGTTTTTGATCTTGGAAAATTATTTCTTTAATCTTGGTTTTGAGCGATTCAGTTTCATATTTGGTCTTTGTATGACTGTTCGTTGACACTTTTAGTTTGATTTTTATTATTTTGTTTTATGCGTATAGAGATTGGCGACTGTGATTGTGCAGTTACTCGCTACAATTGCAAACAATAGGATTATAATACTAAACTAATTAACTTTTTTAACATAACCTAATCGCTGCCCCGAAAATATCGGGATTCTTACGGTTGTTATAACGGAACTCAAATTCAGCAACGTATAGTTGGAGATATTTTTTGCTAACCTTATGGAATGTATCGACAATACCACGTTTAATCATAGACCAAAAGCCATCTATGGTGTTTTATATGAAAATACCTCGGTGGGGCGGGCCTCCGTGCCCGCCAGCGAGAGGCGGCCAGGGACGGCCGCCCCACCAACACCAGCCATTTTTTGTGCTCGTGGTGTCCGTAAGGAAATGATCGTTGGTATGAATCCCCCACAAATGCGCTCAAACTTCCCCCTCCTCCTCTCCCCACCGGCCCAGGCCCAGACCCGGTCCGGCACGAAGCGCCGGGAGGAGCACTGGTTCAGGGCCAGGCGTTCCATGTGGCGCAGGACCTCGCTCTGGTGGGGCGGCAGAAAGTCGTCGATCACCTGGCGGAAGTCCTCGGGATGCACCTGGTCCCGGCCCGCCAGGCGCGCCTGGCGGTAGGCCCGGAAGACCAGCTCCTCGATGTCCGCCCCGGTAATAATCTCCGGGTGCCGCGCCTCCAGGTGGCGGGTGATGTCGGCAAAATCCCCGCAGTCGCAGGCAATGTGACTGCGCCTGGCCACCACCTGGAAAATGTGACACTTTTCGGCGAAATCCGGCATGAAGAAGGGGATCCGTTCGCTGGACCGGCCGGAGCGCAGGTCCGCCTGGTCCAGCCGGTCCGGGCGGTTGGTAATCCTGATCCACAGGACCTTGCCCTGGATGGCCGGGTCGCCGGTGAACTCGAAGCGCATCTGCCTAAGGCGGTTGCTCACCCCGGTGTCGCCGGAGTACTCATCCCGGCCATGCTCACTCTGATCGGCCTCGTCTTCCACCACCACCAGGGGGGTCAGACTCCGGAGGCTGGAGAGGGCCTTGAAAAAATTGCGTTCGCTCTCTCCCACCCACTTGGTGCGGGGGTTAAGCAGCTTGACGAAATTGAAGCCAATGTCCCGGGCCAGGGCTTCCGCCAGGGCGGTCTTGCCCACGCCCGGCGGCCCCATCATGGTGATGCCCCGGGGCACCAGTTTGTGGTCGCCGGCATGAATGGCCCGGACAATCTGGGCGAAATACCCCTTGATGGGTTCCAAGCCGCCGATTTCCTCGAGGCCGAACCGGGGCTCGATGACTTCGAGGAGCCCCACCAGCTCCTGGCGCAGCAGATCCTTCTTCTGGCGGCGCACCATCTCCATGGTGAGGGGGGCGCGCCGGGACCGGTTGAGGAGGGTGCGGACCACCTGGAGGCTTAAGCCCGCGGCCAGATTGGCCAATCCCTGGGAAGTCAGCTCCAGTTGGCAAGGGCCCGAGGCGAGAAGGTGTTCGATAAAGTGGAGGCGGGCGGCCTGGTCCGGCGGCGGCACTTCGATGATCTGGGCCCCGTGGCGGCTCAAGAGCAGGTTGCCGTTCAACTCCGCCAGGTTGCCGGTGGTCAGGATAATCACGTGGCCGGCCTCCACCAGTTCCCGCTGCCGGGCCCAGCGCAGCAGGGTAACCAGGGCCGCCCGGTCCGGCTCGCCCATGGACCCCAGGTCCACCGCCGGCACAATGGTTTCGGCGTATTCCAGGATCAGGGCCAGGGGCTGGGGCAGGCCGGCCGACCGGCAAGGGGCGGTCATGACCCGCTCGGCCAGTTGCAGAACTTCCCGGGGGCTTTGGGGGAGGGGTTTTTCCTGGGGCTGCTGGCCCAGGGCCCGCAAGGCCCGGGCCCGGACCCGGGAGACGTCCTCTTCGGCTTCTTCTCCCGGCGCCGGCCCCTGGGTGGGTGGTTCAAGGGCCTGGCGGAAGGCGTTTTCCCCGGCGGGGTCCCAGAACTCAAGCCCCAAGCCGAGATTGTAGAAGACCACCTGGCGGGTTTGGGCCAGCCATTGACCCAGAAAATGCCGGAACGGCAGGTAATCGCCATTCACCCGGGTATAGTCGAAGACCTGACCGTGGAGGATAAACAGGGCCGATTCGCCCTCGTTGAGGTGCTCCGCCAATTCCTGGGCCCATGCGGGGAGGTCTTGCCAGGGGACCATAGATGATCCTCTCCGGTTAAAAGGCCTGGGAAGGCGGGCCCGGGCCTAAACCACGAGCCCAGGTTGCCTCCCCTCACCTCAGTGCGGTGCGCAGTGTCGCTTTTTTCGTGATTTTTTGTAAGAGGTTAACGGCCTCCGGTCCGGATGGGATACAGGACTGCAGGCCGGAGCCCGGTTACAGTAAAGGTTCGATCAGTTTCTGAAAGATTTCTTTTTTCCGGGTGCCCTCGATCCTCTGGGCGATGTTGCCTTGCTTGTCGATGATTACCGTAGTCGGCACCACCGCGATGCTCCCATAGGCGTCGCTCACCTTGTCGTTGCCGGTGAGCACAGGATATTGCAGGCCCAGTTGTTTCACCAGGAAGCGGATCTGGGTGGGGTCGGAACTCAAGGCGATACCCAGGGTAACCAAGCCCCGGCCTTTGAGTTCGTTATTGAGTTTGTTCAGGTCCGGCATCTCATCCCGGCACGGGCCACAGAAGAAGGTGAAAAAGTTGAGCACCACCACCTTGCCCCTGAACTGGCTCAGGGAGTATTCCTTGCCTTGCAGCACATCTTTCAGGGAAAAATTCGGGGCGGCCTTGCCGGCCCCCCAGCCTGCTGAGGCCAGGCCCAGGACGCAGACGGCCACCATCAGCATCCGGGCTAGGGTCCAGGAAAAGCGAGATGACTTATGGGCCATTACCACGCTCCTTGCTCAGAGGTTATGCCTCTGATTTTTGTCATAAATATATCAAAAAGGCCCTCAGCCTGCAATTTATTTACCGGCGGGGGCGGCCCACAGGGCGGGGTACCAGCCAGGAGGGGAGCTGGCCCCGGGGCCGGGGGCTGTGGGGCAGGGCCACTACCAGGGGCAGGATGGATTGCTGTTTGAACAGAATCTCCAGATCGTGGAAATACTGGGGAGCTTTGAGGCACAGGAGAGCCTTGCCGTCTTCATTGATCCAGCGCAGGTTTTCCGGCGGGGTCAGGGCGGCGGCTTCGGCGGGGCAGACGGCCAAAGTGGCGCAGCGGTAAAGGTAGCTCCAGAAACTGCCGGACGGGGCCGCGGCCAGGATCTCCTGCCAGTGATCGGACCGGTGTCCCGGGGGCAGGCAGACCCGGCTCACCTTGAACTCCCGGCTGGCTTCCACGGACCAGGAGTTGCGCACCCCCAGGGTTTGATCGGCATAGACCTGGTTCCCGGCCGCCCCAACCAGGGCCACCGCGCCCCAATCTCCGGCCACATAGCGAAAATAGCCCCCCTGTCTGAGGGTTTCCAGGGCTTTCTGGTAGAACGCCAGGGCCGATTCCGGGATGGCGGGAGGCAGCCGCCAGATGAGCCGCCGGGGGTCCCAGTGGCGATGCTCCTGGAGAAAGGCGGCATGGTTATCCGCGGTCAGGGCCAGCACCAGGGGGTCCCGCCACTCCCGGGCCAGGGCCGCGGCCTCGGCGTAATCCCGGACCTCCAGCCAGATGCGGCCTCTCCCCAGCAACCCGGGCGGGCCGGAACTCGTAGTGCTCCGCTGGGAGGGCGGCAGCGGGTAGACCGGGGGGCCGGGCGGGGTTTCCGGGGGCGGAGGAGAGATCAGGAGGGTCTCCCCCAGGGCCTCCAACACCTCCCGGGCGGCGGTCAGGACCCGGGGGCGCTCCATGGGGGAGGCCGCGGCCACGGATTGATAGAGCCCGATCACCCGGCCCAGGGAGGAGGGAGCCCAGAGCTCACCCCTGATCTGGACCGCTTCCAGCCCCAATTGACACAGTCCGGAAAGAGTCTCGAGGCTCGCCATCAGCGTCCCGGGATCTCCCGGACGGGCCAGGCAGCAGGCTTCACACCCCACCCCCAGGTACTCTTCCATGAGGCAGAGGCCGGCATAACCCGGGCAAAAGGTCTCCAGGGCTAACAGCCAGGGGCATGGCGGTCTGGCGCCGCATCAAGGCCAGGTCCTTCAGGCTGACGGGTCCCGCCACCACCACCCGGCTAAACCCCAGGCCGGCCGCCAATTGCGCTCCCGGAGAGTTACGGACCCCGAAGTTGCCGGCGGCCTGGAGCGGGAGGTCGGGATAATGCCGGCGCGCCTCCCGGATGAGGCCCAGGTCGCGCAGCTGCAAGGCGTCGGGGTCGAGCCGGGCCACGGCGGCGAGCCTATCCGGCACCCCGGCAAGCTCTCTCTCCCGCACCAGCCAGTCCCAGGCGAGATAGAATTTGACCCCATGCTGCCGGGCCGCGCCCCGCCAGTCCGCGAGTTCCGGGAAGACCTGGGGATCAGGGTTCCGGGGCACATAAGCCACCACCCCTCCCACCCCCCGATCCAGGGCGGTGGCCAGGGATTCCCGGCTTTGGACGGACACCACTAATTCTACTAATTCCCCATGGGGCTGCTTATTGCTTTTCAGAGATTCCACCAGTTCTTTTGTAGGGTGCGCACTGCGCACCCTTTCACCCATGGCGGGCACGGAGTCTTGCCCACCGGTTTTTCATGAGTTACGCCTGGGCCAACAGGCCCATAAACCATTGCTTCGCCAGATGGTGCGCAGTGCGCACCCCACAAATACTTAACCTGCTTCAAAAGCGGCCCCAGCCCCCGAAGGGAGCCGGAAGACCGGAAACCGGCCAGGGTTATTACGCCTTCCGCCAACCGGGGCGATGGCCGCAATCATCCCCTAAAATAAGGGAAAACCAGAAATCCACCAACTAAAAAAACGTCTCGCCTTGACAACTCGCCGCGGTTATCCCTATTGTTACTAATCACCTCAAGGAGATGACTATGAAAGTTTTGGGCATCTTTGGCAGTCCCCGGCGGGAGGGGAACTCGGACACCCTCATGAAGGCATTCCTCCAGGGGGCGGCGGAGGCCGGCGCCCTGGTGGAAGAAATATTCCTCAGGGAGATGAAAATTTCTCCTTGCCTGGAAATATATCATTGTTTTAAGGATGGCACCTGCCCTATTAAGGATGAAATGCGGGGGCTGTATGACAAACTGGTGGAGGCCGACGTGGTGGCCCTGGGGTCGCCGGTGTTCTTTTACAGCCTTTCGGCCCAGGCCAAGGCCATGATCGACCGGACCCAGGCCCTGTGGGCCCGGCGCTACGTGCTCAAGGATGATTTTCCCGGCGGCAACCGCCAGGGGGTGCTGCTGGTGACCGGGGCCACCAAGGGGCGGCTGCTGTTCGTGGGCTCCCGCCTGGTGGCCAAGTATTTCTTCGACGCCATCAATGTCAGCTATGCCGCCGAGGTCCTGGTGCGGGGGGTGGATGAAAAAGGGGCCATCCAGGACCGGCCGGAGGTCCTGGAGCAGGCCCGGGACCTGGGCCGCCGCCTGGCCCAGGGTGAGGTGATGGGCCCCATCAAGATGGACCCCCTGGCGGTTTAGCCGGGGACGGGGGAGAGGCGGGAATCCTGCGGTCCTGGCCCCGAATTGACTGGTTTGAGACCGCGGCGAAAGTCCTCGCACCTGTCATTCTGAGGGAGCGGAGCGACCGAAGAATCTCAAGGATACGAGGAAATACTCCATCAACGAGATCCTTCACTGCGCTCAGGATGACAAAATGGTTATGCCATGACGACGCCCATTTCTGACAATTACTGCTTTGTCTGCGGCCGGGACAATCCCCGGGGATTGAAGATCTCGGTTACCTACCGGGAAGCCGAGACCGCGGCCGAGACCGAACTGGCGCTGCCGAGGGAGTTCCAGGGCTGGGCCGACGTCATCCACGGCGGCATCCTGGCCACCCTGCTGGATGAGATGATGGCCCACGCGGTGTGGCATTTTGCCGGCCCCGGCCTCACCCTGGGCCTGGAAGTGCGCTTCCATGCGCCCCTCAAACCCGATGAGGCAATCCTGGTGCGGGGCGTGCTCCACACCCAAAGCGGCAGCCGCCGCCTGGCCGAAGGCGAGATCACCCGCCTGGCCGACGGGGTTCGCATCGCCTCGGGCAAGAGCCGGTTTCTCTTGCTGGAAAAAAATGAGGGGACCGGATAGCTTCCCGGCCCCCTCTGTTTTCTGGCAAGCAAAATTTCGCCAGCTTAGAGCAAATTATTTCACCGGCTTCAGGTTTTCGCCGCAGACGCATTTGCCGGGTTTCTGGCTGATCATGTTACAGGTGCAGGATGGGCCGCAGGCGCACATGTATTTACCCTGGGTAGAGAAGGCCCGGGCTTTTTCCCAGCCTTCCGCCTTCACGTAGGCCACATCTTTTTCGACCTTGGTCACCTTGGCCTTGACCATCTTATTGCCACAGGTGCAATCGCCCTCTTTCATGGCCATGCTGTGACAGGGGCAGCTTGGCCCGCAGTTGCACACGTAAACCTCTTCACCAACCTTGAGGTCCATTTTGCCGGGGGTCGCCGCAAAGGCTACGCCCACCATCATCAAGCCCAACAAGGCCACTATCGCGATGCACAGTGATCTCTTCATAGTTCCTCCTTATTTTAGGTTATCCTTATCAAGATAATATCTAAACAGGGAAAATTAAAGGGCGCACTCCAGAATATTCATTAACCGATCATGATCGGTCTTTTTATGCGGATCAGGCCGGCGAGACTCTCCAACGTTAACGCCAAAGTTTTAAAGCCGCAGGTGGCGATGGTTTGGGAATACCTGGAGGATATGACGGCCGAGCGCCACGCCGGGCTGCGGGCCGCACAACCAAGGAGTTCCGTGCATGCTTCAGGTAACCGTGCTCATGGTAGGGAAGACCCGGGAAGCCTTCATCCAGGAGGGCATAGCCTTTTATGTCAAGCGCCTGCAGCCCTTCCTGCACCTGACGCTAAAAAGTGTCCGGGAAGAGAAAGAGGCCGGCGGCCTGACCGCGGCAGCCCTCAAGGTTAAAGAAGGCGAGCGTCTCAGGGCCCAGATTCCGCCCCGGGCCTTGGTTGCCGCCCTCACTCCCCAAGGCCGGGAGTTTACTTCGGAAGAATTCGCCGCCTGGCTCACCCGGCGGGAACTGGAATCCCGGCCCCTCGCTTTCCTCATCGGCGGCCACTGGGGCCTGGACGAGCAGACCATGGCCGCCGCCGCCGAACGCCTGGCCCTGGCCCGGCTCACCCTGACCCACGAACTGAGCCGCCTCGTCCTCCTGGAGCAGCTCTACCGGGCCATGACCATCAGGACCGGCCACCCGTACCATGTCTAGCGGCGCCGGCGTCTGGCCTGGCGCGGCGCGAGGCTGAAGCCTGGGGCCGCCGAAATATTCCTCCTGACGGCAGTTATTCATGGGCCTTTGGCCAACCTTACATTGTGAAAAGTTTGGTGTTGGCTGGTGGCACAGCCTTTCCAGGCTGTGCAAGACTATAGCGTTTGCCAAAAGTATTTTCCGATGACGGCATCACTCTAATCCCCCCTAACCTCCCCTTGAGAAAAGAGGGGAACTATGAGGAATTGCTTCTAAAGTCCCCCTTTTAAAAAGGGGGATTTAGGGGGATTTAAGAATCTCCAAGTGGAAAGAATTTATGGCAAACACTATAACCTGCTGCCTCGCCACAGGCTGGAAAGCCTGTGCCACCGATTGAATAAACTTTTCAAATCAGATCCCGGTATGATGGCCTCACTCCAGCCAACCGGCGGCAGCCAGTCCTGAAATTCAGCGGCGTCCGGCGCTTGCCCTTGTATCCCGGTGACTCCTGGGATATGTATTAAGAAAACTTTATTGGGTACTTGAAAGTTGGGGAGGGTTTGCCCGGCGGCGGGCCCGCTTACACCCCCGAACCATATCCAGTTGGAGGCGCTTATGGGATCGGCCTGGCACATCGTCGCCTTTCCGCTCATCCTGCCGTGGCGGGAAGAGTTCTGGACCCTACCGCTGTACTTCCCTGACTTGAAGGTGGGAGTCATCCCGGGGTGGCCTGAACAACTGCCTTACCAGGGCATGCCGTTGCCCCCGGAAGCCGAGGTCCACCCCCGGGAGTTGCAGCACTATAAGCCCGGAGACCTTCGCCAGTGGCAGGCCTTCGCAGATTATCGCCGGGATCAGGATGATGCAGGGGAGAATGTGACCCAGGCCATTCGCGGCTATGGGCAAGCCGCCACCCCGGAGCCGCCGCCACCCCCGCCCAATGCCTGGTCTTTGGCCTGGCAGTTGGAAAAAATGCAGGCCGACCAGGAAGCCCAATTCCTGCGGGTGGACCAGGGCCAAGACTGGCTGCAAGATATCCTCAAGCCGGAACCCTGGGACGATCGGGCCTCCTACGGACCCGTCTCCGGGGTCGCCGAAACGGTGGACCCCGAGCTGGCCAAACTGCGCTACCGCCTGTGGCGCCGGGTGATGACCCCCGAGACGCCGGAGAAGTCGGTCCCCCTGCTCCTGGGCCGGGCCTCCCGGCCCCTGTTCCTCACTTTGAAAGGCTGGCCGGAGTGGACTGCCCTCCGGAAGGTGCAACTAACCTTACCCAGCTGCCGGAATGGGGACGAGTGGTTGAAGGTGGCGGGCGAGGCCGGCCGGCCGGCCTGGCAGGAGAAGTTTGTGGACCTCCTGGAGGCCCTGCTCACCGCCGCGGCCGCTAACCAGGAGCTTCAGGCCGCCTCACAAGAATTGCAGGAATTTGTGGCCGACGAGATCGTGGCCGGTTGGCCCTTTCCTGAAATAGGTTATGGGAACCTGGAGGTCTGGGGACCGGATACCGCTCCGGAAGCAAATGGCCCGGTGCTGTGCTGGGGAAGCGCCGGTGCGGGTACCTTGCCGGGCTAAGACGCCAGGACGCGGCGCCGCCGCACCATCATTGAGGGCGGCAACGGCAGGCTCGGGTGCGAGGGGCGGGGATTACTCCGCTTCGGGTTCCGGCAGGGCTTTCAAGGGGGTAGTGGGCACGATTTTAGCCGCGGCGATTTCCCGCAGGGCCATGACGATTTCTTTGTTGTCCCCTTTGACCAAAACCGGCGCCCCGCGAAAGATTTGGCGCACCCGCTTGGCCGCCAGGTGGATCAGGCCGAAGCGAGTCGGTACTTGTTCCAGGCAGTCTTCAATAGTAACCCGGGCCATAAACGGTCTCCGCTGTAAGTTGGATCGCAGGCGATGACCAGAACCCGGCTCATCTCGATTCCCCGCGTAACCTATATATTTACCTTTTTTTTACGGCCCTGTCAAAGGGAGGGTCGAGCCTGATCCTGATCTTGCCCTCCCAGGCGGCTCAGCCCGGCTTCCGGGGCGTAAGCAAATCTTCCAATTCGGCTGATAATTGGGTCACCTGCACCGCCAGGTTGACGCATTTCTTTCCCGCCAGACAATCGTCGGCATCTTTCTGGTCCAGATAAGCCCCCACGGTTTCGCCGGACTTGCTGAGTTTGAGGGCGTAACGTTTGCCGGCTTCGTCCCACGAGACGCTTAACTCGATGTTATTCTGCTCAATTTCAGGATGATATTCCCGGATCTTGGCAATAACGCGGCTAATGTGCTCGGTTCATGTCGTTCCCCTTTTTCGCCTGCAACGGACTCGGGATTAGGCAACTATTTTCCTTGAATTCCCTGAGAACGTTACCGATTTCGCGGCCCACCTGACCGCATCCGATGTCCTGCATACATTCATCGGCGCATAAGTATGGAGTCCCGGCCCTTTTCTCCGGCCAGGCGCACGAACTCCAGTTGGTCGCCCTGCTTCAGGATATAGGCCGCGGCCACGTCCCGGCCGTTCACCAGGGCCAGGGCCCGGGGGTCGATGTTCAATGGCTCTTTCAAGGATTGGCGTACCTCACTGACGGATTTTCCGGCGATGGCCGCCTCCAGATTATGGACCCCGTAGCTGATCTTGACCATACCTGAACGGGCCGGGGTCGGCTGGTTCATCCGGGTCAAATCTTTCAATTGGGCGCTCATGAGACCTCATTCTTTGACCGGCCCGGGCGGTGGCATTCTCCCTTGTCGGCCCGTTGATGTTGTCTGACCAATTCCCTGATATCTGCCTCAGAATAGACGCGGCCGCACCCCGGGCAGCCGATTTCCATCCCGGTTCACGTGGGGGTGAAGACGATACTGGCTCTATGGCAATAAACGCATTTCATCCGGCTAAAAATAGGCGGAAAGCTTCGGGAGGGTGTCGTCGACCTGGCGACACTCCCTCAGGAGTCCATTGATATACAGCCAGGTTAGGCTCATGAGCAATTCCGGGGCGTACTTCCGGGCCCCGTGACTGTCAAAGGCCATCTCGGAGCCGGCCGGGCCGTAGCTGAACCGGAAAGACAGGTCGCCCAAAAGCGGCCAGGCCACCTCCCAGACCCCGCCGGTCTGGGCGAACGTCCCGCAATCCATCCGCCGGACGGCCACTTCCACCACTTCGGGGGTCACCTTTTCCAGGATTTCCTCCCGGACCCCCAGGGACACGTCCTGTACGGGGCCCGCCCCCTCCGGGGCAAAAGTCCCGAAAGGCAGCCACTCGGGACCGGGACCGGCGTTCTCCAGGGCAAACGTGCCTCGCCCATAGCGGGCCAGGAGGGCCACATAATCCCAGGCAAAGACGTAGGCGTCCTCGGTGGGGACCGCCAGGCTTTTCCGGGCATAAAAAACCCGGAGGTCCGTGCCGAACTCGGGGTCCTGGTCGAAGAGCAGGAACATCTCCAAGGGTCGGAAAGGCGTCACCCGCAGTACCCACTGGATGGTGGCGTAGGGGCGGCCGGCCACCAGTTCCCCCCGGAAAAGCCCGGCCAGGGCCTTGGGGTCAAGGCCGGCCAGCCCGGCCAGGTCCTGGCGGTACTTCTTGCGGACGTACTGGCGGATTTGGGCCTCCCAGCCACCGCCGGCCTCAAAATGCCCCAGAGTCACCAGGTCGTAGGGGAAATCCAGAGAGGGGTTGTCCGGTTTCAGGTCTTTTTGGCCTCCACCCGTTGGTTGAACTTGGCTTCGTTGACGACAAAACGCTCGTGGACGGCCTCGCCGATCTTCTCTTTCTCGTCAAACCCTTCCACTTTAAAGGTGATTTTCCGGCCTTCCACCCGGGTAACCTCGGTGACGGCCCGGACTTCCATGCCCAGGGGGGTGGCGGCGGTATGCGAAAGGTTCATGGAGATGCCCACGGAGGTCTCTCCGGGTTCCAGGTGGGGGGCCATCAAGCTCGCGCTCACGCCCTCGAACAACCCTCCCAGAAAGGGGGTGCCGAAGACATTGGGGACTTTGGGGAAAAATTTTTGGGCGGAGTGCTCCGGGCCGGTCTTGAGCCGCATCTCGTGGGTCATGCCTACCGTTAGTGCCATAAGACCTCCTTGAATAAATTAGCTCACCCTCTTTTTGCTCCGAGAAGATTACTGCCCCCTCACCCCGGCCCGCTCCCCCATTGGGGGAGAGGGGAAAAAGATTAACTGAAACAGTGCGTTATGCTGACTAAACCCGGCGACCTCCTCTCCTTCCTCTCCCCCCGTTTTTTGGGGGGAGAGGGCTGGGGTGAGGGGGGCGTTACCCGGCGGCATAAGATACCCCGTCTCCCGGCCCGCCTTTACCGCCCGGCCTTCGGCGTCAACTCCAGCAAGGCGGCGATCTGGCCGGCCAGGTCGGCGGTTTTCTCCTCCGGCTTGTCGGTCGTGGGCGTCGAGGAATTGGGGCCGGTTTTGATATTCCGGTTTCGGCGTCACTTCGAATTCCGGCGGGAAGGAGTCTTCGAAGTACATCTGCTGGAATCCGATGAATTTCAGGTGGTGGGCGGTGGCGTCCAGGACCGGGGTTTCGTCCTTGCTCACCAGACCCTCTTGTAGGGCCGCCCTCAGGCCGGCCAGGGATTCGCCTCCCTGGGTGCAACTGATGTGCCCGTGGCGGTTGGCGAGGAGCATGGAGTCCATGATCTCCTGTTCGCTGACGTGGACCACGGCCACGCTGCCTGCCCCGGCCCGGCGGTGATACTCCTGGGCCAGGCGGATCACCCGGGGCATGGACACGGGATTGCCGATCATGGCGGCCTGGGCCACGGACGCCTGCACCGTTACCGGCACAAAGACCCGCTTGGCGGCATCGGGTTCCAGGTAGTAGCGGAACACCGGGTCGGCGTGGCGGGACTGGACCCCGATGATCCGGGGCAGGGTCTCGATAATCTTCAGGTCGTGGAGGCGCAGAAACCCCTGCATGATGGCGGTGATGTTGCCGGCGTTGCCGATGGGCACCACCACGGTTTTGTGCGCCAGATCATAGTCGAAGGTTTGGGCGATCTCATAGGCATAGGACTCCTGGCCCCGGATGCGCCAGGAGTTTTTGGAGTTGAGCAGGGCCACCTGGTAGTTGTCGGCCAGGGCCTCCACCACCTTCATGCAGTCGTCGAAGACCCCGGGGACCTCCAGGACCTTGGCGCCGCTGCCCAGGGGCTGGGCCAGCTGCTGGGGCGTGACCTTGCCGTGGGGCAGGATCACCGCGGAGGCGATCCGGTCTCCCAGGTAGGCGGAGTAAAGCGCCGCGGCCGCGGAGGTGTCGCCGGTGGAGGCGCAGATGGCCAGGATCTTGCCGGCCCCGGGCTGGCTCGCCAGGAAATTGAGGTAGCTCAAGGCCGCGGCCATGCCCCGGTCCTTGAAAGAGGCGCTGGGGTTCTGGCCGTCGTTCTTGAAATAAAAAGCCGCGCCCACCTCATTCTTAAGGTCGGCATTGGCCGCCACCTGGGGGGTGTGGCCTTCCCCCAGGTAGATGATGTCCGCCAGCGGGATCACCGGGGCGATGAGTTCGTAGTACCGGAAAATGCCGCTCAGGGCCGGGAGGTTGAGCATGCGCCGGTAGTCAAACAACCGCCGCCAGAAGGCCCCGGGGCGCTGGGCCAGGACCGCGGCGTTTTTATCCTCCAGCATGAACAAGCCCCGGCAATGGGGGCAGGTGTAGAGCAGTTCGGTAATGGCGAATTCAGCGCCGCATTCCAGGCAGCGGTAGACCATCTCCCCGGTGGGCGCGGGGATGAGATGGGGCCGGATGTCGTCGGGGAATTGGTCGGGTTTCAAGGGGCCTCCAAGCCACAGATATGGTGCAGTAAATCGGCGGGCGCAGCCCGCCCTATATAGCTGAGGGTTGAAAAAGTTATAGGGCGGCCTGTGGCCGCCATAAACCGGCGTGCACGGTACACCCGATGAAGTTTGGTGCGCAGGACGCACCCCACATGTTCAGGTCGTCAAATGATACTTCTTCAGTTTGTACTGCAACAAACTTTTGGTGATGCCCAGGAGTTCGGCGGCCCGGACCTGGACCTGGCCGCTTTTTTCCAGGGCCCGGCGGATCATCTGCTCCTCGATGGCATCCAGGGCCTCGGGCAACGGGGTGTTCAGGGGGATGAAGCGGTCAACGTCCAAGTGGGACTCGGCCGGGGCCGGGGCCAACTCCGCCGGCAGGTCCTGGGGGCTGATGACGTTGTTGCTGCACAGGATGACCGCCCGCTCCATGACGTTTTCCAGCTCCCGGACGTTACCCGGCCAGGCGTACTGAATCAGCACCTGCAAGGCTTCCGGGGTGATGCGGGTCTTGTCCCGGAGGTTTTCCTGGACATACTTCTTGATGAAATGGGCCGCCAACAGGGGGATGTCTTCCTGGCGCTCACGCAGGGGCGGCAGGTGGAGGTGAACCACGTTGAGGCGATAGAACAGGTCCTCCCGGAAACGCCCGGCCTCCACCTCCTCTTTGAGGTCCCGGTTGGAGGCGGCCACCACCCGGACATCCACCTTGATGGTGCGGACGCCGCCCACCCGCTCGAATTCCATCTCCTGGAGCACCCGGAGGAGCTTGACCTGGAGGCCCTGGGACATTTCCGCCACTTCGTCCATAAACAGGGTGCCTTCGTCGGCCAGTTCGAACCGGCCCTTGCGCATGGCCACGGCGTGGGTGAAGGCGCCCCGTTCGTGGCCGAAGAGTTCGCTCTCCAGCAGGGTTTCGGTCAAGGCGGCGCAGTTGACCGAAATGAAGCTTTTGGCGGCCCGGTTGCTGCACTGGTGGATGGCCCGGGCGATGAGTTCCTTGCCGGTGCCGCTCTCGCCGGTAATCAGGACCGTGGCTCGGGACCCGGCCACCCTTTTCACCAGGGCCAGAATATCCTCCATGACCCGGGACGTTCCCACAATGTTGGGGAAGCCGTACTTTTTGTCCAATTCCTGGTTCAGCCGCCGGTTTGCCAGGATGAGGCGGCGATGCCCCAGGGCCTTGGCGATGGTCACCAGGATCTCTTCATTCTTGAAGGGCTTGAGGATGTAATCGAAGGCGCCTTTTTTCATGGCCGAAACGGCTTTTTCCACAGTGCCGAACGCGGTCATGATAATCACCGGCAGGTCCGGAGAGAGGTGCTGCAATTGGTCCAGAAGCTCGATGCCGGTCATCTTGGGCATCTTCATATCGGTGAGCACCAGGTCCAGATCGGCAGCCCCGGCGATCTTCAAGGCTTCAATGGCGCTGGGCGCGGTGAGGACTTCATAACCGGCATCCCCCAACAGGGTTTCCATGACGGTGAGATAATTGCTTTCGTCATCAACGACTAGGATGGTATCCATGCTGTTATAGACTCGCTTTGCTCCTGGCCGGACGGCGAACGGTCCAGCGGCCGCAATCGTTAGCGTAAGCTATCAGCTTTCTGCAGTCAGCTTTATAAGTTATAAGAATTAGTTGTATTATTCCAGAAATCAATCGTCATCGACCCGATTTGATAAGTCTTCGTCTTAGCTGATAGCTGACTGCTGAACACTGAAAGCTTCTTCGTTAACTCACTTTTTCCAACGCCAAGGCGGGAATCGAAATGGTGATCGAGGTGCCGGCCCCATTGGCGCTGCTGATCTCCAGGCTCCCCTGATGGGCCTCGACGATGCTTTTGACGATGGGCAGCCCCAGGCCGCTGCCTTTCTCCTTGGTGGTGAAAAAGGGGTTGAGGATCTTATTCAAGGCCTCGGGCTCAATGCCTTCACCATCATCCTGGAAGCGGATTTGCCCTCCCTGACCGCGGGGGCCGGGGGCGGTGGACACAGTCAGGTGGCCGCCTTGGGGCAAGGCCTGGATGGCATTCAACAAAATATTCAAGAAGGCCTGGTGCAAGAGATCCGGATCAACCATGAGGACCCGGCCGTTCAGCTGATATTCCCGGGTGACCGTGATGCCCAGGCGGTCGATTTCGGGGGCCAGAAATTCCAGGCTCCGGTCTATGGTCGCCTCCAGATCGCAAGGCCGGAGGTTAGGAACGCGGGGCCGGGCAAAATCCAAAAATTCTGTGATTTTTTCATTGAGGCGGTTGGACTCCTCCACGATGATCTGGGCCAGGCGATTTTTGGGTTCATAGCGGGCCAGCCGGTCCCGGAGGAGTTCGGCGGTGGAACTGATGATTCCCAGGGGGTTGCGGACCTCGTGGGCGACCCCCGCGGTCATCTCCCCCAGGGCCGCCAGGCGTTCCGACTGGTGGAGTTGCCCCTCCAGGCGGCGCTGCTCTTCCTGGCGCCTCTCCAGGATGACGCCGGCCTGCTTGACGATTTGCCGCAATACCAGGAATAACAGGCCCATGATCACTATCAGGGTGACCAAAATAATGAGCCGGAAGTTGGCGATTTCGGCCAGGTCCCCGGAAATATTCTGGTCAATCTCAATGACTCCCACCACCGGACCGGTCTGGGGGAGGAGCTTGTCCTCCAGCCGGAAGGGGATGTAAGCTTTGAGGTTCTGGTGCTTGTAGCTGCCCGGCCAGAAGATGCTCCAGAGGGAGCTGTAGCCGGGTAACTCGAAGTAGTTTTCCCCGGCCAGGGCCCTTTTCACCCCCACGACATCGGCGCATTTTTTCCCCAGGGGCAATTGGGCGGTGCTATAAGAGAAGACTCCCTCCTGGTCGTACTGGTTCAGCTGCTCCACGTGAAAGCCATGGATGGTGGTGCGGACCACCATGTCCAGGCGCTGGGATTGCTCCGGGTCCGACAGGGTGATGCGCCCGCCCTTTTCAAAGGCGGTGGGCAGGACGAATTGCTGGTAGATTTGGTGGTTCAGATTGGCGGCCAGCAGGATCAGATAGTCTTCGTTTTTCTTCAGGTTCATCTGCTGGGCCCGGAGGGTCAGGAGCACCGTCAGGATGACGGTAAACACCAGAATGACCACAAAGCCGGGCAAAGAGAAAAATTTTACCAAGCCGAAGGTGTCCAGGTCTTTCCCCGGACGCCACCATGAGGTAGTGAGTTTCAGGCGCTTCATGATGGTTCAGACAATCCGGTATTTCTCCAAAGCCGGGGGGGCTTCGGCAAATTCCCGGTGATGGTTTTCGAACCCCCGCCGGCCCATCAGGCCATAGCTGGTTTGTTTGCCCCCCTCCACGCCCGGCTGGTCGAAGGCGTTGACCCCGAAGAGGAAAGCTGCCGTCACCGTCACTACTTCCAGGAGGTAGATCAATTGCCCGATGGTAAAGGGGTTGATCTCCGGCAGGTGCAAGGTCAGGTTGGGCCGGCCGGCCTTCATGAGATTAAAGGCGGTGGCCTGCTGCTCCACCCGGAGCAGTTCATTCAGGGAGTGGCCCCCCAGGTAGCTCAGGGCTTCCTGGTCGGGAAACAGGTCGGGGATCTCCAGGTGATGCTCAAACTTATCCACGGCCAGGAAGGTGATCAGCTTGTCGGGAGGCCCTTCCATGTAGAGCTGCAATTGGGAATGCTGATCGGTGGTTCCCAGGGCCCGGACCGGGGTGCTGCCGGCATTCACGACGTTGCCCTGGAGATCCTGGCGCTTGCCCAGGCTTTCGGCCCAAAGTTGGCAGAACCAATCCGCCATTCCGGCCAGGTTGCTGGCATAGGGCATGAACACCAGGTTGGGCCGGGCTTTGGCGGTGGCAAAGAGATAGAAGAGGGCGGCCAGGCGATCGGCCGGGTTTTGGTCAGGGGCGGCGTCTTTCAGGCGCTGATCCATAAACCGGGCGCCGGCCAGGAGTTCCTCCACCTCAATGCCGGCCAGGACCGCGGGCAAAAGCCCCACGGCGGAGAGCACCGAAAAGCGGCCCCCCACATTGGGGGGAACGGCCAGAGAAGTCAGGCGCTCTTTAGCCGCCAGGCTCCGGAGGGGACCGGCTTCCGGGTCGGTGGTGATGATGAGACGCTCCCGGGCCTTGGCTTCCCCCACCCGGCCCTGTAACAATTTATAGGCCCAGAGGAATTGGGCCAGGGTTTCGGCGGTAGCCCCGGATTTGCTGATGACGTTGAAGACAATGCGCCGCATATCCAGGCCGTCCAGCAGGCCGTAGAGCCCGTCAGGGTCAATGTTGTCGGCCACCCAGAGCCCGAGCTTCAGGTGGCGGCGGGCCATGGGGAACTTGTTGTGCTGGGGATGGCGCAAGGCCTGGTGCAGGGCCCGGGGTCCCAGGGCGGAGCCCCCGATTCCCAGCACCACCGCATCCCAGCACCACTCCAGCAGCGGTTTGGCAACCTGGCGGATCTCTTTGAGGACCTGGGTCTGGTAGGGCAACTCCATGAAACCCATCTGGCCGCTCTCCCGTCGGGTGGCCAGGTCCTGGTGAAACGCCGCCAGCCGGGGGGCTAATCCTTGCAGTTCCGCTTCCTTCAGGCCGTTCTCTCCCAGGAACTCTGCCATGGCATAATTGTGGTCGAAACTCAACTTCATGCTCTGGACCCACTTGGGGTCTTCGTAGCGCTTCATGGGCATCTCGCTTTCTGGGGTACGGCCGGGTCAAACCCCGGGGCCGAAAAATTTCCGTGTGCTAAAACTTTAGCCCAGAGCGGCCGGAGATTCAAGGGGAATCGGCGCGGGAGCGATGGCCCACTCTCCCCTTGACATCACTCCGGCCCTGCTCTTAAGATACGATTAATTATAACAAAAAGGGGGACAGAAGCGCCCGCCCCTTTACAACTTGTAAAAAATGTTGACAGAAGCCCGGGGCAAAGACGCTCCCAGCCCTGACGGACTAGCGCTTTTCCTTTATCTTTTCCCTCAGTTATCTTGAAGCAGTCGGGCCGGCGGGGTTGGAACGACCATTGCTTAGGTTAGTACTGATGAAGTACGTCCAGGCATTTCTGGGACCGGGGAAAGCGCCGGGTGGGAGGCCGCCCGGGTCCGCGAGTTCTCTTGGCATAAAGGAACCCTGATGGAAGCGTCACACTACAAGAAATTATGGTGGAACATTATCCTGGCCACCTTGGGTTTTTCCGTGGTCCCGCTCCTGATCCTGGGAGGAGTAATGTATCACCAGTTCAGCGTGTCCTATACCGCCAAGATTATGGATAATATGAAAACCCTGGCGGAAAATCGAGCCAGTTCTCTTGACCTGTTTCTCGAGGAACGTATTTCGCAACTTACCGGTCTGGCCAATACTCATTCCGTGGAACAATTACAGAACGAAGAGTATTTAAACAAGGTATTCAATATCATGCAGACTCGCTCCAAGTCATTATTGGACCTGGGGATTATCGACGAGGACGGCAATCACCTGGCCTATGTGGGACCATATTATAAGACCTTGAAAAAAGTTAATTATAAGGATACCGCCTGGTTTCATGAGGTAATGGCCACCGGGGTGCACGTCAGCGATGTGTTTTTGGGATTCAGGAAAGTTCCCCACTTCATCATTGCGGTCATGGTGCGGGAGAAGAACCGGAGTTGGATCCTCAGGGCCACCATCGATGCGGACATCATCGACAATATCGTACGGGCCGCCTGGATCGGCAGAAAAGGCGACGCCTTTATTATCAACCGGGAAAACGTGCTGCAAACCCCGCCCCGTTTCGGCGGCAAGGTCATGGAGCCCTCCAAGGCCCCCGACTTTGCCGCGGCCACCGGCACCGCGGTGGAGGAGATGGACTTTCGCGGCGAAACCTTCCTCTATGCCACCAGCATCATCAAACTGAAGAAGTGGATCCTGGTAATCCGGGAAGCCCCCACCGAGCAACTGACACCGCTGCTGCAGGCCAGATTTCTGGCGGCCTTAATCGCTTTGGGAGGCCTGCTCCTCATCATTATCGGGGCGTATTTCACCACCCGGGCGATGATGAAAGAACTACAGCGCATGGACCGGAAGAAGGCGGCCAGCGATGAAATGGCGATACAATCCAGCAAAATGGCGGCCCTGGGCAAGATGGCGGCGGGCATCGCCCATGAAATCAACAACCCCCTGGCGGTGATCGGCGAGAAGGCGGGGTGGATGAAAGACCTGCTGGGCATGGAAGATGTGGCCGGGAGTGAGAACTTTCAAGAACTAATGGATGCGGTGAACAAGATCGAGTATCATGTGGTGCGGGCCAAGACAGTGACCCACCGTCTGTTGGGGTTTGCCCGGCGGATGGAGCCGATGATTGAGGGGGTCAACATTAACGAGATCCTGGATGAGAGCATCGAGTTTTTGAAGAACGAGGCTCGCTACCGTAACATCGAGATCCAGGCGAATTACGCCCCGAACCTGCCGTTGACCACCTCGGACCAGGCCCAGTTGCAGCAGGTGTTCCTGAACATCATCAATAACGGCATCGACGCCATCGGCAAAGAAGGGCGGATCATCATCACTACCGGAACTACAAAAAATAACGAGATATCCATTGAGATCAGCGATAACGGCCCGGGGATTCCCAAAGAGGTGTTGCAGAAAATCTTCGACCCCTTTTTCACCACCAAGGAGGTGGGCAAGGGCACCGGTCTGGGTTTATCTATTTCTTACAGCATCATTGAAAAGTTGGGCGGCAGGACCATGGTGGCCAGTGAGATAGGCAAAGGCACTACTTTCACCATTTATTTACCGGTGAGATGACCCGAGGAGGCGGTGGTAATGGAGAAATTCAAGATGTTGGTGGTGGATGATGAGCAGGACTTCCTGGAGACCATTCTCAAGCGGCTGAAGGCGAGAAAGATTGAGGTCACCGGGGTGGAAAGCGGCTATAAGGCCTTGGAATTCTTGGATGACCATGACGTTGATGTCATCATCCTGGATGTGAAGATGCCCGGGATGGATGGGATTGAAACGTTGCGGGAGATCAAGAAGAAGAAACCCCTGGTGGAAGTAATCATGCTCACCGGGCACGCCTCGGTGGAATCGGGGATTCAGGGGATGCAACTGGGGGCCTTCGATTATGTCATGAAACCCGTGGCCCTGGACGAGTTGCTCGAGAAGGTGCGCCAGGCTTATGACCGCAAGGTGATCCAGGAAGGCAAGGCCTGAGGGCAAGAGGGTTGCTCAAGGCGGGATAGACGGATGCCTGGCGGGGACGCGGTTGGCCTTAGGCGCCGGAGGTGGGTAACGCGGGTGGATGGGCCTGAAAAAAAGATTGGCGGCTGGATGAACGGCTCCGGCAGTCGCAGAAATTGGCCGCCATCGCTGAACTTTCGGCCGGCAGCGCCCCTGAAATCAACAATCCCCTGGCCATCATCCGGACGAAAAGGCGCTTGGGGAACTTCAGGTGTCGGTCCGGCAGATTATGCAGCCGGTGGACCGCGGCATGCAAATCACTCGGAATCTGCTGAACTTTGCCCGTAAGCGGGACCCGGTGACTCAGTCCGTGGAGGTCAACCGGATCATGGGAAATATGACCATGCTGGTGGAATCGGAGCTGTTTGCCCATGCCTAAACCCCGGATATTGCTGGTGGACGACGAAAAGCGTTTCCGCACCAACCTCGAAAAGATGCTGGGGGCCCAGGGACTGGCGGTGCGGGCTGCGGGCAGCGGGGCCGAGGCCCTGGAGGAGTTAAAACTGTCCCCCTGCGACGTGATCGTCCTGGATATTCGCATGCCGGGGATGGACGGGCTGGCCACCCTGGGCGAGATCAAGAGGATCGACCCGGAGGTGGAGGTGATCGTCTTAAGCGGCCACGCCTCCATGGACGCGGCCATGGAGATCAACCGGCTGGGGGCTTATGATTACCTCATCAAGCCCTGCCCCCTGGAGGAACTGCTGCTCAAGATCGAGGCGGCGTATGACAAAAAAGTGGAACGGGAGCAAAGGACCAAAAAGAAACCGCCCCCGGCAGAAACCTCGTAACCCCGGCAAGCGCGGCCGCCTAGATATTTCTCCCGGAATCCCGGATTGCTTCAAGCCCTCAATTTTCGCATGTCTCCCCTCCCAGAGCCCCTGTCGCTTTCCAGAACCTGGCATCTTGCCCCCGTCCGCCGAAAAGTCGCGCTCATGCCAATTGATAAGCTATCTTGCAGAATCTCTTCTGATTTTTATTTTCGGTGAAATTCTGCTCTTCTGCGTCGATGCAAGGATTCGGCTTCAAGAGCCAAAACTTTCGAGGAATTTTCCCCGGGCTCACGAGGTTCAAAAACATTTTGGGACACCGCCAGGCAATATTGCGGTATAATTTCGATTGAACCCCCCGGAATCCCGAACTGATGGACAATCTGATGGTACCGGCATCGGTCAAGGCAATTGGCGGGAGTGGTGAAGGAGGGAGAGCTTGCTCACGGAATTCCGGATGCGCGTCCATGGCCTTGGAGGATTCTTCACCTGACTGAGCTGTTTCGACGCGGTGCGCGCCGAATTGCTTAATATACAGGGAGTGATGGAAGCTAAATATGACCCCCACCAGGATTATTTCACCGTGCGCTTTGAATCTATCCTGGTAAGTCTTGAGTCCATCTTTGCGACACTTGTGAAAGCAGGAAAACTATTGGGACGAGAATACGTTCCAGAAGTCATCAGCTAATCCGTAACCTATGGGTCTTTACGTTTAAGGAGACTTCGGGAAGAAGTTTCGATCTGATGATGGTCGGATCAAGCCTCGATTATTACCAGAGAACCGCAGTTGATGAAGCCAATTATGCCCCTTACCACTTTTCCCCGGTCTTGATGTTTCATTTCTCTTATCCCCAGTTGCTCCCGTAGAAATAAGAAAACCCCCTATCCCCTAGCGCCACTGCCGCTTATATCGACTTCGCTTTGAAATGAAACACACCAATCGGATAACCCGTTGATATCACGCCTAGGCGCGGGTTTCAAAGCTGCCCCTCCAGAGAAATTGCCGTTGGTCCGGGACTTGGTGTTAAGCGGAATCGGCCGGAGGTGATTTTTCCGGGGCGTTTTCTTGGGGAGAGGCCGGCAATGGCCTCCATATCCAGGCCGTAATTGCCCTGGAGGAAGTTTTGGGCCACGGCCTCGACGCCGGCTTCGCTGGTCATGAGCATATCCAACTGGCGGGTGAAGATGAGGAGGCGGCCGATAAGGTCGAGCTTTTCCTGGATGACGGGGGCTTCATATTTTTGCAGGCGGGCGTCCACCCGGTCGCCCTTGACTTCGACGGTAAAATCCAGGCCCATGAGGACGATGGCGATGGCCCGGACCCGGCGGCTGCGGCGCACGTCGTCGGCGGCGCCGCCCTTGAAGGAAAAGGTGATGTAGTTCTTGTTGACGGTGGCCCCGCAGTAGGCGTCCAGGACGCTGTAGTGGTAGCCCACCCGGGAAGAGAAATTGAGATACTTGTCGGAAATGATGGCGTAACTGCGTTCGCCGAAGCGCTCTTCGATATTGGGGGCGGCCATGAGTTGTTCCCGCATCACCGCCATGAGGCCGCCGAATTGAATGGGGCGGGGTTCCCGGACCCGGACGTCGTCCCGGAGCATCCCCCGCAACAGGGCCTGGAGGGGGACCGAGGCCACCTGGTCCGGGGTGATCTTTTGGGCCCGGGGGTCGACCCCGGCCAGCCCGCTCCCCAGGTCGATGAGGTAGAGGTCCAGGGGGATGGGGGCGTCCAGCTTCAGGGCGTAGCCCTCCCGGGCCGAGACCAGGTCGCTGATCTTGAACATCTCGGTATAGGAGAACTCATGCACCAGCCGCCCGAGATCGTGGAGGGACCGGCAGAAATCCGGGGAAAATTCCGGGGACCTGGGGTCCACCAGGTGGAGGGGCAGGATAAGCTCGGCCACCTGCTTCAGGGTCTCATAGACCGGAGTGTCCTTGAGGTGGGACTCCCGGTCCGGCTGGCGCTCCAGCAATTCCGGCACCCGGCCCTGATAGACGCGGCAGGCGTAGGCGTCCACCGTGAGAATCTGGCCCGGGGCAATGGTCTGGGTGGCCACCCGGGTATCCAGGAGGGTGGGGAGGGAAAATTCCCGGCTTAGTGACGCCATGTGGCCGGAGATGCTGCCGGAATCGGTGACGATGGCCTGGGCCTTGGCCATGACCATGACAAATTTGGGGGAAGAATGCCGGGCCACCAACACCGCGCCGTCGGGGAAATTGAGCAGGTCCTCGTCCCCCTGGACCAGAAAGGCCGGGCCGCAGCCCACCCCGGGGAAGGCGGCGGCGCCGCCCTCGAACAGCACGGGGTAGCCGGGCACCACCGGGATGTCCTGCAGTTCCTTGCCGGTGGGGGCCTGGAGGACCAGGGGCCGGCTCTGGAGCACCATAAGGCGGCCGGCTTGATCCAGGGCCCATTCCACATCCTGGGGACAATGGTAATGCTCTTCCAGCTTGACGCCATAGGCCGCCAGGTCCTTGATCTGGGCCGGGGAGAGGCAGGGTTGATCCTGGAGCTCGGAGGGCACCGGGATTTCATGGAGGCCGACATCGGGTTTGGACACCAACTGGACGGTCTTACAAGACACCTTCTGGTCCAGGATGGCAAGATCCGGAGTCCGGGCGACGCGATAGGTGTCCGGGGTAATGACCCCGTCCACCGCATAAGGCCCCAGGCCCCAGACGGCGCTGATGAGGAGGTTGTCGTCCCTGACGTTGAAGGGGTGGTGGGAATACATAACGCCGCTGGCCACCGCGTCCACCATCTGGAGGCAGACGACACTCATGGCGAGGTCTTCGTCCCGGATGCCTTTGTTGAGGCGATAGGAGATGGCCCGGGGGGTATAGAGGCTGGCCAGGATTTTTTTGTAGGCCGGGAGGAGCTGATCGCCGGGGACATTCAGGAGGGTGAGATATTGTCCGGCGAAGGACAGTTCGCCGTCTTCGCCAATGGCGCTGGAGCGCATGGAGACGTGGACGAGGGCTCGCCTCAGCCTGCATCCGGGCATACGCCGCGCCGATGGCCTCGGCCAGGGCCGGGGGCACCTGGGCGGCGCTGATCAGGGCTTGAATGTCCTCGCTCACCTGCTTGACGGTCTGGGGGTTGGCAGGGTCGATCTCCATCTTCTTTTCGTTGATCTCGTCCACCAGGTCGTTGTGGGCCAAAAAGTCGGCATAAGCCCGGGTGGTAATGGCAAAACCGGCGGGGATGGGCAGGCCGATCCTCATGGCCTCGCCCAGGTGGGCATTCTTGCCCCCCACCCAATCCACCATGTCCCGGTTGACCTGGGACAGGGGCAGGACCGGGTCGGTGAGAGGGAGTTCTTTTCTTTCGCCCAGGCGGTCTTTGATGTTCTCATTGATCCGGTCCAGCACCCCGTAGAGGACAGGGTACTTGTGGCCGGAGAGGACATCCAGGCTCTTGATCATGCGAAAGGTGTGAAAGGCGCCCCGGGCCGCCTGGGACCTGACATAGGACATGCCGAACACGTGGCGGCCGGTCAGTTTCTCCTCCAGGTCGGCAATGATGTTCAACAACTGGGTGTTGGAGTCCAGCAGGTCTTTGAAGCAGGCATAGCGGAACCGGAAGGCGGCGGCCAGGTTATCCCGGGAGGGTCGGCCCCGGCGGCCGGCGAACTTGCGATAAATTTCCCGGAATAAGTTGAGGGTTTCCATCAGCGCTCACTCTGGCCTTAATCTATCAAGAATCATACCAGAAAAGAGCTCTCAGCGGTCAGCTTTCCGCGCTCAGCCAAGACCTCCCGCCGGCGTCCCTGCGGGTGCACCCGGCTCACCCGGTGGCGCCGGCCCAGAGGGGCGCCCTCGCCTATCTTCATGACCTTGGGGGCCCAGAGGACAGGAGAGCGCGATGGCGTTATTCTCGCCAACTACCCCGGCGGGGTGGCGCGACAGGAGAGAATCGGCGCGGCTTCCCTTTACACACTGTAAAGATTACTGACAGAATCCCCTGCCGGTGGAAGACGCGATGAGAGGGCAATTTTTATATTAATAATGATATTAACTAATTAATCTCATAATACGTTATGGCCCCGACTGGCACGTCCATTGCTTACTACCTAGTCAACGAATTTTTATTCAGGTTTCTTTTCGCGGCTAGGGGGGAAGGACGGAATCATGAGACAGAAAAGCACGTTGTCATCCTACCGCAGCACGTCTCAGTTCTTGTTAACCGTAAAGCACCTTAAGTCATGCCGAGGAGGTCTTGTATGAAAGTACTGGTGGCTACAGACGGCTCGGAGCATTCCATGAAAGCCGTGCAACGGGGCTTGGAGCTGGTGGAAACGCAAGGGGCCCAGGTAACCTTGATGGCGGTGGCCTACTATGCCGCGGATTATTTGGAAGGCATGCCGCCGAACATCCAGGACAAGCTGGAAGACGAAGCCAAAGCCGCGTTGAAGAAGGGCAAGGCCCTGTTTGAGGCCAAAAACCTGCCGGTGGAGACGGTGATGGAGGCGGGGTTGGTGCCGGCCAACCTGATCATCGCCAAGGCTCAAGAGGGCAAGTTCGACCGTATCGTCATTGGCAGCACCGGCATGAACGCCCTGGAGAGGATATTGATGGGCAGCACCGCCGCCAAGGTGGTGGCGCATGCCCCCTGCGAAGTCACGGTGGTCAGGTAACCAAGAATTTCAAGGAGGTCAAGCGCAATGCGTAAATGGTGGGTAAAACTCACGGGGCTGGTGATCATGGTCAGCCTGCTGATGCCCGAGCTGGTCCTGGCCGCCGGACCAAAGGCGGCACAACTGGTGGTGGTAGCCGATACCCGAAAATTTACCGGCTGGGAAGCCTGGTGGACCAACCTGTACAATGAGAGCCACCTGTATTTCGCTCTCCTGACGGTAGTCCTTATCCCCATTATCGGCCTGATTTTTGGACTCCTGGCGGACCTGGTCATGCGGACCATCGGCATTGACTTAGCGCACCGGGACCTGGCGGAACACTAAGGCTTCCTGAGAACGACGAGGTAGGAGGAACATACGATGGATTGGCTCTACGTCTTAATGCCCATAGCAGGAATCAAGATATTCTGGCCCGGGCTGATCATTTTGGGGGTCGGCGTGGGAATTATCGGCGGCTTCTTCGGCATGGGCGGGGCCTGGATGGTCACCCCGGGCCTCAACATTCTGGGGTTTCCCATGGCCTTCGCCATCGGCACCGACATCGCCCACATGGCGGGAAAATCTCTCATCTCCACCATGCGCCACGGCAAGTTCGGCAACGTGGATTATAAACTGGGCCTCATTATGCTGGTAGGCACGGTGGTGGGCTTCGAAGTGGGGGCCCAGATGGTCATGTACCTGGAACGCATCGGGGTGGTGGAACTGTACGTCCGGCTGCTGTACCTGGTGCTGCTGTCCCTCATCGCCTGGATGGTCTTCGCGGACGTGGCCAAGAAGAAACGGAAAGACCGGGAGGCCCTAGCCGCGGGAAAAGAAGTGGATAAGCTGTCCACCGGCCTGGATTGGGCCAAGACCTTGCATAAGATCAAGATTCCCCCGATGGTTACCTTTAAACAGGCCCAGATCACCTGCACCGCGTGGTTGCCCATCTTTATCAGCTTCGCCACCGGCTGGCTGGCAGGGATTCTGGGGATCGGCGGCGGTTTGATCCGCATGCCGGCGTTGATTTACTTTATCGGCTGCCCCACCCACGTGGCGGTGGGCACCGACCTCTTCGAGGTGATGATCTCCGGATTGTACGGCACCGGCACCTATACCTACAAAGGACGCACCGAATTGGTCGCGGCGGTCATCATGCTGATGGGCGCGGCGGTGGGGGCCCAGATCGGCACCGTGGCCACCAAATACATCAAGGGCTACGGCATCCGCATCGCCTTTGGCTTGGCCGTTATCGGTTGTGGGCTCTCCATCATCCTGAAACTGGCCTGGAGAGTGTTGCCGGCGGGCAAACCGTACTTTGATGGCATGGCAACGGTCCTGATCCTGGGGCTGGTGAGCGCCATGTCTCTCTATATCTTTGTGAAAATGGTGCAAGGAGCCAAGGCCGAGGTCGCGGCCAAGAAGGCCAGGATTGCGGCAGCGGGAAGCTGATCCGGACTTTTCAAGAGGAGATCTAACATGGGGAAAAAACTTAACTGCCTGATCCTGTTAACCATCCTCCCGATAGCCCTGGCTTTGGGGTGCGGCGAACAAGGCAAGGTGGAGCAGGGGAGAGTTGTCGGCTTTGACAAAGCTAAAGATACCGTTACCTTTATCGTGGATACTAAGCACGACACCGCCAATCCCGACTACAGCGGGGCGCCGGTTACCTTCACGATGCCCAAGGATCCCGCCGAGAGAGGGGCAGACCCCAAAACCGGGCTGCGGATGAAGCTGGACACCAAGACCCGGGAAATCGTCATTTACGACATGCTGACCAAGGGCATGGCGAAGATAACCTACACGCTCATCGACCAGAAGGAAAACGTGGGCAAGAACAGCCCCCTGGTCGCGGGCAAGCAGTTCCCACTCGTGGACAAAGAGAAGAAAGCCATCACGGTGTATTCCGGCCGGCAGAAATTGCTGGTGACCTTCTCGGTGCCCGATGAATACCTGGCCCTGCCGGCGAGTACCTGGGAGGCGGGAGACGAAGTGCGCATCTACTACAAAGTGCCGGGCCAGGCCGCAAGGTATATGAACATCACCAGGACCGACATTTTCAAGAAATAGGGTTTTGGTGTACAGAGGTGGGTTTAGAGAGTCGCCTCGGGGGAACATAAGTACAAACCCGGGCGATTCTCTTGTTTTTGTGGTAAAAGAAAGTGGTTGGCCTCACGGCAGGCGGTAGTTAAAGCCTCGGGGGCAGGGAAGGCATAATGGATTTAGGGCAGATAAATCGGTGGCGTGATCTGGCAAGTAAATTCGCGGCCGCCTTCTGCGTGATCGCCTTGCTGGGCCTGGTAGATGGCTTGCTGGTGCATTTCCGGGAACCGGCAAACCTGGTCAAGGTGCTGCCGGGGGCAAGCGTTGAGATTAACGGGGAGTTGACCGACGAGGCCCACAAGGTTGAGGATTTGACCTTTACGAGCGATTCGAACCAGCTTCAGGTGACTTTTGAGGCGATCCACAAGGGCTATTTTCTGGGGGGAGATATGTGGCGGGGTCGGCTACATGTCGGCCCGGGCATCGCCCCGGGGGAATACAGCCTGTCAGTTCTTCCCCGGAGGACCGTTTCGCCCCGGAAAGCGCCGGCCTTCCGCATCCTGGTCTTTCCCGAGGCCCTCAGCCTCCAGAAGAGTTCCACCTCGCTGATCCGGCGGTGGTTCGGGTTTTCGGCCTTCAACGTCTCCGCTGGTTGCCTACCGGGGATTTTGCTGGCCTTCGGGGCGGTCTATTGGCTGTCCGGGAGGCGGGAGGCGCTGCTGGCGGCAAGCGGCCGGGCGGAAGTCTACCGGGTAACCAAGGGGGAAGACGGCTGCGAGATCCGTTTCGCCCTGGGCACGGCGCAGGGGATCAGCCCCGGGGCCGCGGTCGCAATTTACAATGAAGAGGGCCGGCAGGTGGGGACCGGCACCGTGGAGGCCTCCAACCGGAAGGTTTCGGTGGCCCAGGTTACCAGCGACCAGGAAATCAAGGTGGGATACCTGGTTTCCCGGATCTGACCTGAAGGAGTTTTGGTAAGCACATGTGGAAGCGCCTCAGCCTGCGGACCCGCATCCTGGTACTCCTGATTGCCCTGGTGCTCACCACGATCGGCGGCGGGTTGGTGACCCTGTGGAACAATGAGGCCATGGACTCGCTCCTTACCTCCCTGATCGACAAAAACGTGGCTTCCTACCACGCCGCGGAAGAGTTGGAGAATGCCCTGCTGCAACAGAAAGGTTACCTGACCTATTACTTTCTGGACGGCAATCCCACCTGGCTCAAGGAAATCGACCGGTACAACGGCAGCTTCGAGGACTGGCTGGGAAAGGCCCGGAAATCAGCGTACACCGAGGCCATGCGAGAGACTATCGCACAGATTGATACGCACTATCATCAATACGTGCTCGCCAGGGAACGGGTGATCGAACTCTACCGGGAGGGCAAGAAGGAGGCGGGCGCAAAACTGCACTGGGAGATACGCCACCAGTATATCGAGATCCTTAACCTCTGTAAAAGGTATAAAGTTACCCATGAATTCGCCATCGCCCGGGTGCGGACCGAGAGCCGGGTGAGGGCGCGATTCATCAACGCCTTCGCCCTGGTTGCCATCCCCGCGGTGGCGCTTCTGGGGTTGTTGCTGGCGTATATCCTCATCAAACAGATCCTGGGGCCGATCCGCCAGCTGACCTTTGCCAGCGCGCCGGCCCAACCGGGGGGCCGGGTGCCGGATGAAGTTGCGGCCCTGAGCAACCGGGTGCATAGCCTCATGGAGGACGTGGATCTGGCCCAAATGGAGCTTACACGCAGCCAGGAACATCTCCTGCAATCGGAGAAGTGGGCCATGGTAGGGAAGCTGGCGGCGGGGGTGGCCCACAGCATCCGCAATCCCCTGACGTCGGTGAACATGCGACTTTATTCCCTCAAACGTTCCCTGGCAATGTCTTCGTCCCAGCAGGAAGATTTCGAGGTCATTTCCGAGGAGATCCGGCATATTGACACGATTGTGCGAAGCTTCCTGGAGTTCTCCCGGCCACCCAAGCTGAAGATGCAGCGGGTCAGCCCCTCCGCCGTGGTGGACATGGCTCTGGTGTTGCTGCGCCACCGGCTGGAATCTTACGAGGTGGAGGTAAAGCTGATTCGCCAGCCCGGGCTGCCCGAGATTTGGGCCGATCCGGACCAGTTAAAGGAAGTCCTGGCAAATCTGATGCTCAACGCCTGCGAGGTCATGGTGAATGGCGGCGTTATCACCATCCGGGAAGAACAACAGGGCGGGCCGCCCCTGGGGCCGGTGGTGGTTATCCGGGTGAGCGACAATGGTCCCGGCATCCCCGAATCCGTCCGGGACAAGGTCTTTCAACCCTTTTTCAGCACCAAGGAAGAAGGCACGGGCCTGGGCCTGAGCATCGCTACCCGCATCATCGCCGACCACGGCGGTCGGTTGGAATTGGAATCCAAGCAGAATGAGGGAGCAACGTTTATTATCACCTTGCCTCTCGGGAAAGATAAGTCATGGGCTACATCCTGATTGTCGACGACGATGCGCAGCTAAGGCAGAGCTTTGAAAAGCTCCTGAATGCGGAAGGGCATACCGTGAAAACCGCCTCCAGCGGTGAGGCGGCCATTGCTTCGGTCCAGGCGGCAGTCCCGGACCTGGTGATCATGGATGTGCGCATGCCGGGGATGAGCGGCCTGGAGGCCTTCCGGGCCATCCACGAGATCGAGCCCAAGCTGCCGGTTATTATCATGACCGCGTTCGGCACCACCGAGACGGCCATTGGGGCCACCAAGATGGGGGCCTTTGAGTACGTGCTCAAGCCCTTTGAGGATATCCAGGATATCCTGGCCTTGATCTCCCAGGCCCTGGAGGCGGGGCGGTTTATGCGCTCCCGGGTGGAACTGGACGTGGCCCCGGATACCACCGCCGCGGATGCCATCATCGGCAAGAGCAAGCCCATGCAGGAGATCTATAAGGCCATCGGCCGGGTGGCCCCCACCGACGCCACCGTGCTGGTCCGGGGGGAATCGGGCACCGGCAAGGAGTTGGTGGCCCGGGCCATCTATCAACATAGCCTGAGGTCGGCCAAACCCTTTCTGATCATTAACTGCGTGGCCATTCCCGAGACCTTGCTGGAGTCCGAACTGTTCGGCTATGAAAAAGGGGCCTTTACCGGCGCGGTCAACCGCCGGGTCGGCAAGTTTGAGCAGGCCAACGGCGGCACCGTGTTCCTGGATGAAATCGGGGACATGCCCTTTTCCATTCAGGCCAAGATCTTGCGGCTGCTCCAAGAGCGGAGCATCGAACGCCTGGGAGGCCGGGAGCCGATTCCGGTGGATGTGCGCATTATCGCCGCGACCAACCGGGACCTGGAAGCGGCCCTGGCCCAGGGGCGCTTCCGGAATGACCTGTATTACCGCCTCAAGGTCGTCACCCTGTGGCTGCCGCCCCTCAAGGAGCGGTCCCAGGATATCACCCTGCTGGCGGAGTACTTCCTGGCCCGGTTCGCCAAGGAAATGGGGATAGGCAATCCGGGCACAACGGCGGAGGCCAGGCTGTTGCTCCAGAACTATCAATGGCCCGGAAATGTGCGGGAACTGGCCAACGCCATGCAAAAGGCCCTGATCTTCAGCCGGGGGTATCCCATTGACCCGGAAGACGTCTCCCGGGCCATCGGCGGTGAAAGTCTCGCCAGGGAAGCGGGCGACCAGCAGGCGGACGAGGTTGTCCGGCAGTGGGTGCGGCAAACCCTGGCAGCCGGAGAAGCCAAGGATGTTTTTGAGACCTGCATGGACCACTTTGCCAGCCTGATCATCAGCGAAGCCCTGGACCTGACCGGCGGCAACCGCAGCCGGACCGCCAAGATCCTGGGCATCTCCCGGCCGACGCTCTTGTCCAAGATCGATAAATACCGGCTGAAGCTGGAGACTTCCGTAAAACTGGAGGGCCCCTGAGTATCAGCGGGCAAAGAGCAGCGGGCGGTGGGATTTCAGTCAAAGGGTCTTAGATAACGATATGCTCTGCATATCAAACCACGTTACCGCTGCAACCGTCGCTTCTGGGAACCACCAATGTTCAACCGTAGGCTTCATGCCTGCTTGAATACCTCGAGCCTTACCTTCTCGGAGCTAAGGCAATAGGCGTTAAGGTTGAGTTTCGATCTGGGCCAGAATACTCTGGCAGTCTTCCTCTTTGCTGAGATCAAAGATGCGGATGCCGAAGTGCTCGGCCACCTTGACACCTATGCCGGTGCCCCCGCCCTCGGGCTTGTCCCAGTTGGGCAGGGCAATGACAAACTCGGCCCCTTCGATGATGCCGATATTGCGGCAGTGCAACCTGACCGTTCGATCGTCTAGGGTTTCCGCCTTCGGATGCAGCTCTCTGACCAGCATCTGGCGCTCATGCGTGTCGGGCTCCACAATCACCCGGTTCAACGGGAAGATGAACTCAGGGTTGTAGCCCTCCCAGGGCAGATGCAGCTCCACCAGGCCGGGGTTCACACTACTAGCCCCCAGGGCAAAGAACCGCTCGCTGCCGGCGGCATTGCCACTGGAGACGGTGAAGCCCTGGAGAGCCAGCCAACCGCCGATCTTGGTGAGCAACTTTTGCTCTTCCGGTGAAGTCTCTTTCTTACCGATGCAGGCCACCTTTTTCATAACCTCTCTCCCTTGACGCCCTCAGGATCACCCCAACAATCCAGGCTGCCATTACTTCTGCTGACCTGCCTCCAGTGATTGTACCAAGTTTTACGTTAGGATGGGATTCAATTCAAGCTTAGATGGTCTGCCAAGGGAACAGCGAAAATCTTCGCTACGAAGGTTTCTAAAGCTTGCCAAGTTCGCCAATTATCCTCAGATAAGCGAAAAATCCGGAGATGATCCAGATGGCGAACTTAACTTTCTTTAGGAAGATTTTCAGAATTATTTTTTGGCCGATGATAGGAGCCAGGCTGGAGAGGTTGTCCAGCTAAATTTTGGCCATTACCCAATTACCGTACTCCAAAAACGGGCAACCCAGGGGTCCTACCGGTGCAGGGTCTGCCAGCGGGCCGCCCTCAAGGAACCTTACATTACCCGCCTCCCCCCTGCCCCAGAATCTTCCTTCCCGTCCGTCTCCTCCCTCCCTTTCCCCCGGCCTTTTTACAAACTGTAAAAAATAGCGACAGCCCTGCACGGCCAGTCATCAGGCCCTTTTCTCTGGCTTTTCTTAAATCACAGTTAAATCAAATTGTTATCGGCCAGGAGTTTTCCTCTTGGCTTGGCACGGCGGTTGCTCAGTTTTAAACCGAGGGGTGAACTTCGTGGCAAATGGCTGCAAAATTCTCATTGCAGATCGCAACCGGCACGTGCGGGATTTCCTGCGCCGGGAGCTGAGCGCCGAAGGCTACCAGGTGGAGGTGGCCAGGGATGGCCGGGAGGTATTGGGCCGGCTCAATAGCGAGGCCCCGCCCCATCTCCTCATCCTGGATCTGGAAATCCCTTACCTGGAGGAACCGGAGGTGTGGGCCAGGTTGAAGGATCACCAACCGCCCCTGCCAGTGGTAATTCACACCTTGCTGCCCGAATATCCCACCAATCTGACGTTGCCCATCGCCGCGGTGTTCCTGGAAAAAAAGGGGGATACGGATCAATTGAAGGCGGTGGTGGCCGAGGTGATCGAGAAGTATTACCCCGGGGGAATCCCGGCCCGGGAGAAAACCGGCTGACATAGAATGGCGGATGGGCTTTGACAGAGATGCCAGCGGAGGTATAAGATGGAAAGCTATCTCTGGCCCTGTAAGGGAGGCACCTGGCGGGAATGGGCCATCGCCGCGGCCATGTTGGCGGAACTCCTGCTGATCTGGGGCGGTTGGTATGCCCTGACCTGGCTCTGCCGCTAAACCGGGAGACCAGGGCCGGCGGCGAACCTCCGGCGCCTTGGTCCCGGGGACCACGCTCCTTGAGGCGAAATTCTAGTCAAAAGACCTTGCATATGCCTGTCATTCCGAACGGAGCTGAGCTTCGGGAAGGATCTCGGCGGCTCAGATAGAGAGAGGCGGCGCGGCGCTCAGAATGACAGATGATAGTCTTTTGATGCTTCGTTGGTATGGAAGGGGCCGGGACCGCTACCGGCTGACCCGGCGCAGACAGAGCCTATGGCCAACCTGTTTCAAAGACTAAAGAGTCTCTTTGCCCGGGGAGAGCCTGAACCGGCCCTCTCCATGGAAGAACTGCGGGCCGTCTTTAAAGCTCGCTACCACGCCTTCAAGCTTCTGCTCGCGGCCAACAATACCGCTTTACAGCTCATGACCGACATGGAGGCGGCCCTGAGGAGCCGGCACAGCTTCGGCATGACCTTTATCCGGGCCCACGCCACGGCGACGTGTGTCAACGTCTTCAATATCATCAAGTACTTAAATGAATTGACCGGCAACCGTTACCGGACCCTGGAAACGGTCTTTACGAACATTGAAAGAACGATTGACGCCATCCTGAAGCAGAGGCAGGCGCCGACGATCGGGGAACTGGTGCTGCCCCTGACGGCAGTTCGCCAGGAGATGGCGGACGGAGTGGGCAGCAAGATGGCCAACCTGGGGGAGATCACCGGGGAATTGCCGGGGATCGCGGTGCCCCCGGGGTTTGCCATCACCGCGGCGGCCTATGAGCGGTTCCTCGCCCACAGCGGGCTGACTGATGAGATCAACCGGCGCCTGCAATCCATGGAAGAAGAGGAGATCTCGGACCTCTACCGGAAGAGTTCGGAAATCCAGAGGCTGATCGTCGGGGCGGACCTGCCGCCGGAGTTGGCCGAGGCCATCTCCCAGGCCTACGGGGAACTGGCGGGGGCCGCCGGCGGGGCCGTGAAGGTGGCCCTGCGCTCCAGCGCCATCGGCGAGGACGCCGCGGAGACGTCGTTTGCCGGGCAGTACCATTCGGAACTCAACGTCACCGAGGGAAACCTCCATGCGGTCTACAAGGAGGTAGTAGCCAGCAAATATGCCCTGACTGCGGTGAGCTACCGGTTGCACAAGGGGCTCAGGGACGAAGACGTGGCCATGTGCGTAGGCTGCATGGCCATGGTGGATTCGGCCTGTGGGGGGGTGATGTATTCCCGGGATCCCACCGACATCCGGAGCGACGCCATCTTTATCAATGCGGTGCATGGGCTGGCTAAATCCGTGGTAGACGGGACGGTCAGCCCGGATTTGTGGGTCATCTCCCGGGGGGAGCCCCTGACGATCCTCAAGCGGGAGATCCGGGACAAGGAACAGAAGGCCGTGTGTCTCCCGGAGGAGGGGGTGCGGATTGAAGCCGATGCCCGGGGGATGGAGGCGGCGCTCACGGATGACCAGGCCCTGGAACTGGCCCGGATCGCCCTGGCGCTGGAGTCTCATTTTCAGGGGCCCCAGGATATCGAGTGGTGCATCGATGGGGAAGGACGCATCTTTATCCTCCAGAGCCGGCCCTTGAAGCAGATGGCAGCCCCCCGGGGCGCCGTGGTCGGGGCCGGGGAGTATCCCGTGCTCCTGAAAGGCGGCGAACTGGCCGGCCCGGGAGTGGCGGCCGGACCGGTCTGCGTAGTGGCCAACAACCTGGACCTGCTGCAATTCCCCACCGGGGCGGTGCTGGTCACTGCCTTCCCGCATCCCGGCTGGGCCCCCTTGCTGAGCCGGGCGGCGGCCCTGGTCACCGACCGGGGCGGGATTACCGGCCATCTGGCCAACGTGGCCCGGGAGTTCGGCATCCCAGCGCTGTTCAACACCGGAGAAGCTACGGCCAGGCTGGCGCCCGGCCAACTGGTGACGGTGGACGCCGACGGCCTGGCGGTCTATGAAGGCCGGGTCGAGGCGCTCCTGGCCCTGGCCGGTCCCAGAGATGGGCTCATGGCCGGCACCCCGGTGGGAGAGACGCTGAAAGAGGTCATGACCCTGATCACCCCCCTTAACCTCACCAATCCCGAGGCCCCGGACTTCAGCCCCAAGGGGTGCCGCACCCTCCACGACATTACGCGTTTCGCCCACGAAGTTTCGGTCAAAGAGATGTTCGCCTTTGACAAGACCCGGGCCTTCTCCCGATATTTCATCAAGAAACTGGTGACCCCGGTAGCCCTGGAGTGGTGGGTCCTGAACCTGGAGGATGGGTTCAAGGCCGAAGTGGCGGAGCCCCAGGTGGAGCTGAGCAACATTGCCTCGGCCCCCATGCTGGCGCTGTGGGAGGGGATCACCGCGGTGCCCTGGGCCGGGCCGCCGCCCGTCGACACCATGGGCTTCATGTCCATCGTCATGGGCGCGGCCACCGACCCCAACCTGGCCACGGCGGGGGGGACCATGTTCGGCAACACCAACTATTTTATGATCTCCCGGGACTTCTGCAACCTGACCTCCCGCCTGGGCTTTCACTTTTCCACGGTGGAGGCCCTGGTGGGGGACCAGGCCTTCGAAAATTATATCCGGTTCGCCTTCAAGGGCGGGGCGGCGGACTATCCGCGCCGGATCATGCGGACCAAATTCGTGGGAGAAATCCTGGAGCGCTACCACTTCAAAGTGGATGTCAAGGAGGACGCCCTGTTCGCCCGCCTGGAAGCGGAAACCAAGGACTACATGCTCTCCCGGCTGCGCATCCTGGGGTACCTGACGATCCACACCCGGCAGTTGGACATGATCATGCTCAACGAGGCGGATGTCCGGTATTATGCCGAGAAATTCATCCAGGACCTGGAAAAGCTGGCGGTGGTGGAGGGGTCGAAATAACTGCGCAGATATAGCCGATAGCAGTTCTAGGCCCACGTATTACCCCGGCGCCGGCCAGAGCCATACCGCCTCCAAGCCTGTAACTCACTACCTGCGAACCTTAGCAAAAATTGCCAGGGGTTGCAGATATGACTTCCGTACCTGGCGTGGTTGTGCGGAGGCGACCATGCAAGGATGGGGATGAAAAAGGTATAATCCCTGGGGGCAGGGCAAGAGTGAGGTCAGACTCAGGCTTCGGCTTCAATCTCCAGGGGCACAGAGGGTTGAGCAATGCATACGGATGAATACGAGATATCTATGGGGAGGGAAATCGCCTTTTGCCGAAAAAAGGTAAGGCAGTTGCAAGATTCCCTCGAACGGCGGGAGCAGCAATGCGGCATGACGACGGCAGCTTTTCTCCAAGCCCTGGAGGAGGGACGCCTGTTGGAACAGCATCCCATTCAGAACTGGAAACAAGAATATCAAGATTTGCAGTACTGGCAAAAGACTTTGACCGAATACCAGGAAGCCCTGGAGAGCCTCAAATAGCTCTGAGGCAGCCAGGGACCTTAGGGGATCGAGATCAGTGAGGATTGACCCGGCCCCAAGACTGAGCGGTAGGAAAGAGGGGGAGCCGGGTCCTTTACCCTCAGGTTAGCAGGGCTAAAGGCTACAGCGAAGTAATGCTGGCCGGATAAAACCCGCGATACTGGACTGGGCCCATCAGGTTCGCCTCTTTCCCCCCGCGGCAGTTACAAGATCTTGAAGAGCCCGGTAAGGCTGGGCGCCGACCACTTTCCTTCCATCAACCATAAAGGATGGGACTGCGGTAATGCCGCAGGTGCGGGAATACTTCCAGTCACGGTCTACGGCTTCCTTGAACGTCCCCTCAGCCAGGGCCTGTTCCGCCATCCGGCCATCAAGGCCAATTGCCCCGGCGATCTCTTTCAGGACCGAAATATCGGCGATGTTCCTGCCGTCAGCGAAATATGCCTGAAATGCCGCCAGGTGAAACTCATCCCCTTTGCCCAATGCCTCAGCCCATTTCCCGAGTTCTTGCGCCCGGCGGCTATTGCAAGTTCTCGTGCGCATACCCCAAGGCAGTCCCAACTCGGCCGCGACTTTCTCGAGACGCTCCATGGCCAAAGGGAGTTCCATTTCCCGTCCCTGGAAAAGCTCCTCAAGGCTCATCCCCTCTTCCGGTGTTTCCGGATGAAGGGGGAAGGCAATCCACCTGATCCCGATCTCGTACTCTTGCTTTAGCCTTTCAACACGCCCGGTGATGAAGTAGCACCAGGGTCAGACGTAATCGGAGAAGACCTCCAGGACGATTCCATTGTTTCGTTCCATGGGATAATATCCTCGATGGTGATATCTGAGATTATGCGGCAGGTTCTAGCACTGCGGTCATAAAACTTTTCTGGGGACCCCTCCCCCGCAACACGATCTTGTCCTTGCTTTGCAGCCTCTTTCTGGTCGCAAAATAAACATAATCACTTATTCTTAAAATTCCAGGGCCCGGTTTTCCCCTCGTGCCAATGGCCATGGCTTGGCGGACCCAGTGAAGCCTATAAAAATAAAAAATTGCGGACAGCCGCCCCTGGCTGTCCACGGGCAGGCGAGGGCGCCGGCCCGGCATTTCTTCTTAGGCCTGCAGCCACTAAAAAATCATGGGGGGACTGGCGTCAGGAGCCCTTGGGGCTTACATTATAGAGAACCGTCGGGCCTGCTTTTCCGTCTCTCTTTCAGGGTGGGGCGGCGGCGCCCGGCCAGGAAACTGAGACAGCCGGCAACCCCCAAATGGCGAGGCAGAATGCTATGACCCCCGACCCGGTGCAGGTGGTGATTTACGACGCTCCTGCGGCCCAGGCCTCAAGCTGCGCCTGCGGCTGCAGCGGCCATGGCCATGACCACCACGGCATAAGCGACGACCCCCTGGCCTCGGTCAGCCTGGAGATGCAGACCAAGGCCCTGGCCCTCACCCTGAATGCCGCCTTCCCCGGCCGGGTGGAGGTCTCGTATGTCAATGTGCTCACCGACCCCCAGGGGCCAAGTCTCCCCCAAACCGCCCTGCTGAACTCAAAGTCCCACCCCGCCCCCCTGGTCTACATCAACGGCCAGGGGCGGTTCGCCGGGGCGCTGATCCCGGAGCGCATCCGGGAAGAGGTGGGAAAAATCCTGGCCGCCGGCTGAGCCTCCTTCTCGGGGGCGGTCATGCCCGGGTTTTTGGACCCGCCGATCTTTGGCGGCCACGAGGCCCGATAGAGGTAACTGATCCCTGGCAGACGAGGACATGGCAGTGACCGGCGCTCCCCGCCCTCTCATCACCCTGCTCACCGATTTCGGCACCCGGGACGTTTACGTGGGCAGCCTAAAGGGCGTCATCCTGAGCCTCAATCCCGGGGTCCGGCTGGTAGACCTCAGCCATGAGATTGACCCCCAGGATATCCGGGCCGGGGCCTTCATGCTGGCCGAAGCCGTCGACTTCTTCCCCCCGGGCACCATTCACCTGGCCGTGGTGGACCCCGGGGTGGGCAGCCACCGTCGGGCCCTGGCGGCCCGGTGCCGCGGGCATTACTGGGTGGGGCCGGACAACGGCCTCTTCCACCTCATTTTCAACCGGGCCCCCGATCTCACCCTGGTCTCCCTGGAAAATTCGGGGTATTTCCGGCCCCAGGTGTCGGCCACCTTCCACGGTCGGGATATCTTTGCGCCGGTGGCGGCCCACCTGTCTCTGGGAGTGGACCTGGACGACTTCGGGCCCCGGGTCACCGACCCCGTCTCCCTGGACTTCCCCAAACCGGCGTTGGGGCCGGAAGCAATTCAGGGGCAGATCATCTCAGTGGACCGGTTCGGCAACCTGATAAGCAACATTCCCGCGGCAGTGGTAACCTCCCGACTGGGAGAGCGGGGCTGGCGCCTCAAGGCCGGACCCCTCGGACTAAAGGGCCTATCCCGGACCTACGCCGACGCCGCCCCGGGTGAGTTCCTGGCGTTGGCGGGGAGCCACGGGTTTATCGAGATCGCCTGCGCCCTGGACAACGCCGCCCATAGGCTGCAGGCGGGAGTGGGCTTGGCGGTTTCGATCCGTAAGGCGCCATCGGCAACGTGAAAGTTGGCGCAGCCTGGAGAAAAGCAAGGGTGACCACGGCTCCGCACCACTTTCCGGGCGTCCGCGGCCCAGGAAAGCCGACACCTCGCCCCTCGTCCGACCCCCAGGTTCCCGGGCTTTAGGTATGTCTGAAGCGGGTTTCGGGGGGCAGGCCCTGAAGCCTATGAATTTTTGCTTGTATAAACACGCGTTCTATGTCAGATTCTTTATACCTATTTTCTTATACAAAGACTTATGCCCCGAGGAAAAAACAAACAGAGCCGGTGTGGAGGCGATGGCGGAGAACTCTTTTTCATTAATGAGGTCTCCCGGGTGGTAAATCTTTCCCAAAAACGCATCCGGGAATATGAGAAAGAAGGCTTCATCAAGCCCTTACGGGAGAAGAATACCAACAACCGGCTCTATTCCAATTTTGATGTGGACCAGATCGGCCAGATCAACAGTTTGATCCATGACCGGGGCTTTACCTTGGCCTGCCTGCGCAACCTGATGGTGCTGGCCCCCTGCTGGAATATTTACGATTGCGACAAGAAAGAGGAATGCCCGGCGTTTCAGCTCCCCTGGCGACCCTGTTATGAAGTGCGGGAGTATCGGGGTACGCTCTGCGAGGGGCCGTGCTCCCGGTGCGCCATCTATCTCAACCGCAATGTCAAAAGAGAAAAGATCCTGGAAAAACACCCTTCCGAACCTTGATTGCCTCTCCCCCCGCCGCGTCATCCCAATCTCCCCCGGCCGCACCCAGGGATAAAGCTCTTGCCATTGTGGGCTCATCCAACTCGGGCAAGACCGAACTTATCTGCCGGTTACTGGAGTGGTTTGCGGCGCATAAGCTCAGGGCCGCAGTCCTGAAGCACTCTCACCACCAGCATCTGGGGGATGACGGCAAAGACACGTGGCGCTACCGCCAGGCCGGGGGGCGGCTGGTGGCCCTGGCAGCCCCGGGACTGCTGCAGATCACCCGTTCCGGTCCCGAGGAGCCGCCGCTGGACGCTATCCTGGCCGAATTGGCTCAAGGGTCCGACCTCATCCTGGTGGAAGGGTACAAAACCAGCGACCTGCCCAAGGTGGCCCTGGCGCCGGTGGATGCCGCCTCACCGCTACCGGACTATCCCCATCTGCTCGCCTGGGTCAGCGCCTGGCCGCTGCCCACCCGCCTCCCGGTGTTCCATCCCCTCCAGGTAGAGGAAATGGGGCGGTTTATCCGGGATCAGCTCCGATGCCGGTGATGCCCCCCGGGCAGCAAAACTGCGGGCCCGGCGCCTCCCGGCTCACAGGAGCCATCCTGGCCGGGGGTTTCAGCCGGCGGCTGGGGCAGGACAAGACGGCGCTGCAACTGGCCGGGAAACCTCTGGCCCTCTGGGTGAACGAGGCCCTGGCCCCCCTGGTTACGAGCTGTTGGCTCATCACCAACCAACCCCTGGCCCACCTGGCCTTCGGCCTGCCCCTCCTGACGGATTTGCGGCCGTTCCAGGGACCGGCCGGCGGCCTCCTTACTGCCCTGTTCTGGGCCCGGACCCCCTGGGTGCTGGCCGCGGCGGTGGACAACCCCTTTCTGTCCCCGGCCCTCCTGGCCGAGTTGGCGGCCCGGGCCGGCCGCACCTCCCGCCCGGCAGTGGTCTGCCGGTCCTCCTGGGGCCTGGAGCCGTTTCCCGGGGTCTACTCCATCCGCCTCTTGCCCGCCCTACAAGATTTTCTCCAGACCGACCGCCGTCCTACCCGTTTTCTGGAGGTTTGCCGGCCCCAAATCTTATCTGAGCCGGAAGTTTTGGCTCTGGACCCCGAAGGCCGGAGTTTTTTTAACCTCAATACTTCCGGTGACTTGAATAGGGCCCAGGCCTGGCTGGCCGGAACGGGACCGTTGCAAGACCCCGCCGGTCAGGTGAGGAAGCCCGGGGCCGCCTCCGGCGACTAGGGGCGAAAAAGCACCTTTTCCGGGCCTGCCCGGCTCCTCCTCTTGACACTCTCTGATCGCTGGGGTATAAAAACGGGTGCGGTCCCATCGTCTAGGGGCCTAGGACACCGCCCTCTCACGGCGGAGACACGGGTTCGATTCCCGTTGGGACTACCATTAAAAACCGCAGTTCATGGGCCTTTCCGGATTTTGGAAAGGCCTTTTTTTGTGTCCCCGGACTGTCCCCAAGGACTGCCCTTCTCTCCCCCAGGCATTATGGCAATAAGCCCCAAACTCTTTCATGCCTGGCCTGATATTTTCTCTAAACCAGGTTACCCCCCATATTGACGAGACCCACAGGTTGGGCGTATGGTAAGAATGTTGAACTTTCAGGCTATTTCGCTGGGGAGGAGCGGAAAGGCAAGGGCAAAAAAAGCGCCGAATAAGGCATTATTGGCGGTTTTAGGTGTATCGATGCAGCAAACATCGTGACAAGATTGATTGGAGAGAGACCTTTTTCGACCTCCTCAGCAGTTACCGGTCCAAAGCCGGGGCAAGCGAGAAATAAATTTGATTCTTATGACGCATGGTTTATAATTGTGACAATATTCGCAAAGGAGGTGATCCTCGGTGCATCGGCCCGTGCTCATTATTCGCAGGAAGTCCTGAAGTCCAGGTGTTCGGGGGGCCTTGGTAAGGCCCGCATCCCTAAGGCGCTGGATAAGGCCAGGGAGGATCGCCTGGAGAAAGGACTACTTGCAGTAAATTCCTCAAGAATCTCCCTCCGTTCCTTCCTCAGGTATTCTCTTCACCCTGCCTTCATTCCAGTGTAGTTCTCCGGACCCGCACATCTGGGATCTGTTGCCGGCGTAGGTTCGTCCGCGCTCGTTGAGCCGGTCTGTCTCTGTTGAGCGTCGCGCCGCGGGCTGCGCCAAGAGGTTATGGCCGCCGCTGAGCGGCCGCGCCCCGAACCCGGTCCGGATGGTATCTCAGCTAATCGGAATGAAGGAGCTGTTTAAGGTGAGGCTAATAAAACTTAAGGGAGTCGGTTGATGAGCAACGCATTCGAGCCGAAGATCATGGGCTTTCTCTGTAACTGGTGTTCTTATGCCGGGGCTGATACGGCGGGGATCGCCCGGTTTCAATATCCTCCCAACCTGCGCGTTATGCGCACCATGTGCACCGGCCGGGTGGACCCCATTTATATCCTGAAGGCCTTACAAAAAAGGTATGACGGGGTCTTGGTGTTTGGCTGTCACCCGGGAGACTGCCATTACCTGGAAGGCAATATCTATGCGGCCAAGCGGATAGAATTGGTGCGCTATTTGTTGGAAATTTCGGGTATCGATCAGGACCGCCTGCACCTGCGTTGGGTCAGCGCCACCGAGGGCCAGCAATTTGCCGAGTATGTCACCGAACTTACAGAACTCCTGCGGGAATTAGGCCCCCTGGATCACGACCTCATGGCAATCCGCCTGGCGGCGGTGAGCCGGGCCGTCATGAACGCTGATCTCAGATGGCTTATAGGCCTACAGCGTCAGCTTACCGAGCGGGAGAATGTCTATCATGAAAGGCTGGACGCTACGGCTTACGACCAGTTGCTTCGGTCTTCCGCCCAGGAGGAATACCATCGGGCCCTGATCTATGAAGCCCTGCAAACCGGGCCTCAGACCGTGCGGCAAATGGTGGCCTTAACCGGCCTGCCCATTTTCACCATCTCCTTGCGTCTGAACGACCTGGAGAAAATCTCCCTGGTGAGCATCCAGGGCCATGAGGGCCACAGTCCCAAATTTGGCCTCGTGAGGGCGTAATGAGCCTGACGGACACTTTCCCGTTAAATTCCGGGAAGCAGCATAACTCAGGACGGAGCCGGGCCGATGAGGCCGGTAGGAGGAAGCATGGATTTGTCCTATTCTCCTAAAGTTTTGGGGTTCTTATGTCAGTGGTGTTCCTATAGCGGCGCCGACCTGGCTGGCAGCATGCGCCTGCAATATCCACCGGAAATCAGGATCATCATGGTGCCCTGCACCGGTCGGATCGACATTCTCCATCTGCTCCAGGCCTTTGAGGCGGGGGCGGATACGGTTTTTGTTTCCGGCTGTCACGTCGGGGACTGTCATTATGTGGCCGGAAACGTTCATGCCTGGAAGCGAGTGGAGCGGGTGAAGGGAATTCTGCACAGCGTGGGGCTGGAGCCGGAACGGGTGGAAATGTTCCATGTATCCGCTTCCGAAGGGCCGAAGTTTGCCGCGGTGGCCAAAGAAATGACCGAGCGCGCCTATAAGCTGGGTCCTAACCCGGCCAAGGGCGAAGTTCGGGCCGCCTGGCTGGCCCGGCAGCCGGTTGCCGGGGATGCGGCCTGACCAGAATAAGCAAAGGAGAAGAAATGGAATCAATGGATTTTCCTAAAATACTGGGGTTTTGTTGCCGCTGGTGCTCTTATGCCGGGGCCGATCTGGCGGGCAGCATGCGCCTGCAATACCCGCCGGAAATCAGGATTATGTTGGTGCCCTGCACCGGGCGGGTGGACATTCTGCACGTGCTGAGGGCCTTTGAGTTGGGGTTTGATGCGGTTTTTGTCTCCGGTTGTCATCTAGGAGACTGTCATTACCTGGCAGGCAACCACCGGGCGGTCAAAAGGGTTGACAAGGTGAAACAAGACCTGGCCGTCATGGGAATTGAACCGGAACGCCTGGAGATGTTCCATGTCAGCTCCGGTGAAGGTCCCAAATTCGCCGCAGTCTGCCGGGAGATGTACGAGCGGGCCATCAAACTGGGGCCCACCCCGGTGAAGCGGGAAGCTCGGGCCGCCTGGCTGGCCAGTCAGGGGACGGTCAAGGACCAGCCCGGGGTCAACGCCGCCACAGCCCTCACCCTTTAATCAGCAAACCAGCAAGGAGGAAATAGCTTATGGAAACTATAGATTTGGGCAATCTGAGCGAACGGAAACAGAAGAGCATTTTTGGCGAAATTCTCCCGGAATCGCATATGAATGCCTGTTACACCTGCGGCACGTGCTCCGGCGGCTGCCCTCTGACGGGCATGGAGAGCACCAAAGACGAAGGCCTGGACTGCCGCAAGGGCATCCGCATGGCCGCGTTTAACATGGATCAGGAACTCATCGACTCGCGATTTGTCTGGATCTGCACCGGCTGCCAACGCTGCGAAATCGGCTGTCCCATGGGCGTCAAGCTGGTCAAGGTCTGGATGGCGGCCAAGGCGGCCCGGCCCCGGGACAAGGTTCCCGGAGTGCTCCACAAGGGGGTGGCTATGGTCCTCAAGACCGGCAACAACATGGGCATCCCGGAGGATGACTATGTGACCCTGCTGGAGGAACTGGGCGAGGAACTGGCCGAGGAGTGCTGCCCCGGCTTCGTCACTCCGGTGGAGAAAGTGGGGGCGGATTACCTCCACTTCCAGAACTCGAAAGAGGCCTATGCCGAACCCGACGACATGAAGTGGTGGTGGAAGATTTTCTATGCTGCCAAGGCCGACTGGACCACGTCTTCCAAGAACTGGGAATCGGTGGATTGGGGCATCTTCACCGCTGACATGGAGGCCTCCAAGGAAATCGCCCGGCGCAAGGTGGAGAACATGAAGCGCCTCCAGGCCAAAACGTTCATCCTGCCCGACTGCGGCGGCGCCTCCTACGGCACCCGCCTTAACCTGGAAAAATATTTCAAGGATGAGTTCGGCCCCGGGACCGGCCACAATTACGTCTATTTCTTCGATGTGCTCCTCCAGTGGCTGGAAGAAGGACGCATCAAGGTGGACAAGAGCGTCCATGCAGACCGCATCGTCACCTGGCATGACTCCTGTAAGCACGGCCGCTCAGTCTATTTGGCCTTCGGAGACGACTCCAACTTCGACAAGGCCCGGAAGATTATCTCCTACTGCATCGATATGGAAAACTTCCGGGAGATGCCCCACAATCGCCTGGAGAGCTACTGCTGCGGCGCCGGCTCGGGCAACTGGCCGGGCCCCTTCGAAAAAGAAAAGACCGAACACGGCGGCTTCAAGGCCCGGGATATTCAGGCCACCGGGGCCGATCTGGTCATCGCGGGGTGCTCCAACTGCCGGGACCAGATCATGAAGAACCTGAAGCCCAAGTACAAGCTGGATATCGAAGTGAAATACATCTGGGAGATGGTGGCTGACGCCCTGATCATGGAAGAATAATACCTGACCCAGGAGGGCTCGGTTCGACCGTCCCTCCAAGGCCCCCGGGTTGCAAAGGCCGGCCGGCAACGACCCGTGCAGATGAATAAACTATTCAGGAGGTCTCCGATGCGCAACACGCGAAACGGATTCATGGCGCTCATCTTGATGCTGGTTCTCAGCCTGGGAATAGCCCCCGGTGCTTGGGCTCAGGATCCCCAACTGCAGCGTTTCCAAGGCCTGGAAGGCACCATCGACATCGCCGGCGGCACCGCGCATATCCCGGTGATGAAAGACGCCGCGGAACGGATCATGAAAGCGAATCCCAAGATCCGCCTTACCGTGGCCGGGGGCGGTTCCGGCGTGGGGGTTCAGAAAGTCGGAGAAGGGTTGGTGAACATCGGCAACACCGGCCGGGCCCTTACCCCCGCAGAGATCGCCAAGTATGGGCTGAAGACCTTCCCCTTTGCCATTGACGGCGTGGCGGTGGCGGTCAATCCCAAGAACCCGGTGGGCGCCTTGACCTCCCAGCAGGTAAGGGATATCTTTGCCGGCAAGATCAAGAACTGGCAGGCGGTGGGCGGCCCCAGCGCCCCCATCCATCTTTTCACCCGGGATGAAGCCAGCGGCACCCGGGAAACCTTTTGGAAAAAACTCCTCAAGAAGGGGCCCATCGACGCCAAGGCTAATGTGGTGGCGTCCAACGGGGCCATGAAGATGGCCCTGGCGCAAGACCCCCAGGCCATCGGTTACCTGGGTATCGGCTTTGTGGATCAGAAGGTTAAGGGCATCAAGCTGGACGGGGTCGAGCCGACGCAGGACAACGCCAAGAACGGCACCTATCCGGTGACGCGCCTGCTCTACATGAACACCAAAGGTGAGCCTCAACCCCTGGTCAAGGCCTTCATCGACTACATCCAGGGTCCCGAGGGAGCCAAGATCATCCTGAAGCACGGGTTTATTCCCACGCAGAAGTAGACTTTTTCTCTTGCCCCGGAACGCCAGGCCCTAACCCGGCGCCCCTGGAAAAGAAGCGGCCAGGCGATACGCTTGAGCCTCAATCCAGGGGCTGGGGCTGGTTGGACTTGGCGCCGCTGATGATTACCTTTCTGCCTGGGGAGGGAATACCATGCGAGGGCAAAAAGAAGAAGTATGTTCCAGTCAATGGCACCGCCGTGACCTGTGCAAGTTTTTTACGGGAGCCGGCTTGGTGGCCCTGGCCCAACCCCTGGCTTTTCTGGGGTGCACATCAAAGCCACCCGAGGTGCCCCAAAACCGTCCTGATTATGCGGTGGAGCGGTTCTTGAGATCTATGAATTGTTCCCAGGCTGTCCTGGAAGCTTATGCGCCGGCTCTGGGGATGCCCGCCCCCATGGCCCGGCGGGTTGCCACGGCCATGGCCGGTGGCATGGGTATGGGCTCCGAATGCGGGGCAGTTACCGGGGCTCTTATGGTCATCGGCTTGAAATATGGCAAGACTGCTGATACGGATCAACACGCCGATAAGGAAACCTTCCGGCGGGTGACTGGATTCTTCCGGGAGTTCAAGGCCCGGCATGAGCATCTTGGCTGTTCTCCATTGCTTGGGGTTAATATGGGCACCCCGGAAGGAGTTAAGGAGGCCGAAATACGGGGACTTTTTGCCAAGAGATGTCCGGCCTATGTCCGTTCCGCGGCCGAAATCCTCGACACCATCCTCTTGTGACATGACAACTCCAAACCGCGAGGAAGATTGCCGCCAAACCCGCTGGCGGCGTCTGGACCGGCGGCAGTCCGGCGTCAAAGGTCTCCTGCTGCTGGCCACCCTGATCTCCTGCGGCTCAGTTTTGGCCATTCTGGGGTTTCTGTTCTATTTCGCCGTTCCCGTCCTTCTGGAGGGCCATCTGGCTGACATCTTTTCCTGGGAGTGGCGCCCCTTCCAGGGAAAATTCGGCATCCTCCCCATGGCGATGGGTTCCCTCGGCCTGGCGGTCGCGGCCATGGGCGTGGCTTATCCCCTGGGGCTGGGGCTCTGCGGTTTTGCCCACGGCCTGGGTCCCAGGTGTCTCAAGGGGCCCCTCATGGGCCTGATCAATTTCATGACCAGCATCCCCACCGTGATCTACGGTTTCGTTTCGGTGATTTTTCTGGTTCCCCTGGTGCGGGGCGTTTTTCCGGAGAGCACCGGGTACTCCTGGCTCACCGCCGCACTCACCCTGAGCCTGATGATTCTGCCCACCATCGTGCTCATGGTTCATGCCCAGTTCCAACAGGTGGATGCCCGGGTACGCCTGGCCAGCGCCGCCTTGGGGTTTTCCCCGGCCCAAACCCTGCTCTGGGTCATGCGGCCCCTGGCCTCCCGAGGTCTTTGGGCGGCCGCGGTGTTGGGTTTCAGCCGGGCCCTGGGCGACACCATCATCGCCCTCATGGTGGCTGGCAATGCCCCCCAGGTGCCCCACTCTCTCCTGGATTCAATCCGCACCCTGACATCCCATATTGCCCTGGTGGTGGCCACGGACAGCACCAGCCAGGCCTACCAGTCAATCTTTTTAAGCGGCTTGATCCTCTTCGGAGTCTCTTTAGCGGTCAACCTGACCTTACGGCAGCTCCAGTCCCGGGCGGCCCTGCCGGCCATGGGGCGTCATGATTAAAAGGATCACGTATCTGGCCCAGGCCTGCTCCTGGCTGGCGGTGCTGACCACCGTGGCGATGATTCTGCTGTTTCTCGGCTTTCTGGTGGGGCGGGGATTTGACACGCTTAACCTGAGCCTTTTTTTTGGCAATACCCCGGCCTGGGGGGCCATTACCGGACGCCTCCCGGTGTGGCACGGCATCTGGCCGGCCTGTGTGGGCACCGTGGCCCTGGTCCTCCTCTCTGCCCTCCTGGCTATTCCCCTGGGGATCGCCAGCGGCATCTACCTGGCCCACTACGCCTCGGGGGTCTGGAAAAGGTGGTTCAGCCTGGCGGTGGAACTGCTGGCGGGTATTCCGTCCATTCTCATGGGGCTGTTCGGATTCGCCCTGATCCTCTTTCTCAAGGAGACGCTGGCGCCCCGGGCCAACACCTGCCTCCTCCTGTCCGCCGGCTGCCTGGCCCTGCTGGTGCTCCCCTACCTGATTCTCATGACGCAAACCGCCCTGGAGGCCCTCCCCGCGGAACTGCGGCTGGCGGGTCTCAGCCTGGGGTTTACCCCCTGGCAGAATATGGCCCATGTCCTGCTGCCCATGGCCAGCCGGGGTATCTTGAGCGGGGTCATCCTGGCCGTGGGCCGCGCCGCCGAGGATACCGCGGTGATTTTGCTTACCGGGGTGGTGGCCAACTCCGGATTGCCCTCCGGCATCCTGGGTAAATTTGAGGCCCTGCCCTTCCATATCTTCTTTCTGGCGGCCGAGGCCCGGTCCGACGCCGAACTGGCCCAGGGCTTCGGAGCCGCCCTGGTTTTGCTTCTCCTGACCGCAGCTCTTTTTCTTGGCGCCTATTATCTGAAGAGCGCCGTTGCCAAAGCATGGGACCAAAGAAACCTGACGATTTAGAAACCACCGGGGTGGTGGAAGGTCTGCACGTCGGCTTTGCCGGCCGTGAGGTCCTGCATGGCCTCGGGGCCACGTTTCACCGGGGCCGGCTGGCGGTGATCCTGGGGCGCTCCGGCTCCGGCAAGACCACCTTCCTCCGAACCCTTAACCGCCTCAACGAATGCTTAACCTGGAGTGAAACCAGGGGGTCCATAAAGTTGAAGTTGCAGGGCGAGTGGCAAGACATCTACCAGAAGGCTCTGCCCCTCTCGGAATTGCGGCGCCGTGTAGGCATGGTCTTCCAAACCCCCCACCTCCTGCCCGTGTCCATTGCCGACAATCTCGCTCTGCCGATGAAGCTGGTCCTGGGATTGCCCCGCCAGGACATCGCCTCTCGGGTGGAAGAAGTTCTTCAGGATACTCATCTATGGGGTGAAGTGCAGGATCGTCTTACGGCGCCGGCCCATACGCTCTCCGGGGGCCAGCAGCAGCGCCTCTGCCTGGCCCGGCTCCTGGCCCTGGAGCCCGAAATCCTCCTGTTGGACGAGCCCACTGCCTCCCTGGACTTCCGCGCCACCCGCCAGGTGGAAGAACTCCTCTTGTCCTTAAAAGAGCGCTATACTATCATTGCCGTGTCTCACAGTCTCAGCCAGGCTCGCCGGCTGGCCGACGAGGCGCTGATCTTCCGGGATGGCTCCGTGGCGCAACACCTCAGCCGGGAGGATTTACAGGCTCCTGACACCTTACAGGCCCTGCTGGAGGAAATCTTTTAGGCAGGAAAGGAGACCGCATGCTGGAAATTAACCTACCCGGGGCCCAACCGTTACGCCTGAGCCACCTTATCCTGGACTACAACGGTACGCTTGCCGCGGATGGCTCCCTGCTGCCGGGAGTGGCAGAGCGCCTAGAGATCCTGGCAAAGCGCCTGGAGATCCATATCTTGACCGCAGACACCTTTGGCAGCGTCCGGAACCAGGTTGCCCACCTGCCGGTGCAGTTGGCCGTGATTCCGCCCGGGCAGCAGGCCCAGGCTAAGGCTGCTTACCTGGAGAAATTAGGACCGGCCGACGCCGCGGCCATCGGCAATGGCAGGAACGATGCCCTCATGCTTAAAGAAGCAGCCCTGGGAATTGCCGTTATACAAACCGAAGGCGCCGCCACCGCGGCCCTGCTGGCGGCTGAGGTAGCGACCTCGGGAATTGTTGATGCCCTCGATCTTTTGCTCCATCCCGACCGGCTAAAAGCTACCTTGAGGTTATAACCCAAGATTTGACTGCGGCGCCGCCGGGGAGCCTGAGGCAATCCCACCCGCATGCCCCCACAGAACCGTTAGCCTCCCTGCGCCACAGCCCCCTCGATTAAGCCAAAGAAACTGGGCTTCCTGCCAGTGCAGTGTATCATAATTAGCTATACTATAATGCTGTTTTCTGGTGTGATGATAAGCCAGGAGACGGAGATGGGAAAAGCCATTCGCGTCGAACTGACCTTTGAAGAAAAGGCGAAATTGGAACTTATCCTTCGGTCTTCCACGTCTTCCGAACGGGAGGTTTTGCGTTCCCGCATTGTCTTGTTGGCGGGCCAGGGGAAAAGTAATCGAGAGATCGCGGCCCTCTTGGGCATTCATCGGCATTCGGCGGCTCTGTGGCGGCAGCGTTTCGCCCAACACGGACTGCGAGGTCTGGAAGAAAAGACCAGGGCCGGACGCAAAAGGCTTTACGAGGCGGCAATGGTGGAAACCATCATTGACACCACCCTGAACACGAAGCCCCGCCATGCCACCCATTGGACCACCCGGACCTTAGCCGAAAGCCTGGGAACCAGCCACAGCACGGTGCAGCGCATCTGGTCGGCTCACCACATCAAACCCCATCTGATCCGCACCTTCAAGCTTTCCAAAGATCCGCATTTTACCGAAAAGCTGCGGGATGTGGTCGGGCTTTATCTCAACCCGCCGGAGCATGCCCTGGTATTGAGTGTAGAGGAGAAAGCGGGGATTCAAGTCTTGGATCGCACCCAGCCGGGGTTGCCGCTCGAAAAGGGGGGTTGCGGCGCCATGACGCACGAGGACAAACGGCATGGGACCACCAGCCTGTTTGCTGCCTTGAAGGTGCTGGAGGGTGAAGTGATCGGTTCCGGCCTGAAACGGCATCGACACCAAGAATTTTTAAAGTGCTTGCAGTTGATCGAGCGCCGTACTCCCGCAGAACTGGACCTGCATCTGATTGTCGATAACTATGCTACGTATAAGCAGGCCGGGGTTACGGAATGGCTGACCAAGCATCCTCGTTTTCACTTCCACTTCATTCCAACCTCGTCAGCCTGGTTGAACGCCGTGGAACGATTCTTTGCCGAACTGACGGAAAAGCGACTCCGCCGCGGGGCTTTTCACAGCGTCTTGGACCTGATCGAGGCTATCGAGGCTTATCGGGAAAAACGCAACCAGGACCCCCAACCTTTCCTCTGGACCAAGACTGCTGACGATATTCCGGACAAATGCGCCCCCATTTAGGAAAATAATGTAGAGATAACTATGATACAGACCACGAGGCCATCACCGGTGGCTCCCGCTTACTACCCGGGCAGAGATTTGTTCCCTGCCGGGGGAGGGGTCGAACCCCTAAATCAACACCTCGGCCACCGAGAACCGGAAGCCTGGCCAGCCCTCCAGGTTTGTCCCTCTCCCAGGAAAATCGGCCTCGTTATTAAATGCCGATTACTGGCCTCTGTTCCCTATAAAAATGTCCGGTTCTCTGGGTAATCAATCCGTCCCCTGGTCCCCTGGTCTTCCTGAAGTTCCTAAATTGCCTTCAAAAACTTCTCTAAGCTTTCCAGGTTTTCCACGTTATGAAAACTCCCGGGGGGTTCTTGGGGCAGGATCTTCTTTACCAGGCCCGTGAGGACGTTTTTGGGCCCCACCTCCACCCAGGTGTCCACCCCGGCGGCCTTGACATTGAGGATGAGTTCGGCCCAACGCACCGGGCTGGTGAGCTGGGCGCCCATGGCCGCGCGCAGGGTATCCGGGTTCGTCTCGGTGGCGGCGGTGGCGTTGAGATAAAGGGGCAGCCGGGGAGGACTGAAGTCCAGCTTCGCCATGAACGCGGCGAAATCCCGGGTGGCCTCCTCCATCAACGGCGAGTGCCAGGCCCCGGAGACCTTTAACGGGATGACCTTGGCTCCTTCGGCTTTCGCCAGATTTCCCGCCCGGGCCACCATTTCCGGGGAGCCGGAAATTACCGTCTGCACCGGGGTATTGAAGTTGGCCAGGGCAATGGGGCCCTCTTTGGTCAAGGGATGGACCAGGCCCTTCAATTTTTCCGGCGTCAGGCCGATGACCGCGGCCATGGCGCCGGGATATTTTTCGGCCTCACGGTGCATGAGGCGGCCCCGCTCGGCCACCGCGGCGATGGCAGCATCGGCGCTCAGAACCCCCGTAGCGTAAAGGGCGCTGTACTCCCCCAGGCTGTGGCCGCACACCGCCGCGGGTTTAACCCCGGCCTTAGCCAGGACCCGGTAGAGACAGAGGTTGACCACGGTCACCGCGGGCTGGAGGTTCACCGTCAGGGTGAGTTCCTCCAGGGGCCCGGTGAAGCAGAGCCTTTTTAAGGGCAGCCCGGTGGTTTCCTCGGCCAGGTCGAACAAGTCCCGGGCGCCGGGGTCGGCGTCAAAAAGGTCCCGGCCCATGCCCACGTACTGGGAACCCTGCCCTGGGAAGAGAAAAGCAACAAGAGCCATAGCTCACCTCAAGCTGAAGAATTTAATATGCTATTTTATCCCCAAAAGTCCGGCATCGAAAGCCGGCTGGGGAGTTTTTTCTCCCCGGGCCAAAATTTCCCTAAAACCCGGACCTGTCCCTTGGCCTTTTCAGGCTTTGACGGTTGACAAGGCCCTCCAGGTTCGGATATTTTGAACTGGCGAGAGTAAAATGATGTCTTTCACTACTTATTACCCGGGGAAATAATAGGATAAATTGCACAGTGAAAAAGTCTAAGAAATTCATTTTTACTGGCCTGATGGTTCTGATAGTTGTCATTTGTATCGAAGGCCTGGCACGCCTGTCTTATTTCGTTATCTATAAGCGTAGCTATGATGTTACTGATCTGTATAAATTTATAAAGAATAGCAACTACGGGCTTAGCGATGAATTTGCCTTGTGGTGGGATCGAGAGATTATTCATCCATATTTAGGTTTTGTTTATGATTTCAAGAATAAAGAAGAAAATAATGCGACCTACGGATTTGCCACCACCGTGTCGCCGGTAATCAAAAAGGAGCCCGGCAAATTGAACGTGTTGCTCCTGGGGGGATCGGTGGCGCAAAGCATGAAAGAGGTCATAAGAGAAGCCTTCCAGCGGGTTTGCCGGGTGCCTCCTAACGTAGTCACCCTGGGGTTAGCCGGCTATAAGCAGCCTCAACAACTCCTGGCCTTGACCTATTTTTTGTCCCTGGGGGCCGAATACGATCTGATCATCAACCTGGACGGCTATAACGAAATCGTGCTGCCCATCACCGATAATTATGACGTCGGGGTCAACCCCTTTTTCCCCAGGAACTGGAATCTGAGGATCTCCCGCCAGCCGAGCAAAAAGATCCTGGCGGAGATCGGCAAGGTGCGGTACCTGCGGGACCTGAAGCAGGAAAACCTGGATGCCTTGACCTCCAGCATCTTTAGAGGCAGCGCCGTCTTCGGCCTGATCAAGATGCAGCAATTTAAACGCCTCAACTGGGATATTGATCACGCCAATCACAAATTGATCAAATTGCAGCAGGAGGAAGTCAAGAGATTCGAAGAAACCGGACCATTCTTCGCCTATAAAGATATGCGGAAGCTTTATGAAGATGCCGCGGCGGTTTGGGTCCGGAGTTCAGTGCTGATTGACCAGTTGGCCCGGGCAAACGGCATGGAGTATTACCATTTCCTCCAGCCTAATCAATATGTTAAGGGGTCAAAGGTCCTGACTGCGGAAGAAAAGCGCTCGGCTTATTTGGCCAGGGCCGCCATCAGCCAATCGGCTCTTATCGGCTATCCGATACTCATCAAGGAAGGCAGGAAACTGCGGGAGCAGAACATTCATTACTTTGATGCCACCATGGCGTTTGCCCAAGAAAAAGAGACGGTTTATATCGATATTTGCTGCCATTATAACGAGCGCGGCAAAGAAGTGTTGACCGCCTATATGATGGATAAAATTGTCCAAAATCCCCGGATCAAGAAATTCCTGAAAGAACCGCAACCAGGACCCGGATCCTTCAAAAAATTGACGGATTGCCGCCGAACAATTTCTGGAACTTGTCAATTTCCGCCTGGACTTCGGGCCGGGTGACCACTGCGGAGATGGCGCACACCGCGTCGGCTCCGGCCGCGATGACCCCAGGGGCATTGGCCAGGGTGATGCCGCCGATGGCCACCAGGGGGAGCGTCACCCGCCGGCGGATCTCGCTGAGGAGCGCCACCCCGGTGGGGGCGCCGGCGTCGGCCTTGGTAGCGGTGCTGAAGATGGGCGACACCCCCAGGTAATCGGCTCCCCCGGCCTGGGCCGCCAGGGCTTCGGCCACCGTGTGGACCGTGACGCCGATAATTTTGTCCGGGCCCAGGAGTTTCCGGGCTTCGTGGCAGGGGAGGTCCTCCTGGCCCAGGTGCACCCCGTCGGCCCCCACCTCCAGGGCGAGATCCACCCGGTCGTTGACCAGAAATAGGGTGTGCCGGCAGAGCTCCCGCAATTGCCGGGCCTCGCGCCACCAGGTCCCGAGGAGCGGCCCTGCTTCTCCCGGTACTGCACCACCCGGACCTTGGCGGCCACCGCCGCGGCCACGTCGCTTAGGTTCCCGGCCCGGCTCAAGCGCGCCTCGGTGATGAAATAGTAGCCCCTCACCCGCTCACGCGCCGCCGTTCCGCCAGGGTCGCCTCGTCCAGGGCGTCCAGGCAGTCATAGAGTTTCACCTTGAAGGTGCCGGGGCCCGGGGAGAGTTCGGCGGCGAGTCTCCCCGGCGACATTGAAGCAGATCAGCCCCGCGGCCGCGGCCAGGGCCAGGTCCGGCTCCACCGCGGCAAAGGTGCCGATCACCGAAGCCGCCATGCAGCCGGTGCCCACCACCCGGGACATGAGGGGGTGGCCGTTTTTGACCACAAACCGCCGGCTGCCGTCCACCACCAGGTCTTCCGGGCCGGTGATGACCACCGTGCACTTCCGTTTGAGGGCCAGGCTCAGGGCCACCTCCTCCAGGTCCTCCTCCACCGGGGCGGCGTCCACTCCCTTGGTCCGGACCTGGGCCCCGCTGATCCGGGCCACCTCCGAGGCATTGCCTTTGATGAGGTCGATCCGCACCTCATCCAGGAGCTCAAAGCACTTCCGGTCCCGCAAGGCGGTGGCCCCGGCCCCGCAGACGTCCAGGATCACCGGGATTCCCTTGGCGTTGGCGCTCTGGGCCGCCAGCTTCATGGCCTCCACCATTTCCCCGGTCAGGGTGCCGATATTGAGGACCAGGGCGGAGGCCAGCCGGGCCATCTCCTCCACCTCTTCCCGGGCATGGGCCATGACCGGGGAGGCCCCCAGCACTTTCACCACCTGGGCGCAGTCATAGATGGTGACCCAGTTGGTCAAATGATGGACCACCGGGCTTTGGGTCCGGACTCTTTCCAGCAGGGTAAAAGCTTTCAGTTTGATGGTGGGCATATCCGATCCTGGGAGAATTTTCTTTTTACTATACCGTGGATGGTGCCGCCGGGCCAAAGCCAAATAATCGCCGGGAAGAGGAACCCGTGAGGGCAGCCGCCCCGGTCCGGCCGCCTTGAGTCCCGGTCAATGCGGCTTCAGGCCGGGACCCCTCCACTTGACAGAACTGCGGCGGTTAGATATTTTTAACCTAATTTCACTGAGAAAAAGGACCTACCATGGCGATAGATGAAGTTCTGATTACCCGGGCGATCATTGAACGTTATACGCAGAAACTGCTGGACCAATCTGGACATAGATGTAGCCGTGGTAGGGGGCGGCGTCTCCGGACTCACTGCGGCCTGGCGCCTGGCCCGGCAGGGCCACAAAGTGGCCATCTTCGAACGGAAGCTGAGCATAGGCGGCGGCATGTGGGGCGGCGGCATGATGTTTAACGAAATCGTCATCCAGGAGGCGGCCAAACCCGTCCTGGACGAGTTGGGAATTCGCCTCAAGCCCATCTATGACGAGTACTACACCGCCGACGCGGTGGAGGCCGTCACCACCCTGGGTTCCCAGACGGTGAAGGCCGGGGCCACCGTGTTCAACTGCATCAGCGTCGAAGACGTCATGGTCCGGGAGGACCGGGTCACCGGCCTGGTGATTGACTGGACCGCGGTGGAGATGGCCCGCCTCCACGTGGACCCCCTGGTGATCCGGGCCAAATGCACCATCGACGCCACCGGCCACGACCTGGAGGTGGTGAACGTGCTCCTGCGGAAAAACCAGCCCATCACCCTGGCCACCCCCAGCGGCGGCATCGCCGGGGAGCGCTCCATGTGGTCGGAGGTCGGCGAACAAGGCACCATCGAACACACCAAGGAGATTTATCCGGGCTTTTTCGTGGCCGGTATGGCCGCCACCGCCACCGCCGGCGTCAACCGCATGGGCGCCATCTTCGGCGGTATGATCCTGTCCGGCGTCAAAGTCGCCGACCTGATCCACGCAAGCTGACCGCGGCCGTAGGGCAGGAAATGGTGGGGGCGGGCCTTAGCGCTTGCCGTGTCTCGAAAGGAATCTTTCCGTGGAATATGAAGCCGTCATCGGGTTGGAAATTCACGCCGAGCTGCGCACTGCCAGCAAGATCTTCTGCGGGTGCGCCACTACCTTCGGGGCCCCGCCCAACACCCAGGTCTGCGAGGTCTGCCTGGGGATGCCCGGTTCTCTCCCGGTCCTGAATCAGAAGGCGGTGGAGTTCGCCCTGAAGATGGCCCTGGCCACCAACTGCCGGGTCAACCCCGAGTCGGTCTTTGCCCGGAAGAATTATTTCTACCCCGATCTGCCGAAAGGCTACCAGATCTCCCAGTACGAACTACCCCTGGCGGAGCACGGCCACCTGGATATCAAGGTGGACGACCGCGCCCGGCGCATCGGCATCACCCGCATCCATATGGAGGAAGACGCGGGGAAGCTGATCCACAGCGAGTCCCGGCCGGTGAGCTTCGTGGACTTCAACCGCACCGGGGTGCCCCTGATCGAGATCGTCAGCGAACCGGACATGCGCACTCCCGACGAGGCGGTGGAGTATTTTAAGGGCCTGCGCGAATATCCTCCTCTATTTAGAGGTTTGCGACGGCAACATGGAGGAAGGGTCCCTCCGGTGCGACGCCAACATCTCGCTCCGCCCGGTGGGGCAGGCCCAGTTCGGCACCAGGGCCGAGCTCAAGAACATGAACTCCTTCCGGTTCGTCAAGGCGGCCCTGGAGTATGAGATCAAGCGCCAGCGGGCCCTGTTGGCCGCGGGGCGGGAAATTGTCCAGGAAACCCGCCTCTGGGATACGGCGGCCAACCAGACCGTGTCCATGCGGGGCAAGGAAGAGGCCCACGACTACCGCTACTTCCCGGACCCGGACCTGGTGCCGGTGAAGCCTGATCCGGCCTGGGTGGAAGAGTTGCGTCAAAATTTGCCTGAATTGCCGGGAGCGCGCCTGGCCCGCTTTGTGGCGGATTACGGCCTGCCGGAATACGACGCCGAAGTGCTGACCTCGGATAAGGCCCGGGCCGATAACTTCGAGGCCACGGTCAAGGAAATTTCTAAGACGCCAGATATAAAGCCCACAGGGATCGCCAGCGAGGCAGCCGTCGGCAAGCCCACGATAAAAATTGCCAAACAGGTGAGCAACTGGTTCCTGGATGATCCCGCGGCCATGTCGGCTATTACGCCGGCCATCGCGGCAACTTTGCTGACGCTGGTGGAAAAAGGCGCCATCAGCCGCAATCAGGCCAAGGAAGTGTTGAAAGAAGTGGTGGCCACCGGCAAAGACCCGGAAGCCATCATCAAGGAAAAAGGCCTGATGCAGATCAGCGACACCGGGGCCTTGGAAACCGCGGCCCAGGAAATCATCAGCGCCAATCCCAAGGAAGTCGCCGACTATAAAGCCGGCAAGACCAAGGTCATGGGTTTCTTCGTGGGCCAACTGATGAAAAAAACCAAGGGCCAGGCCAACCCGCAACTGGCCAACGAGATTTTTCAGCGGCTGCTGAAATGAGTTGAGGACAATCCTTCATTGTAGGGGCGGGTTTAACAGACCCGCCCCTACATCCCCACCAGCCGGCCTTTTAACCGAAAACCGAAAACCGGAGACAACATGATCCCCTATTGCAGCATTTGTTGGGATGCGAATACGGTCAAGCTGTTGGACCAGCGGCGTTTGCCCGCGGAAGAGCTCTACCTGGAGATCACGGATTACCACGAGATCATCGAGGCCATCCGGACGCTGGCCATCCGGGGCGCACCGGCCATCGGGGTGGCCGCGGCCATGGGCGCGGCCTTGGGGGCCCTGGACCTTAACACTCAGGACGCCCAGGAATTCCAGGAGCGCTTTCAAATCATCTGCCGGGAGATTGCCGCGGCCCGTCCCACCGCGGTCAATCTCTTTTGGGCTTTGGATCGGGTGCTGTTAGTCGCCCAAGAGCATGCGGCGGAACCGGTGGAGGCTATAAAAGCCCGGTTGGTGGCCGAAGCCCAGACCATGCTCAAGGAAGATGACACCACCAACCGCCGCATGGCCCAGGCGGGACAGGTCCTGATCCACGACGGCCAGCGGGTGCTCACCCACTGCAACACCGGGGCCCTGGCCACCGGGGCCTACGGCACGGCCCTGGGGGTATTGCGGGCCGCCTGGGAAGCGGGGAAGCGCTTTTCCGTGTGGGTGGACGAAACCCGGCCCCTGCTCCAGGGGGCCCGGCTCACCACCTGGGAGTTGGGCAAGCTGGGGATTCCCTACACCCTCATCCCCGACGGGGCCGCGGCCACCCTGATGCACCAGGGCAAGGTGGACCTGGTCATCCTGGGGGCGGACCGCATTGCCGGCAACGGCGACACCGCCAACAAGATCGGCACCTATAGCGTGGCGGTCCTGGCCCACCATCACGGCATCCCTTTTTACGTGGCGGCGCCCCTGTCCACCTTTGATTTCTCCCTGCCCGACGGCGGCCACATCCCGGTGGAAGAGCGTGACGCCGAAGAGGTGACCCATCTCTGGGGCCAGGCGGTGGCCCCGGCCGGGGCCCGGGCCCTGAACCTGGCCTTCGATGTCACCCCCAACGACCTGATTGCCGGCATCGTCACCGAGAAGGGCATCATGTTGCCGCCCTTCACCTCCAGCTTGAAACCGTATCGTCCCAGTCAAGGTTAAGATAATGCGCCGATTGGTCCAGATACTGGCTGCCCTGGTCTTCGTGGTGCATCTCACGCCGGCCTTGGCCGGGGGGCCTTTTACCATCCGGCCGCCCGCCGGCCCCACGGGCATCGATCCCCAGGCCGTGACCGTCATCGGCTCGCCTCAACACCACGTGGTCAAAAAAGGCCAGGACCTCCTGGACATCGCCCGGCTCTACGACCTGGGTTGGACGGAAATCGGCGCCATGTACCGTCAATGGGACCCATTCCTGCCGCCGGCGGGAGCCGACATGCTCATCCCGACCCTGTGGATTGTGCCTACCGGGCATAGCGCCCAAATCGTGGTAAATACCGGGGAAATGCGCCTGTTCTATTTCGTCAACCAGGGCAAGCAGGTCTATACTTATCCCATCGGCATGGGGGTCCTGGATTTTAAAACCCCTACCGGCAATTTTACGGTGAATCAAAAGAAAGTGAACCCGGACTGGCACATACCTAAGCAGCTGCAGAAAAAATACCAGATGGCGGTGATGCCCGCCGGGCCCGATAACCCTATGGGGGCCTTTAAGCTTGGCCTCAATTGGGGCGACTATGGGATCCACGGCTGCAACTTACCCTGGGCCGTGGGGCGTCTGGTCAGCCACGGCTGCACCCGCCTCTATCCGGAAGATATCAAGAAACTCTTTGCCATGGTCCCCATGGGCACCAAAGTGGAATACATTTACGAGCCCGCCATAATCGGCTTCCGCCAGGGCCGCGTCTTTCTCTCCGTGCACGATGACGTCTATTTCAAAATCCGCTCCATGATTCTCCATGTCATGAATCTGCTGGAGCAGCACGGGCTGGCCGATAAGGTAGATACCCAGAAAGTGATGCAGACGGTGGAAGAGCAAACCGGCATGCCGGTGGACGTCACGCAACCCGGCGCCAATTGAGGAGGGCCCGCCACGAGTTCTCTAAGATAATGACGGGACTTAGGATGTGCCGCTACCGCACAGTCTGCCAACCCAGGGGGACGATATGCGCCAGATGACCCGAATTTTTATGGTTTGTCTCATGTTGGCCGCGACCCAGCCCGTTATGGCCGCCGGTCCTTATAACATCCATTTGCCGGCCTCCCCCCAAGGCGTCGACCTCCAGGCCCTCACCGTGGTGGGGGCTATCCAGCACTACCGCACCAAGAAAGGCGACGACCTCCTGGAGCTGGCCCGGCACTATGGTCTGGGCTATTCGGAGCTCGGGGTCCTGTACCGGAACTTGGACCCGTTCATCCTGCCCGTGGGCACCGAGATAACCATCCCCACCCTGTGGATCGTGCCCAATAACCATGGCAACCAGATCATCGTCAACACCGGGGAAATGCGCCTCTACTATTACATCAACAATAACACCCAGGTCTACACCTTCCCCATCGGCATGGGGGTGTTGGATTTCAGGACCCCTCAGGGGAAATTTCGGGTGATCGAGAAAAAGGTGCATCCGGCCTGGCATATCCCCAAGGCCCTGCAAAAAAAATATGAGATGTCGGTGATGCCGCCGGGGCCGGATAATCCCCTGGGGGATTATAAACTTACCCTGTCATGGGGCGATTACGGCATCCACGGCACCGCCATGCCCCTGGGGGTGGGGCGCATGGTGAGCCACGGCTGCACCCGGATGTATCCGGAGCACATCAAAAAGTTGTTCCCCATGGTGCCGGTGGGCACCTCGGTGGAGTATATCTACGAACCGGCCAAGATCGGCTTCCGCCAGGGGCACATCTACCTCTCGGTGCACGAGGACGTCTACTTCAAAATCCGCTCCATGATCCTGCACGTGCTCAACATGCTGGAGCAGCGGGGCCTGGCGGACAAGGTGAACATGCGCAAGGTGATGCGGGCGGTGGAAGAACAAAACGGCCTGCCGATGGACATCACCCGGGGAGCTACCGGGGACAGCCTGGCCCAGAACGCCTCAGCCCCTGAGAGGTAGGCAAGGCCCCCTGCCAAGGCCGTCGGCTCACGTCGAACCATGATGAGGGAGTCCGGCCACCCTGTGGCCCTCAGTCTTCTTCCCCGCAAACCCATCAGGGCCCCGCATATATTCTCCTGGCCAATTGATTCAGGCCAGCCGCCAGGCCGGTTCGCATTACTGGCGGAGCCGCATCCGGTCGCCCTCCGGAGCAAGCCCGGTCTCTCGCCGGAGCACAGATCCCCGCCGCCTCATCGCCACCAAGCATCCCTCTTTTCATAGTGTTTGCCAGAAGTATTTTTCCGATGGCGGCATCATTATAACTCTCCCCTATCCCCCCTTTATAAAATGGTGGAACTATAAGGAATTACGGCTAAAGTCCCCCTTTCAAAAAGGGGGATTTAAGAATCTCCAAGTGGAAAGAATTTATGGCAATCGCCATAATTATCGCGCTTCGGCCTGAGGGGAACATTGCCAGACCCTGGACAGGGGGAAGGGATCAAGCAGCTTTTCATTGACGATGAGAGTTGAGGTCAGGCGGGCTTGGCCTGGAGGCGCCCGGTCCTTTGATCCCGGCTGCCAGGTATGACACCCTGGTCTTCACTCGAGGCTGGAGAGGGCGGGGCGGTCATGGATCAACAAGTCTAGGACCGAAAAACAGAAGGTGTGGTGAGCATAGCTCGCCACACCTTCTGAATCTGGTTACTACGGGATTAATCCCAGATAACTTCAGTGATGCACTACATAGCCTTTTTGGCTTTTTTCGGTTTGGCCGGCGGGCATTTCACTGCACGTTTCTTATGATGCCTTTTGACCTTA
>CAWKEQ010000007.1:0-55959 GCA_963848565.1 uncultured delta proteobacterium
TCTCACCTCAACGCCGATTTTGACTCCATGGCCTCCATGGTGGCGGCCAAGAAGCTTTATCCCGAGGCGCTCCTGGTCTTTCCCGGCTCCCAGGAGCGCAACCTCCGGGACTTTTTCATCCGCTCCAGCTTTTATTTCGTGGATTTCACCCGGATGAAGCAGGTGCCCCTGGATGAGATCAAACGCCTCATCCTGGTGGACACCCGCCAGGCGTCCCGCATCGGCAAATTTGCCGAAGTGGCCGCCACCGGCCTGGTGGACATCCACATCTACGACCACCACCCGGACACCGACGAAGACGTGCACGGCAGCCTGGAGGTCGTGGAGGAGGTCGGCTCCACCACGGCCATTCTCACCCGCATCATTAGGGAGCGGGGCCTGGCCCTGTCCCCCCCGGAGGCCACCGTCATGGCCCTGGGGATTTTCGAGGACACGGGTTCCTTTACCTTTGCCTCCACCACGCCCCAGGATTTTGAAGCCGGCGGCTTTCTCCTCAGCCAGGGGGCCGACCTCAACGTGGTCTCCGAGATTGTCACCCGGGAGTTGAACGCCGAGCAGGTGGCCCTCCTCAACGACCTCCTGGAGCACTCCACCAGCTTCCACGTGGGGGGCATCGAGGTGGTCATGGCCCGGACCACCGCCCCGGAATACGTGCCGGATTTTGCGGTGGTGGCCCACCGCCTCATGGATGTGGAGAATATCCAGGTCCTCTTCGCCCTGGCCCAGATGGAAGACCGGGTCTTCGTGGTGGGGAGGAGCCGCCTGCCCGAGGTGGATGTGGCCGAGATCCTGTCCGAGTTGGGGGGCGGAGGGCACAGCTACGCCGCCTCGGCCACCATCAAAGATACGCCCTTGACCCAGGTGGAGGAAAAATTGCGCCAGATCCTCCAGGCCCGGGTGCATCCCCGGCGGCTGGCCCGGGAGATCATGTCCTTCCCGGTTAAATCCGTAGCTGCGGAGGTGACCCTGGAGGAGGCCGAAGTAATCCTCAACCGCTACAATATCAATGCCCTGCCGGTGCTCTCCGGCTCTAAGCTCCTGGGCCTGATTTCCCGGCAGACCGTGGAAAAGGGTATTTTTCACGGCTTGAAGGGCCACTCGGTGGTGGACTACATGAACTCCGAAGTGGCCACGGTGGACCCGGACGCCTCCATTGCCGAAATCAGGGACCGCCTGGTCATCAACAAGCAGCGCATCCTGCCGGTGGTGGAGGACGGCAAGGTCATCGGCCTGATCAGCCGTACCGACCTGCTCCACTTGCTCATCTCGGAAAACGACGAGGCCCAGTGGTCCCAGCCGATCCGCACCAAGAATATCGTGTCCCTGATGCGGGAGCGTCTGCCCAAGGATATCCTGGAGATCTTGAAGCAGGTGGGCCTGGTGGCGGCGGAATTAACCTTCAGCGCCTACGTGGTGGGGGGCTTCGTCCGGGACCTGCTGCTCAAACATGAAAACCTGGACATCGACATCGTCATAGAAGGGGACGCCATTGTCTTCGCCCGTCAGTTCGCGGCGCAGTTCGGGGCCAGGTCCCGGGAATTCCAAAAATTTAAAACCGCGGTGATCATTTTCCCCGACGGCTTCAAGATCGACGTGGCCACCGCCCGGACCGAATATTACGAGGCCCCGGGGGCGCTGCCCATCGTGGAATACAGCTCCATCAAGATGGACCTCTACCGCCGGGACTTCACCATCAATACCCTGGCGCTGAAACTCAACCCCGAAGAGTTCGGGACCCTGCTGGATTTCTTCGGGGCCCAGCGGGATATCAAAGAGGGCCGCATCAGCCTGCTCCACAACCTGAGTTTCGTGGAAGATCCCACCCGGGTCTTCAGGGCCATCCGCTTCGAGCAGCGCTTCAAGTTCCGCATCACCAAGCTGGCCGCCAATCTCATCACCAATGCGGTGCGGAACAACTTTTTCGACCGCCTCTCCGGGGCCCGCCTGTTCGGGGAGTTGCGGCTCATCCTCCAGGAGGAAAACCCCATTCCCGCCATCGCCCGCCTGGCGGAATTGAACCTCCTGGTGGCGGTCCATCCCCGGCTGGGATTCGATGAGGGCCCCCGCCACCTGCTGGAGCGGGTCCAGGCGGTCCTCTCCTGGTACGACCTGCTTTACCTGGAAGAAAAATATAAGCGCTGGCTGCTCTACTTTCTGGGGTTGGTGGACCACCTGACCCTGGCCGAACTGGAGGAGATGCTGCGCCGGTTCAACCTGTCTCCCAAGCTGGCCACCTCCATCCTCAGGGGCAAGGAGGCCAGCGAGCAGGCCCTGGTCAGGCTCTTCCGTTACGGGGAACCGAGCCGCACCCAGGTCTACCATATCCTGGCGCCGTTGGACACGGAATTTATCCTCTACATGATGGCCAAATCGCGCCACGAGAGCTCCCGGAAGGCCATCTCCCTGTATTTTACCCACCTCAAGCATCTCAAGCCCGAGCTCAAGGGGCGGGACCTGGTGGCCCTGGGTTATCGGCCCGGGCCGCTGATCAAGGAGATGCTGGACCGCCTGCTGGAAGCCCGCCTCAACGAGAAGGTCAAGAGCCGCAGCGAGGAACGGGACTTTATCCGGCGGTATTTCGGGCCGGCTTGAGCGAGGGCGGGAATCCGGTTGGAATCTCTGCGAGAAAGATGCAAAAGGCGGGATGCGCTTTGCTTTCCCGCCCTACGGCCCTGGGAAGAGAGGATGGTGAAATAGGGTCTGACAGCGTGCCTCGGGTTCTTTCATAGTATTGCGGTCAATGCAATTTTTTGCAGGGGGACCTGGGTTCCCCCGAGAGGCGCACACAGGGGTCCCAAGTTTACTTCGTTCCTTTTGAAGAACTGGTGTAAGGTAATCGAGATTTAATCCTTAATTTCAAACGCTTCACAGGGCCGGGCGCAGGTAGGTGGGGACCAGTTGGGCGGGGTTGGCGGTCAGGCCGAGCTTGAGGCGGTGGCGGGCCAGATGGGCCAGGGTCGAGGCCCGGGGCAGGCGGCTTTCCGGCGGAGCCCAGGCAATCTCAGGGGGCAACAGCCGGGCCAGGGTCTCCCGGTGGGCGTCAAGGCCGGGGCCGGTGAGCAGGAGCGGCGGGCGCAGCCGGGCCGGGAGTTCCGAAACCGGCAGCCGCAACGGCCCTTCCAGCACCTGGGGCCGATCTTCCGGGCACCGGAACAGCCCCCAGAAGACCTCACCGCGCTTGGCGTCCATGAGCACGCCGATGGGGTCGGGAGAAAAGGGGAACTGGGCCGCCAGCACCTCCATGGTAGGGACCGGCACCAACGGGCAGTTGAGGGACCAGGCCAGGGTCTTGGCAGTAGCGAGCCCAATGCGGAGCCCCGTAAAGTTGCCGGGGCCGGTGCTCACGGCCACGGCGGTGAGGTCCGCCGCTTCCTTGCCGCTCTTTCTCAGGATGGCCGCCACTCCGGGCATCAGGCAGGTAAGATAGGCGTTATGGCTGTCCAGGGAATATTCCAGCAGGACCCGCTCTTCCGCCATCAGGGCCAGGCTGCCCTTGTCGGTGGCGGTATCCAGGGCTAAAAGAAGCATGGGCTGAGAAGGTTTGCCATTGTCGGTCTGCCGTTTTCCGTTAATAAAGAGCCTCTTTTAACCATCACTTCCCCATTGAGTCACGGCGTCAGCGCCCGGTGGCACAGGCTTTCCAGCCTGTGCCACCGGGCGCTTTTTTGAGCATGATTACCTTTGGGGCTCAGCAGAGAAGAATTTTTCAAGAGGCTTGCCGGCTCAGAGAAAACGGCAGACTCTCTCAATACTGGGTCTGCACCAGGCGCAAGATATCCTGGTAGAAGACCAGAATCATCAGAGCCAGGAGTAACATCAGGCCCAATCCCTGGGCCATCTCCCGGTGCTTCAGAGGCACCGCCTTGCCCCGGATCGCCTCTAGGGTGAAAAAAAACAGGTGCCCGCCATCCAGGACGGGGATGGGCAGGAGGTTGAGCAGAAAGAGATTGACGCTCAGGGCCGCCATAAACTGCACCAGGTAGTTCACCCCCAACTTCGCCTGTTGGCCCGCTACTTGGGCAATGAGGATGGGGCCGCCGATACTCTTCAACGGCACTTGTCTGGCCAGCAGTTTGTACAGGCTCTCCACGGTCAGCCAGGTAAGGCGGCCGGTGTAAAACACGCCGAGCTCCAGGGCCCGGATGGGACCGACCTGCTCCATAGCCGGAGTATTCCCGGAAGTGACGCCGATGATCAAGGCAGAGACTGTTCCTCCAAAGATGTCGGCGGTCTCCATGCGTTGGGGGGTCACCTCGACCTGGAAGTCCCGGTCTCCCCGCCGTACCGACAGGGTTAAGGGATGTTCCCCTCCCTGGCGGATTTTTAAAGAGAGGTTTTCCCAGCGGCTTACCGGTTGGCCTCCCACCGACAGAATCTGGTCGCCGGCTTTCAGGCCGGCCAGGGCCGCAGGGGAACCCGCTTTTACCCCGCCGATTTCGGTGGTGAGATAGGGAATCCCGGAAAAAGCAAAGACCAGGAAGAGGGCCACGACCGCGAAAAGCAGGTTGAAGGCCGGCCCGGCCAAGACAATCAAAAATCGGTGCCAGAGCGGGTGATGGGAAAATGACACCGACTCCAACTCGGGCGGCACTTCATCCTTGGGATTTTCGCCAAAAAGCTTGACATAGCCCCCCAGCGGAATCACGGAAAGGCGGTAATCAGTATCTCCGATCTGCTTGTGGAGCACTTTAGGCGGGAAACCCAGGGAGAAGGCGTCCACTCGCACCCCGAAGAGCTTCGCCATGAGGAAATGGCCGAATTCGTGGACGAAGACCAGGACCCCCAGGACGATGACGGTCGCCAACACGGTTATCATAAAAGTCTGTATGCTCCTGTGGGAGAACCCATATTCAGCTCGATCCGGGATCAGGCAGCCCCGAGGGGCGCCCTCCCTTGCGGTTGATCAATCCCCGGGCAAAATCCCGGGCCCAGCGGTTGACGGCCAGGACCTGCTCCAGGCTCTCCAGAGGCTGATGTTGGTGGGCCGCCATGGTGGCCTCGACGGTTTTGGGGATATCCATAAAACCGAGGTGGCCGCTGAGGAAGGCCGCCACCGCCATTTCGTTGGCGGCATTGAGCACTGCGGGCATGGTGCCCCCGGCCCTTGCCGCGGCATATCCCAGAGCCAACCCCGGGAACCGGGTCGTATCGGGAGCCTCGAAGGTGAGGCGGCCAACCTGGCACAGGTCCAGGCGCGGCGAGTTCAAGGGCCGGCGCCGGGGGTAGGTCAGGGCATAGGCGATGGGCAGGCGCATGTCCGGCACCCCCAACTGGGCGATCACCGAGCCGTCGACAAACTCCACCAGGGAATGAATGATACTCTGGGAATGGATGTAAACCCCCACCTGGTCCACGGGAAGGCCGAAGAGCACCGAAGCCTCGATAACCTCCAACGCCTTGTTCATCATGGTGGCGCTGTCGATGGTGATCTTGGGCCCCATGCTCCAGTTGGGATGTTTCAGGGCCTGGGCCGCGGTGGCGCCGTGCAGGCGCTCGAGGTCCCAGGTGCGAAACGGCCCTCCGGAGGCGGTCAGCCAGAGATGCTGGACATCCTCCCGGCACTGTCCGTGCAAGGCCTGAAAAATGGCGCTGTGTTCACTGTCCACCGGGATGATGGGCACGCCCCGTTCCCGGGCCGCGGCCATCACCAGGGAACCGGCGGCCACCAGGGTCTCTTTGTTGGCCAGGGCCACCGGCAGGCCGGCGTGAATGGCGGCCAGGGTGGGTTCCAGGCCCACCGCCCCCACCATGGCGGAGACCACCAGGTCGGCCCCGGAGGCCACTGCCACCTCCCGGACCCCGGCCCGTCCCCAGAGAATTTCGGGGGACCCTTCCCGGGGAACCAGCTCCCGCAGATGGGCGGCTACCGTCTCATCCTGCACCGACACCCGGGCCGGGCGAAACAGACGTATCTGTTCGGCCAGGACCTTGACGTTCTGGCCGGCGGCCAACCCCGCCACCGCAAACTCATTGGGGTGTTCAGCCACCACCGCCAGGGTGCTTTGGCCGATGGAGCCGGTGGAACCAAGAATAGCCAAGCGTTTCATAGAGCTGACTTTGCCCTTATCATAGTATATCGGCACTTCCCCGCCGCAACGTGAGCCGTCCCGGATGGTCGGGGAAGTTTTCCAGTATATAGACCACATTATACAACCAATTTTATTCTATCCGTTCGCTTCCCGGCTGTAAAGCAATAAGGTAGGACAGGAGCGGATGGACCAGGGCGGCAGGGCGGCCCCAGCGGCTTTCCTGGTGCGGCATTAACTGGGTGGACGTGAATGCAGGCTGGAACCACCGGATTTAGCAGGGGAAGTCCCCCGGAGAAAAAGGGGGGCAAAACCCCGTTTTCCAGATCACCTTAATGATGCAGCAGAGCGCCAGTATCGTGTCACATCGATACCTTACAAAATATTGACCTCAATAACTCCCCCTCCCCGGGCGGGAGGGGCTTGGGGGCAGGGGGATAGGTTACAGCACTGCCGAGCAATTCCACCCCCACCCCAGCCCTCCCCCATCAAGGGGGAGGGAGAAAAAACCTGTAACCATTGGTAAGATAATCCTGGGACACTACACTAGTCCCAGGGCCAGATGCCGGCCAGGTAGTCCAGGGAAGGGTCCAGGCTGCCTTCCTGGTGGGGCTCCAGGGTAATGAGGGGCCGGCGCCCCCGGCGGGCCAGGTAGTCGAGGGTTTCCCGGAGGGGGACCCGGCCGGCGCCCAGGGCCAGGTGGCTGTCGTGATCCCCGTGGTTGTCGTGGAGGTGCAGCTGCCCGATGACCGGGGCCAGGGTTTCAAGCCAGTGGGGAAAATCCCCGGTGCTAAAGGCCAGGAGGTGCCCCAGGTCAAAACAGACCTGGAGGTTAGCGGCCCCTACCCGGCCCAGGACTTCCAGGAAGAGCTCCGGCTCGGTTTCGTGGACATTTTCCAACATCACCGTCACGCCGTGGGGGGCGGCCAGGGCGGCCAACTCCTTCCAGGTGGCGGCGCTCCGGGCCAGCCAGCGCTCCTGATCCCAGTGGTAGTGCCGGGCTTCATAGCCCAGGTGGCAGACTACCGCCACCGGCCGAAACACCGATAAATAGCGAAACGCCTGGCGCCAGCGCCGGCACGACGCGGCCAGGACGCTATCGTCCAGGGCTCCCGGAGCCAGGTCTTGAAAGGGGCCGTGCAGGGTGATGCGGCGTCCGGCCTCCTGAAAAGCCCGGGCGGCCCGGCGAAAGTCCCCGGGGCGGTAATGTCCCAGGCTAGAGGCGTCCAGGCCAATTTCCGGATTGAGGCCCCGGCGCAAAAACTTCTCGAGGTACCCGGCCTGCAAATACGGAAAAGGGAGATTGACCTGGACCTGGGCCACCAGGGCCGCCGCACTTATCCCCATTGAGGTTGAGCCTCAGTCAGGATACTGGCAGAGTTCCACCAGGAGGCCAAACGTGGCCTTGGGGTGGAGAAAGGCCACCAGAGTCCCGTGGGCGCCCTCCCGGGGAGTTTCATCGATGAGCTTGACCCCCGCGGCCTTCAATTCCGCCACCGCGGCGTGGATATCTTCCACTTCCAGGGCCAGGTGGTGGAAGCCCTCGCCTTTGTTTTCCAGAAACTTCCCTACGGCGCTGTCGGGTTGGGTGGGCAGCAGCAGCTCCAGGTTTGACTCCCCCACCTTAATGAAGCTCACCTTGACCTTTTGGGCCTCCACCACCTCTTCGCCCCCGAGCGTCAGGCCGAGGTTTTCGGTGTAGAGCTTCTTCGGGGGGTCCAGGTCCTTCACGGCGATTCCCAGATGCGCAATGCGTTTAATTTTCATAAAATCTCCTCCCTGCGGATGGGTATAGTTATTTTAGATAACCTGGCCGGTTGGCGGACAAACCGTCCCGGAGCTTACGCCGCCGGGCCTCGAGGCCGAGACTGGGTACTGGAGGTCCATTTAAACTCTTCTTGTCTTCCGGCACCAAAATTATATATGATGGCGCCAGGAAGGAAAAGCCCGGCTTAACCGGACGGGGATTTTTCTGGTTTGAGCAGTTCTCTCCAGGGAGGAGTCCAGACCTCACCTCCACCGGCTTAGCGAGCCTTCCACCCCCGCGCTGGCGGGCCCGGAGACCCGATCCGCCCAAGCGTTTAAGGCGGGGCCATTTTGCGGGTGCGGGGTAGCACAGGCTGGAAAGCCTGCGCCACCAACCGAACCGATACAGGCAGGTTGAACGATGACGCAAACTGAGAAGTTCCGGCTGGTGAGCGAGCGCCTGGATACCTATCCGGAACAGGTGATCGAGCTGCAGCGGCAGATGGTCTCCCGGGTGGCCCTGGGGCCGGAGGTGGGAGGCACCGGTGAGGCCGACAAGGCCCGGTTCCTCACGGAGGTGCTGACGGGTTGGGGGCTTGAAGTGCGGGACTATCCGGCCCCGGATGACCGGGTGCCGGGCGGCGTCCGCCCCAACCTGGTGGCCTACCTGCCCGGGAAGCGGCCGGAAAAGGTCTGGGTCCTGAGCCACATGGACGTGGTGCCCCCCGGGGATTTTAGCCTCTGGGAGTCCGACCCCTTTACCCTCCGGGTGGAGGGCGACCGCCTCTACGGGCGGGGCACGGAAGACGACCATCACGGCATCGTCATGTCTCTCATGGCTGTAAGGGCCTTCCTGGATTTAGGGATCACCCCGGAGCGTACCCTGGCCCTGGCCCTGGTGGCGGACGAAGAGACCGGCAACGACAAAGGCCTGGCCTACCTGTTGCGGGAGCACCCCGGCCTCTTTTCTCCCCAAGACTTGATTATCGTGCCCGATGCCGGCAGCAATGACGGCACCATGATCGAGGTGGCGGAAAAAAGCATCCTCTGGCTCAAGGTGACGCTCTTGGGGCAGCAGGGCCACGCCTCCCGGCCACACAAGGCCAAAAACACCCTGAGGGCCGCAGCCCACGTGATCGTGGCCCTGGATGAGCTGCCGCGGGAATTTCCCCGGCACAACCCGCTGTTCCGGCCCCCCATGAGCACCTTCGAACCCACCCGCAAAGAGGCCAACGTGCCCAACATCAACACCATCCCGGGCAAAAACGTCTTCTACCTTGATTGCCGGGTGTTACCGGACTACGACCTGGCCCAGGTCACCGAGCGGGTCCGAGCCATGGGCACAGAGGCGGCGGAAAAATTCGGGGTCACCCTGGAAGTGGCAACGGTGCAGACCCTGGCCTGCGCCCCGCCCACCGCGGCGGAGGCCCCGGTGGTCAAGGCCCTGCAGCAGGCCATCCGGCAGGTGTACGGCCGGGAGGCTCTCCCTCAGGGGATCGGCGGCGGCACCGTGGCCGCCTTCTTCCGGCAGGAAGGGTTGTCCGCCGCGGTCTGGATGACCGCCAACGACTGCGCCCACCAGCCTAACGAGTTTTGTTTCCTGAGCCATCTCCTGGGGGACGCCAAGGTGCTGGCTCACGTCTGCCTGATGGCGGAGTGAGGTTAGGTGAATCCGAGAGGTTCGCAGCTAGCGTTCAGGCCACATTTTGCAGGAGTCCCAACAGGAGCGTTCCAGGCAATAATCCCGGTGGTCGGCATCGGTGACCAGATAGTTTTCCGGGTCCTCCGCCAGCATTTCCGCCCATTCTTCCAGGGCGTCCTGGGGGTCCAGGGAGCCCCGCCAGGGCCGGACGGAAAATTGGTCGGCAAAACCCACGTGGCGCAGTAACTCCCGGGGGTTATCATCCAGCACCAGGTAGGACTGGAGCCCTTCGTGACGGCGAATTATGACGGGACAGGCCATGACAACATCTCCTCATTGCAAGCCATTTCCTCTATTATGGGCCAGACGGTGGATAAGGCAACTCCCATGAACAGATTACCTGACCGGCGCCTCCGGCCCTCCGGGCTGTCCGGCTGGCTGGGGGTCATGCTGCTGTGCGGCCTGTTGGGGTTTACCGCCTGCGGCGAAATCCGGCCGCACCCGGCCGGCTTTGAGCCCCAGGCCTACACTCCCATAACCTACCGGGAACTCCTGGCCCCGGGCCCAGCCGGTCTTCAGGCCGGCCAAAAGGTGCGGGTGCAGGCGTATTTCTGGCAATATCTGCATTACGACCCGGCCATGGTCCGGAATTACCTCACCCTGCTCCGGTACCCCATCAAGTGGTACCAGCTGCAATGGTTCTCCACCTATGATATGGCTGACCTCACCGGTTACTATGACCTGGCCGCCGTGACTCCCGAGCAGGCCGAGGAGTGCAAGCTCAACCGCCTGGACCCGGTCATGCTCTACGGCGAACTCGCCCGCCTGGGCCCGGGGTATTACCTCCAGGTCTTCCATATCGAAAAAATTAGCCAAGACTGATGGGTTGACAACTTTTGCCCCGGACGGTGACGTCGGGGTGAAGTGACCAGCCCCGGTTTTCCTCCCCTGAAGCCGCGCCGGACCAGAAGCGGGCCACGGGCACCCATGGCACAATCCCTTCTCTTTTGATATAATTACAAATAACTATAAAAAGTGTCTCAATCTAAATCAACCGCACTTCGGCGGGGCAGCCGATGAAAGACGAAGACCGGGACAAAACCGACCTCATTAAGGAATTAGCGGCGCTACGCCAACAGGTGGCGGCGCTCCAGAAGGCCGAATCCCGCTCTCATCGCTCCTCCGAGGCCTGGCGGGATTTGTGGGCCCAATACGAGGCCATGATCGAAGCCTTCGACGGCCACATCTATATTTGCTCGGAAAATTACGAAGTGGAATTCATGAACCAGCGCTTCATCGAGCGCACGGGGTCTTATCCCCTGGGCCAGAAATGCTACCGGGTGCTCCATGACCGGGGCGAGGTCTGCCCCTGGTGCGTCAATGACCGGGTCTTCCGGGGAGAGACGGTGCGTTGGGAGGTGCAAAGCCCCAAGGACCACCATTGGTGGTACGTAGTCAACACCCCCATCCGGCATCCTGACGGCAGCCTGTCCAAGATGGCCATGATTCAGGATGTCACCGCCCACAAACTCACGGAGCAGGCTTTGCAGGAGGCCGAAACCAAATATCGCGGCATCTATGAAAACGCCGTGATCGGCATCTTCCAGAGCACGCCCTCAGGGCGCCTGATCAGCGTCAACCCGGCCCTGGCCCGTATGCACGGCTACGATTCCCCGGAGGAGATGGTCACCGGCATTGCCGACCTAGGCCACCAGATCTTTGTGGACCCGGAGCAACGGTTTGCCTTCCGGCGCGAACTGGAAGAGTCCGGGGTCATCCGGGACCGGGAGTATCAGGTGTACCGCCGGGACGGCGCCACCTTCTGGGTAGCGGTAAACGCCCGGGCGGTAAGGAACGACACCGGCGCCATCAGCTACTACGAGGGGTTTATCCAGGACATCACGGAACGGAAAACCGGCAAGGCGTGTTGAAGATTGACTTGATTGCCAGGGTCAAGACTTGGCCCAGCACCCTCCCCATCAAGCATTATCATCGGACCTTAAAAGCTCCCGGAACTCCCCGCACATAAAGTCAATTTCGCTCTTCAGCTCCTATCCGGAATTTTTCCGGCGAAGCAGATAATTGTCGAACATGGCGGGTAGTGCACCACCAGGTCGCTTGAAAACCACGTGCACCCACATTGCCGGTTAGGATGGTAATGTGGAGGAAAGAGATCATTTGGGTACGATTGCCTAGATGAAAATAAGCATTAGTGCCTAATTGCATTTAAAATTATCCGACTTAACTTCCTTCATAGATTATGGTGTCTTTCCTCCTGGACAGGACACGCGCTGCTGGCCATGCTGGCATATTGATTATTGCCTGGGCTAAACGTCCGGCATATTTTGCGACAGGTTTATATGAGCACTGAAAAAAAGATAGGCGGAAACCTTATGAAAGCCATAATTTTATTGAGTGGGGCGTTAATTTCTCTGTTGCTTTGGAGCCCAGCCGTTCGAGCTCAAGACATGGAGAAGAATAATACTATTTATGAAGAGTTGGCTGCCCAAGGAAGGTTGACGACAGGAGAGGTAAGTATTGTTTATGGTGTGCCATGCGTAGAAGTTAAGATCGAGAGTGGTGAAACCATAAGGGAATTCGTTCGTTCCATCCCTTCTTTAAAGCAAAGGGCGATCATTGCTCAAGACAGGATTGCTCTCATCAATGGAACACACTATCTCCTGGTCGTGAATGGGCCCGGTAACATGAGCACCGATAAGGACAAAATATTTGTGCCCCTCGACTATTCGATCGAGCCGAGAATCCTGCCGGAATTTTTGCCTGGTGCGGCCAATCATGAAAAGTATATTCTGATAGATCGCCGCCAGCAATATCTCGGCCTTTATGAATGGGGAAATTTGAAACACTGTTTTCCAATTTCTTCCGGAACTTCGAATTCGACACCTTTAACAAAATTCGTGGTGCTCAATATGGATGAAGTTCATAACTCCACTATATTTGACGAGGCCCCTATGGATCATGCCCTGCATATTTATAGGGATTATTACATTCACGAGGGCATAGTTCCTGGATATCCCGCCTCCCACGGCTGTATTCGGATTTTTCCCCTTGATGCCCGGTTTCTTTTTTATCATTGGGCTAAGCCGGGAATTCCCGGGAAGATTATCGATGGAGGCCCACCTGCTCTTCTATCTGCACAGCTGCGACCGGAAGAATAGATTTTCGGTGTGATTCTGAAATCAATCAGCTTCATAGCCCCTCTGAACTTGGTGTTATGATTGTCAGCCCATATCTTGGTCATGACAAATTAATCTCCCCGGCCATTATATAAGTCTTCATTTTCTTGGCTTACTCCCCTCCCAGGTAGGCCGTCTGGACCCGGGGGTGGTGCCGCAGTTCCGAGGCCGGGCCCTCCAGGGCGATCTCCCCGGTCTCCAGGATATAGGCGCGATGCGCCACTTCCAGGGCCAGGTGGGCGTTTTGCTCCACCAGCAGGATGGCGGTGCCCTGCTGATTGATGCGCTGAATCACTCGGAAGATCTCCTGGACCAACAGGGGCGCCAGGCCCATGGAGGGTTCGTCCAGGAGCAGCAACCGGGCCCGGCTCATCAAGGCCCGGGCCACCGCCAGCATCTGCTGCTCGCCGCCGGACAGGGTATTGCCCCACTGCCGCCGCCGCTCCCCCAATCGGGGGAACAGCCGGAAGACCTCCTCCAGATCCCCCTCGATCTCGCCGTCCCGGCGCCGGTAGGTCGCCAGGCGCAGATTCTCCAGGACCGTCAGGTTGCCGAAGATGCCCCGGCCTTCCGGGACATGGGCGATGCCCCGGGCCACCCGAAGATGCGCCGGCACCTTGAGGAGATCCTCACCGGCCAGAACCACCCGGCCTTTAGCCACAGGCAGCATCCCCGATATGGCCTGCAAGATCGTTGACTTCCCCGCGCCGTTGGCCCCGATGAGGGTGACGATCTCGCCGACGTGCACGTCGAAGGAGACCCCCCGGACCGCGTCGATGCGGTCATAGGACACCCAGACATCTTCCACCGCCAGGAGGGGGGTGCGGTCATCGTTCATGGGGTCCCCCCTTCGGCTTTCGGGGCATCGCTCCCCAGGCCGCCGCCTTTGCCCAGGTAGGCCTCCAATACCCTCGGGTGGCGCTGGATTTCCTGGGGAGAGCCGGAGGCGATGCTCTGGCCGAAATCAAGGACGGTGAGGCGCTGACAGAGATTTACCACCACCCGCATCTGGTGCTCGATCAGCAGGATGGTCAGAGCGAATTCGTCCTGCAGTTGGCGGATGCGCCGGATCAGGTCCTCGGTCTCGGACTGGTTCATACCCGCGGCGGGCTCGTCCAGGAGGAGCAATTGGGGCCGGCTGATCAGGGCCCGGGCCATTTCGATCCGGCGCTGCTCCCCGTAAGGCAGATGGCGGGCCGGGGTATGGGCATAGTGGGTGAGGTGAAACCGCTCCAGCAGTTCAAAGGCCTGGCGGGTCACCTCCTGCTCGGAGGCCGTAAACCGCCGGCTACGCCGCAGGGCATCCATCAAGCCGTAGCGGTGTTGGGCGGAGGCCCCCAGACGGACGTTGTCCAGGACGCTGAGATCCTTGAACAGGCGGATATTCTGAAAGGTCCGGGCAATCCCGGCGGCGGTGATGCGGTGGCTGCGCCAGTCGCTGATGTCCTCGCCCCGGAAGACTATCCGGCCGGCGCTGATGTGAAAGACCCCGGTGATGAGATTGAACACGGTGGTCTTGCCGGCGCCGTTGGGCCCGATGAGCCCCACCAGTTCGCCGGGAAAAATCTCCAGGGAAAAATGCGTCAGGGCCTTGAGGCCGCCGAAAACATGGGACAGGTCGGTGATGGAAAGGAGTGGCAGCATGGTTGCGGTCAGTGGCCCGGCCCCGGGCCGGCGGCTGCCGCCGGGGCCGGGGGTCCAGGGCTGCCGTCCCCGGGCCGCGGCAAGTCCGGTTTGAACAGCCGCGCCTCTTTAAAGCCCATGAGTCCCTGGGGCCGGAAGATCATGAGCACAACCAGCAGCAGCGGCCCTATCACCCAGCGCCAGATCCCCAAGGGCCGGAGCAGTTCCAGGAGCACGGTGAAGATGGTGGCCCCCAGGAGCGAGCCGGTGAGGCTGCCCACGCCCCCCAGGTAGACCATGACCAGCATGTCGGTGGATTTCAGGATGGAAAAGCTCCGGGGGTTGATGAACTGGAGCAGGTGAGCGTACAACCCCCCGGCGACCCCGGCGAAAAAGGCGGAAATCAGGAAGGCGTAGAGCTTGAGCCGCCGGGTATCCACGGAGGTGAGATTGGCGGCCACTTCGTCTTCCCGGATGGCGGTGATCCCCCGTCCGAAGTTGGAGTAGACCAGGTTGCGCAGGATCAACAGGGTCAGGATCACCCAGGCGGCCACCCAGAAAAGGCTGGTGAGCCGGGGCATGCCCAGGTAGCCCCGGGGGCCTCCCAGCCAGGAGATATTCTCGAGGACGCTCTTGACGATCATGTTGAAGGCGAGGGTGACGATGGCCAGGTAATCCCCCCGGGTCCGGAAGGAGGGGTAGGCGACAATGAGGCCGGCCACGGCCGCGGCGGCGCCGCCGCAGATGAGGACCGCGGGAAAAGCCACCACGTCCCAGGCCCGGGGCAGCACCGCCACAGTGAACACCGAGGCCACGTAGGCGCCGATGCCCATGAAGCCGGCGTGGCCCACGGAGAATTCGCCCATGTAGCCGTTGACCAGATTGAGGGAGAGGGTCAGGATCATGTTGATCCCCACGTACATGAGGATCTGCACCACATAGGGGTTGAGGGCCCCGGAGGCGGGCAAACCCCAGGCCAGGGCCAGTATGAGGGCGGCCCCAAGCCAGATAAGGTGCTTTCGTTTAGGCGAAGTCATTCAATAGTAATCAGTGGTCAGTTATAGGGCGGCCTGTGGCCGCCGCAATTCGGCGTGCACGGCACGCCCCAGGTCTGTTTTGTCAGTGAGCCGTAAGCAGTAAGCCGTGAGCAGTGAGGAGAAAGCTTTTCATTATTTTTTAACCCGCGAGGGGTAAGTCCCCGCATATAATCGCTGGAATCGGCCCGATCCCGGGTAAGCGCACGTCTCAAACCCCACATGTCTCTGGCGGGCGGGACGCCCGCCTTACGGCTCATTCGAAGCTGCCAAAGGCGGGATGCGCTGCGCTTTCCCGCCCTACATCACACCCGCTCAAACACCGGCCGGCCCAGGAGGCCGGTGGGTTTAAAGATCAGCAGCACCAGGAGCAGGGAGAAGGCCACGAAGTCCCGGTAGGTGGATGAGGGCAGCACCAGAGGGGTAAAGACCTCCACCGCGCCCAGGATAAAGCCCCCCAGCATGGCCCCCCGGATATTGCCGATCCCTCCCACCACTGCGGCAATGAAGGCCCACCAGCCGATGCGCACCCCCATCAGGGGGTCCAGGACCGGGTAGGCCAGGCCGTAAAGGAGGCCCCCGGCCGCGGCGATGCCGGAGCCGATGGCAAAAGTCAGGGAAATGACGTGGTCCACCGGCACCCCCATGAGGGGGACGATGGGCCGGTTGTAGGAAATGGCCCGCATGGCCATGCCCAGGAGGGTCCGGCGCACCAGGAGGTCCAGGAGAACCATGAGCACCGCGGCCATGACGATGATGAGCACCTGGAGGGGGGTGACGGTGAGGCCGGCCACCTCCCAGCGGGTCATGGGGATGAGGCTGGGGAAGTGTCGGGGCTGGGGGCCCAGGAGCCCCAGGGTGAGATATTCCAGGAAGAGTCCCACGCCCAGGGCGGTGATCACCGCCGAGACCCGGGGGGCCTGGCGCAGAGGGCGGTAGGCCAGGCGTTCGATGGTCACCCCCAGCACCGCGGTCAGCAGCATGCTGAAGGTCAGGGCCCCCAGAAAGACCACCACCATGGGCAGATGAAACGGCAGGCCCAACAGGAAGGCGGCCCCGGCCAGGCTGAGGTAGGTCCCCACCATGAAGATGTCGCCGTGGGCGAAGTTGATCATGGTGAGGATCCCGTAAACCATGGTGTAGCCCAGGGCGATGAGGGCGTAGACGCTGCCCAGTTGCAGGGCGTTCAGGACGTTCTGGGCCAGGAGCTGGAACATGGGTTTATCCCTTGAAAAGTTCAAAGTTCAAGGTTTAAAGTTCAAAGTTCGGTTACGTAGAAAATATATACCGAGCAGCGTGAAAAAAGGAGGCCATTTTTCAGTCGTTAGGGGTAGGCTAACGGCCCCTGGGGGACTGCTCCGAAAAACCCGCCAGAGGGTGGGTCTTACGCACCATGGGCCCGCGGCGGGCCCGGAGGCCCGCCCCACCGGCCCGCTTCTAAGGCTGCGCCTCGGCAAAGTAGGTGAATTTGCCGTTCTTGATCTGGATGATGACCGCGCTCTTGACGGGGTCCCCGGTCCCCTGGAACTTCATCTGGCCGGTGACGCCCTGGAATTCCTTGATCGAGGCCAGGGCGTCCCGCACCTTTTTCCGGTCCAGGGAGCCGGCCTGGGTAATGGCGGTGGCCAAAAGGTTGCAGGCGTCATAGGTGAGGGCGGCGACGTCGTCCGGCTTCTTGCCGTATTTGGCCTCATAGTCCTTGATGAATTTCTGGGCGGTGGGGGTGGCGATGTCGGGGGCATAGTGGGTGCTGAAATAACAGCCCTCCAGGTCGGCCCCGCCCAGTTTTAGAAGCTCGGCGCTGCCCCAGGAGTCGGAACCGATAATGGGGCAGGTGATTCCCAACCGCCGGGCCTGTCCCACCTGGAGGGGGACTTCGTTGTAATAATTGGGCAGAAACAGCACCCCGGGGTTGGCCGCCTTGATGCTGGTGAGCTGGGAAGAGAAATCCTTGTCGTCCTTGGTGTAGGATTGGAAGGCCACCACCTTGCCGCCGGCCGCCTCGAAGAATTTCTTAAAAAACTCGGCAATGCCTTTGTTGTACTCCGAGGCCACGTCATAGAGCACCGCCGCGGTCTGGGCCTTGAGGTTTTGCCGGGCGAACTTGGCCATCACCCGCCCCTGGAAATCGTCAATGAAACAGGCCCGGAAGACAAATTTCTTCCCTTCCGTGGTCTTGGGGTTGGTGGACCAGGGGGTGAGCATGATCACGCCGGCATCCTCGCAGATCCGGGCCGCGGGGATGGCATTGCCCGAGGCGTTGGGACCGATAATCGCCAGGACGCTGTTCTGGCTGATGAGCTTCTGGGCCGCGGCGGCGGCGGATTCCGCCTTGTCTTCGTTGTCCTCAATAAACAGCTTAATCGGGTACTTCCGGTCGCCCACCTTGAGACCGCCGGCCTGGTTCACCTGGGCCACCAGGAGTTCCGCGGCCTTTTGGCACGAATCCCCCACCGTGGGCTTGCTTCCGGTCAGTTCGGCGTTGACGCCGACGCGAATTTCTTTGGCCTCCTGGGAGCCGCAGCCCCAGGTCAGGCCGAGGCTTATCAACAGGACGGCCACGGTCCACTTGGATCGGATCATGGGTCACTCCTTCCGGGTCTGAGATGCAACCAAGGCGGGCACGTTCCCCTAAGCGGTTGTCGGCTAGCAATCTACCAAGGCACCGTTGCCCCGTCAACTGCAAAGAACCGGAGGCATCGGCCCCGGGGAGCGAACTCCCGGCCGCGCCTGGTGGAGCACGGAATCTCATTGTCAGGAAGTTGGTTTCGGCCTAAAATGGCGCAATTCAGAAATTTAGTGGGGGTTGCCTTACCCACCTAATCCTCCTGGCGTAATGAACTGGACCTGAAAAGAGCCGCCGCCGGGGCGGGGGTGGCAATTGCTCTCCCGCTCTTCCTCATCCCCTCCCACCGGGGGAGGGGGAAAAATCGGCATAAACCTTATGAAAGATATTCCCGGGAGACAAGACGGGGAAATTCTCACTACCACCTCAAAAAGGGGGGCGGAATGGACCGCACCGTTAGGGAAGACACGGGCGCCAAGCAGCAAACCTTACGGCGCATTTATCTTTTTTCCGGGATTGCCGAGGCAGACCTGGAGATATTGGCCCGCATGGCGGTTAAGAAAACTTTCCCCCGGCAAGCCACCATTTTTTGGGAGGGGAAAGAGGCCGAGGGGTTTTATCTGCTCATCAGCGGCCAGATAAAACTGATAAAAAGTTCCCCGGAGGGTAAAGAATATATTATTCGCCTGGTGGATCCGGGAGAGACCTTCGCCGAGGCGGCGGTGTTCGGAGACATTCCCTACCCGGTCACGGCCATCAGCCTGGAGGACAGCCACACCTTATTCTTTCCCAAGGGGCCATTCTTGCAGCATCTGGCCGCCTCCCCGGCCCTGGCCCGGAACATGCTGGCCACCTCGAGCCGCCTGATGCTTCACCTGACCAAACAACTGGAGGACGTCTCTCTGAAAGAAGTATCAGCCCGGCTGGCCCGGTACATATTGGAGAGATGCGAACATACACATGGCAAAATCGCCGCCGGACTGCACTGTGAATTACCCACCACCAAAACGCAGCTGGCCGCTTACCTGGGTACTATCAGCGAAACATTGTCCCGGACTTTATCCCGATTTAAGAGTTTGGGCTTAATAGAAATGGATAAGGGTAAGATAACCATCCTTGACCCCGTCGCATTACAAAAGACGGCCCAGGGAACTAAGCCTTGAGTTGTCCTATTCCATCGTGCGATTAACTAAGCAATGAGAAAATTGGCAGCGTACATAAAAAAAGTTACGTTCGATAAAAAATATCTTGACAAGAGAAATGATACCTACATATAACTCGTTTTAAAGGTTGAATCAAAATTAATTCAGACGCATTTATTAAAAACAATTTGGAGAGGATGGACGGTTATGGCGACTGAGGCACTCAAATTAACGGCCCAGATTGTAATTTCCCACGCGTCGATGAGCGAACTCACTCCTAAAGAATTAGTAGATGAGATTAAAGACATCTATAACGTTTTAACCACTATTGAAGCCAGCGAAGCCCTGTTGGAGGCCGCCGCCGGGGGCGCCGAGCCGGAAGCGGAGGCGGAAGTCGTGAAGAAACCTTCGATTCCGCTGGATGAAATTGTCAAAGAAAAGTATGTCGTTTGTCTGGAATGCGGCAAGAAGATGCGGACGCTCAAGGCTCATCTGCGCAAAGCCCATCAATTGGCCCCGGCCGAGTATTTCCGCCGGTATAGCCTTGACCCCAAAAAGTATCCCCTGGTTTGCAAAGAATACTCCGCACAGCGGAGTAAGCTGGCCAAAGAAAAAGGCCTGGGGGAAAAGGGCTTCCGGCGCAAAAAAACCACTGCTTAAAACCGTTCATGCAGAAGCAGGCATCAGCCCGACAACCAGGGGCGGGGCCAGTCGGCCATAGAGTCCGGGTTAACGGGGCGAGGTTCGAAAGGGACCGGAAGCGGTCCCTTTTCTTTTTATAGGAAAAACCCTGGTGGGGCGGGCCTCCGAGCCCGCCAGCCGGACGCGGTTAGAGCCGGCCGCCCCACTAACCCGAGCACCTATTGCACAACCTGCCTGAGGCTGCCAATCTATTCTCTCAACCAAATAAAGGTTGGAAACCGAGGTTTTAATCCCACCTGTACTAAATGGGGGTTTAGGCTTATCTCTAAATGGTGATCAAAAGCCCCCCTGCCTCCCTTGAGAAAGGGAGGCGATTCTTCCCCAACGCAGGCTCCTGCGGTTGATTCAACATAGCGCCTGACATCGGTTTTGAGATGGCTCATAGCCATTCTTCATCTGTCGCGGTGTCAGTAAGGAAAAGATCGTTTATATATGAGAGATCAAGGTTCTTGAGTTTTGCTGCCAGGGGGGTTAAATTAAGCCATTATGCGATTGTCTCTCAACTGGTTGGCTGATTTTGTGGACCTCAGCGTCGAGGCCCAGGCCCTGGCAGATCGCCTGACCATGGCCGGGCTGGAAGTCGAGGCCGTGGAGGACGTGACCCCGGGATTTTCCGGGGTGGTCGTGGGCAAAGTCTTGAACGTGGAACGCCACCCCCAGGCGGACCGGTTGCAGGTGGCAGAGGTGACCACCGGCAGCCAGACCTACCGGGTGGTGTGCGGCGCGCCCAACGTGGCGGCCGGGGTGCTTTACCCCTTTGCGCCTCCCGGGGCGATTTTGGCCGGCGGCCAGAAACTGAAGCCCGCCAAGCTCAGGGGCATCCTCTCCGAAGGCATGCTCATGGCGGAAGATGAGCTGGGATTGTCTGCCGATCACGTGGGTCTGATGGAGATTCCCCAGGATCTGGCGGTAGGCCGGGACTTTGCCGAGGCCATGGGACTAGCGGACGTGGTCCTGGAAGTCGCCATTACCGCCAACCGCGCCGACTGCCTGAGTGTCCTGGGGCTGGCCCGGGAGGTGGCGGCGTTGTTGGATACGCCCCTGCGCCATCCCGAGGTCAACGTGGCTGCGGCCACAGCGGCCGGGCGGGAGGCCCGGGTGACCATCCTGGACCCCATCCACTGCCCCCGTTATGCCGCCCGCCTCATGACCGGACTGACCGTAGCGCCTTCGCCCTTCTGGATGCGCCGCCGCCTCCAACTGGCGGGCCTCAGGGCCATCAACAACCTGGTGGATGTCACCAACTACGTGCTCCTGGAATTCGGCCAACCCCTCCACGCCTTTGACTTCGAGCGCCTCCGGGGCGGCGAAATCGTGGTGCGCCTGCCCAAGAGTGGCGAGCGCACTTTCACCACCCTGGACGGCGTGGTGCGGGATCTTGATCCCGAGACCCTGTTGATTTGCGATGCGGAGGGGCCTGTGGCCCTGGCCGGGGTCATGGGGGGGCTCGATTCTGAGGTTACCGGGTCCACCACCCAAGTGTTGCTGGAAAGCGCCTATTTCAATCCCCGCACCATCCGCCGGACCGGGAAGCGCCTGGGGCTCAGCACCGAGGCCTCCTACCGCTTCGAGCGGGGGGTGGATCCGAACGGGGTGATTCATGCCCTGGAGCGGGCCACCCAGCTCATGTGCCAGGTGGGGACCGGTGTGGTGGCGGCCAAGCGCCTGGACGAGTATCCGGCGCCCATACAACACCCCCGGCTGAACCTGAGGGTTTCCCGGGCCAACCAGGTGTTGGGCACCGACCTGACCTCGGAGCAGATGCTGCACCTGCTGCGGCGTCTTCATCTGCCCGCCGTGGCCGTGGATGCAGAAAACCTGGCGTTGCAGGTGCCCCCTTTCCGGGGTGACCTGGAGCGGGAGATTGACCTCATCGAGGAGGTCGCCCGCCTGGCCGGATTTGACACCATTCCAGTGACCCTGCCCCGGGGGGTGGTGGCCACGCCCCGGCCCGGCCCCGAGGTGCGCCTGCTGGCGGCGGCCCGGCAACAGCTCGAAGGCCTGGGTTTCTTCGAGGTGATCACCTATTCCTTCCAGCCGGACCGCCTGGGGACCCTGCTGAGCGCCACCGGGCCGGCGGCGGCGCTGCGCCTGGCCAACCCCTTGAGCGAAGAGCAGGCCATGATGCGCACCTCGCTCTTGCCCGGGTTGCTGGACACCCTGCGCCGCAACACGCTACAGCAGAATCTGGAGGTGCGCCTGTTCGAGATCTCCAAGGTCTTTGCGCCCCGGGCCGGGGCAGACCTGCCCCATGAGGAGCACTGGCTCTCCGGGTTGATGTACGGAGCCCGGGAGGAAGTGGCCTGGAATACCACCCGGGACCCGGTCAATTTCTTTGATCTCAAGGGTATGGTGGAGACCCTGTTGGAGGACCTGCTGATCCCCGAGGTGACTTTTAGCCCCGACGGCCTGCCCGAATACTTGCGCTATGGGGCCCGGGTGTTTTCCGGGGACCGGGAGTTGGGGGTCCTGGGGGAGCTCCAGCCGGACATCGGCGAGCGGCTGGACCTGGAGGGAGACATCTTCGGGTTCAATCTCAATTTCGCCGCCCTGTGCCAGAGTTCCATCCCGCCGCGCTTCGCGTCCCTGCCCCGCTACCCGGCGGTTTACCGGGACATCGCCCTGGTCTTGCCTGCGAGCGTCCCCGCGGCCCGGGTGGGGGAGGCCCTTTACCAGTATGGCCGTCCCTGGTTGGTGGAAGCCCGGCTCTTTGACGTCTACTCCGGCGACCCGGTGCCGGTTGGCAAGCGGAGCCTGGCCTTCCGCCTGTCTTATCGCGACCCGGAGCGGACCCTGACCGACGATCTGGTGAACTCGCACCATCAGGCCCTGGTTGCGGCCCTGGAAAGAGATCTGGGAGCGGAACTGCGTTAAGATTCCGTGGGACGGGAAAGTGAAGCGCAGCCCGCCGTTAGGCTTAAATCTTTTTCTGACCCCTAACCACTGGCCACTAACCACTGTGGAAGAGGATATCCCCACCAAAGCCTTTTATACCATCGGTGAGGCGAGCCGCATCACCGGAGTCAAAACCCATGTGCTCAGGTACTGGGAAACCCAGGGCAAGCTCCTGAAACCCACCCGCCGCGGCTCCCGGCACCGTCTCTACCGCCCCGCCGATATTCAGCTCATCTTCGAAATCAAACGCCTCCGGGAAGAAGAAAAGCTAAGCCTGGCGGCCATGCGCCGTCAGATGAACCATAAGCCCGAGCAGCACCGCCTGGCGCCGTCCCGGCCCCTGCCCGCCGCCCACCTGGACAACCAGGTGTTGACCCTGCTGAAGACCATCCGAAACGAGCTTCTGGCCCTGAAAGAGTTTTTGGAATAAGGCTATCGGGCCACACCGGCGCGGCAGCCCGGTTTCGCCTGGCGCTCCTGCCGGTTTGATACTAATCTGCACTTCAAAGAGATAATTCCCCTTCGTAGGGTGCGTCCTACGCACCAAGCATGGCGCGTGAGACGCGCCCTACGACTTTTTAGCGTTTGCCATAAATTTTTTTCACTTGGAGATTCTTAAATCCCCATAGATCCCCCTTTTTTAAAAGGGGGACTTTATCAGCAATTTATTATAGTTCACCAATTTTCTCAAGGGAAATTAGGGGGATTAGCATGGCCGCCATCGGGAAATAAAGGCTATAAGGACCTCGGTGAGGCCGAGATTGTCATCCTGAGAGAAGCGAAGGATCTCGCTTTTTTGCGACTCATGAGATTCTTCGGTCGCGCTGCTCCCTCAGAATGACAAGTGCTGCTAAATCGGGTTCATTGGAGACCATGTATCTTTGGCAGGGCGGACCCATGGGTCCGCCCTCGCTTTTTGGCCTCCACCTGAGATGGTTCCTGAAAATGATAAAAATGGATTATGCACAACTACCAGGTATAAGAAAAATCTCCCCGGGGATGATTTCTTGAAATGAATGCCTATTTTTATGATTAACAATTTTGTGAGTCCCTTTGAAGGAGGCAGTTTCATATCCTGCAGTTCGTCAGTCCGCTATCGGGGTCCCGGAACTAGCGCCACAGATTAAAGAAATATCCGCAACTCAGAAAATTTTGGCAATTCTTGTCCTAAGTCAAGGCGGCCTGTCTCGGCCGGAATTAGATTAAGAGGCACAAGGGAGTCGGCAAGCTCAACCACAGGGTTTTAGCAATACAGAATTTAGGAGGTTTACCATGTTTTGTTATCAGTGCGAACAAGCGGCCAAAGGTGAAGGATGCACGGTGCTGGGCGTCTGCGGCAAGAATGCCGAAGTGGCGGCCCTCCAAGATTTATTAATTTATAGTCTCCAGGGGTTGTCCCAGGTAGCTGTGGAAGGCCGCAAAGTCGGCGTCAGCGACCGGGATATCAACGCCTTTACCTGCGAAGCGGCGTTTTCGACCCTGACCAACGTTGATTTCGATCCCCAGAGGTTCGTCAGACTCATCAATCAAAGTGTATTTTTGCGGGATGGTCTCAAGGCGGAAGTCATGGCCAAGGGGGGTAAAGCGGATTATGCTGCGGGTCCGGCCACCTTTAAGCCCGAAGCCACCAAAGAGGGCCTGGTCAAGCAGGCCGAGGCAGTGGGCCTCAAATCCTATCCCGCCGCGGACGCCGATATCATGGCCCTGAAGCACACCCTGCTCTTCGGCCTCAAGGGCGTCTGCGCCTATGCCGACCACGCCCGGATTTTGGGGCAGGAAGACGACAAGGTCTATGCATTCGTCCACGAGGGCCTGGCAGCCGTAGCGGCTCAAGACCTGGCCCTACCGGACCTCTTGCCTCTGGTGCTCAAATGCGGCGAGATCAACCTTCGGGCCATGGAACTGCTGGATGCGGGCAACACCGGCCGGTACGGCCATCCGGTGCCCACCAAGGTGCCCCTGGGACATAAGAAAGGTAAGGCCATCCTGGTTTCCGGGCATGATCTCCTGGACCTGGAGGAGATTCTGAAGCAGAGCGAAGGCAAAGGCATCACCGTCTATACCCACGGCGAGATGCTCCCGACGCACGGCTACCCCGGCCTGAAAAAGTACCCCCATTTCTACGGCCACTTCGGCACCGCCTGGCAGAATCAGGCCAAAGAGTTCGCCCAGTTCCCCGGGGCCATCGTTATGACCACCAACTGTATCCAACGGCCCCAGGAAATCTACGCCCCCAACCTGTTTACCCGGGGTCTGGTGGGCTGGCCGGGCATCACCCACATCCCGGACCTCAACTTCAAGCCGGTGATCGACAAGGCCCTGGCCATGCCGGGCTTTAGCGAAGACAGCAACGGCAAGTCGGTCATGGTCGGCTTTGGCAGGAATGCCGTCCTGGGCGTGGCGGGCGCGGTCATCGAGGCCGTAAAGAACAAGGACATCCGCCACTTCTTCCTGGTGGGCGGCTGCGACGGGGCCAAGCCCACCCGCAACTACTACACCGAGTTCGTGGAGAAGGTGCCCAAGGATTGCGTGGTCATGACCCTGGCCTGCGGCAAGTTCAGGTTCTTCGACAAGGAAATGGGCGATATCGGCGGTATTCCCCGGCTCCTGGACGTGGGCCAGTGCAACGATGCCTACTCCGCGGTGCAAATCGCGGTGGCCCTGGCCAACGCCTTCGGGGTCGGGGTCAACGACCTGCCCTTGTCCATCATCTGTTCCTGGTACGAACAGAAGGCCGTGGCCATCCTGCTGACGCTCCTTTACCTGGGCATCAAGGACATCCGCCTGGGGCCAAGCCTGCCGGCGTTCATCACCCCCAACGTTCTGGACGTGCTGGTGAAAAACTTCGACCTCAAACCCATCACCACCCCGGATGAAGACCTGAAGGCTATCCTGGGTTAACCGGATACGACGCCAACCGCAGGGGGTCCGCTCCTCTCGGGGGCCCCCTGCCCCACCGCCGCGGTCTCTCTCACTGCCTCTTTGAGGTTAACCGCTGATACCGATGCCGCAATCACAACTCGCGGCAGGGTAGAGGCGCACTTACGTGTGCGTCCTAACTTAAGGGCGGACATACAGGTCGGCCCCTACAGAAAAATTACCCTTTGTCTGTAACCTGATATGAGTCCCTGTTGCGGTGAGGCCGGCCGGTCCGCCGATTTTTTTATCTCCGGGGCCCGCCAAAAGGCTCGCCGACATGACAAGCCCCAATCGATGCTTATATTTAAAATAATGCCGTTTAGCAGTTGACTCTGACCGGGAACCCCGGTTTTTTCTCGTTTTTCATTCATGGATAAAAACTGCGCCGATCATGCCTTGAAACCGCCCCCGGCGGCCGCCTCGTCCTGGAGTCCCTTACAGCATCCGATATATCGGGCGCTGTGGCTAGCCACCCTGGTTTCCAACATGGGCACCTTTATGCAAAGTGTTGGGGCCGCCTGGCTCATGACCTCACTTTCCACCTCCCCGGCGATGGTGGCCCTGGTGCAAGCCGCCAGCATCTTCCCCATGTTCCTGTTGTCGCTGCCGGCCGGGGCCCTGGCTGATATCATCGACCGGCGCCGGCTCTTGCTGGCCACCCAGGCCTGGATGATGGTGGTAGCAGGGGTCCTGGCCACCCTGACCTTCCTGGGGGGCGCCTCGCCCTGGGTGCTGTTGAGCTTCACCTTTCTGTTGGGCCTGGGCGCGGCCATGAATGCCCCCGCCTGGCAGGCAATCGTTCCCGAACTGGTGCCGCGCCGGGAACTGACCCAGGCCATTTCCCTGAACAGCGCCGGGTTTAACCTGGCCCGGGCCATAGGTCCGGCCCTGGGCGGCGTCATCGTGGCCGCGGCGGGAGCCGGGGCCACCTTTTTGCTGAATGCGGTTTCTTTTCTGGGGGTTTTGATCGTCCTGTACCGTTGGCCGCGGCCGGTCACCGACACCGCCCTGCCGGCCGAGCGCATGGTTGCCGCCATCCACACGGGCCTGCGTTACGTGCGGCATTCCCGGGGGTTGCAAGCCATCCTGTGGCGAACCGGTATTTTTATCTTATTTACCAGTTCCCTCTGGGCCCTTCTCCCCCTGGTGGTGCGCTACGAAATGGGCGGCAGTTCCGCCGACTACGGCATCCTGCTGGGATGCTTCGGGGCCGGGGCGGTGGCCGGGGCCGGGCTCATGCCCTGGATGCAGCGCCATCTCCACGTCGAGGTTCTGCTCGGTGGCGTGACCCTGTTTGCCGCCGCCATGATTGCCGTCACAGCCCTGGTGCCCCATATGGCAGCATTGGTGGCGGCCATGGTTCTCAGTGGGGCCGCCTGGCTGGTGGTGGTCTCCCTTTTCAATGTGGCTATCCAGATTGCCGTCCCGGCCTGGGTCCGGGCCCGGGTCCTGGCGGTGTACATGCTGGTTTTTGCTGGTGGTTTCAGCGCCGGCAGCGCCATCTGGGGGACAGTCGCCACGCACCAGAGCCTGAAGGCGGCCCTGCTCTGGTCCGCCGGGGGCCTGGGGCTGGGGCTCCTGGCCGCCATCCGTTACCGGGTTAGCCTGGACGTTGATTCGGACCTGACCCCGTCGCTCCACTGGCCCGAACCCCACCTGATTATCGAACCCCGGCCGGAGCATGGGCCGGTGTTGATAACAATGGAGTATCTGATTGACCCGGGGCAGTCCGGCCAGTTTGCCCAGGCCATGCGGGCCTTAGGTGTCATCCGGCGACGGGATGGCGCCATCCGCTGGGGCTTGTTTCAGGATACGGCTAACCCGGGCCGTTTCTTGGAAACCTTCATCGTGGAGACCTGGCTCGAGCATCTCAGGCAGCACGAAAGGATGACCGTGTCCGACCGCAGCATTGAAGAAAAGGCCTTCTCCTTTCACGCCGGAGAAGAGCGGCCCCAGGTCCAGCATTTGATTTATGCCTATGGGCGGCGGGGCCGGGACCGAAAAAAGTTTTTCAGAAGCCTCAAATAACCGGGCCAGACTTCGGGGAGCGTCCCTAAGGCGCCCATAATTTCTTGAAGGAGTATGTCATGAACCTGACACTGAGAAACCTCTCCCTGGTTTTCGCGGCCGGAGCCTGGGGGGCCCTGTGGAACAGCCTGGCGGTATGGCTCTTCGGATTAGTGGGACTCGCCCTGGCCCTGGGGGTCCACATCGCCCCGGCGCTGACCCCGGCCTTTCTCTATCCCCGGCTGGTGTGGGGCGGGCTCTGGGGACTGCTGTTCCTGGTACCTATGGGCCGGTGGTCATTCCCGGCCCGGGGCCTCCTCTTTAGCCTGGGTCCCACCCTGGTGCAACTTTTCATAGTTTTTCCTCATATCCATAAAGGCGTCTTGGGCCTGCAGTTGGGCCCCCTCACTCCCCTGATGGTCGTGTTCTACAATGCCATCTGGGGGTATGCCGCGGGCTGGTGGTTAAACTGGACGGCGATGCCTGACCGCACCGGGCGGGCTGGTTAGGGGAGACCGGTTTGCCGACCGGAAAACCGGTTGGAGCCTGTCTTAAAATATCCTAAAATTTTCATCGATCGGTCCCTTCCAGGCCAAGGAGAGAGCCATGCCCGGTCATAGATCCCCAGCAGCAAAGTGCAGGCTGGCAACCCTGCTTGGTTTTTCATGGATAATTTTCAGTCTGGCGGGGCTGGCTTGGGCGCAGGTGGTTAATTGCAAAGAATTGTTGCCCTTTGTGGATTTAAAAATCCCGGGCTGGACCAGGGAAGGCAGGGTCTGCGGCACCACCTTGAAGCAGGGCAACGTCACGGTAAGTGAAGCCAGGATGTCGTTCAAGGCCGGTGACCAGACCCTGGAGGTGGTCATCATGGATTTCCTGGGGAAGACCATCCCCTTCCTGACCGGGCAGCAGATACAAATGGAAAGCAGCGAAGAGATCGTGCGCAGCATCGAAGTGCAGGGATTCAAGGCCGTTGTCACCTTCCGCCACCGGGAAAGGCAGGGCGAACTGAATATTAGCGTGGCGGACCGGTTCTGGGTGAACATCACCGGTGAAGGCATCGGTAATCTCGAGGTGTTAACCAACCTCGCGCAAAGGATGGATTTGCAAAAACTGGCTACCCTGGCCAAATGAGGCTATTGGGGTTTTCTTTATAAAAACATGAAGTTGCAATACGTTACCCGTTGAGTCGGTTGGATTTGCCGGGGAAAAGGCACAAGGTTTCCCGGGGGGCAAGGGGATGGCCGATCAGGCCGCTCCCAGCCGTAAACCCAAAATTTGCCTGGTTATCGGCGGAGCCGGAGGGCTCTCTCCGGGCCGGCCCAGGCAAGAAGGCCTCCAATGTTACGCACGCTGGAAATCTGGGGCGATCCTCGGGAGCGGGGACGCCGCCACGGACAAACCCTGGGCGGTGACATCCGTCTCCTGCGCCGGGCGATCCTCACCTATCTGGCCCGGATCAGCCTCTATGCCGGGGCCCTGCCCCTGTATGGCCTCCTTAAGTGGTTGGCCCGGGGGTTCTGGCCTTACATCCCGCCCCACTTGCAGCAAGAAATGGCCGCCCTGGCCGCCGGGGCCGAACTAAGCCTGGGAGGCATCCTACTGCTGAACGGGGTGGATGACCTGGCCAATAACAGCCCCCGGTGCTCGGCCCTGGCGGTGGGGGAGCGCTACACCGCCCAGGGCGGCTACATCATGGGGCGCAACCTGGATTATCCACTATTCACCGAGTACCTGTCGCACCTCCAGACCTTGTTTCTTATTTCGCCGCATCAGGGTCAGCGCCTGGCCTCTCTGGGCTGGCCGGGATATGTGGGAGTATGCACCGGCATCAACGCCTCCGGGGTGGCCCTGGCCCAGCTCTCGTCCATGAGCCGGGACCGCACCCTCAAGGGGACCCCGGCGGCCCTGCGCTTCAGGCAGGCCCTGGAAGAAGGGGACACGGTGGCCGGGGTGGCCGAGAGCGTCCTCAATGCGCCCGGCACCATCGGCAACAACCTTATGCTCTGCGGTCCCAACGAAGCCCTGGTGTTGGAGATCTCGGCCCGGCAGGGGGCGGTGCGCCGTCCCCAGCGCGGGCTGCTCACCACCACCAACCACTATCAGAGCCCGGCCATGCAGGGACTGAAAGGGCGCTTTCCTCCCCGGCCCCCCTATTCGGTGCTCTCCGCGTATCATTTTACCGAGGCCTACAGCCAGGCCCGGAACCACCGGCTCCAGGAACTGGCCTCAGACCGCCGCCTGGGTCCCCTGGACTTACAAAAAATCCTCGCCGACCCCGCCATCGCCAATGCCGGCACCGCGGTCTGCACCGTCTTTGAGCCCGCCGACCGGGTCTTGTGGGTGGCCCAGGGGAAGACCCCCCCGGTGAACCATGGACCCTTTGTGAGCATCAAATTATGGGGTTGACCGGGTCTAAACCAGCGTCCGCAAAGACCAGGCATTGAATCAGGAGAGAGACCAAGCCCTCAGGATGGTGAGGTCCCCTCTTGAAAAAGGATTCCAGGAGGTTAGGTAAAATTCCTTTTGCCCCCTCGAGAAAATGGGGTAATACAGCATTTGCTAAAAGTATTTTCCGATGGCGGCATCATGCTAATCCCCCCTAACCCCCCTAGAAAAGGGGGGAACTATAAGGAAATGCTGCTAAAGTCCCCTTTGGAAAAGGGGGACTTTAGGGGGATTTAAGAATCTCCGAGTGGAAAGAATTTATGGAAAACGCTATAAGCATGAATTTTCAATGCGATAGCAATTAGGGGGCACAACCTGAGGAGCGGCCTCCCGGAGAGGCGTATGCCTGGCGCCGGTCAGGTCAAGGCCATTTTCTCCTGCTCCCCGGCCCGGACAGCCTCGAATTCGTTATCACCTGGCTGAGGAGATTGGACCGGGCTACCCTAAGCCGCTGTTCTTGGCCAACCCCGGCGCCGGTCCGATCCGCCTTGACAGAGTTCCTGAATTTGATATGATTTTTTTGAGGGCGATTAGCTCAGGTGGATAGAGCGTTGGTCTCCGGAACCAAAGGCCGGGCGTTCGAGTCGCCCATCGCCCACCAAAGAATTTCAATGAGTTAAGGCCCTTTCGGGGGCCTTTTCTTTTTGCTCCAAAATTCATTCCCCACACCCAAGCCTAAACTCATGGGGGTTTGGGGTGAAGGAAAGGTCTATCCAGGGGGAGGACGTCGGTATCTTATGGCTGCCCCAAAATCGCCCCTACTAACCGCCCGCCTTATGCCGGGGCCCATCGAACCCCGGCCATGCGCGGTACCACCATCAAACCTAGAGCGTTTGCCAAAAGAGCCTCTTGCAAAACTGTTTTTATGTCATCCTGACCGAAGTGTGGGATCTCAACCTTATGAAAAAACGAGATTCTTCGCTCCGCTCAGAATGACAACGGTGGTCAATAAGGAATTTTGCAAGAGGCTCAAAAGTATTTTCCGATGGCGGCATCATGCTAAATCCCGCCTAACCCTGGGTTAGGCGGGATTTGGGTTTTTAGGGCAAGTGCCATAATGGCAAGAACTTTTGGCCTTCGGTCCCTACCAGCCAGGCCCCCTGAAAAAGGATTTTAGGGGAAGGGGCCGGGCATCAAGGCGGCGGGGCCTGTGGCGGTTCCAGGCTTTCCCTCTCGCGGTCGGCAGCCTCCCGGGCCATGCGGCGAATTTCCTCGACAATCTCAATCACCTTCTCCAGTTGCTGGCTGATCAACTGGACTTCCTCGAACATCTTGTCCCGCTCATCCAACTCCAGGAGCATACGATCAATAAGCCCGGTGACGGTGGATAGGGGTTGGGCCAGTTCGTGCAAGATATGCCGTAGATTATCGTAGTAAGGCGAGATTTGCGCCCCTTGCGGTTGCATGCCAGTTTCCCAACCCTTAATTCGTTATTTCATGAGGGAAACAGCAAGAAGCGGGCCAAAACCCGTTTGAGAACCAGAAAGGAGGCTGGGGGACCGGGGTCCAGATCCCCCGGAGGATAAGGGTTAATCCCGGGGGACGGCCAGCATGCGCTCCACCGCCAGCAAGGCTGGCCGGCGGACCTCCTCCGGCACCGTGATCCGGTGGCGGTTGTCCCGGAGGGCGTTGATGATGTCTGTCAGGGTGATGCGCTTCATATCCGGGCAGACGAGGCGGGGGGAGGGGGAGTAGAAAAGTTTATCCGGGTTTTCAGTCCGCAGGGTGTGGAGAATGCCCATTTCCGTGCCGATGATGAATTCCCGGGCCGAGGACTGGCGCACGTACTGAAGCATACCGCTGGTGCTGCGAATCTCCTGGGCCAGGTCCAGGACTTCGGGGCGGCACTCGGGGTGGGCGATAAAGATGGCCTGGGGATGGGCCGCCTGGCAGGCCTGGACTTCGACGGCGCTCAGGCCGTCGTGCACGTTGCAGCAGCCCTCCCAGTAGAGGATCTCCTTGGAGGTGCGCCGGGCGGCGTAGAGGGCCAGATTGCGATCCGGGACCATCAAGACCCGGGAGGATGCCAAAGAATTGACAACTGGCACGACGTTGGCGGAGGTGCAGCAGATGTCGCTCTCGGCCTTGACCGCGGCGGCGGAATTGACGTAGGTAACCACCGGCACCCCGGGGAGTTCGGCTTTCCGGGCCCTGAGCCCCTCCGGGGTGATGGTGGCGGCCATGTAGCAGCCCACATCTTCCCGGGGCAGGAGCACGGTCTTGTCCGGGCACAGGATGGCCGCGGTTTCCGCCATGAAATGGACTCCGCAAAACACAATGACTTCGGCCGGGGTCTTGGCCGCGGTCATGGACAAAGCCAGGGAGTCGCCCAAAAAATCGGCCACATCCTGAATTTCTCCCGGCTGGTAATTGTGGGCCAGGAGAATCCCATGACGCCGTTCCAGCCAGCGCCGCACCTCTTTTTGCTGCCCGGTAAATTCCATAGTTGCCTTTGAAGTCTAGACTTCAGCCGATTCAAGCCCAATCAATTACCGCCGGGGCACAGGGCCTTGCTCCCGGTGGCGCGATCAATCCAGGACTCGCATCTAGTGCTTTAACCGGCTATTGAAACATGGGTTCTTCTTGTCATCCTGAACAGAGTGAAGGATCACATGGGGTTGAAATCACGAGATGCTTCGCTGCCCTCAGCATGACCGATTAACCGCGACGAGGGGTTTGCAACAACCTGCTCAGCGTCCCTCAAGGGTTAGCGGCCGCCCGGGGTCTCCCGGACCACCTGGACTCCCGGCGGCGGCGTAAAGGTGAAGAAGTTAGGCGCCGAGGGCACTTCCAGCTTCACCTGGGTAAAGGTGAAGAGGCTCTCCTCGCCCAGGGCATTGGTAAAATCCAACTTCTCCACCAGGTAGGTGTCGGGGTTGATGGTCAGGGTGAGGCGCTTGAGCTCCGGCTGCTCCTTTTTGGGCACCAGGTCGATGACGAAGCTGACGCCTTCCCGGGGCGGCCGTTGCCAGGAGACGGTGAAATCCTTCTGGAACTGGCCCATCCCGGAAAAAAACCGCATCACCAAATCCGAGCGCAGGACCTGGTCCAGCTTATAGACCATGACTATGCCGTCGGCGGGCATGTACATCCACACCAGCCGGCCGTCGGAGACGATCTCCTTTTTCTGTTCCGGCGGGGTCTCGTATTGCCAGCGCATGCGGCTGGGTTTTTTGAAATACATCCAGCCCACGGCCGAATCCGAGGCGCCGGCTGCCTTGAGACGGGATTCCTGGCGAAAACGGGCCTGGAAGCCCCCGGCTTTGTCATATTGGGTCTGAACCCGGGTCATCACCGCTTCCGGGCTGACTTCCCCGGCGGCTGCGCCGGGCCAGAGACAGGCCAGCAACGCTAGAGTCGTCAACAAAATTTTGCAGGTCATGGTAGGTGTCGGTCCTTGCACGAAAAAATGGCTGGGTTAAACTTATCAAATGCGCTTGTCGCCGTCAATTGCACCGCCTTCCCGGGCCTAGCCGAACCCCGGCGGCAGTGCCCTGGGGCGGGCCATGGTCGGGGGAACCAATTTCTTGCCTGGACCCGGAATTAAGGACGACGATTTTCACCGGCCTTCAAACTCCTGTTCCGAAAAGTTCATGGTGGCGCCGGCATTTTGCCGGTGCGGTGCACAGGCTGGAAAGCCTGGGCTACTAAAGACGGCGGGCGCGGAGGCCCGCCCCACCAAGCCTCTCGGGCTTTACGGGTAAGCCGCCGGCTCAGGGGTGACCTTGCAGAAAGCTCAGGTGAAGGGGCGCCGGGCACACCCAACATTTTCTTAACACCTTGGAATAACGGTGCGTAAGACGCACCCTACCGAAAATTTTCCAGACACGTATCGAGTCGCGATGCCCCTGATTCAGGATTACGATTACTGCCTGCCAACGGAGTTGGTGGCCCAGCACCCCTTGCCCGAGCGGGATACCTCCCGGCTGCTGGTGGTCCATAGGGAAGGCGGCGAGCTTCGCCATGCTACGTTTCGGGAACTGGCCGCCGCCCTGGATGAAAACGACGTCCTGGTGGTCAACGACACCCGGGTCTTTCCGGCCCGGCTGACGGGGCACAAGGACAGCGGCGGTAAAGTGGAGCTGCTGCTCCACCACCTGCCGGAGGCCGAGGCCAACGGCGGCGTCCCCCAGGGGGCCCGGGCCCGGGCCACGCATCGGGGGCGCCTGAAGGTTGGCCAGGTCCTGAATTTCGGGGCGGCACTGACCGCAATGGTCCTGGATTTGCCCGCCCCGGGGGTGGCGGAGGTGCGCTTCACCGCTCCCGGCGACGCGGTGGCCGCGGTCCTGGCCGCGGGAAAAGTGCCCTTGCCGCCCTATATCCAGCGTCCGGCCGTGGCGCGTGACCGGGAGACCTATCAAACGGTCTTTGCCGCCCCGGCCGGGGCGGTGGCCTGCCCCACCGCCGGGCTCCACTTCACCGGGGCGGCGCTGCAGGACCTGGAAGCCCGGGGGGTCGAGATCGTCCGCCTCACCCTGCACGTGGGGCCGGGGACGTTTATGCCGGTGCGGGTTGAAGACTACACCCGGCACCGGATGCTGCCGGAATATTTTGAGCTGTCCGAGGCGGCCGCGGCCCGCCTCAACGCCGCCCGGGCCGCAGGCAAACGACTGGCGGCGGTGGGCACCACCAGCGTCCGGGTGCTGGAGCATTGCGCCTCACCCGGGGGCTTTCAGGCGCAACAGGGCTGGTGCGACCTCTTTATCTATCCCGGGTACCGATTCAAGGCCGTGGACCGGCTGCTCACCAACTTTCACCTGCCCAAGTCCACGTTGCTGTTGCTGGTGAGCGCCTTCGCGGGGCGGGAATTGATCCTGCGGGCTTATGAAGAGGCGGTGAGAGAGCGCTACCGTTTTTATAGCTATGGGGATTGCATGTTGATTGTCTAAGCGCCTCAGGCCGAGTTGCAGGTAAAAAGGGACGAAAAACCTAGGGGCGCGCCTGTGTCTGCGCCATCTTAGGGGGGACACGCAGGTCCCCCCCTACAACAATTTGTCCATTGGCCGCTCATTTGGGATAAGATCTTTGGGGTAATCTGAGCAGAGAAGACCTCGCCTCACCGGCAGGGCGACCCGCCGGGTCGCCCCTACAGTAGATGGTTTACTTTACTATTGACCAAACCACGATTTGAGCTTCGAGTCTCAGCCTATGTTTGAATTCCATCTAAAAAAATCCGCCGGCCCGGCCGGGCCCCGGCTGGGGCAGATCGTCACCTCCCGGGGGGTGATCGACACCCCGGTGTTCATGCCCGTGGGGACTTACGCCACCGTCAAGACCCTGACCCCGGAGGACCTGAAGGAAATCGGCGCCAGCATTATTTTAAGCAACACCTACCATCTCTACCTGCGGCCCGGGGTTCCGACCATCGAGGCCCTGGGGGGGCTGCACCGCTTCATGCACTGGGACGGCCCCATCCTCACCGACTCCGGCGGCTTCCAGATCTTCAGCCTGGCGCCGTTCCGCACCCTGAGCGAGGACGGGGTGACCTTCCGGTCGCATCTGGACGGCTCCAGCCATTTCCTCACCCCGGAGACCGTGGTGGGTCTCCAGGAGGCGTTGGGGGTGGACATCATGATCTGCCTGGACGAGTGTCCGGGCTATCCGGCGCCGGAAGCTGAAGTGGCCAAGGCCGCGGCCCTGACCCTCAGGTGGGCGGCGCGGTGCCTGGCAGCCCGGACAAGCCCGGGCACGGCCCTCTTTCCCGTGGTCCAGGGGGGTATGATCCCCGAGTTGCGGCGGGAACAGGCCCAGGCCATGGCGGCCCTGGACTTCGACGGCTACGCCATCGGCGGCCTCAGCGTCGGGGAGCCCAAGGAACTGATGCTGGCCATGCTGGAGGCCACCACCCCGGCGCTGCCGGAGGATAAGCCCCGGTACCTCATGGGGGTGGGAACGCCCTCCGACCTGGTGGAGGCGGTGGCCCGGGGGGTGGACATGTTCGACTGCGTGCTCCCCACCCGGAACGCCCGGAACGGCATGGCCTTCACCAGCACCGGCAAGGTGGTGATAAAAAACACGGTGCACGGCTCGGACGCCGGGCCGCTGGATGCGGCCTGCGGCTGCTACACCTGCCGCCACTATTCCCGGGCTTATCTCCGGCATCTCTATATGGCCAGAGAAATTCTGGTCTACCGCCTTTTAACTTTGCATAATTTGTATTACTATTTAAAGTTAATGGTGAGCATGCGGCAAGCCGTGGCCGAAGACCGGTTCCCGGCGTTTCGCCAAGACTTCTATCAAAATCGGAACCAGGGAGGTAGTACACGTGGTTAATATGGCATATGCCCAGGCTGCGGCAGGGGCCGCCGACAATCCCATGGGGAGCATTTTGGGCAATCCCCTTATCCTGATGGTCTTGATGGTCGGCATCTTTTATTTTCTCCTGATCCGGCCCCAACAGAAAAAGGCCAAAGAACACAAGTTGCTCCTGGACAACCTGAAAGAGGGTGATCAAATCATCACCAGCGGCGGCATTCTCGGCACCGTGGTCAAGATTGACGACCAGATCGTCAACCTGGAAATCGCCGACCGGGTCCGTATCAAAATAGCCCGCCCCTCCGTCGCCGGGTTCGCCCCCAAGAATGCTGGTTGAGCCAGCCCTGATGCACTCTGCCCGCCCCTCCCAGGGATACTGACATGCCGGAGCCTCAAGCCCAGCAGGCCTGGATGGAGGAGATCGTCCGGCTTGAGGAACTGGCCCGGGAGTGGACCGGGCTTTTTCCCCAGGCCGCGGTCCAGGGCCAGCACTGGCAGAAAGTGCTGTCCCAGGTCCAGGCTCATGCGGCGGAGGACACCTGCCGCCTGGCGGTGGTGGGAGCGGTGAAATCCGGCAAGAGCACCATGATCAACGCCCTGGTGGGCCAGGACCTGTTGCGCCGGGGCGCCGGGATTCTCACGGCCATGGTCACCCGGGTCCAACCCGGTCCGGAATCCCAGGCGGTGCTCCGGTTCAAGGGTTGGGACGAAATCAACGGGGAAATCCGCCGGGCCTTGGGGCTGCTGCCCAATCCCCGGTTAGTGGACCGGGGCGAGCCTTTGGACCTCAAAGAGGCTCCGGACCGGGAGCTCCTGGCCCAGGTCCTGGCCGAGGCCCGGGAGGCCGACCTCTGGACCGGCGGCAGCCTGGATCAGAACTACCTGCTGCTGAAATCCTATCTGGAGGGCTACGATCTTCTTAAGGACCTGATGCCCGCCACCGGGACGCTGCCCCTCACCGGACCGGACCTGGCCCGGCACCGGGACCTGGTCACCCGGGAAGCCACCGCGGTGTACCTCAAGGATGTCCTGCTCACCATCCCCTTTCCCTGGCCGGCCACGGGCGTCGAACTGGGAGACTGCCAGGGGAGCGATTCGCCTTTCCCCCAACACCTGGCCCAGGTCCTGGCCTATCTCATCAAGAGCGACCTGGTGCTCTACGTCGTCAGTTCCCGGGTGGGGCTGCGCCAGGCGGATTTCCAGTTTCTGGCGGAGCTGAAGAGAATGGGGCTGATCCCCCATATACTGCCCCTCCTCAACCTGGATTTGGGGGAGCACAGCTCTTATGGGGAGGTGGAAAAGATCAGGGACCGGGTGGCCCAGGAGCTGTCCGCCTGGCAGCCGGCCCCCCGGGTCTACGCCTTTTCCGCCTTGAAGCTGCTCCTGGACCGCCGCCAGGCCCGGGGCGAGAGCCTGGACCCCCGGGAAGCCGCGGTCCTCAAGATGTGGGCCCTGGACCCCGACTCCGCCGCCTTTTCGGAGGCGGAAGCGGCCCGGTTTGAGGCAGACCTGAAGACTCGGCTGGGGGATTTGCGGACCCGGCGCCTGGCCGGCGGCAGCCTGGCCCAGGTGAAGATGGTAGCCCGGGGCCTCAGGGAGCAGTTGGAACTCACCAGCGGCCTTCTGACCCAGGGAGTGGACGCCATTAAGGAGCTGGAAGCGCGCCTGGCGGCCCGGCGTCAGCCTTTGCACGCCACCATGGCCACGGTCAGCCAGACCCTGGAAGGCGCCGGCCACCGTCTGAAGAAGACCCTGCGCTCCCGGGTGGACCGCCTCCTGGACCGCCATTCCGGTCAGGTGGGCAAAGACTTGACCGAGTTCATCGGCAATTTTACTCCCGATTGGGACCAACTGGCGCCGCCGTCGGTGGTGCCGGCCTTCCGCCCGGTCCTCTATCAGCTGTTCCAGGAATTTTCCAAGGTGTTGGCCCACCACGTCACCGCCGAAGTCAACATCGCGCTGGTGGAATTTATCCGGGAGCAGGAAGAGTGGCTGCGCCAGGAACTGGCCCGCCTGTGGCAACCCCTGTTTCTGACCCTCCAGGAAGCCCTGGCCCTCTATTACCGGGAAATTGCCGATCTGGGCCTGGCCGCGGCGCCTCCCACCCTGGAGGCCTCGGCCGTGGCCCGGCCCCAGGGCCTGGACCTCCCCCTCCTGAGCCTGGAGGTGGCCCCGGACTGGCGGTTCGCCCGGGAGGTATGGGTGGCCTCGGGCCTGGGGGTCTTAGGCAGGGCCTGGGACGCCATCAAGCGCCGCTTGAAGCTGGCCGGGGAAGTGGACCCCCGCCGGCAACTCCTCCGGGACCTGGAGCGGGCCCTGGCCGCGCTCAAGACCTGGCTGAAATCAGAACTGGACGGCCAACTCCTCAATTACCGGGAGGGCCTGAAATTCCAATACTTCTTCCCCCTGGTAGACCAGTGGCTCAAACAGCAGGAAGCCAGCCTGGAAGACACCCTCGGGTCTCTCCTCGGGAGCCTCAGTGGCGCGGCGGAGGCCATGCACCTGGCGGAGGCCGAGCGCACCGAGCGCCACCGGCGGCTGGAGCAACTGATCCCCGTGGCCCGGCGCATCGAGTCGCGGCTGGAAGCGGGCGAACCTCAGCCCTAGCCCCGGCGGCCCCGGCATCTCCCCGGCGCCGGTAACCACCGCGGCCGTGCCGTAGTGCCCCCATTCCCCTCATAACCGAGTTGCGCCTTTATAGCGTTTGCTATAAATTCTTTCCGCTTGGAGATTCTTAAATCCCCATAGATCCCCCTTTTTCAAAGGGGGACTTTAGCAGCAATTCCTTATAGTTCCACCATTTTCTCAAGGTAAATTAGCATGATGCCGCCATCGGAAAATACTTTGGCAAACGCTATAAAGGTGAGAAAAGCTCACGGTCTCTATGAGCGCACTGGCGCGGGTGCCCAAAATCAAGGGCGGACACACAGGTCCGCCCCTACAGAAAAGTTGCTGTTTGTCTCCGACCTGGTCTCAAACGGCGAAGCCGGCGGTGATCTCTATTCCAGCCTGCATCTTGGTAAATCTCAACGTTGCACGGTCTGGCCCGTGGGGAGGCGTGAAGAGCCGGTTACCCCTTTTCCACGGGAGCTGAAAAGCTTATCGTGGTGCCCTTCCCTTCTTTACTCGAGATTTTTAGGCACCCGCCCAGGATCTCCACCCGCTCCTCCATGGCCGCCAGCCCGAAGCGGCGGGCCGGCTCCAGCTTCATGACTTCATCCGCCTTGAAGCCCCGGCCGTTGTCCTCCACCTTGAACAGGATGGCATCGCCCCGGCGCTTAATGGTCACCGTCACCTTGGAGGGTTCGGCATGCTGGCCGGCGTTGCTCAAGGCTTCCTGCAGGATCCGGTAATAGGTGATCTTCTGATCCGGCGAAGTCACCAGGTCGTTAAGCTCTTCGATTTTGTCCACGCACTTGATGTCATGATCCCGGATGAATTCGTTCACCAGGTATTTCAAGGCCGCGGTGAAGCCCAGGTCCGTCAGGATGGCGGGGCTCAGGCTACGGGAGAGCCGCCGCAACTCACCGATGATGTCGTTGATGTTCTGCAGGGCCTCGTCGGAAACACTCTTTTGTTCCACTTGGTCCGGCGTCAATTTTTCAGCCACCATTCTGATCTGGATCTTCAAGGCCCCCAGGGCCTGTCCCAGTTCATCCCGGAGCTGCAAGGAAAGGTGCTGGCGCTCCATCTCCTGGACCACCAGGAGTTGGGAGGACAACTTCTTGAGCTTTGTCTCCGACTCTTGCAATTTTTTTTCCGCCCGGTCCTGGGCCGTGACGTCTTCGATGGTAAGCAGGATCTGTTCTTCGGCAGGGGTCTCTTGTTGGATGCGTTTGGCGTTCAGCAGCATCACGCGCTCGCCGATGCCGGGGAACTTGTGCTCCACCCGGTAATTGCGCAGCGAGGTTTTCCTGGGCAAGACCTCTTCCAGCAGCCTCCTCAGATCCGGGATATCCCACTGGTGGTTTCCCAGTTCATAGATGAAATGGTTGTGCGTCTCTTCGGGTAACACCTTGAAGGTCTGGTAAAAAATCTGGTTGGCCAGCCGCACCCGGAGGCTTCGGTCCAGCACCAGCAACGATTCCCTCATGGTCTGGAAGATGGCCTGGATGAAATCCCGGGATTCTTCGACTTCCCGGGCTGTTCTCTTCTGTTCGTCAATGTCGATCAGGATCAGCACCGCGCCTTCGATCTTGTCCTCCACGGTGCGGTAGGGCTTGATCCGTAAGGAATACCAGCGGCCCTCCAGGTCCCTGACCTCCTGGACCCAGGCATTCAGGGAGTGGATGACATTTAAGGTCTGCATCTCCAGATCAGGGATTTCAATCTTGAGTTTGATACCCCCGATGGGCCGGCCGAGGTCGGCGGGGATCAGGTTCAGGATTTCCTGGGCCCGGGGGGTGAAAGAGCGGATCTTGAGGTCACGGTCCAGCCTGACAGTGGGGAGGTTGGTGCTGGTGATGAAGTTGTTGAGATCGCTGTTGACCTGGCCCAGTTCAGCGTTGCGGTCCTGGAGTTCGTCGTTGAGGGTGGAGAGCTCTTCGTTGGCCGACTGCAGCTCTTCCTTGGCGGTCTCCAGCTCCTCGTTGACGCTTTGAAACTCCTCGTTGGTGGAGAGGATCTCCTCGTTGGCGGCCCGGAGTTCCTCATTAGACCCCCCCAAATCTTCCACGACCGAGCGGATGTATTCCTTGGTGGCGGCCAGTTCCTGCCGCAACTCCCGGATAAGCCGGTCTTTGGGCCCCGCCCCCTCCCCGCCCGTCAGGGCGGGTACTTCTGCCTCGGCGGGCGGGAGCGCGGCCCCGGGCGGCTCCTCGAAGAGGACCAGGAAAAAGCGTTCTTGGGCAGGTTTGGGCCTGAGGGGAATCACCTGGACGTTAACCTGGTGCAGCCGGCCGTCGTAGCGCACCTGCAGATTCTGCCGGGTGACCGGCTCGTTAAGCCGCCGGGCCTCTTTGATGGCGCTGTGGAGTTCCATGAGCAGGCTTTTGCGGACCATCTTCATGAGGTCGAAGCTGGCCTCCCCCGGGGCCGGCTTCAGATAGGAGCCCGTCTCCCCCCGGAATTGCAGAATTTCCATCTCCTCATTGACCAACACCCCCGGGGGAGCGAACCGGTTGAGCACCAGGGAGTCCACTTCCGTGTAGAGATCCTTCCTGCTCCAGACCCCCTCCGCCCCGGGAAGCTTGGCGGCCGCTTCTCTTCCTTCTCCCAGGCCTTTCCGGCCCAGGGTCAGGGGAAGTTGACCAAAGTGAGGTTTCCGGCGGTAAATTTTGTATTTCTGGTTCACCAGAGAGAATAACTCCGGGGACTGGCCGATGGTCTCGGAGGCCCCCATCATCAGAAAGCCCGCAGGCTTGAGGGCGAAATGGAATATTTGTAGAACCCGTTTTTGCAGCACCGGCTCTAAATAGATGAGGACGTTGCGGCAGCTGATGAGGTCCAACTTGGAGAAGGGCGGGTCCTGGATCAGGTTCTGTTGGGCGAAAATGCACAGGTCCCGGACGGTTTTGCTCACCTGTAAGGAGCCGTTGGTTTTGACAAAAAACCGGGACAATCTTTCCGGTGAGACATCCTCGGCGATGTTCTCCGGGTAAAGGCCATTCCGGGCCTTGTCGATCACCGTACTGCTGACGTCCGTGGCGAAAACCTGAATAGGGGTGGCCGCGGCCTGGTCTCCCAGGTACTCCAGCCAGCTCATGGCCAGGGAATAGGCCTCCTCCCCGGTGGAACAACCCGGCACCCAGATGCGCACCGGAACTTCCGGAGACTTTTGGCGCTGAATGAGGGGAAAGATCTCGGTCTTCAGGGCCTCAAAGGCCTTGGGGTCCCGAAAAAAACCCGTTACCTTGATGAGCACGTCCTGGTAGAGATTGTTCACTTCCCCGGGATGTTCCTGAAGATAGCGGATGTAGTCTCCCGGCTTGGTGATCTTGTTCAGGGCCATGCGCCGCATGATGCGGCGCCAGATGGTGCTGTGCTTATAGTGGGTCAGGTCCACGCCGCTGGCCTTGTTGAGCAGAGTGAGGATCTGCCACAGGTTCTTGTCCTTGGCGGGGGGCTTTACCGGCGTCGCCGGGTGGTAGGGCAAGAGGTAGGGGTGGCGGGCCAATTGGGCCAACTCCCTGGCGATTCCTTCCGGGGGTAAGACAAAATCCACGCATCTCGTAGCGATGGCGCTCTTCGGCATGAAATGGTAGCGGGAGGATTTCTCCTCCTGGGCAAAGGTGATGCCCCCGGCGTGTTTGATGGCCTCAATCCCCAGAGCGCCGTCGGAGGAAGACCCGGACAGGACGATGCCGATGGATTTGCCGTCATGGCTCTCCGCCAGGGACCGGAAGAAGTGATCTATGGACATCTGGGGCTTCCGCTCCTTGGAGCGGGCGGTCAGGTGCAGCCGGTTACCGCTGATGGTCATGAGGGCGTTGGGAGGAATGACGAAAACCTGGTTGGCTTGCACCTCGGTGCGGTTCTCCACCTGGCTCACCGGCATTTTGGTCAGCTTGCCCAGGAGCTCGGGCAGGAGGGACTCGTGCTGGGGGTCCAGGTGCTGCACCACCACAAAAGCCATGCCCGTGTCGGGAGGCAGCTCCGGGAAGAATTGGGTCAGGGCCTCGTAGCCGCCGGCGGAGGCGCCGATGCCCACCACCAGGGAAGGCCCCGCCTCGATCTGGCCAGGCTCGGCGGCTTCCTGGCGGGAGGCCGTTTCCCGGCCGGGGCCCGGCGATCCTGCCCGGCGTTTGCTCCCGGTGGCGGCGCTTTTTTTGGCGACTGCCTTGGTGGGCGTGGCTGAGGCTGCAGTTTCAGGAGACTGCGAGAGGACGTCCTTAACTGAGGCGTCCGGGCCGGATTTCTTCGCTTTGGCCATATCTTGCTACCCTCCGACACCATCGTCCTTGGCTGACGAGGAGATGAGAGATCTTCACCACCACCCACTTACCTCAAGCGGAGAAATTGTGACCCAATCTTCCCGGCTGATAACATAGCAGCGATATCCGGGCGGTTGCCGGCGGCTGGCTGGGCCTTTTGCGAGATATGGCTACTCTTTTAAAAAAATAGCACTTATTGTTATTAATTAATAGCGTAAGTTTAATTTTACCGGAAAGCGTCCGGAGGTAGAGCGGTGCGCTCCGGTCAAGGGTTTCGCCGCTCCGTCGGCTTTTTCCTTGAACTTCACCCTTAAATCGCATAGAACCGGAACGAGAGGGCCATTTCAACCAAGCATGCTGGAGAAGGAACCATGACCGACAAACTCCCCTGGCTGGGCCTCCGGAGTATCCCCGGGGTGGGGATAGTGCTGGGGCAGCGCCTGCTCCAGCGCTTCGGCGGCCCCGCCGCGGTCTTTAAGGCCTCGCCTCAGGACCTGGAGGCCGTCAAGGGCATCACCCCGGCCATGGCCCAGGCCATTGTCGGGTTCCGGGATTGGGACAAGCTGGAAGAGCGGCTGGGGCAGCTCAGGGCCCAGGGAGCCGAGTTGGTCACCCAGGACGACCCCCACTTCCCCGCCGGCCTCAAGCAGATCCCCTATCCGCCGCCGCTGCTCTTCATCAAGGGGACCCTGACCCCGGCCGACAGCCTGGCGGTGGCCATCGTGGGGACCCGGGGCGCTTCTTATTACGGGCTCAAGGCGGCCCGCCGCCTGGCCGGGGCCCTGGCCGCCCGGGGCGTGACGGTGGTGAGCGGCCTGGCCCGGGGCATCGACACCGCCGCCCACCAGGGGGCCCTGGAGATGAGCGGCCGCACCCTGGCGGTGCTGGGCTGCGGCCTGGACGTGGTCTATCCGCCGGAAAACCTGAAACTCTACCAGGAGATCCCGGCGCACGGGGCCCTGGTCAGCGAGTTTCCCCTGGGCACGCCGCCGGAGGCCCGGAATTTTCCCATCCGCAACCGCATCATCAGCGGCCTGGCCCTGGGGGTGGTGGTGATCGAAGCCGGGGTGAAAAGCGGCACCGGCATCACGGTGCGCTACGCCCTGGACCAGGGCCGGGAGGTCTTTGCGGTCCCCGGCCCCATCGACTCCCCCACCAGCACCGGGCCGCACCGGCTCATCCAGGAGGGGGCCAAGCTGGTCCAGGACGTCGAGGATATCCTCAATGAACTCCCGGCCCTGCGCCGGGCTCCCGGCCCCTTGTTCGCCCCCGAAGTCACCGCCGGCCGGGTGGCGGAAGCCCCGGGGTTCAGCCGCCCCGCCCCGGAGGACCCGCTGCTGCCGCTGCTGGGCTCGGAGCCGCTGCAACTGGAGGAACTGGTCCGGGCCGCCCGCCTCCCGGTCCAGGACGTGCTTGCCCGCCTCACCCTCCTGGAACTCCAGGGCCTGGTGAAGGAACTGCCGGGGAAGTGCTATGTGCTGGATACCTAAGAATTTTTCTGAACCATAGCTGGCTGCTGGCGTTATATTAACGCCTCCGAAAATATGCCGGAGATTATTAATGAAAAAATGATTTTTCGTTAATATGACCCGTCGGAATATTTGGCAAGTAGTGTCGATATTTTGACACTTGTGGTTCCCTGGTCCTCTGTGGGCCCTTCCCCTCCCCCGCCGTCTTCCTCCGGGTCAAATAATTTTTTTTGCGAAATATGGGATTGGGAAGGTTAATGATTAACGTAAAGAAGTGAGATGGCCGAACTGACCAGCAAGACCCTGATCACCGGGCCGGCAGGATATCCGGGAGCGGGCCGGCCATCAGCTTTAATAAGTCCGCCCCGATTGACCCCATTTTAAAAAAGTGTATATAACCTAGCCTATGCCAAAATCATTGCTCATCGTGGAATCGCCCACCAAGGCGAAGACCCTGCAAAAATACCTGGGCGACGACATCCAGGTGATCTCCAGCAAAGGGCACATCAAGGACCTGCCCAAAAGTGAACTGGGGGTTGACCTGGAGCACGAATTTGCGCCCAAATACGTCACCATCCTGGGAAAAGCCAAGGTTATCAAGGAATTGAAGGATGCGGCCGCCGGCATCCCGGAGATTTACCTGGGGCCGGACCCGGACCGGGAAGGCGAGGCCATCGCCTGGCACATCGCCGAGGTCCTGGGGGAGAAAGGCCACCACTTCCACCGGGTGCTGCTCCTGGAGTTGACCCCCAAGGCCATCAAGGCGGCCCTGGCCGCACCGGTCAAGCTCGACCGGTCCCGCTACGATTCCCAGCAGGCCAGGCGCATCCTGGACCGCCTGGTGGGCTACCAGATCAGCCCGCTGTTGTGGCAGAAGGTCAAGACGGGGTTGAGCGCCGGCCGGGTGCAGTCCGTGGCCCTGCGGCTGGTGTGCGACCGGGAGCGGGCCATCATGGCCTTTGTGCCCGACGAATACTGGAGCCTGGACGCCTGCCTGGACGCCGGGGCGCCCCCGCCGTTCGTGGCCCATCTGGTCAAGCACAAGAACAAGAATATCAAGCCCGGCGGCGTAGTGGCGGTGGAAAAGATCCTGGACGCCCTGGATACGGCGGAGTTCCGGGTCGCCAAAATCGACACCAAACCCCAGCGGCGTCACCCGGCTCCGCCCTTCATCACCAGCAGCCTCCAGATGGACGCCAACCGCAAGCTCCGCTTCCCCCCCAAAAAGACCATGAGCCTGGCCCAGCGCCTCTATGAAGGCAAGGACCTGGGGGACGAAGGCCCCGTGGGCCTCATCACCTACATGCGGAGTGACTCCACCCGGGTTTCGGCCGAGGCCCTGGACGCGGTGCGGACCTTTATCGGGGAGACTTACGGCGACAACTACCTCCCGGCCGCCCCCAACCGCTTTAAAAGCCCCAAGGGGGCCCAGGAGGCCCACGAGGCCATCCGGCCCACCGGGGTGATCCGGCGGCCCCAGGACGTCAAGGCGTATCTCAGCAAAGATGAGCTGGCCCTCTATGAACTGATCTGGCGGCGGTTCGTGGCCTCCCAGATGACGCCGGCGGTCTTCGACCTGACCACCGTGGACATCGCGGCCTCCGATTACCTCTTCCGGGCCACCGCTTCGGTGCTGAAATTCGCCGGATTCACCAAGGTTTACCAGGAGTCCCAGGATACCGAAGAGGCCGTGGGCCCCAAGAAGTTTCCGCCCCTGGCCGCGGGGGACGTCCTCCAGTTGCGGGATTTCGATCCCCAGCAGCACTTCACCAAGCCCCCGGCCCGCTTCACCGAGGCCTCCCTCATCAAAGAACTGGAGGTCCAGGGGATCGGCCGCCCCAGCACCTACGCCACCATCCTCACCAACCTCCAGGACCGCCTCTATGTGGTCAAGGAGAAAACCGCGCTCAGGCCCACGGAGATGGGGCTGGTGGTGAGCGATCTGCTGGTGGAGAATTTTCCGGACATCATGGACCCCAAGTTCACCGCGGGTCTGGAGGACAACCTGGACCGGGTGGCCGACGGCAAGGTCCCCTGGCAGCAGCTCATGCAGGATTTTTACGGCCCCTTTGCCCAGAATCTGGACGCGGCGAAAACCGGCATGCGCCGGGTGAAGAGCGTCCCCACCGGTCTGACCTGCCCCGAGTGCGAGGGCGAACTCGTGGTGCGCTGGGGCAAGAACGGCGAATTCGTGGGCTGCGCCACCTATCCCAAATGCGGTTTCACCGGGGATTTCACCCGGGATGCCCAGGGAAAGATCACCCTGGCGGGGCTGGAACCGGTGGCCCCTGCGGCCCCGGGAGAAGCGCCGGCCCAGGCCACGGCGGTCCGGGGCAAGCCGGTGGCGACTGGGCTGACCTGCCCCAAATGCGGCAAAGAGTTGCTGTTGCGCCGGGGGCGCCTGGGAGAATTTTTGGGTTGCGCCGGTTATCCCAAGTGCAAGTTCACCCAGAATTTCACCCGTGGCCCCGAAGGAGAGGTCATTCCCCAGTCCCCGGAAGACGAGGCCGCCATCCCCTGCCCCCGGGAAGGTTGCGGCGGCCACTTGATGAAGCGGCGCTCACGCCGGGGGATTTTTTACGGCTGCAAAAACTACCCCAAATGCGATTTCACCATGAACCAGCCGCCTCAGGAGCGGCCCTGCCCCCAGTGCCAGCACCCCTGGCTCATGAAAAAAGGCAAGAAGATCCTCTGCCCCCGGGATGAATGCAGCTTTGAGGAGGCCGCCGCCGCCGATGCCGCGGTCAATGAGTGACGGTTTTCGGTTTCCGGCAAAAAAACCAAATTCCTCCTTATCCTCCAGGGATTCCGTCCTTTTTCCCTCTCCTCCCGGGGGAGAGGGTCAGGGCGCGGGGGGCTCCTGGCACAGCGGTGCACACCGAGATTTCCCTTAAAGCGTTTGCTAAATGTTATTTCCGATCCTTGAAATCAACAAATCCCCCCTACCCCCCTTTAATAAAGGGGGGAACTATAAGGAATTGCTACTAAAGTCCCCCTTTGAAAAAGGGGGATTTAGGGGGATTTGAGAACCTCCAAGGGGAAAGAATTTATGGCAAAGGCTATAACTAAAGCATGACCACCGAAAACCGAAAACCGAAAACCGAAAACCGGTCCATTACCATCATCGGCGGGGGGTTGGCGGGGAGTGAGGCGGCCTGGCAGGCGGCCCGCCGGGGGGTTCGGGTCCGTCTCTATGAGATGAAGCCGGTGAAATTTTCGCCGGCCCACCAGTCGCCGTTCCTGGGGGAGTTGGTGTGCAGTAATTCCCTGAGGGCCGAAGGGGTCGAGAGCGCCGTGGGGCTCCTCAAGGAGGAGATGCGGCGGCTCGATTCCCTGATCATGGCCGCGGCCGCCGCCACCCGGGTGCCGGCGGGCAAGGCCCTGGCAGTGGACCGGGGGGAGTTCGCGGCCTTCATCACCCGGGCGTTGGAAGCCGAGCCGCTCATCGACATCGTCCGGGAAGAAATTGCCGCCCCGGACCCGGAGCAGACCACGGTCATTGCCACAGGGCCCCTGACTTCCGAGCCCCTGGCCGAGGCTTTGGGAAGACTCACCGGCCAGGCGCATCTGCATTTCTACGACGCCATCGCCCCCATCGTGGCCGCGGATTCCCTCGATATGGACAAGGTCTTCCGGGCCTCCCGCTACGGGGCCGGGGATGATTACCTCAACTGCCCGTTTTCCGAGGCCGAGTACACCGCCTTTTATGAGGCGGTGATGGCGGCGGAGCAGGTGCCGTTGCGTGACTTTGAAGAGCCCCGCTACTTCGAGGGCTGCCTGCCCGTGGAAATCATGGCGGCCCGGGGATTCCGGACGCTCTTGTTCGGCCCCATGAAGCCCGTGGGCCTGGTGGACCCCCACACCGGCCGCCAGCCCTTTGCGGTGGTCCAGCTTCGGGCCGAAAACCGGGAAGGGACGCTGTACAACCTGGTGGGCTTTCAGACCAAGTTGAAGTACGGGGAGCAGGAACGGGTCTTTCGCCTCATTCCGGGCCTTTCGCAGGCCGAGTTCGTGCGCCTGGGGTCCATCCACCGCAACACCTTTATCCACGCCCCGGGTATTTTGTCGGCCTGCCTCAATTTTCTGGACCACCCCCGGCTCTTTCTGGCGGGGCAGATCTCCGGGGTGGAGGGCTACGTTGAATCCGCCGCCATGGGACTACTCGCCGGGATCAACGCCGCCCGCCAGGCTTTGTGCCGCCCCCTGGTCACCCCGCCCCGGGAGACCGCGCTGGGGGCCCTCATCGGTCACCTCACCAACACCGCCACGAAGAATTTTCAGCCCATGAACGTCAACTTCGGGCTGTTTTCGCCGCTTGAGGGCCGCATCCCCAAGAAACTTCGGGGCGCAGCGTATGCGGAAAGGGCGTTAGAGGCCTTGGGGGGGTGGCTGAGGGGAGAGGAGGTGTGAGGGCAGGTGCTAAAATCCCTTTTCACATCGGTGCGGTCCGGTTGACCGATTAACAAAAATCCGAAAACTCCTGGAATCTGTTAGCATGGGTCAGCCATAACTCACTAAATAGAAAGGAATTTTCTGAATCTTTCCCATGGTCACACCATCTTTCCTCAGATGCTCAAACTTATTCCGAGGCATCACCGGCCAGACCATCCGGCTGACCGGCGCCATATCCCGGGAAGGCCCCATTCCCTGGCGCCGCCTCGCCTACCGGGACGCCGCCACCGGCAAGCGCTACGTCTTTCTCACCCACCATTTCAAGCCGGCGGCCCAGACCATCGCCGACATCTGCACAGAACGCCGGCAGAAGGTCCTGGCCCTAAAATGCCTGGGAGGCGATCACGACGAGCTGATAGGGGTTTTTTCTACGGCCTCGCTAGAGGTAACCTACGGGCCGCAGCCTTGACGTATTGCCCTTCGGCTCAGGCCCCGGCTTCCGGTCCGGTGGCCTTTGGGCCTTGCCAATCCTGCCAAAACCCCCTATCATGGTGATCAAGGTATCAGGTTCCCAGGGCTTCGGGGCAGGTGCTTTCCCTGGGCAGAGGCGGGTTTGCCGTTGGGCCAATCCCCTTGAAGCCGCCGGACGATGCGGCTGGCCCCGGCCACCTGCCGCCCTCCCTGATCCTGATGACGGGCAGGCTCTCCCAGCCAATCTCCCTCAAGCGGTGCATCGGCCATGGCAGACAAGAACATTCCTCCTCAGGTGGTCTCCCGGGTGGCGGAACTCCGGGAACAGCTCAATTACCACAATTACCGGTACTATGTGCTGGATGATCCGGTGGTCTCGGATGCCGAGTTCGACCGCCTCATGGCCGAACTCACCCGGCTGGAGGAAGACTACGGCCTGACCGCGCCCGATTCCCCCACCCAGAGGGTAGGGGCCCAACCCCTGGATAAGTTTGAAACCGTGAGGCACCGGCAGCCCATGCTGTCCCTGGAAAACGCCTTCAGCGAGGCCGGGGCCCGGGACTTCGACGACCGCTTGAAGCGGTTTCTCAAGACCACGGATGAGTTTGATTATGTCCTGGAGCCCAAGATGGACGGCTGCGCCGTGGAGCTGGTTTATGAAAATGGCCGCCTGACCACGGGTTCCACCCGGGGCGACGGCTACCGGGGGGAAAACGTCACCCAGAACCTGAAGACCATCCACACCATCCCTTTAGGCCTGCTGACGGAGGGGGCGCCGGCCCCGGAGTTGCTGGAGGTCCGGGGCGAGGTCTACATGGACCTCCTGGAATTCAAGAAATTTAATGAAGAGCGCCTGGCCCGGGGCGAACCCGCCTTTGCCAATCCCAGGAACGCCGCGGCCGGCTCCCTGCGCCAGTTGGACCCCAAAATCACCGCGGCCCGGCCTCTGAAAATTTACTGCTACGGCGTGGGGGAGGTGCGGGGACGGAATTTTGACACCCACTGGGAAGTGCTCCAGACCCTGACAGAGTGGGGTCTCAGGGTCAACCCCTTGATCGAGCGCTGCCGGGGGATGGAGGCGGCCATCGCCTTTCATCAGAAACTGGAGCACCAGCGCCACGGCCTGCCCTATGAAATCGACGGCATGGTGATCAAGGTAAACCCCCTGGCTCTACAAGAACGCCTGGGCGCCAAGTCCCGGAGCCCCCGGTGGGCCCTGGCCTATAAGTTCGCCGCCACCCAGGCCACCACCAAGATAATTAAATTCGAGTTCAACGTCGGCCGCACCGGCGCGGTCACCCCCATGGCGGTGATGGAGCCGGTGGAGGTGGGCGGGGTCACGGTGTCCCGGGCCACCCTCCACAATGAAGACGAAGTGGCCAGAAAGGACGTGCGGGTCGGGGACACGGTCCTGGTGCAGCGGGCCGGGGACGTGATCCCGGAAGTGGTGAAAGTTATCATCGAGGCGCGGCCGCCGGACGCCCAGCCATTTAAAATGCCCACGGTCTGCCCGGTGTGCGACACCGAACTGGTGCGGCCCGAAGGTGAAAAGGTCACCCGCTGCCCCAACCCCGACTGCTTCGGCTCCCGGACCCGGGGGATTCAGCACTTTGCCGGCAAGAGCGCCATGGACATCGACGGCCTGGGGGAGAAGATCGTCCAGCAACTGGTGGAGGTCGGCCTGGTAAAGGATGTCGGCGACCTCTACGGCCTCACCGAGGACGATCTCATTCCCTTGGAGCGCTTTGCGGAAAAATCGGCCCAGAACATTGTCAGCGCCATTGAAGCCAGCAAAGAACCGCAGCTTTGGCGGCTAATCAACGCCCTGGGCATCCGCTACGTGGGGGAGGCCACGGCGCAGCTCCTGGCCCGGCACTTCCAGAGCCTGGACTCCTTGATGGCCGCAAACCAAGAGGAACTGCTGCACGTGGAGGGGGTGGGGGAACAGGTGGCCGGGAGCATCCGGGAGTTTTTCGAAAATGACCGGAATCAAGCCCTGATCCGCCGACTGCGGGAGGCCGGGGTTCGGGGTTTGCCACCGGAGCCTCAGGCCGCCTCGCCCCTGGGCGGCAAGACCTTCGTCTTTACCGGCGGGCTCGCCGGCTTATCCCGGGACGAAGCCAAGACCATGGTCGCGGCCCGGGGCGGCAAGGTGACTTCGTCGGTCTCCGCCAAGACCGATTACGTGGTGGCGGGGGCCGACCCGGGCAGCAAGCTGGCCAAGGCCCGGGAGCTGGGGGTGACAATCCTGGATGAGGCGGAGTTCAGGGAATTGATTGAGGGGAAAATGTGATGCCCGACCAGGCGCGACTCCATGTGATAATCGAAGGACGGGTCCAGGGGGTGTTCTTCCGGGCCTCTACCCGGGACGAGGCCCGGGCCCTGGGGCTTCCCGGCTGGGTCCGGAACCTCCCGGACGGCCGGGTCGAGGCCGTCTTCGAAGGCGACAAACGGGTGGTGGAAAATATGCTCGCCTGGTGCCACAAAGGCCCAACCTATTCCTACGTGAGCCGGGTGGAGGTGGAGTGGCAGGCCTACGTCGGGGACCTGACCGAGTTTAGGATCGTGTATTGAATCGGTTGGGATAGGAAGGAAAGAGTCACTTGTTCGTAGGAGCACCAAATCCATTCAGGAGGAACTTCATGGCGGCAACTGAACCGGCGACTTCCGGCGACCTGGTTTTCAAACCCTGCGCCCGGGCTTTTTTTGTCTATTACGTGGCCATGGCCCTGGTTTTAGTGGGCCCCCGGCTCAATCCGGCGGTGGGGCTGCCCACCTGGTTGGGGACCCTCCTGGGGCTCATTGTCCTGGCCGCGGTGCTCTACCAGAAATACGGCACCGAATACCGGGCAACCTCCCGGGGAGTGGCCCGGGTTTGGCTTTGGCCTTCCCGGTGCCTGGTTGGGGACCCTCCTGGGGATTATTGTCCTGGCCGTGGTGCTCAAGAGAAATACGGCAACGAATACCAGGCAACCTCCGGGGAGTAGGGGTTTGGTTTGGCTTCCCGCCGGGAGCAGGAGATCGCCTGGGAAAACCTGGGAGATGTCCTGGTGTTGCGGGGCTTGACTCAGACCGTGCTCCAGGTGGGTAATCTCGCTTTCCGGGATAAAGCCGGGGGTTCCGAGATCTTCTGGTACGGATTGCTCAATCCCAAGGATGTGAAAGAACTGATCGACAGGAAGCGGCCGTGATGGAACTGGAGGAAGGCTGGGGGGCGGTGGCCGCCGCCGAGCCGGACCACAAGCCCCAGGTGCCCTGGGAGGACCCGGAGTTGCCCGCCCTGGCGCGGTTGGTTCGGACCCTCAGTGCAGTCCTGTTCCGGCCGGGGGAGTTTTTCGGGAACCTGGGTCGGGAAGGCTGGGCCGCGCCGTTGGCTTTTGCGCTCATCGTGTCGAGTGTCGGGCTTTTGGGCGCCCTCTTTTGGCAGTTTCTGGTCCTGGCGCCGGCCGGCGGGGACCCGGGGGGCGCCGCCCTGCTGTCGGCCTCCCGGGGATTGGGGCCGGGCTTGCTGATGGCCATGATGGCCGGTGCTCCGGTTCTGGCCCTGGTCCACCTGGGGCTGGGTGGTCTCTGTTGGTGGGGGAGTGTAGCGCTGGTGGGCGCCGGCCGGGATTTCACCCCGGCCTGGCGGATTTTCTGCTATGCCCAGGCCGGCATGATCTTGGGGCTCATCCCGTTCTTTGGCATATTGGTGGCCGGAATCTGGATTCTGGCCCTGATGTATTGCGGAGTCAAGCAGGTTTACGGCATCTCCGCCGGAAGCTCTCTCGGGGCCCTGGCCGTTTTTCTCTTGCTTCAGACCGTCCTGGTGCTGACCCTGTTACTGGGCTTGGCGGCCGTCCTGGCCTTCCTGGGTCTCCTGCTGCTGGGCTGAGGCGATTGGCGCCGCCTGGGCTTCCCGCCGCTTCCGTCTGATCCTTAAACCGTGGGCCAGCCAGCCGATCACCGCACCCACCAACAGGGTGAGGTAGACCAGGAGATAGGTGGGCAGTTCCCCCAACTGAAATTTAAAGAGTTTGATCGCCGGCGCCAGTTGGGCGTTTTCTAAGGCAAAGTCTACCAGCACGCCGGCCAGGATGATTAACAACACCAGTTTTGGTTTACTCATGGGCGTCTCGCTTTCTGGGTCACTCTTTTAGGTAGCGTTTTACCACGGCCTTGAGATCCTCCAGGTCCGAGGACTTGACCAGGTACTCATCCGAGGCCCAGGTGGCAAAATCCTGTTTGTACTCCCCGTAGGCGGTGCTCAGGACTACGGGTAAATCCGGCCGCTTTTCCTTAATCTGTCTCAAGGCCTCGATGCCGTCCATTTCCGGCATTTTGATGTCCAGAATGACCAGATCCAGGTTAATTTTATCAACGACTTCCAGGGCTTCCCGCCCGTTGGCGGCCTGATAGACTTCGTAGCCCTCCTCTTTGAGTTCCTCACTGTAAAGGAGGCGAATGCTCATTTCGTCGTCCGCCACCAGGATCTTCTTCATTGCTGTCCTCCTTTAGGGGCCTTGAGCACGCTGGCGGGAACCGCGCCCTGGCCCACGTCTTTAACAAGGCAATATTTAGCCACCGGTAGGGTGACGATGAAGGTCACGCCTTTGCCGATTTCGTTGTTGACTTCTATCTGGCCGTAGTGGCGGGAAATGATCCGCTGGGCAATGGCCAGCCCCAGCCCGGTGCCATAATCCTTGGTGGAGAAAAACGGATTGAAGATATTGTGGAGCACCTCCATGGGAATGCCGCTGCCGGTATCCGAGATCGAGGTCGCAGCATAGAGGCCGTCCGGCTTTTCCACCGGAAAGGTGCGAATGCTCAGGGTGCCGCCGTGGGCCATGGCCTGGATGGCGTTCTGGAAAAGGTTGTAAAAGACCTGCTTCATCTGCCGGTCGTCGCAATGGAGCCGGGGCAACTGGGCAAATTCTCTGGCCACCTTGATTTTATTGGCATCCAAATCCCGCTGGACCAATATCAACGTGTCCTCGATGAGCTTGGCCAGATCGTGGTCCCCGTAGTAGGACAGGTTTTCCCCGGTAAAGTCCAGGATTTCCCGGAGGAGCTTTTCCAGGCGGGTCACTTCCTCCTGGATGACCTCCACATATCCCCGGAGGGGCGAATTGGGCTCCACTAATTTGGCGATGCGCCGGGCGAAGCCGCCGATGGAGACCAGGGGGTTGCGAATCTCATGGGCCATGCCCGAGGCCAGGCTGCTCAAGGCGGCCAGACGGTCACTCTCCAGCATCCGTTCCCGGATGAGGAGCAGTTCCCGGTTGTTGGTTTCGATGGTGGAATAGAGATGCGCATTTTCCAGCACCAGGGCGGCCTGGGTCGCAAACATCTGGAGGGCGTAGAGGCGCTCCGGCTCCAGGGGGCGTCCGGAAGCCTGGTTGTCCACCAGAATCACTCCGGTGGCCCGGTCTTTCACCACCAGGGGCACCACAAAAAATTCCCGGGCCGTATACTTGCCCGCCAACGCCGGGGGCAATCCCGGCTCCATGACTGTCTGATGGTGATGATAGGCGGACTTCCGCAGCACCGCCAGGGCCAGGGGGCCCTGATCCACCCGGAGGGGAATCTCCCAATCAGTCACCGGTATCGTCTCCGCGGGAGGAATTTGCAAGGCCTTGAGATTGGAGAGGTCGCTATTAGCGGAACTACAGCGGGCGCCTTGGGCGCCTCTCAAGGTCTGGCTCGCTTCATCCACCATCAGCACCACGGCCCGGTCAAATCCCAGACCATGCTCCTGGGTGAGGCCCTGGAGGATGATCTCCTGGAGCCGCACCTCCTGCACCGACGTCAGCATGACCTGGGAGATCTCTTGCAGGGCGGTGAGATTCCTGACCATGCGCTCGTTTCTTTCCGCCAGGTCCTCTACCTGTTGATAGGTGAGGGCATTTTCAATGGCGTTGACGATGACGCCGGCCATGGTGAAGAGAAGTTGGCGGTTTTCCGGGTCGAAGGGCAGGTATTCGCCGTTGGGGTTAAATTTGTCATACACCCCCAGGGTGCCGGTCAGCTGCCCCTTGAAGGTGAGGGGCACCGCCAGGCAGTAATGCACATGGCCCGCCGCATCCGGTGATTCACCTTCATAATAGGGGGGATCGGTGACACAGGGGCCGGGGGCTATCCGGGGCAGGGCCGGGCATTCAGCGGGAATCTCCCCATAACGGGATGAGACCCGGGGCTCACCCGTGGCGGCATTAATAATGTGGAGGGCTGCCCCCCGGGCGGTGATTACCTTGGCGGTGGTGCTGACGATACGCTCCAGGAGTTCATCCACCTCCATGGTGGAGCTGAGGGCCTTCCCCACCTCGAAGAGCACCGACAACTCGGCGATCCGCTTTTTGGCCTCTTCCTGGACGATGGCCTGGCGCAGGGCGGCCGCCAGCATCAGGCAGGTCAGTTGGACCCCCTGGCGCTCGGCCGCGGTCAGGGAACGCTCCGTCCGGTCCATCAGGATCAGGACGCCGTAGAGAAAATTGTCGTCGGCCACCGGAAAGGCGGCCAGGGTCTGATAGTCCGGGTGGAGTTTTTCCAGGGCGGTATTGGCGGCCGAAACTCC
>CAWKEQ010000008.1:0-121969 GCA_963848565.1 uncultured delta proteobacterium
AAATCTCCTTGGGGGAGACGTAGTTCAGGGCGAACCCCATCTTGGCCCCCACCTGGCTGATGATCTGCCAGTCGGGCCTTACCCCGTTGGTGGGCAGGGCCTGGCGGATCAATCCCAACTGCCCCGTACTGCTGATGAAGGTGCCTTCCTGCTCGGCGTGCACCGCCACCGGCAAGACCACCGTGGCCAGTTCGGCGGTGTCCGTCAGAAAGGCGTCCTGGACCACGATAAAGGGCACTTTCTTGAGCAGCTTTTTCACCCGGGAGCGCTGGGGGAGCCAGCGCAGCAGGTCGCCGCCCAGGAGATACAACGCCTTGGGGGCTGCCGGGTCGTCGGCCTCCAGGAGGTCCAGCACCTCTTCCAAAGTGGGGCCGGGGTCCATTTCTTCCACCGGCGCATATCCGGGGCCCATATCCGGCATAACGCCCACTTCGATGACGCCCCGGGAGTTGTTCTTTTCGGCCACGGGGTACAGGGCGCTGCCGGGGGCCTCGGGCTTGCCCACCAGGAGGAAGAGGTCGGCCAGGGCCAGGGCGGTTTGCTGACCCTTGTCCTGGCTCAGCACTTCGCTGCCGAACACGATGGCCGGGGCCTGGGCCTGGGCCAGAAGCGCCGCCAATTCTTTCAGGTCCGCGTCTTCCACCCCGGTCTTGGTGGAGATTTCCTTGGGGGTGAGCTTGATGCTCTCTTTGAACTCGTCCAGACCCGCTGGCCTTCATCGCCGGGGTCCATTCGGGGTTGTCCGCCAGGAAAAACTTGATCAGCCCGGCGATGAGAATCCGTTCGCTGCCGGGCTTGTAGCGGATGGACAGGTCGGCGTAGCGGTCGAACTTGGTCTGCCGGGGATTGGCCAGGACCAGCCGGCAGTTCTCGTTCTCCTTGGCTTCCATGAGGGCCCAGCCCACAGGCGGGCTCTCCGGGGTGACGTCGGTGCCCACCACCAGGACCAGGTCGGCCTTGGGAAGGTCAGTCAGTTTCCCCAGGACAAAGGGGAAGCCGCTGCCGGTGACTTCTTCCGCCATGGTCAGGGGCGACTGGTACGGCGCCGGCGGCTTGGACAGGGGCACGGGCTGGTTGGACAACTGGGGCAGGCCGAAGACTTCGGCCAGCGCCTTGATGGCCCGGACATAGTTGTAGCGGCCCGGGTTGTCAATCTGGCTGGTGCCCAGCCCTTCCCGGAAGAATTTCTGGAAGGCGTAGTTGGATTCGTTGGTGGCCCGGGGCGAGCCCACCCCGTAAACCGCCTTGGCGCCGTCGGCCTCCACCGTCTCTTTGAACTTGGCGGCTACCAGGTCCAGGGCCTCGTCCCAGGAAGCTTCCCGGAATTTGCCGTTATCTTTGATCAGCGGGGTCTTGAGGCGGTCGTCGGCTTCCACCGCCGGCCAGCCGAAGCGTCCCCGGCCGCAGAGCAGCACGGAATCTTCGTTCACCACCCGCATGATCTTGCCGTCTTTGGTATGCACGTGGTAGGTGCAGCCGCCGCCGCAGAAGGGGCAGGCGATCTCGGTCTTGGCCCCTTCCCAGGCCCGGGCCCGGTACTTGAACTGCTTGTTGATCAGGGCCCCCACCGGGCAGATGTCGATGCAGGAGCCGCAGAACTCGCAGTTCAGCGGTACTGCCCCCGAGGCCAGTTCCGTGAAATAGCCCCGCAACGTGAAATTGATGGCCATGGCCCCCACCCGGTCCCGGCAGACCCGCACGCAGCGGCCGCAGGTGACGCAGCGGTCCGGGTGGCGCTCCACCATCTGGGAGACGTAGTCCGGGTTGGGCGGCAGTTTGACCGCGTCCAGGTCCACCGTGGGCACCGCCAGGGCGTGGGTCAGGTTCTGGAGCTCGCATTCCCCGCCCTTGTCGCAGATGGGGCACTCCAGGGCGTGGTTGATGAGCACCAGCTTCATCAACTCCTGACGCAGGGCCGCCAGCTTAGGCGTATCGGTCACCACTTCCATGCCTTCGGTGACCGGGGTGGCGCAGGCCGGGATGGGCCGGGGCGGCCCGGGTTTGACGTCCACCACGCAGATGCGGCAGCTGCCGATGGGTTTCAAGGCCGGATGGTAGCAAAGGAAGGGGATGAAAATCCCGTTCTCTTTGGCCACTTCCAGGATGGTCGAGCCCGGTTTCGCCTGAATGGCCCGCCCGTCGATGGTCAGATTAACCATAAGTCGTTCCTATGTTGTTAGCTGTCAGCGGTCAGCTTTCAGCAGTCAGTTTTTCTATCCTGACCCCTGACCGCTGCCTTATCTCTGCACCAGGTGTTAAAGAAGGGGTTTTCCTCGTCTATAAACCGTGCAACTAACCCTTCCGATTTTTGGTTTTGCTGATAGCTGACAGCTGATAGCTGGCAGCTCCTTTTTACCTGTCCACGTCCGCCAACACGATGTCCATGGTGCCGATCATGGCGATCATGTCCGACAACAATCTCCCCCGGCACAGCTTGTCCAGGGAGCCCAGCACCACGAAGGACGGCGTCCTGACCTTGACCCGGAGCGGCTGGGGCCCGCCGTCGCTGACAATATAAAAGCCCATCTCGCCCTTGGGGGCCTCGATGCATTGGTAGACTTCACCTTTAGGCGGCGTGATGCCTTCCTGGATCAGCTTGAAATGGTTGATCAGGCTGGCGATGTCGCTGTAGACCATCTCCTTGGGAGGCAGGCTCACCCGCGGGTCGGCGACCTTGATATCCCCGGGCTCGGTCTTGGCGATCTTCTCCAAGGCCTGCTTAACGATGCGGTTGCTCTGGAGCATCTCCTGCATCCGCACCATGTACCGGGAGTAGGTGTCGCCTTCTTGCGTCCCCAACGGCACGTCAAATTCAAACTCTTCGTAGCTGGAGTACGGGTTGTCCCGCCTGAGGTCCCAATCCACTCCGGAGCCCCGGGCCATGGGGCCGGACCAGCCCCAGTCCAGAGCCTCGGCGGCGCTCATGGTGCCCACGCCCATGGTGCGCTGCTTCCAGATGATGTTTTGGGTCAGGAGGGTGTCGTAATCCTGCCAGTTTTTGTCGAAGGCCTTGGCAAATTCCCAGGCCGCCGCCATGAAGCCCTCGGGCAGGTCCGCGGCCAGGCCGCCGATGCGGAAATAGAGCGGGAACATCCGGGCCCCGGAGGCCATTTCGCACAGGTCCATGATCTTTTCCCGCTCTCTGAAGCAGTAAAACAGCGGGGTCATGGCCCCCAGGTCGTGGCCGTGGGTCCCCAGCCAGAAGAGGTGGGAGGCGATCCGGGTCAACTCCACGATCAACACCCGGATATACTGGGCCCGCTTGGGGACCTCGACGCCCAGCAGCTTTTCCACCGCCAGGCAGAAGCCGAAGTTGTTCACTTCCCCGGCCAGGTAGTCCACCCGGTTCATCAGGGGCAGGCACTTGTGATAGGTGCGGTACTCGCACATCTTCTCGATGCCGCGGTGGAGGTAACCGATGTCCGGGTCGGCGCTGCAAATGAGCTCGCCGTCCAGCTCCACCAGGACCCGAAGGACCCCGTGGGTGCTGGGGTGGGACGGCCCCACGTTCAGCAGCATAGTCTCGGTGCGTTTCATGGCTTGATTCATCTGAAATCCCGTGTCGCCGCAGGCTTGAGCCTGCGTGGGTTTATATATCGTTACTCAGGCGCCGGCGTGAGCCTCGCGGCCCTCGAAAACTTAATAGCCCCGTAAGGGATAATCCTTCCGCTGGGGATGGCCCACCCAATCCCCGGGCATGAGGATGCGCCTCAGGTCCGGGTGGCCCTTGAACCGGATGCCCATCATGTCGTAGGCCTCCCGTTCGTGCCAGATGGCCGTGGACCACACCTTGGCCACCGAGTCGATGGTCGGGGCCTGGTCGTCCGCCAGCCGCGCCTTCAGGGTGATGCGGCCGTGATGCTTGTGGCTGTAGAGGTTATAGACCACGCCGAACCGGGGGCTGGCGGGGGAGTAATCCATCCCGGCGATCATGGACAGGTACTTAAAACCGGTGTCATGGCCGTCTCTGAGGGCCGTCATGATATCCACAATCCGCTCAGGCTTCACCTCGATGGTGGTGTCACCCCGGAACTCTACGACCTCAACCACCTCGTCGGCAAACTTTTCTTCCAGCAGAGCCACCGCCTGTTTCATGCCGCCACCTCCCGCCGGGCCTGCAGGCTTTCCTTGTACTTCTGGGTCAGGAAGGGGTCTTTCAGGATCTGCTCGTGGAGCTTCAAGATGCCGTATAACAGACCTTCGGGCCGGGGCGGGCAGCCGGGCACGTAGACGTCCACCGGCAGGTACTTATCGATGCCCTGGACCACCGCGTAGGAGTCGAAAATCCCCCCGGAGGTGGCGCAGGCCCCCATGGCGATGACCCACTTGGGTTCGCTCATCTGGTCATAGACCCGCTGGATGGCCGGCATCATCTTCTTGACCACGGTGCCGGCGATGATGATCACGTCCGCCTGGCGGGGGGAAGCCCTGAAGGCCTCCATGCCGAAGCGGGAGATGTCCCAGCGGTTGGCCGCGGTGCAGATCATCTCGATGGCGCAGCAGGCCAGCCCGAAGGTGGCGGGCCAGAGGCTGTTCTTGCGCCCCCAGTCCACCAGCTTTTCCAGGGTGGTGGTTAAAACGTTGTAGCCTAAATGTTCCTCAATGCCCATTCGGGTGCTCCTAATGAAAAAGCGTTTTTCGTTGTTGGTTTTTCGTGCTCAGCGCCGTGATGATCAGCGCTGCCTGTAGTTAACCGAAAACCGCCAACCGAAAACCGAAAACCATTCTTTTACTCCCACTCCAGGGCGCCCTTGCCCCAGACGTACACCAGGCCCACCGCGATGATGCCGACGAAGACCAGCATCTCCACGAACCCGAACCAGCCCAGGGGCTTGAAGACCACCGCCCAGGGGTAGAGGAAAATCGCTTCAATGTCGAACACGATGAAGAACATGGCGATGACATAGAAGCGCACCGTGTAGCGGCTGCGGGCGTCGCCAACGGGGTCCATGCCGCATTCGTAGGGCATGTCCTTGGTGGGGAAGTGCTTCTTCTTGCCCAGCATCTCCGACAGGAAGACAATGACGCACACCAGCCCAATCGCGGCCACCATGTAAATTACGACCGGCACATAATTGATCAGCATAGGTTAATCCTTAAATGCATTGGCTTACAGTTCCAGCGAAATGTACTCCGCCTGACTTTTTACAACCGGTATCGGGATATTGTCCTCTCGCATACCCTCCAAATGCATCTTGATAGCCTCAGTCATCCGTTCCTTTACTTCTTCCCTGGTTCTCCCGGTGGCGATACAGCCGGGGAGATCAGGGCAATAAGCGGAATAATTACCAATTGCCTGTTCAATTACTATGAGGAATGTTCCAATTACATCCCGAATTTTCAACCTGTCTCAACCTGCAGGAGGTTTGCTGAGGCGGGTTTTAACCCCGCCCTTACCATTGCCTATCGTTTTTAGCTAATGCGAATGCTCTTCGGCTTTGCAGACCCCCAGCGGGCAGTTGCCTGCCAGGTGGGCGTCGTATTCGTCCTTGAAGCGCTCCATGGTGGTCTTGAGGAAGGAATACGGGCTCCATCCCAGGGCGCAGTTGGCGACTTGCACCATGGTCTGGGACAGGGTCAGCATCCGGTCCAGGTCGGCCTGGGTGCCTTGGCCCGCGGCCACCTTGCAGATCAGCTCGTAGAGCACCCGGGTGCCCCGGCGGCAGGGAAGGCAGAAGCCGCAGGACTCGTGCTGGAAGAAGTACAGCAGGCACTTGACCACGTCGATGACGCAGACGGTTTCGTCCATCACCAGCATGGTGCCGGAGCCCAGGCCGCCCTGGATCTTGGCCAGGGCCGCGTGCTCAATGGGGGTGTCCAGATGCTCGTCCAGGATGAACCCCACCGAGGCGCCGCCGGGCTGGCAGGCCTTGAAGGTGTGTCCGTCTCTGACGCCGCCGCCGTACTTGTCGATCAGTTCCCGCAGCGGCATCCCCAGGTTGGCCTCGACCACGCCGGGGCGCTTGACCTGGCCCACCACCTGCAAAATCTTGGTGCCCTTGGTGTCCTCGGTGCCCTTGGCCTGGTACCATTCCGGGCCGTTGACCAGGATGGACGGCACCGTGGACAGCGATTCCACGTTGTTGACGATGGTGGGCTTGTACCAGACGCCCACCTGGCCCGGGAAGGGCGGCTTTACCCGGGGATTGCCCCGTTCGCCCTGGATGGACTCGATGAGCGCGGTTTCCTCGCCGCAGACATAAGAGCCGCCGCCGGTCTGGACCTGAATATCGAAGGAGAAATCGGTGCCCTGGATGTTATCCCCCAGCAGACCCTTGGCCTTGGCGGCCTCGATAGCCTGGTTGAGGCGATACATGGACAGGTAATATTCACCCCGGCAGTAGATATAGCCGACGCTGGCGCCCACGGCGTAGCCGGCGATGGCAATGCCTTCCAGCACCCGGTGGGGATCGCCTTCCATGATGTAGCGGTCCTTGATGGTGCCCGGCTCGCCTTCGTCGGCGTTGCAGACGATGTACTTGGGGGTGACGGGGCTGGGCCGCGTGAAGGACCACTTCAGCCCGGTGGGGAAGCCGGCGCCGCCCCGGCCCCTGAGGCCGGAGTCCTTCACCGTGTTCACCACTTCTTCCGGGGTCATGGTCAGGGCCTTCTTGAGGCCCTCGTAGCCGCCCCGGTCGAGATAGGCGTCCAGGCTCATGGGGTCGATTTGGTCGACGTTGGCCAGGAGCACCAGCTCATCGCCGCTGGCAAGGTAATCGCTCAGCGGGTTGGTGGTGCGGGGCAGGGTCCGGTAGTCCACGGTCTTGCCGGCCCGGTAGTCGCTGAGGATGCTCTTGACGCGCTCGGCCGTCAGGCGCCCGAAGACCACCTCGTTGATCTGCATGGCCGGGGCCACTTCGCAGACCCCCAGGCAGGCGGTGTGCTCCAGGGTGAAGAGGCCGTCGGTGGTGGTTTCCCCCACCTTGATCCCCAGCTCGGCCTTGAGCACCTCCACCAGGTTCTCGGCCCCCATGATGTGGCAGGGGGGCGACTCGCACAGGCGGATGATGAATTTCCCCCGGGGCGTCGGCGAGAACATGGTGTAAAAGCTCATAACACCATAAAGGTAAGGATAGGGAATATCCATGCCCTCGGCGATCATCTTGAGGGCTTCCAGGGGCAGCCAGTTGCCGCAAATGCCCTGAACGGCATGCAGGGCGGGCATCACCCCGCCTTTGACGGCTCGGTAATGGCTGACGGCATCCTGAATTTCGGATATCTGCTTGGGGCTCAACGTGGCGCTAGCGGGGGTTTTAATCTCCATCGTTATCGATCCATGGGTGTCGGGTCTTTGTGAATATTTTCTTTATTGCTGATTTGTGGAATTTTTATTACCAATCCTTCCGGGTGTCAAGTCTTTTTTCAGTTTTCTTGCCGGTCCGGAGATAAGAAGAAACTCAGATCACTATGAGCCGCCGGTATTTCTTTCGGCTCGCCAGCAAGTTAGGGGTCCGGGGTCTAAACTTCCGGGCCTCGACCGATTCGATCCGTTAACTCCGGCTCCTTGGGGAGACTTAAACCGCGGTGCATGGCCGGATGATCCCGGGCCAGACCAGGTTTTAATAAATCCACCCCAGTTAGCCAAAATCAACGGTATTCCCGGCGGCCAGGAGATTGATTTCGGGGCGGGGGCTTAGGCTAGTTATTTTTTCCGGCAGAGCGATGTGCAAGGCGGCGGCCTTTTTCAGGTTGGCCAGGAAGAGAGGGTCTGCTGACACGCTTACCAGGCTGGTGGCTTTTTCTAAATCCAGCGATGGCTTTTTCGAATTCCCCTACCGCCTGGAGTTCAGCGCCTCGCCGGTAATAAACTCAGCCAGGCCGGATTGCATCTGGACCCGTAGTTCTGAAGGAATCTCGGGGCTTGTGTCTCTTGTCAGGACCGTCTCATAGAGTGAGATGGCACGGGGGAAGCTCCGGTTCCAAAGGACTTCAGCGTCCAGTTTACAAATTTCTATGTGAGCGATTTTTGGATTCTGGGCGGTACCGAGTAACTGGGGCACTACGATTAATAAGGTATAAGGAGCCCAAGCACCGGGACTCAAGACCCGGTAATGCCATCTCTTAAGCTTGAATCGGCGTTCACAGTTTTTGGCGTGACTAACTGGGTGAGATCGCGGTTCGGTCCGGGGGACAGGGCTGGGGCCGCCAAGGCCGCAGACTCGAGTCGGGCTCAGGGCCGGGCTCCATCCTCTAGGGGACCCGCAGGTTTTCCATCTCTCTCTTCCGGAGCTGCCTCCGCTTCCCGAGGACCGGCGAGGTGGAGCAAGGGCTGCAGCGCTGCGGCCAGGGTCTCTAGGTGACTGTTCCAGGGGCGGGGTCATGGCGTCCAACCAATGCTTCCCGGCGAGATAGAACCGGGTTTCTCCCGAAGGGGCGATGTCTTCGATGCGGAAAGGGATAATAGCCAGGCGGCAGTCCGTGGCGATATCCAACTCCCGGTTAACCATCTCCGAATTATCGGAGTGAGAGGAAAAAATCAGGACCAACACCCTGCTGCCACCGATGGCCTGGACGATTTCCTGCGCCCAAGTGCCACCCGGGCTGACATCCCGGGGGGCGATCCAGCAGCGCAGGCCCCCGGCCTCCAGGGTGGCGCACACGGCATCGGCCACGGCTTTGTCTTTCACCGATTAACTGATGAATATGTCATGAGGCAAGATGACGCTTAAAGGTTTTGGTCCTGTTTCTTAGGCGCCTAAAACCGCTCACCGGGTCCGATAGCCTGGGTATAATAGCACAAAAATCTTCTCTCGTTCCCCAGTTCCTGTTGAGGAAAGCAAATGAGCATCAAACGCCGGCTGGGATAAGCTCTTAGGCGCACCGGCATCTGGCCGGGGCGGTGCACGGGCTGGAAGCCTTTCACCAAGGCGGCGGCCATGGAGGACCGCTTGATCAAATTCTAGCTATGAAAATGGCGGTGGTAACTCCCTTGCTGATGAACAGCCAGGCCAACCCCACCGCGTACCCGGCCAGAACGTCGTCCAGCCAATGGACCCCTAAAGAGACGCGGCTGAATCCCACCAGGGCGATCAGGCCTAAGGATATCGCCAGGGTCAGGCACCGGCCCCAGGCGGTCCGGCACACCGGCCACAGCAGGTACGTGGCGAAGCCACAGATCAGCATGATGTTAAAGGCATGGCCGCTGGGCAGACTGTACCCGTGCGCCGGGACCAGGGGCGCGGCGGGACGGGGTCGTTGGAAATATGACTTCAGGCAGGATACCGTCAACTCGCCGCCGCCATAGGCCAGGAGCAGGAGAACTGCATCCGGCCACCGCTTCCTCAGGAGGAGCCCCAGCGCGGTGACGGCTACCAGGGCCAGCACCACGCCCCGGCTCCCCAACCGGGAAATATCTTGCATGAGCCCGGTATAGCCGGGGCCGATCAGGCCGGCCAGCCAGGCCGTGGCCTGCATATCACCATACGGCAAAGGTCTATCCTCCGGTGGCGGCTCGACGGTATGGCTGCTTCCCGGTGCGACGCAGCCGCGTCCCCTGAGTCTCTTCCCGGAAAACCGCCTGGTTTTATGAGCGCCTGCCCCAGCCCGGCCCGAAAACGCCAATCGGTCCTGTGAGCCTTACCCTTTTCGCCTTTTCCCCTTTTTCCCTTTTCCCTCCAAATCTTCCCCCCCGTTCCCCCCAAATCTCCTCCTCCTTTTTCCCTCTGCTTTCGCAAGGCCCGGGTCCCAGTCTTCCAGGCCGGTTCGTCCTTCTTGCCTTTGGACCAGGGTTTGGCCGGAGGCGGCAGCATCCCGGGCAGGTCCAGGGCGAAGCTGCCGGGAGTGGGGGCCTGGGCCCGGGTTTTGTCCGGTTTGGGTTTCTCCGGGGCCTGGGGCGGGGGCGGCAGTTGGAGCAAATCCCGGGGCAGGGCCGGGGCCAGGTAGAGGCCCTCGCCGTAGCCCGTGAAGCTCAGACCCCGCCGGGTCGCGGCCTGGGCCTGGACGGTGACCAGGATGGGGTCCGGGGACCGGCGCCGCCCCAGCTTTCTGGCCGCCTCCGGGGTGGCGGCCAGGACGAGTTCCCGGTCGGGCAGCGGTTTCAGCCCCTCCTCCCACACCTTGGGGTGGGCCTTAGGGGGGATGGCGGCATAGAGCAGGGCAGGGGGGGGCTCTCCCGGGTCGCGGCGCAGTTGCGCCGGCGTCAGGGCTCGGATCTGCTCCCCTTCTACCTCGAAGGCCGGGGGCGACATCAGCCCCGCCAGCTGGTCCAGGTGATAGCGCCGGACAAAGCCCCAGCCGGGCTCCGTCCCCAGGGCCTGGAGCAGGGATTTGATGGGGATAAACCCTTCCTCCGAGAGGACCAGTCCGAACTCATCGGGCCGGTGGCTCAGGATGTAGGTGAGCATCCGGGCCAGGGACTCCAGTTGTCGGGGCAGGCGAGACATGATAATTGGCTTTTGGGTTCCGGGTTTCCTGTTTCCGGCTAGGGCGCCGGCGGTCCAGGAAAAACCTGCACCTGCTTTGTCATAACACTGTCGTCTCGCCTCGGCAAGGGGTTGTGGTTACCTACCTTACCATCCAGGCGCCTTGGGACCCAAAAGTGCCGCACTGCGTCCTGAGTTGGCGATTGTCAGGGCCTTATAAAAATGCTATAATATAATAATAACTTCCAGCTTGTGGTGTCGTCTGCGGTCAGCGCTGCACCCGAAACTTGTTGGAGACCGCCAGTCGTTCACGAGGAGATCGCTATGCAGCCCTGCCACGTCCAACTTTACTCCTTGAGCACCTGCAGCCATTGCAAAGATACCAAAGATTTACTGAATCAGTGTGGCATTGAATACGACTGTGTGGATGTTGACCGCCTGGACGGGGACCAACGCCGGACCGTACTGGAAAAAATCAAGCAAGTAAACCCACAGTGCAGCTTTCCCACCATGGTGGCAGGCGAGAAGGTCATTATCGGGTTTAAAGAAGCTGAAATCAAGGAAGCTCTGGGGATTTCATGACGGTCGAACAACTCTTTGAGGTCCTAAAACAGGCCCAGGAGCCTAAAGGCTTCTTCTTCAACCAGGATAAGCAGCGGGTTTTTGAGCTCTTACAGGGCCTGCTGACCAACAAAACCCGCTACGGCTACATGTGCTGCCCCTGCCGGCTGGCGGCTGAGGACCGGGAGAAGGATAAAGACATCATGTGCCCCTGCGTCTACCGGGAGGCGGATGTGGCCGAATACGGCAGCTGCTATTGCAATCTCTATGTCTCCCGGGAATGGAACGCCGGAACGATCCCCCACGCTTACGTGCCGGAGCGTCGCCCCCTGGAGATGCGCTTCCCGGTGTGAGGTGCGCGTCATCTTCGGACGGGCCGGTTAAACGCCGCCCAGCCCCGCCATCACCCCCAGAGGCAATAAGAGACCCAATTTCTGCATGTTTCACCCCCTCCATCACGATCTGATGAAACTATATCTTTTCGGGCGGAATTCAGTTGATAGAGGAGAGTGAGGCACCTCAATGGGTGATAATCTCCATCAGAGATAGGTAGCGAAATTAAGCGGCATGGGAGGCTAAAGTGAATTTGCAAGACACGCTTAGCCAATTCAAAGCAGGGGTGCTTTCCCGGGTAAGTGCGGCTGATGCGGCGGTCATGGAACAGGCCACCGAAGACCTGATCCGCTCGGGGATAGTCGAGAGGGCCAAGAAGATTGGGGATCAGGCTCCGGATTTCACCTTGCCTGATGCAACCGGCGAGTTGGTGAGGTTGACTAATCTCCTGGCCCGGGGGCCCGTCGTCGTGACCTTCTACCGCGGCGCCTGGTGACCTTACTGTAACCTGCAGTTGCAGGCTTACCAGGCCAGTTTGCCGGAGATCAAAGCCCTCGGGGCTTCCCTGGTGGCGATTTCGCCCCAGACGCCGGATCATGCCCTCACCCTGGCCGAAAAGCATAAACTCGGTTTCGAACTTCTGAGCGACGTGGGCAACAAGGTGGCGCGGCAATACGGCTTGGTCTTCTCCCTGCCCGAACCATTGCGCCAGCTCTATATCAATAAATTCGGGGTCGATTTGCAGGACTACAATGCTGACCAGGCTTACGAGCTTCCCCTGCCGGGCACCTTTATCGTGGCCCGGGACGGCAGGATTCATTTCGCCTTTGTCGAAGCGGATTATACGCTAAGATTGGAGCCCGATGAGATCGTCAGCCGACTGCGCCAACTGGTTGGCCCCAACCGGTAACCAAAAGCCCCGGGAGTCGCGGCCGGTGCGGACGGCGGTTTATCGGGGCGGGAGCCTGCGGAGCCCACGGGTATTTTGACCGGAAACCTCGACTCTCTGGGGCTGAACCGGCGGAGGAAAAGACCGGCGGCGGAGGAGAAGAGTTGACAAGGCCGCTATTAATGGTAATTATATCTAGATAATGAAGCAGGGTCAGTTTTTCCATTCCCAGCATAAGGAACTCCTGAAAGAGGCGGCGGTCATCGCCGAGGAGGTTACCTCCGACTTTTTCAAGCTGTCTCCCTGTCACTGGCGCCGGGCCCGCTTCGACATCCTGACCCTGGAGGCCCTGCGGGCCGAGGAGATTTGCTCCCACGCCCTGGCCCTGGTGGCCAAATACGACGGCTGCCATAAGGACCGCCTGCTGCGTTCCGCGGCCTTCGATTATTACCGGGTCTGCCTCCAGGACCACAATATTCTCAAGACTCTGGAGCACGTTGACGACCTGAGCCTGTTCCCTCTGCTGCTCTATATCGTCACCCACGAGCTGGTGCACATCATCCGGTTCAGCCAGTTCCTGGCCCTGTACGAGGCCCCGGAGGAGCATAAGCAGGAGGAAGAGCAGCGGGTGCACCGCTTAACGCAGAAAATCCTGGCGCCCCTGAAGTTTCGGGATTTGCCGCCGGTAATGCGATATTATGATGAAAGGACTCAAGGAGGTTTGCAGTATGCCGATTTATGAGTATCAGTGCGCCGCATGTGGCCAGGTAGTGGAACGTTGGCAAAAGATTTCCGATTCCCCCCTGGTGGATTGTCCGGTTTGCGGCGGCAGTCTTCACAAGATTATCAGCTCCTGCGCCTTTCACCTCAAGGGCAGCGGGTGGTACGTAACGGATTATGCCGGCAAAAACGCCGCGTCCGGGGCCAGTGACAACGGCGACAGCGCCAAGGACGCCGGTAACGGCAGTGCCGCCGCCTCCGCCGAGGCGCCTAAGGTCGCAGCCTCGCCGGCTCCCAAGATAAAATGAGGCCCTTGCTGATTCTCCCGGACGGGAGAGAAAGGGAGCGATAATTGGCGGAAATCAAGAGTGCCTTAGAGTTGGCCCTGGAAAAAGCCGAGCAATACGGGCGGGCCTCTAAAGAAGAGATGGAACTGGCCCAGCACCAGGAGCAGGGCAGCCGTCTGGCGGTCCAATTCCTCAAGGGGGAAGGGGACCTGGAGGCTGATTTCAAGAGCCTGCCGGCCCAGACGCAGCCCGGCGCCCGGGTGGCCATCAAAGAGGTCTTTTTACGAAACCTCGGCCTGCCCCGGGAAAATGCGCTGGACCCCCGCCAGGACCGGGCCGTGGAAGGCCTCCTGCTGGTGGCCAACGACCGCAAGGCCATGGCGCAGATTCAGATGGAACTGGAGCAGGTCCTGCAACAATTTATCCAATTCCGCAACAACGCCCTGCAGCAGCTCAAGGCGCGGTTTGCCGCGGGGATGGGGCAGATGCAGAAGTCCATGGAGGCGCAGTATCGCCAGCCGGTGAACATGGACGTGGAGCGCCTCCCCCAGTTCCAGGAAGAGTGGCTCCGGTTTAAGGGGCAGCTCCAGCAACAGTTTGAGCCGGTGATGGCTAACCTCAAGGAGCGGATGCGGCTGGCCTGAGAAAGGCGCCATTTAAGATAATCAAAGCGAAGGGGCGCCCCCTAGGGCGCCCCTTTTTTGTGGTCCGGCCTGGTTGTCGTAACCCATAGAGCCTTTGCCAAACATTCTTTCCCCTTGGAGGTTCTTAAATCTCCCTAAATCCCCCTTTTTCAAAGGGTGACTTTATTAGCAATTCCTTATAGTTCACCCCTTTATTAAAGGGGGGTTAGGGGGGATTTGTGGATTTCAAGGATCGGAAAAAACTTTTGGCAAAAGCTGTAAATTGTCTGACCTAAAACCAGCCCTATTTCCCTGGCGGGCGGTTTTACCAGAGGCCGGGGGGCCCCGGTTCGCCCTGGGAGAATATCCCCAAGGTCCGTTAACCTGAATAATCTTTCAAGGCCGGCGCAGGAAGAGCCTGCGCGGGTTTGACTCCCATCCTGGCCAGTGCTTCTTTGCCGCGCACTGTCAGATCGCTGATGAATTGGAATTGTTCGCGGCTGTCCAGGGGATATGACTTGAGTTGATAGTGCGTGCCCCAGGGCTGCTCCATCACAATCACACGAATGGGGTGGTTGATATCAAGGTAGGGGCTGGTCAGGGCCACATCGTGCAGGGTCTGGCGCGCCCGGGTGGCATCGTGATTCGGGTCCACGTAAAAATGGACGACACAGAGCAGATTGCGGTTACCGTCGTTGCCATTATAAATATTGGTGGTCCAGATTTTAATGTGGGGGATACTTACGACGGTATCATCCGGGGTAAAGAGGCGCAGGGCCCGGAGGCTCAAGGACTGCACCTCCCCGTAGGCCCCGTCGATGGTCACCCAATCCCCCACCCGGTAGGGCCGTTCATAGATGGCCACGATGCCGGCAATCAGGCTGCTGATGTAATCCTTGAAGGCAAACCCCAGAGCCACCGCGGTAAATCCCAGGATGGCAATGAGATTTTGCAGGCTGGTCTGAATCACCATGGGAACGATCATGGCGACCGCAATTAAGAGAATAAATAGGCGGAACACGGGTATGGAGGGCAGGAGATACATGCGCAGGCGCGCCGGCAGGCGATTGGCCAGCCGGGGGACCAGGCGCTCCACCAACAGGATCGCTACCCATGCCATCCCCGCAATGACGGCAATCTCGACGAAATCTATCTTGTCCAGTTGGTTAAAGATTTGCCCAGCCTTGCCTTTGATGGAATCTGGGATGGAAGCCGGAAGGTTAGATGGCATCGGTCAGGTATCCTTCGCTTTGCAGCACCTGGCGCACCGGCGGATAACCCACCGGGGTCACCCGCCAGAAGCTCCGGTCCGATTCCACCAGCCCGGAGGCCTCGAGCAGGTAGAGATATTCGAGGATTTCCATGGGAGACAGGGGCAACAGTTCCGGAAAAATCCGGCTCCACAGGCCGCCATGGATGAGAAGGGTGTGGAGGACTATCAGCAATCCCAGAGAAACCCGTTGAAAGGGAAAGCCCGGCAGATTGATTTGGGACCAGGGTGTCACCAGGATAGGATGGGCAGGATTGACCTCCTCAACTCCTGGGGATTCCTGGCCGCTCTCTTCTGCACCCTCAGCCGCTGGAGCTTCTGGGGCGCTCTCTTCTCCATCCGCTGCCGCCGGGGTTTCCGGAGTGGACTCTGCTCCATCCTCTACCGTCGTGTCGACAAACCCGAAACTGTGACGCCAAACCGCCCAGGCAACTCCTGGAATACCCCGGCTATAGGCGGCCACATTTCTCAGGAAACTACCGTCTTCTCCAACGGCTCCCTGGCTCCAATCCCCGGAGACCTTGTCCCCCGCCGCCGGCGGCAAGACGTATTTGCCGCTGTCCAATTGCCGGAAGACAAAATTATCCTCCGCCGATGCCGCCGCCAACTGCTGGAACCAGATCTTCAGGCTCTCCTGGTCGAAGGCCTCCAGGATAAACGGCATGGGAAACACGGTGTCTACCTTGAGGGCCTTGCTCAAATAGGCCCAGGCCCAGGAATCGCACCCCACCAGCCAACGGCGGCTTTGGGAAATTATGTGGTCCAGTAAACGGCGGAGCAGCGTCAGGCCGTTATAGTGGCGGAGAAAACAATGCTCCAGGTGGGGCAGCACCAGGGGCTCGTTGTCTTCCTCGAACTGCGTCAGCCATTCCTGGCCCCCCGCGAGGATCATTTCCGGTGACGGTGCGTCAACGAGGCGCCAGCCCCGGGCCTGGGCCCAGGCGGTGAGAATTTCAGCAGTGCCGTGATACGGCGGTCCCACGAATACTTGGTTTGTGGACCCCGGGACCTTGGCGTCTATCCAGGTGTCCAGCGCCGCGGTCATCGCCGCAATGAACACCGACCAGTCCGGCTCGGGCGCCGCCTTATTAACCAACTCTTGGGGCACCTGGCTCAATTCATTTTCGGCAAAAACCGATTCCTCGACTTTGCTCCCCCATCCCAGGCGGAGCCACAACCCGGAAAGCCCCTTGCGCATGGTTTCCCGGGACGTCTCCGGGGGCCGTTTATATTGATCCAGGCGGATAAAGCGCCATGGGGCCTGATTTGCATCCGCAGTCATGGGCAATAATCTCTACAAGTAACCATACCGGGTTATTGAAGAAACGCCATGGTCCCGACGGTATCCGGCAAATCCAGTCGTAAACCGAGTCGAGACCTCTATGACAAGATCATGTGCCATCCTGAGCCTAGTGCCAGATCTCGTATCTTCGCATAATTATGAGATTCTTCAGCCGCTCCGCTCCCGCAGTATGACACATGAGGTAACTTTCTGAGCGGTCTCATCTCCCAGACCAACGGTAATTTTTCCGTAGGGGCGAACCTGCCTGTGCGCCCTGGAGTCGGGGCGCACAAGTGAATTGCCCTTACCAGGCCGCGTGTTGTGATAGCGACTAGCCTTTAATCGCCTGATGAATCAACCCCCGGCAGCGCCGGCCCGCCCGGCAGAGGCAATAACCTTGGACTCCACCAGAGACTCAACCATAATAGACTCATGATAAAAAGCAACCAAAAACTCACGGCAACATTTAAACGAAAATAAATTTTATCCCAGGCCTACGGCCCGGAAACCCCCATGCCCGGCCGGTCCGGTGGAGTCTTGCCTCCGGCGGTCTATCCCAAACGGCACAGCCGCCGGAAGTTGTCCCCCAGAATGGCCCGGGTCTGGGCTTCGGACAGGTTGAGGCTGAGAATCTTGTCCAATTCGGTGTCGGGGTTGCCGAAAGGATGGTCGCTGCCGAACAGCACCCGGTCAGTGCCGAAGCGCCGGATGAAGTCCTTGATTTCCGGGAGCGCCGCGGTGGAAGTGTCGGTGTACACCAGGGGAAGGCGCCACACCCCGGCCAGATCCAGGGCCACGTAGCCGCCGTTCAAGCCCCCCAGGTGGGGGATGATCACCGGCAGGTCCGGGGCCAGTTCCTCCAGGAAGTACCGGGTGTTCTCCAGGGACTCTTCCAGGAGGATGGGCAGTTGCCGCTCCCGCACCACCTGCAAAAACTCCCGGCAGCGAGGGGCGTCGTAATGATATTCGGGCTCGTCCGGGTGCCGGTGCCACTTGATGGCCACGTATTCCGGACCCAGGTCTTCCCAGGCGAAGTCGTTCCACACGAAAAAGTAAGGGTAAGTGGCGATCTCCGGGTCCTTGAGGTCCAGGAGGTATTGGTGGGCCCGGCGGCGGCAGGCCTGCCAGGCAGGCGAGTCGGTGAATTCGGGGTCGGTACGGTTGTAAATATCCTCCACCGGCGCAATCGGCGCCGCCCCGCTGATCCCGGCATCCAGCAGCAGATCCCGGACGCGGTCCCATCCCCAATTAACGTGCTGCACCCCGGTGTGAAGATGACAGTCGATTATCTTGAAGTCCATGAGTCTCTATTCCCCTGCCTTTCCAGGGACTTATGGCGGTTCACCCTGGGATTAACCATCTACTTAACGTCGGGGATTTCATCCTTCTTCCTGGGCAGGACCAAGAAAGCCGTGGAACGGGCTTCCATTTCATAGGTGGAACCGCCGGCAAACACGCGGTCTTCCGAGGGTATCTCAGCTTCCCGGGTATCAAACAATAGCCGCCAGCTATCCCCCTCCGGCACCTCGGGCAAAACGAATCCCATAGGTTCGTGGTGCGCGTTCAAGATCCAATAAAACACGTCGTCCACCAGCGGATTGCCCCGGCCATCCGTTTCGACCATGACATTGCCCGCCAATCGCAGTCCCAGGGTTTTGGCCGAGGGGTCGTTCCAGTCGTCATCGTTCATCTCCTGCCCATCATGCCGGAAAAAGGTGATGTCTTTGATTTCCGACCCACGAATGGCCCGACCCTGGAAGAATCTCCGGTGTCTCAGGACCGGGTGCTCCTGGTAGATTTTCAGCAGAAATTTAGTAAATTTCAGGAGATCATTGTTCTCCTCCAACAGGTTCCAGTCCAACCAGGAGATTTCGTTGTCCTGGCAATAGGCATTATTGTTGCCCTGTTGGGTCCGGCCGAGTTCATCCCCCATGAGAAGCATGGGCACCCCCTGGGAGAGGATCAGGGTGGCCAGGTAATTGCGCTGTTGCCGGGCCCGGAGAGCCAGGATGCCGGGATCATTGGTAGGACCTTCGACGCCGCAGTTCCAGCTCAGGGTGTTGTCGTTGCCGTCCCGGTTATCTTCGCCGTTGGCTTCATTATGTTTGCCGTCATAGCTGACCAAATCTCTCAGCGTGAACCCATCGTGGCAAGTGATAAAGTTGATGCTGGCCGCGGGCCGGCGTCCGCTGAATTCATACAAATCGGAACTTCCCGTCAGCCGATAACCCATGGTGCTCATCAACCCGCCGTCTCCCTTCCAAAAGCGCCTCACCACGTCCCGGTACTGCCCGTTCCACTCGGCCCACAAGACCGGAAAGTTACCCACCTGGTAGCCGCCCTCACCCAAGTCCCAGGGCTCGGCAATGAGCTTCACCTGGGAGATCACCGGGTCTTGGTGGATCACGTCGAAGAAAACCCCCAAACGGTCAACTTCGTGCAGCGCCCGGGCCAGCGTGGAGGCCAGATCGAAACGGAAGCCATCCACATGCATCTCGGTAATCCAATAGCGCAAACTGTCCATGATGAGCTGAATGACCCGGGGGTGTAGCATGTTGGGGGAGTTCCCGGTACCGGTGTAGTCCATATAATAGCGGGGATTATCCGGGACCAGCCGATAGTAGGCCTGATTGTCGATGCCCCGGAAGCTCACGGTCGGCCCCATAACGCTACCTTCCGAGGTGTGATTGTAGACCACGTCCAGGATCACCTCGATGCCGGCTTTATGGAAGGTTTTGACCATATGTTTGAATTCAGACACTTGCTGGCCCAAGGTGCCGGAACTGGCGTACTTGGCCTCCGGCGCAAAGAAACCGATGGAGTTATAGCCCCAGTAATTGGTCAAGCCTTTGTCCAAAAGGTGTCCGTCTATCATAAACTGGTGCACCGGCAGCAATTCCACTGCGGTAATCCCCAGATCGCGCAGATAGTTAATTACCGGCTCACTGGCCAGGCCGTCGTAGGTGCCGCGCCTCTCCTCCGGAACTTCAGGGTGCAGCTTGGTAAAACCTTTTACGTGCATTTCATAAATGACGGTTTCGTGCATCGGAGTCCGTAGCTGGCGGTCACCCTCCCAGTCAAACGTGGGGTCAACGACGACGCATTTTGGCAGGAAAGGGGCGCTGTCCCGGTCATCCCGGGAGAGATCGGCATCTTCATGACCCACGATATAGCCGAACAATTGATCCTGGTCGCACCGGATATGCCCGGCAATCGCCTTGGCGTAGGGGTCCAGGAGCAGCTTGGCGGGATTGAAGCGGAGACCTGCCTCCGGCTCATAGGGGCCGTGGACCCGATAGCCGTAAAGATCACCAGGGCGGGCTTCCGGCAGGTAGACATGCCGGACCAAATCGGTTTGCTCGGTCATGGGAATCGCTGCTGTCAATTTATTCCCTGGCGCTCTTTCAAACAAACAGAGTTCCACTGTTTCAGCGCTTTCGGCAAACAGGGTAAAATTCACTCCCGAACCATCCCAGGTGGCGCCTAGAGGATAAGGTTTTCCCGGATACACTTTCATCAGATCTTCCCCGTGTCATGGTATAGATAGCTGGGGGGTTTCCGCTGCCTAGCAGGTGAGGTGCAAGGCCGCGGCCAGGCGTCGCGTCGCGCTTAAGTCGTTGATGACCCGGCAGGCCTCACGGGTGGGGTAGGCCATCAGCTCCACCCCCAGGTCCTGGAGGTAAGCCGCCAGGGCCGGGTCCACCTGCATTTTTCCGGGGTCGCCTTGCCCCACCACCAGCACCTGGGGGTTCAAAGCCAGGGCCTCGGCCACGTCGTCCAGTTGCAGCAGGTGGGCCTCCCGGCGCCACCAGTCGCTCTTGATCCGGCCCGGCCAGATGAGGAGGTCGGTTTTGAAGGTCTGCCCGTCAATCACGATGAGCCCGAATTCGTACCGGTCAATATGCATGTGCTCCTCTTTAATTCCGGCCGCCGCGATAGGGGTCAAAGTAGGGCGGCGTGTACCAGTACTCCAGCTCGGGAGGATACCACTCCCGGGGCACGGGATAGTAAAATTTTTCCCAGGTGGGGGGCGCCAGAAAAGTGACCTGCCGGGCCTTCAAGAGGAGCTGGCCATCCTTCTGGCCCTCCACCACCCCGGCCACCACCACCTTGCTTTTGGGGACGTACACGTTGGAATTGAGCCAGACGTCGCTTGCCACCAGGAAGGTTCCGCCGGAGGCGGCGCCCACCGGAAAGAGCCGCTCATCCAGCGGCCGCTGGTCCACGGCCAGCAAACTGCCCGTGCCCCAGGGCGTAACGCTCATGACCTCACCCCCCAGGATCGTCAGCTGCCCCTTATACCGGTCCGGGCGGGCGGATAATTCAGCGAAACTTACCCCGGAGGCGGCCTCCTGCTGCAGGTTGGTGGAGATGGCCGGACCGCAGCCCACCGCCAGGCTGAGCCCGACGGCGAGCCAGAAACTCCCTGACCTTGGCATCTTCTTTTCCTTGAAGCGCTCACTCATGGGCCGCGGTCCCACCCGTAAATAATGAAAAAGTTGGTGGGGGCCTCCGGGCGCGCCGCCGGGTCGACAAATGGTGCACGGTGCGCACCCTGCATTAAACTTTGGTGGCACAGGTTTTCAACCTGTGCACCCGCACCGGTAAGACGCCGGTGCCACCAAAAACCTTTCAGGACAGTGGCCAATACCTATGACGCCAGCCTGATTTCCTTAAGCCTCATTTTAACTCAATTGGCCGGCCATGGCCAGCAGGTGCCGCCTCCCCGCGCCCGGCGATGATGGTTCATAGCCCCATCGCTTTTCCTGGCACACTGACTACTGCCAACTGCCCCACTGTTTGCCGGAATCACCGGATATGCTAAAGTTATGCCATGAAAGAGAAACGCAGCAGGGTGGCGCCGTCCGCCCGGGTGTGCCTGGACCGGGTTGCGGTGGTCCTGTTCCGGCCCCGGCTGGCCGAGAACATCGGCGCGGTGGCCCGGGCCGCCTGCAACATGGGCATCAACCGCCTGGTGGCGGTTTCGCCCCTGGACCTGGACCGGGACCGCATGGCCATGCTGGCCACGGGCCCGGCGGAGCGGCTCCTGGACCGGATGGAGGTCCACGACGACCTGGCCCGGGCCCTGGCGCCCTTTCAGTTTATCGTCGGCACCACCGCCCGGCTGGGGGGCGTCCGCAACGACTATTTCTCTCCCCGGGAAATGGCCGCCCGGCTGGTGGAAGTCTCGGCCCACAACGACGTCGCCCTGCTCTTCGGTCCCGAGAACTGGGGCCTGACCAACGACGAGTTGCCCTTCTGCCACGCCCTGGTCACCATCCCCACCGGCGACTGCTCCTCCCTGAATCTGGCCCAGGCCGTCATGGTCATGGCCTATGAGCTCTTCACCGCGGTGAGCCCCAACCCCCACTTCGTGCCCCGCCTGGCCAACTCCCGGGAACTGGAATCCATGTACGCCATGCTCGAGGCGACCCTGGTCAAGATCAACTTCATCAGCCACCTGAACCCGGAGCACTGGATGTTCAACGTCCGCCGGCTCTTTGCCCGCCACGGCCTCAGGGCCCGGGAGGCCCAGGTGATTAAAGGCATCTGCCGCCAGATCGACTGGTACGTGGGGAAAAGGCTGGAGACCCCGGAGCCTAACCGGGAATAACGGTGCAAAGGCAGTATCGGCCAGGGTTCATGCCTCGATTTTTTTTAGCTCACGTTCCCTGGTCCCACAATAGACCCCCTCGCCCTTAAACGCCAACTTAAGACAGAGATTATCCGAGGTGCACTCCGCCGGGCGCCGATCCCCGCCTTGCCAGCGGTTGATCAAATCGGGTTCCCTGATAAAGGGACGGCTCATGGAGATATAGTCGGCGTTGCCGTCTGCCACTATCTGTTCAGCGACTTCGAAGGACCTGATGCCGCCCACCAGAATTAAGGGAATAGTGATGGCCTTTTTAAAGGCGCGCAGCTCTTCTTTGAAATAGGCTTCTTTCGCCGGAGAATCGATGCCGGGCCGGATGGGAGAAAGTTTACCCCCCGTCAGCAGACCGCCGCTCAGCTCAATGGCGTCGAGACCCGCCTCGGCCAGCAGTGCCCCAGCCCGGACCGAGTCTTCCAGACTGAGCCCACCCTCCTGAAAATCCCGGCAGTTCATTTTGATCAGTATGGGATAATCCGGGCCGACAACCTGGCGTATGGCCTGGAGCACTTCCACATGAATCTTGGCGCGCTGCCGGATATCTCCCCCATATTCATCCCGGCGCCGGTTGAAGAGGGGGGAAAGAAACTGGCTGAGGAGGTAGCCATGGGCGGAGTGGAGCTGCACTCCGTCACAGCCGGCTGACTTGGCTCTCCGCGCGGCATCGGCAAAGGCCTTAATGATTTTTTGCACATCTTGGGCATCGATTTCGCGGCGCCGTGACGAGGCCAGTCCTTCAAAATCCGAAACCACTAAGGCAGGTTGGCCGGTTAATTTCTCCATCGCAAAGTTACCGGCATGCGCCAGTTGCATGACGATCTTGCCGCCATGGGCGTGAATCGCACCGGCCATTTCTTGCAGTCCGGGAATGAGTTCATCCTTATAAATGCCGATCTGCCGAGGGCCTGCCTGCCCCTCCGGACTGATATAGGCGTGACTGCTGATACTCAACCCCACGCCGCCTTTGGCAAGTGCGGTCATCATTTCTCTGAGTTTCGGCGTAACCGCTCCATCCTCAGCGGCCATGCCCTCATACGTTGCGGATCTCACGAATCGATTTGGTAACTGCATGCCTTGGATGGCGCTGCTTTCAAATAGCGTGCTCATGCGTCCCTCGGTTCATTTAAAATTGGCACGGTCAGGTTGAGAGCCACCGCGCCCAAAGAATGATTACGGCTTATAATACATCAACTGGCGGGCGAAGGGGGCCACCGCCTCTTCCAGGCGGCCCTGCTCCTCCGGGGTCATGGGCACGAAGTCCCGGACCGCCTCGGCCAGTTGCTCCACCTGCTTGGCCGAGTCCGCCCCCACCACCGCCAGGGTGACGGACTGGCTCAGGGCATAGGCCAGCAATTCCTTGACCAGCTTATCGGGTTCTTCCGACATCTGGGGCAGCTGGCCCCGGCACAACGTCTTCATGGCGATGACCCCCATCCCCTTGGCCATGGCTTCCCGGGCCAGGGGCAGAAAACTGGCCAGCTGCGGTTCCGCCGGGTTTACCGGCAGGAGCACCGTGTCAAACTCGTAGAGCGTCAGGGCCTGGCGCAGGACTTCCGGGTCGTGGTGGCCGGTGACGCCGATGAACCGCACCCAGCCCCGTTCCCGGGCGTGGTGGAAGGCCTCCAGCGCCCCCCCTTTGGCTCCCAGGGCCTCGACTTCCCCCATGGTCCGGATATCGTGCACCTGCCACAGGTCCAGGTAATCCGTATCGAGATTTTTCAGGGTGATGCTGAGATGGGCCATGGCCTCTTTAAAGGTGCGCCCGTGGGATTTGCTGGTGAGAAAAATCTGGTCCCGGTGGCCTTTCAGGCCGTGGCCCAGGTAAACCTCGCTGCCGGAGTAGGCCCGGGCGGTTTCGAAGTAATTAATCCCGGCCGCCAGGGCCGCCTCAATCATGGCCTGGGCCTGGCGGTCGTAACCAAAGGTCCGCAACACGCCCTCGCCTCCCAGGCCCAACCTGGTAGCCGAGTACCCGGTGCCGCCCAGAGGGCTTTGGGGTAAACTCATCGCATTCTCCTTCCCCACGTAGGGTGCGTCCTACGCACCATGAGATGATGGTCGCGCCGGGCCTGGAGGCCCGCCCCACCACGGTTATAGCGTTTGCCAAAAGTATTTTCCGATGGCGGCATCATGCTAATCCCCCCTACCCCCCCTTGATAAAAGGGGGAACTATAAGGAATTGCTACTAAAGTCCCCCTTTGGAAAAGGGGGATTTAGGGGGATTTAAGAATCTCCAGGTGGAAAGAATTTATGGCAAACGCTCTATATCGTGCCAGGTGTCTTATCGGAACATGGATGACAACGATAGCATAGCGCCGGAGTTTTCGGGTGCGCCCTGCGCACCGTTTAGCGCCTGGCGGGCACAGAGGCCCGCTCCACCGGACTTTTCATGATTTACGGGTGCGCTCATCGCTCAAGCCTGACCGCCTTGACAGCGCCCGGCCGCTTGTTATCCTAGAAGATAAGATGTCTGAGCCCGATGTAAAGCCCGGTGTGACTTATCCGGCCCTGGCCGCGGCCCTGCCCCGCATCCCCCGGGGCAGCGGCGTCTACCTGTTCAAAGACCCCGGCGGCCGGGTGCTCTACGTCGGGAAAGCCATAAACCTCAAGCACCGCCTGGCTTCCTACCTCAAGACCCCGGACCGTCACGACCCCAAGACCGCCCTGATGCTCAGGAAAATGGCCCAGGTGGACGTGATCCTCACCGCCACCGGCCGGGAAGCCCTCATCCTGGAGCGCAACCTCATCAAGGAGCACCGGCCCCGCTACAACGTCATGCTCCGGGACGACAAGAATTATCTCTGCCTCCGGCTGGACCTGAAGGAACCCTTCCCGGCCCTCAGGTTCGTCCGGCGGTTCAACCCGGACGGGGCCCTCTATTTCGGCCCCTACGCCTCCGGTGGCATGGCCCGGGAGACCCTGAAGGTCATGAAGCAGGCCTTTGGGGTTCGCACCTGCAGGGAGCGGCGCCTGGCCCCCCGCTCCCGCCCCTGTCTGGAGTACCAGCTGGCCCACTGCCTGGGCCCCTGCGCCGGGCTGGTGACTGAGGCCGCTTACCGCCAGGCGGTTGCCGAAGCCGTCCTGTTTCTCAAAGGCAGAGGCGGCAATCTTTTGAAACGGCTCAAAGAGCGCATGGCCCAGGCCGCGGCCGAGCTGGATTTTGAGCGGGCCGCCACCCTCCGGGACCGGGTCAGGGCCATCACCGCCACCCTGGAGCGCCAGGATATGGCCCGGCCCCATTTCCGGGACCAGGACGTCCTGGGCCTGGCGGAAAAGCAGGGCCAGGCGCTCATCGCGGTGCTCCTGGTGCGGGCCGGGCTGGTCACCGGCGGCCGGGAATATTTTTTCCCGGAACTGCCTCCCGGCGGCGATCTCTTAGGGGCGTTTCTCAAACAATATTACACCGAGGGCCGGCCGCTGCCCGACGAACTGCTGCTCCCCGCTGAGGTCCCGGACCGCCGCCTCCTGGAGGCCTTGTTCAGCGAGGAAAAGGGCGGCAAAGTCGTGCTGCTGGTGGCCCCGGGGGGCGACCGGGCCCGGCTGCTGTCCCTGGCCGCGGACAATGCCCGGGACGCCCTCAGGCGCCGCCGCACTCCCCCGGACCCCGGGGCTGCTCTCGTCGACCTGCAAGCGCGCCTGAAACTGCCGCAACCCCCGGCCCGGCTGGAGTGCCTGGATATCTCCACCCTCCAGGGGGGCCAATCGGTGGGGGCGCTCACGGCCTTCACCGACGGGGTCCCGGACAAATCCCGCTACCGCCGCTTCAAGATCAGGGAAGTGGAAGGCCAGGACGATTACGCCATGCTCCGGGAGGTGGTCCAGCGGCACTACGGCAAAGCGGGCCGGGATCTGCCAGACCTCCTGGTGGTGGACGGCGGCCGGGGCCAGCTCAACGTGGTCCTTCAGGCCCTTAAGGAACTCGACCTGAGCAAAATCCCGGTAGTGGGCCTGGCCAAGGCCACCGAACAGGATGGCCGGCCGGTGCGCGACCGGCTCTTTCTTCCCGGGCCGCAAGAACCCCCTCCTGCCGCCGGCCAACGCCCCGGGGTGGCTGCTGCTCCTGCGCCTCCGGGACGAAACCCACCGCTTCGCCATCACCTATCACCGCAAGCGGGCTCGGAAAGAGATGCTGGCCTCAGCCCTGGATGAGGCCCCGGCCATCGGCCCGGTGCGCAAGCGACGTCTCCTGGAACACTTCGCCAATTTTGAGGCCATCAAGGCCGCCACGGTGCCGGAACTTGCGGCAGTGCCGGGAGTTAATCAGAAGGTGGCGGAGAGCTTGAAAGAATGGTTACTACGGGGGCAGGAGAACATCTGAGGGAAGAATCGCGAGTCCATGGTCCCTTTCCTCGTTATGAATTTCGTTCAAAGGAGTAAACTGGAATTTGATCAACTTTTAACTGGCGGAACGGGTTGTTGTCTTTCAGGAAACGGTCTATTTCTTGGTCTGGTTCCCAAGGAGACTCTATGAAACACCAATCAATAAGGAACCAGCCGGCTCCATCGGAAGCAACTGAAATGCCTAAACATTTCTCGAGCTTTAGGTCGTATTTGTGCGCAAGCGTTAGATTTTTCAGTCCATTTATTCTTATTTCGACAAGGTCTTTTGTCACAGGGATAAACACAAATCCACATGCGGTACGAGGGAATGCGATGCGGTAAGGTTGCGCTAACTCATTTTTCTCCGCTTTTTGCATCGACAGCACGAGCCTCGTTTTAAACTCGCGAAGCTCACTCCTTTTGAGCTTTGCAACTTCGGTAACGATAGGATAATAGTCGGTTACTGGATTTTTAGTAGTGATTCTCTCAGCAAATATTCGGATGATGCCGGACATATTCCAATCTGCATTATCTTGCTTCAGTGTTCTGAATGCTTCCAAGAATTTTTCGCTGGGTTCTATGCTTGAATCTCCAACCAAATATTGGCCGACTAAAGCCTGCTCCGGCACATCCAAGACGATCTTTTCCCAATTCGTGATTAACTCTTCTCGGAATTTTAAATAATCGGCTAACTCGGTAGGAGTTATCAAAGTTTGACAAAGTCCAAGGTAGTCATGATCCGGGAGAAGATGTATGATTCCGGCAGTGGAGCTTCTATAATATTTTCGCCATAGGCATTTCTGTGGCAAGAGTGAATGAGGCAGATAAATGACAACCTTATGTAACTCCTTCAGATTGGCTGTTGCGAGATCGAAGGCATGGCCTCGTTGGTTCTCGAGATGAATTTTGGGGCAGGTTTTCAAATACTCAAGTGTGTTCCGAATCTGTCTTTTTGCTTTCCCGATTATCTTATTTTCGAACCACTTTTCTTCTGCTTCGACTGTGGTTTCAAGGCGAGCTTTTCGCTCCTTAACCTGATAAATCACCAATACTTCATCTAACCAAATGACGTTATCTGCTAACTCTTTTTCATCCTGGGGTATTGGACGAAAGGTATTTTTTGCAAAAGTAAACTCTCTGAAAAAGAACGCTTCGTTGAGAGCAGCAATATTATCTTCAAAAGACATAATCCTGTTGTCTCCACAAGTCATCGAATCTTGCGCCCTAATGTTCGGCTTAACCTGCGAGCGAGAGAGCATCACGGCTTCATGATAAAGTTTAAAAGCTCGTCCGCCATCGTCGGGTTTAAGCTCCGCAACTCTCCTGCCGCTTCCAGGGCGGCACTGCGATTGCCTGATTGGGCATAGGCAAAACCGAGATTGTACCAGGCTATGGCAGAATCAGGCTTGAGGCGCAGGAGCTCACGGAAAGCTGCGATGGCCTCAGGGTGACGGTCCAACGCTTGGTAAGTAACGGCAAGGCAGAACCAGGCCCCGGCATCATTAGGCTTAAGACGCAGGGTTTCCCGGTAAGCTTCGACGGCCTCGCGGTGCCGGCTCAGTTTTCCGTAAGCAACGCCGAGGCTGGACCAGGCGAAATCGTTTCCCGGCTCGGCCTGGGTCCATCGACGGCAATGGGCGAGCAGACCTTGCCAATCGTCCGCTTTTTTTAACGCCTCTGCCCGGTCTTCCCAGCCGCCTTGCGCTCTCGCTCTCGTTTCAGGAGCGCCAAGCGCATCGCCTCTTGGGCGTTCCCGAATCTTTTTTCCGGCGACCTCGCCGACCCATTCAACTGGCACAGCGAAGTTCAGGCTCTGGCTTTCCTTTAAGTAGAAGGTGGTAATGCCCACCAGTTCCCCTTTCGCATTGAACAAGCCGCCTCCGCTGGAGCCCGGAGAGATGGCCACCGTGGTCTGGATGAGGGGCGGCGGGCCGCCCCTCAGTTGGGACACAATCCCTTCGGACAGGGACAGTTCCAACCCCTGGGGCGCGCCTACGGCATAGACCGGCTCCCCCACTTTGAGCCTGGCCGTTTTTCCCAGGCGGACCGGTTTGGCCGCCAAGCCGGGGGCGGCGAGCAGACAGAGGTCCTTGTCGGGGTCGCCCGCTTTCAAGGTTGCGTGTACAATCCACGGCGCCCCAACCTCCATGGGTTGACCGTTTGCAATCTTTTCAAGTTCAGCATTGGAGAGTTTGGTAATGTCAACTTGCCTTTCTGCCATGTACCGAACTCCCGCCTTCACAACATGATAGTTGGTGACGACGTCGCCGGATGGCAGCATGACCCCGCTGCCCATACTCACCAGTTTGCCCGTCTGGTCGTAGGCCTTGACCACCACCACCGAATCTTTCACCTGCAAGTAAACCTGGCTCGCGGTCAGGGCCAGCGCTGATGGCGGCCACATAGCCAACAGGGTCAGGAGCAGCAACCTCAACGTCAAAGAAACCCGCCATGAGCGCATTGCTCTCCTCCCTGATCGCCTTTACGAACCTATTTGCTGCAAATGATACCTGTGGCAGTATATGCACAAAAAAATAAGGCGGGCAATGCCCACCCTACATTTTCTTATGGGATTGGGGGAGGGGTTTGGGGAGGGGGGAAGGGCCGTCGGCCTTTGGCCTCCTCCCCAAAAAACTGCCACCCCCACATCAGGCACGAGCACCTATCACCCGGCCTTGGGAGGCGGGTCGGGGTTGGCATGAGGCGTGCCCAGGTAGGGGAAAACCTTCAGGAGATCGGTGTGCGGCTTGAGCCCGTCGGGGGGAATCTTGCCTTTGGAGAGCATGGCCAGGCGGTGCGCCACGATATGGTCGGTGAGCCGCCGGCCGTTGGGATAGCCGCCGGGCTTGCTGGGGTCGAAGCTCAGCATGTCGGGCATGACCCCCTCGGCATCGATCAGGGCTATGGCCTCTTCCCGGGAGTAGCCCCCGACGTGCTCTAAGGAGTGGACGAGGTGGTCGAGGAAGCGCTCCCGGTCATGAGCCGGCTCGCTCCGGTTGAATTCCGGTTTGACCTCGTCGGTGAAGAAGAAGTTGGCAAAGGTGGGGTGGCCGGAGCGATCCACAGGCACGAGCTTACCATCCCGGCGGATACTGACCCGGCCCCAGATGCGCACAGAGGGCTTAGCCCCCAGCAGTTGCGTCGGCAGCTCAAAGGCCATGCTGAACACGTTATAGTTGGCAAAAAGGTCTTTACCGGTCCAGCGGCTCGGGTCCGGAGCGCCTTCGAGGCCGGTGAAGTTCTTGCCGTCCTGGTAAGCGAACATGTTCAAAATTCCCGCAAAGTCGATGAAGAACGCATCGCTGCGCACTCCGAGAAAGCAGGTGTAGGGGCCCGACGTGTGGATATGCGGTTCGGGACCGAACGACACTTCGACGTCTTTAAAGATCGGCTCCCCGGCGGGCTCAGCCTTGCGGGCCTCCGGGCCGGTTGCCAGGTAGACGGTGGCCCGCTGCCGGCCGCCTTCAGGCTTGGAGAACACCAGGATGAAGGCGATATCGGTCTCGGCGTCACCGTCGTTATCGATATTAATCCGGTACACCGCGTCGGGGTGGAACTCCGCTTCCTCGGCGAAGGAGTTACAGTTGAGGATTATCACGGTTTTCGAGGCGTCCGTCGGCGCTTGGAAGGCGTAGAGATCCGTGAGGTCGAGTCGAGTGTCACCTTCGGGGGGGCCGAGTTTCAGGCCGGTGAAGTGGTTCGACATGCTTTCCTCCTTCAGATAATGGCTTCTATGAGCATCATTTAAAGGAAAAAGTAGTAATGGCCCTTTCGCCTGTCAAGCGGCTCGGTGGCGAAACGCCTGGGGAACCGATGATGACAAAAACCCCTGGAAGGGGCGGGGGTGCTTCCCTCAACTCTTGCTTTAAAGGGGCTGAAAAAAGGAATACTCCCCCAGGGGCAACATCCCTCTCTCTGCTCCTCATGGGTTATCCGCCGCGCATAACCTATTTGTAATAAAGTTAAAATCAGGTTTTATGTAAAAAGCTTAATGTTTTCCCCGGATAGATCCGAACTAATCTGTAAATTATGGCTAATCTCCCGGAAGCTGGTTTCACCGGTTTAAGAGATTGACCAGATAACGGGGGAAAGCATATGACATATCGGACTCTGGCATGGGTTATGGCCCTCATCTGCGGATTAGCCATCCCGTCTGGTGCGGCCACTTCGGCGGATGACTCCTCTATCCAACAGATTTTTCAGCCTGCGTTAAAAGCCGATGTCCAAGGCAATGACCTCCTGGCCGCCACCACTGCTCAGGGTGAGGCGGGAAGCATCATCGTCGTGGATAACGCCCTTTTGGTGTCAGTCCATGGGAATGCGATGCTTGGCAACGTCAGGCGCCTTGAAACAACCTTCAACAAAACCACCGTTGCCTCTTTGAACAACAGTTACAACAATTCTACCGGCGTGGCGAATATTAACGTGGCTTCCGGCAATCTGAACACCCAGACCATCAATTTTTCAGGACCGGATCTGTCATCAAGCGGGCTGCTGGCCACCGGCGGATCAGTCAAAGCGGCTGGAACGTCCAAATAGGGGTGGGAGCAGGGAGGTTAAGGGGAGAGCCAGGACCCTGGCAGAAATGCCACCCGGCCTGCCGACCAATTTTCGTGCGGCGAGGCTATTTGGGCTGAGCTTCGATCTGTTCCTGGGTGAGGCCGAAGCGACGTTGGCGCTGCTGGTAGGTTTCCAGGGCCTTGAGGAAGTCGTCCTCCCGGAAGTCGGGCCACAGGGTCTCGGTAACGTAGAGTTCGGTGTAGGCCGCCTGCCAGAGGAGGAAGTTGCTCAGACGGTACTCGCCGCTGGTGCGGATGATGAGGTCGGGGTCAGGCATGTCGGCGGTATAGAGGCACCGGGCAAACCGGGCGGCGTCGATGTCTTCGGGTTTGAGGCGTCCCGCCGCCACCTCCCGGGCCAGGCTTTGCACCGCCTGAACGATTTCGTTGCGTCCGCCGTAGCTCAGGGCCAGGGTCAGGTCCATCCGGTCACCGACCGCGGTGGCCGCAATGGTCTCTTCCAGTTCCCGCCGCACCCTTTCGGGCAACTGGGCCAGGTTGCCGATGGCCTTGAGGGCAATCTGATTATCCCGCATCTCCGCCAGTTCCCGGCGCAGATAACTCCGCATCAGGGCCATCAACACCCTGATTTCCATAGCGGGTCGCTGCCAGTTTTCTTCGGAGAGGGCAAACAGGGTAAGGTAGGAGATGCCCAGGTTGCGGGCCAGGCGGGTCGCCACCCGGACCGATTCCATGCCGGCCACGTGGCCCCGGACGCGAAACCAGCCCCGGCGCTGGGCCCAGCGGCCATTGCCATCCATGATAATGGCGACGTGACGAGGGATTTTTTGGGGGTCCAGAGCCATGGAATTTTCAGTCAAGGCGGTCCTCCGGCCCCTTAAAAGGACATGATCTCCTTTTCTTTTTCGGCTGCCTGGACTTCCGCTTTTTTGGTGTATTCATCGGTGATCTTCTGGACCTCTTCAGTGCCCCGGTGGGCGTCGTCTTCGGCCAGGATCTTCTCTTTCTTCATCTCTTTGAAATCTTCGTTGGCTTCCCGGCGGACGTTGCGCAAGGCTACCTTGGCCTCTTCCTCCATCTTTTTCACCATCTTCACCAGGTCCTTCCGGCGTTCGGTGGTGAGGGCGGGAATGGGCAGGCGAATGATCTTGCCGTCGTTGACCGGATTCAGGCCCAGGTCGGATTTGAGGATGGCTTTTTCGATATCCCCCATCACGGATGTATCCCAGGGTTGGACGGTGAGCAGCCGGCTCTCCGGCGCTGCCAGGGAAGACACCTGGTCCAGGGGCATGGTGGTGCCGTAACACTCTACCTTGATGCCTTCCAGGAGGGCTACGGAAGCCCGCCCGGTGCGCACCCGGGTGAGGTCCCGGGCCATGGCCTCCAGGACCTTGTCCATCTTGCGTCTGGTTTCGTTGAGGACCTCATCTTTCATCGCCGCGCGTCTCCACGATGGTGCCCACAGCCTCGCCGAGCACCACTTTTGTCATATTTCCCGGATCCAGCAATTTGAAGACGATGATCGGGATATGCTGTTCCATGGCCATGGTGATGGCGGTGCTGTCCATGACCCGGAGGGATTTTTCCAGAACGTCGAAATAGGTGAGACGGGAAAAAATCTGCGCCTGGACATCTTTTTCCGGGTCCCGGTCATAGATGCCCGCCACCCGGGTGCCCTTGAGGATAGCCTGGGCCCCGATCTCGGTGGCCCTGAGGGCCGCGGCAGTATCCGTGGTGAAATAGGGACTGCCGGTGCCGGCGCCGAAGACCACGATCCGGCCCTTTTCCAGATGGCGCATGGCCCGGCGGCGGATATAGGGCTCCGCCACCTCGTTCATGGTGATGGCGCTCATTACCCGGGTGGGGACCCCGGCCTTTTCCAGGGCGTCCTGGAGGGCCAGGGCGTTGACTACCGTGGCCAGCATGCCCATGTTGTCGGCCACGGCCCGGTCAATCCCCTGGGCGCTGGCTTCCAGGCCCCGGAAGATGTTGCCGCCGCCCACCACGATGCCGATTTCCACTTTCAGGTCCACCACCGCCTTGATCTCCCGGGCGATGGCTCTCAAGGTGGCGGGGTCCAGGCCGAATTTCTTCTCTCCGGCCAGGCTCTCGCCGCTTACCTTGAGGAGGATGCGGTGATATTTGACGGACGCCGATGTCATGGCCCGTGCTTAGGCGCCCACCTGGTAGCGGGTGAACCGTTTGACCTTGAGTTCCTTGCCCCCCAGAGAGGCGCCCACTTCCTTGAGGAATTGGGTCACGGTGATGTCCGGGTTCTTCACAAAGGTTTGCTCCACCAGGCAGACATCCTTAAAGAATTTCTCCAGGCGGCCGGTGACCATCTTCTCGATGATCTTCTCCGGCTTGCCGCTCTCTTTAGCCGACGCCTCGTAGATGGCCTTTTCTTTGGCAATGAGTTCAGGCGAAATTTCCTCACGGCCCACGGCCAGAGGTATGGTGGCAGCCACCTGCATGGCCAGGTCCTTGGCCGCAGCCACGGCCTCCGGGGCGGTACCGCCGCCGCTCAACTCCAGCATGACCCCGATCTTGCCGCCGTGGTGGATGTAGGCCACCACCAGGTCACCCTGATAGCGGGTGAAGTGCCGGATGCGGATGGCCTCCCCGGTCTTGGCGATTACCTCGTTGAGGTAATCGGTCACCGACAGGCTGGCCTGATGCGGACAGGGCTGGGTTAGCAGCTCTTCGACACTCTCCAAGGCCAGCCCGGCCAGGTGCTCCGTCAGCCGGGTGCCCAACTCCACAAAGGCCGGGGTCTTGGCGACAAAATCCGTCTCGCAGTTGACTTCCAGCAGGAGGCCGGATTGCTGATCCGGGGCGATGGAGGCCCAGACCATACCTTCGGAGGTGGCCCGGTCGGCCCGCTTGCTGGCCACGGCCAGGCCCTTCTGGCGCAGGTAGGCCACCGCCGCCTCCAGGTCGCCGCCGGTTTCTTTCAAAGCTTTCTTGCAATCCATCATCCCGGCGTCGGTCTTGTTACGCAGGGTTTTTACCAGTTCAGCCGTAATTTCCAACGTGTGCCTCCTTATTCCCCAAAATCCCCTTTGCCCAGCGGGACTTTTCTCTCTGGTTCCATGCGGCCCCCTCGCTTCTCAAGGGAGCGGGGGATTGCTCGGCTTTCCCCCTGAACGAGTCAAATTTCCTCGCCCGTAGCGGGGCGCCTAGGCTGGCGCCCGCCAGGGTGACAGATCATGCCCTGAGGCCAGTCATTTAATTTTTAACCGGCAAGGCGGGATTACGCCTCGGGTTCCGCCGGAGCCGCCGCCACCGGCTCTTCCGGGGCTGCTGGGACTGCGGCTTCCACCACCGGCGCCGTCTCCGCCTCGACTTCAGCCTCGGCCATCTCCTTGTCGGTAATGGCCTGGCGCCGTTCCTCGGCCAGCTTCTTGCCGTCCAGCACCGCGTCGGCCACCCGGGAGGTGAGCAGGCGAATGGCGCGGATGGCATCGTCGTTGCCCGGGATGGGGAAGGTGATCTCCGTGGGGTCGCAGTTGCTGTCCACGATGGCCAAAAGCGAAATTCCCGTCTTCTGGCCTTCCGCCACGGCGATGTCTTCCTTCCGGGGGTCAACCACGTAGACGATGTCGGGCAGACGGCCCATATTCTTGATGCCGCCCAGGGAGCGTTCCAGCTTGGCGGCCTTCTTTTCCATCACCAAAATTTCTTTCTTGGGGAAGCGCTTCAGGGAGCCGTCCTCTTTCATGGCCTCAAACTCCTTGAGGCGCTTGATGGACTTGCTGATGGTCTGGTAGTTAGTGAGCATGCCCCCCAGCCACCGGTGGTTGACGTAGAACATGCCGCAACGCTTGGCCTCTTCGGCAATGGCGTCCTGGGCCTGCTTCTTGGTGCCCACGAACAGAACAAGACCGCCGTTGGCCACCGTTTCCACTACGTAGTTGTAGGCGACTTTAAAGAACTGGACGGTCTTTTGCAGGTCGATGATGTGGATGCCGTTTCTGGCCCCGAAGATGTAAGGTCCCATCTTGGGATTCCAGCGGCGGGTCTGGTGGCCGAAGTGTACCCCGGCCTCCAGCAATTCCTTCATGGTGACATACGACATGGTTACTGCCTCCTGGTTAGTCCGCCGCGCCATGGTCGGCGGGGCCACCGACTCCGATGGTCGGCACCAGCCCGCCCTAGAATGGCGCGTGAGAATTTTTTAAATCCATTCTTTATACCAGAACCACGGAGGCTTGACAAGGGTTTTGGAAGAGGAAAAATCCCGTCCGGGGCGCCGGGGAGCGCAACGCCGGTGAGTTTTTTATTCTCACCGATTCTATCTTTTTGGCGTAGGGCGGGAAAGCGCCGCGCCTCCCGCCTGCGGCATGCGGGTTATCATTAATTTTTTCGCACTATATGCCCGTCGTCATTCCTTATGGCACCTTCTTTTTCAGGCGTATGCGGATAGAACGCTCCGAGAAACTCCTGGTGTTCGCTAAAGGCGGGATGCGCTTCACGTTCCCGCCCTACAGTTCTCTAGTTCTATCGGGAGGTGAAAGTGGTCCTGGCTCAACAGGCAGATGCCAGGGAGAAAATACTTCATAAGACCAGGGGCGGGAGAGGCCTTAGTTATGCCGAGTTTCACGCCATTTGCTCAGACCATACCCCTGGCGGAGCTCATGGTCTGATGTTAGAATGAGCCAGGTCAGGCCTTAAATAATCCATCACTCTCAGCTCTTTCTATGAACCCAGACGATCCTTATAATTTCGATAACGTCATTGACCGGCGAGGGACCGCCAGTCTCAAGTGGGATAAGTACAAACAGCAGGATATCATCCCCATGTGGTTGGCAGACATGGATTTCCCCTCGCCGCCGGCAGTCATCGAGGCCTTGCATCAGAGGGTCGAACAGGGGGTGTTTGGTTACCCCAGGGTACCGGATGAATTAATTGCCGCGGTCTTGTCGATGCTCCTGGCGGAGTATGGCTGGGAGGTGCAGCCGGAATGGCTGGTGTGGCTGCCGGGCCTGGTCACGGGACTGAACCTCACCTGCCGGGCGGCAGCCGGAGAAGGGGAAGAGGTGATGACCGCGGTGCCGGTATACCCGCCTTTTCTCACCGCGCCGGGGTTGAGCCACCGCCGTCTCACCACCCTGCCTCTCATCCGGGAGGCCGGCAGATGGACCTTGGACTTTGACCGCTTGGCATCCCTGATCACTCCCGCCACGCGGGTGTTCCTCCTGTGCAACCCCCATAATCCGGTCGGGACGGTCTTCACCCGGCAGGAACTCGCCTCCCTGGCCGGGGTCTGCGAGAAGTACAACCTCACCATCTGCTCGGATGAGATCCATTGCGGCCTGGTGCTGGACCCGGACAAGGTCCATGTGCCTATCGCCACCCTGGACCCGGCCATTGCTCACCGCACCGTCACGCTGATGTCGCCGAGCAAGACCTTTAACCTGCCCGGCTGTGCCTTCGCCATAATTCCGGCCGAGCCGCTGCGCCAGAAGTTTCGCCAGGCTATGGCCGGTATTGTCCCCGGCCCCAATCTCTTCAGCTGCACCGCCGCCCTGGCCGCCTACCGGGATGGGTCCGACTGGCGCACGGCGCTGCTGGCCTACCTGCGCCGGAACCGGGACAGGGTGAGCCAGGCGATTGACCGGCTGCCCGGCTTAGCCATGGACCACGTGGAGGCGACCTACCTGGCCTGGATCGATACCCGGGCGGCTAAGATAGTGGAACCGGGGAAATTCTTTGAAAAAGCCGGGGTGGGATTAGGCGATGGCACTGACTTTGGTGGGCCCGGGTTTGTGCGGCTGAGCTTCGCCTGTCCGCAAGCGACGCTGGCGGAAGCGCTGAGCAGGATAAGCCGGGCCATGGTTAAGGAGATTATGCCAGATGAAGATAAGGACACCCAATGAAGGCGAATGATCAACCGCATCGCGCCCTGTTACGGAGCATTGCCCATCAGGCCATGCTGGACCGGGGTTTGCTCACCGATTTTTCGGCCGCCGCCCTGGCCGAACTTGGACGGCTCCAGGGAGCTGCGGCAACCCCGGGCGAGCCGGTTCGTGACCTGAGGAACTTGCTGTGGGCTTCCATTGACAACGATGACTCCCTCGACCTGGATCAGCTGACCGTGGCCCAGGCCATGCCCGACGGCAAGATCAAGATTCTGGTGGCTATAGCCGACGTGGATTCCCTGGTTAAAAATGGCACCGCCATTGACGCACACGCCCATCACAACACCACTTCGGTTTATACTGCGGCTGAGATCTTCCCCATGCTGCCGGAAAAACTTTCCACCGGCCTCACCTCGCTGAATTGCAACGAGGATCGCCTTGCCCTGGTCGTGGAAGTGACGGTGGGCGCCGACGGCTCCTTACAGGACTCCACGGTCTTCCGGGCCCGGGTCCGGAATCAGGCGAAACTTGCCTATAAGAGCGTAGCCGCCTGGCTGGAAGAGCAGGGAGCCGCCCCTCCCGCCCTGGCGGCCGTGCCGGGCTTGGCCGAGAATCTGCGCCTCCAGGACCGAGTAGCCCAGAGTTTGAAGAATCTGCGCCAGCTCCAGGGGTCACTCAGTCTGGAAACCATTGAGGCCAAAGCGGTGTTCGACGGCGATCAAATCCGCGCCCTGGAAGTAGCAGAAAAGAACCGGGCCCGGGAGATTATTGAGGAGTTTATGATCGCGGCTAACGGGGTGGCCGCCCGGTACCTCCAAGCCAAGAAATTTCCCGCCATCCGCCGCGTGGTCCGCACCCCCAAACGCTGGGACCGGATCGTCGAAATTGCCGGGGACCGCCAGGTTACCCTTCCGGACACCCCTGATTCAAAGGCCCTGGAGGAATTCCTCCTCAAGGCAAAAGCCGGGGACCCGTTGACCTTCCCCGACCTGTCCCTGGCGGTGATCAAGCTGTTGGGCTCGGGCGAATACCTGGCCGAGGTTCCTGAAGAGCCTGCCCCGGGTCACTTCGGCCTCGCGGTCAAGGACTATGTTCACGCTACCGCACCCAATCGCCGCTACCCCGATCTACTGATCCAACGCTTGCTGAAAGCGGCATTGGCAGGAAACCCCGCCCCTTATCGTCTGGGGGAATTGGAGGCACTGGCGCTCCACTGCACGGAGGCCGAAGATGCCGCCAAGAAAGTCGAACGCCAGGTCGGCAAAGCCGCCGCGGCGCTGCTGCTGGAATCGAGACTCGGTGAGCAGTTTGATGGCATTGTTACGGGCGCGGCCGCCAAAGGGACCTGGGTCCGGCTCCTCACCCTGCCGGTGGAAGGGAAACTGGTCAGCGGTTTTGCGGGCGTCGATGTCGGCGACCGGGTGCGCGTCCAGCTAATCTCCATAGACGTTCAGCGGGGCTTTATTGATTTCAGGAAGATTAATGCTGCAAAGCCTTGACGGATGTTGCGCAGCCTCTTTTGCGGTGGAGTAAGGCATAGTTGTCAGGGGCGAGTTTTCTGAGAATATGGGGACAGGCTCTCTCCAGTGAGTATTTTCTCTCTGTTAGCCTAATCCCCCGTCTTTACTAAAGAATAAACACCGCCGCGGCCACCGCCGTAACCCATTTCCCCTTAATCCCTTCGGCTACTGAGGCGACATACTTCGGAGAATACTTGCGTTCCTCCAGGGTGTATTTGTGTTCTTCCTCCGACCAGGCCCGGCGCCAGTTTATCTTGAAGCCCTTGGCGGAGGCGTAGAGCTCGGCCGCCTGGTCGCAAACCCAATCCTCCACTTCGTCAAGCTTCTTGCCATAACCGTGGTATTCGCTGATATAGCCGTAATCATTGCTGTTCTCAGGAAGCAGCAAAGCAACCGCGGCGGCCAGCAGACGTCCTGATTCATCACTATCGCACCTGGACATGACACAAAAAGTTATCTGGCCCGGCGAGAGATACGACAGTCCTTCCTCAATCTCCACCAGTTCGCAATGCGGGGGCACGATAGAGGAGACCTTCACTAAATTCATGGGTGAAATCCTGGCGGCGCGCAGCGCCTCTTCGAAAGCATTGAGTCTTTCGGCATGGACTCCCACGCCTTTCGTTAAAAACACTTTTTTGGGCACCCAGGGATTCAATGGAGTTCCTCTCTTCGGTAAAATTTCATGTGCGCCTCTTTGCCGGTGGTTTCTCCACTCCATCGCCTCGATGCAGTGCAGTCGTTGCCTAAAGATACCATTCTTCTTATCGGTGCCAGGCAATTTTAGAACAATTATCCCGGCGCTTTCCTGGATAAACTGGTTACCGGTTGCCTGGCGGGATTGGCAAACTGTCTGCCGATTATCATAATAAACTCAAAATATCAATGGGCTTGACGGGCGGGGTCCGATAGTCTTTCCCGGGAACGCCTCACAAAAGTCCGGACTGAATATTCCCCCCAGCCCTGTTGAGAGGGGACGTATAGCGTTTGCCATAAATTCTTTCCACTTGGAGATTCCCAAATCCCCCTAAAGTCCCCCTTTTTCAGGGCGGGACTTTAACTGCAATTCCTTGCAGTTCCCCCCCTTTTTAAAGGGGGGCAGGGGGGATTTGAATGATGCCGCCATCGGAAAATAATTTTGGCAAACGCTATAGGCGCGATGAGGGCGCTGCCCTCTTAGTCGCACCGATGCCGCAATTTTCTACTGAACCGGCGCCGGCCGGACCTCATCAACCGGAAAAAGAGGAAAAATCACCGGCTAAACGGCGAGATAGGGGGCGGCACAGGGCCCGGGGCTTCCGGTTCGGAGAAACCGAAGTGGCGCAGGTCCGGGTTCCTCACCAGCAAAAATCCGGCGACCAGTGCCGCGATCGCCGCCCCCCCGGTGATGGACGGGCCGGCCCCCACGTAGTGGGCCGCGACCCCGTACAAGATGCTGCCCACCGGTGCGAAGCCCATGACGATAAGCCCGAACAGGCTCATGAGGCGGCCCCGCAACTCATCCGTCACGTTGAGTTGCAGCAGACTGTTGCCGGTGGAGAGCTGCATCACCAGGCCGAACCCGGCCAGGGCCATGCAGCCCAGGGCGGCGTAATAGTTACGGCAGAGACCCAGGCCCATCAGGCCCAGGAGGAAGAGGCCCAACCCCACCAGAAACGAGGGCATGGGCGGGCGGCGCGTCAGGCGTCGGGCCAGGGTGAGGCCTCCGGCAAAAGCCCCTACGCCGCTCATGGCCATGAGCAGGCCGAAGCCCCGGGGGCCGACCCCCAACGTGTCCCGGGCCAGGATGGGCAGCAGGACGAAGTAGGGCATGGCGAAGACCGCCGTCGTGGTCATGAGCAGGAGGATCAACTTCAGTTCCCGGCGCTCCAGCAGGTGATCCAGGAGCTCCCGCATGGCCTGGTTAAAGGGCTTCCAGGGGGCGGTCCGGGCCGGAGGCAGCTTGATGAGCACCAGGGCCAGGAGCACCGCCAGAAAGCTGGCGGAGTTGAGGAAAAAGCAGTTGGCCATACCCACCGCGGCGATGACTACGCCCCCCACCGCCGGTCCCATCACCCGGGTGGCGTTGAACAGAGTGGAGTTCAGGGCGATAGCGTTGGGCAGGTCCGATCTTCCCACCAGGTCCACGATGAAGGACTGGCGCACCGGAATGTCGAAGGCCATGGCCGTGCCTGACAGAAAAACCACGGCGCAGAGCATCCAGAGCTGGACCACTTTGATTTCTACCAGCACCCCCAGGACCAGGGCCAGGAGCATGAGAACGGTTTGGGTAATGAAGAGCAGCCGGAGCTTCGAGGTGTGGTCGGCCACCACCCCGCCCAAAAAGGAAAACAGGAGCACCGGCAGGGTTTGCAACGCCCCCACCAGGCCCAGATAGAAGGCGGAGTTGGTGAGCACCAGGACCAGCCAGCTGAAGGCCACGGACTGCATCCAGGAGCCGGTGAGGGAGATCATCTGGCCGGAGTAGAACAGCCGGAAATTGCGGTGGCGCAGGGCCGCAAAAGTGGAAAACCGCACCGGCTTCATTTCAGCTCCCTCAAAAATTGGCGCCGGGTTACATCACGCTTCTCCCGGGTCCAGGGTCGACTAGGCTTGCCTTGGGGCAGGGGCGCCGCTGGAAACCGGCGCGGCGCCATTATTTTTATAATCATAGGAAAAGACCAAAGCTTGTGCAATGGCCCGGGGCGGCCGACGGTAACCCGGTCGCCGGGCTTGACAAGGGGCCGGTCCCGAGTCTATATATATCCCAAATACTTAGACCGCGGAGACCTGTTGAATGTTTGCCGTTGGAAACCTGATCGCAGCTCTTGCCTCCATTCTGGACCTGGTCCTGACTATCTACATGTGGGTGATCATCGCCCGGGCCCTGTTGTCCTGGGTTAATCCCGACCCGTATAACCCCATCGTCCGATTCTTATACAACGTCACCGAACCGGTCCTGAGTTGGGTCCGGGAACGGGTGCCCGTGGTCTACGGCGGCCTTGACCTCGCCCCGCTGCTGGTGCTGCTGGCCATCTTTTTCCTGCAACGCTTTCTGGTTGCCACCCTGTTTGACCTGGCCCGCCGGGTCGGCTAAAGGCGGGGTTTCCGCCGCCCCATGTCCCGCTTTTTTCAGCCTACCTCCCAAGGATACCTGCTGCGGCTGACGGTAGTCCCCGGGGCCCAGCGCACCCAAGTGGTGGGCCTCTATGGCGACCGCCTCAAGATCCGCCTGGCGGCCCCGCCGGAAAAGGGCGCCGCCAACCGCGAGCTCATCGATTTCCTGGCCCGAGCCCTCGACCTCCCCAAGAGTTCCCTCAAGCTCACGGCGGGCGGCCAGAGCCGGTCCAAAGTAGTGGCGGTGTCCGACTCGCCCCCGGACCTGGGGGACCGCCTCGGCCGCCTGGTGCCCGCCTCCTGAGAATCTGCCTGATTTCCCTCACAACACTTCGGGGTTATCCTTGACAACGGCCAGTCGGATGATAACCATTATGAGCAAATATAAGGGTGAGCGGGCATTGATAATTCCATGAATATTAGGGTTGTTTCAGGATGACGACCTATTATGAAATTCTTGAGGTATCGCGCGAGGCGATCCTGGACGAGATTAGAACCGCTTACCGAAGGTTGGCCATCAAGTATCACCCGGATAAGAACCCCGGAGATAAGGTGGCGGAAGACCGATTCAAACAGATTTCCGAGGCTTATCAGGTCCTGGCCGACCAGGAAAAACGCCAGCTCTATGATCTCTATGGTGATGCCGGGCTGGCGGGCCTGGAATTAGGCGGCTTGGACGGTTTCGAAGAAATATTCAGCTCCTTCGGGGAGGCCTTTGAAGATTTCTTCAATTTCGGACGCTCCCGGGACCGGCAGGAGCAGCCCCAATCCGGGGCTGATCTAAGGCAGCCGGTGGTGATCAGCCTGGAAGAAGCCGCCCGGGGACTGGAGACCAGCGTGACGGTCAAACGCCGGGTTGGATGTCCCCGGTGCCGGGGCGAGGGGGCGGAGCCCGGCTGTCCGCCTCAAACCTGTCCGAGCTGCCAGGGGCAGGGCCGGGTGAGCCAGTCCAAGAGTCTCCTGAAGGTTTTCAACACCTGTCCGGAGTGCCAGGGTTCCGGCGCCATCATCACTTCTCCCTGCTCCGACTGCCAGGGCACCGGGGTCATCAAAGAACAAAAGCAGTTGCAGGTGCGCATCCCCCCCGGGGTGGATGCGGGCACCCGTCTGCGCCTCCGGGGCGAAGGGGAAGCAGGGAGCCGCGGGGCGCCGCCGGGGGACCTCTACCTGGAAATATGCGTCGCCCCCCACGCCATCTTCACCCGCAAGCGCCAGGATCTCTATTACCGGACGCCGATCTCTTTTGTAGAAGCCGCGCTGGGGACTGAAGTTGAGGTTCCCACCCTGACGGCCTCAACTCGCCTGGCCATTCCCCCCGGGACCCAACCCGGGGCCACCTTGCGCATTCCCGGCCAGGGTTTGCCCGGCTTGCGGGGCAAAACCCCGGGCGACCTGGTGGTGGTCGTGGACCTCCAGACTCCCACCCAGCTCTCGGAACAACAGAAGCAACTCCTCAAGGAGTTCCTCAGCCTTAAAGAGGCGGGGGAGGCGGACGGGTTCCAGGAGATGGGAGCCCAAAGGGAATGAGCCGGACCTGACCCCCGCCCAAAACCCACCGAAGTTTCCCGGGATATCGTCCCGTGCACCGGTTGGTGGGACGCCCCGGGCAATCGAAATTACTGACTTCCGGCAAGTTATTTGTTATCATCGGGCTGACGGGCAAAATCGCCGCCGCCCGGATGATCACCTGTGCGTTTGAACCGAGTCTTTAGCCTGGACAATCTCCCTTTCGGAGCCATAACCGTGCCCATCTCGCCTGAGTTCGCCTTATTATGAAAATACTGCTGATCCAATCTTCGGCTTACCGGGAAAACGGTCGTTTAGACCGGCGCAAAAACCGCTGGCTGCTGGGAATGACCCTGCCCTATGTGGCGGCCTTGACCCCCAAGGACATTCAGGTGGAGATCAAGGATGATATGCTGGAGGAGATCACCTTCCGGGAAGAATGCGACCTGGTGGGTCTCACCTTCATGTCCCACCAGGCCCCCCGGGCCTTTCAACTGGCCGCGGGGTTCCGCCGCCGGGGCATCCCCGTGGTGATGGGCGGTTTCCACGCCACCCTGGCCCCGGATGAATGCCAGGAACATGCCGACGCCCTGGTGCTGGGGGAGGCCGAGGAGGCCTGGCCCCGGCTCCTCCGGGATTTCCAGGCCGGGCGGCTGCAGCCTCGTTATCAGGCGGAGAAACTGTCGGACCTGAAAAACCTGCCGGTGCCCCGCTATGATCTGCTGGACCTCAAGCGTTACAAGGTCTGGAACATCCCCTCCCAGACCACCCGGGGGTGCCCCTACAACTGCAGCTTTTGTGAAGTCACCCAGGTCTATGGGGGCAAGTTCCGGCACCGGCCCGTGGACGAGGTGATTCATGAAATCCAGGAGATCCGGCGCCTAACCGACAGCGGCTTTATCTACTTCGTGGACGACAACTTCGTGGCCAAACGCAGCCACGCCATGGAGATCATGGAGCGCCTCATCCCCCTGAAGCTGAATTACGCCTGCCTGGCCACGGCCAATGTCGGGGATGACCCGCAACTGCTGGACCTCCTGGCCCGGAGCGGCTGCCGCCACGTGAATATCGGCATGGAGTCCATCAGCCCGGAAAGCCTCAAGGCCATCAACAAAAAGCAGAACAAGACCAAGGATTATGAGCGGCAGTTTAAAGGCTTAAGAGACCGGGGCGTCGGCTTTTCGATAAACGTCATGTTCGGGCTCGACGGCGATCGGCCGGAAATCTTCGACACCACGGTGGATTTCCTCAATCGCGTCAAAGCCCCGGCCGCGTTCATGTTCATCCTGGCTCCCCGCCCCGGCACCAAGGTGCGGGAGGAACTGCTCCAGGCCGGGCGCATCTTCGACCACGATTGGAGCCACTACAGCGGCTTTCAGGTGGTCTACCACCCCAAACACATGACCGTTCGGCAACTGGAGGAGGGCTACTGGCGCGCCAACCGGAAGTACTATTCGCTCCTGGGCATGCTGAAGCGGTACCACCGGGCCCCCTATGCCCTCAACATGCTGATCTTCAACCTCTATTTCGCCTGGGCGGTGCGCCGCCGCTTCCAACCCCTGAACTATTTCTTTTGATGTCTTGAGGGAAGGGTCCTTCAGGGGCTTTCGGCCTACCCATAAAGCAGGAGAAGGTTCGGTGGGGCGGACCTCCGCGCCCGGCGCGGCCATGAGGTGTAATGGCCAAGATCTGAACTGACCATGATCAACCCGAGATCAGATTGGACCTAACCCTTGGGACTAAAACTTTAAAGGTCGCCAGGGTCTTAGATAAGGCTAAGATATCCGTATCAAAACACTTGGATAAATTTTAAACGCGTCGACAGATAACAGTTAAATTCAGCCTCTACCCGGTTTTTTTTGTATTTTTCCTGCAGAAGAGCTCTCCCCATAGGAGTCAGGCCGACCAGCAGCACCGGCGAATCCAAGAACGCGCCCAGTCTCAGAACCACAAAGGGAGGGCCGAACGCGGTCCCATCATAACCTCGACTTTTGGCTTCATGGATGAAGTCCAAAAGCTCTCCTTCTCATGAGACTCTTCTTCCCGAGACTTTTATCTCCGTGCAGTCTGCAAATATCGGCTTAAGGTTAATACTCATCTCAACCTCCGCACCATATGATGGATCATTGGCCTTGCGAAGAGGGGATGGAAAGCTCGCCGAACACCCGCATAATCAGGCGGGGACGCTTTTCTGAAGTGGTAAACAGTTCAATGACCCCGGCATAATTGCCGGATTCCTGCCTTTTGTTGCGCACTTCAACCACATAAATCTTGCCTGGTTGTTCGGCCTTGACGTTCACGTCGATGAATTGAGGAATAGTGGTCTTATAATTCTTGATCGCCCATTGACCGGCAAGGTGGGAAATAAACCGCACCTGGCCCCGGAGATCCTCACCCGGCGTGCCGCGGAAGCGGATTATGTGGCTGGGTTGGATTTCAATGAAAGGTTTGCCGTAGCCCTGCAGGGTCAAGAGTACTTGGGAATGATCCGGGTCGTTGAAAAGCACCTTGGTTTTTTTGGTGAATTGCCGCAGCACCGAGTAAGGGGCGATGGTCAGGGTGATGCGGCCCTGTCCCCCGGGAGGGATGCGGCGGTCGGAGTCAGCCGCGGTGCAGGCGCAATCGGAGTCAATGCCCTTGACCTCCAGCAGGGCGTCGCCGATATTATTGATGATGAAGGTATGGGTCAGCTTCACGTCTTCAAAAACTTCGCCGAAATCATAGGTGGTCTCAGGGACCTGGGCTTTCGGCCCGATGGTGGCCATGGCTGCTATCGGCGTGCAGAGTAGCAGTAATATCCAGATTAAAGCCCGATAAGCCAACTTATCGATACGCATAATTCTCCTTGCTCCTATTCCGCGTCCAAAGTCCGCCAGCCGAAGCTTTCCAGGTAGAGTTGCAGTTTTTCTCGTTTTTCACGGTATTTTTCTTCCCAAAGAGGCGAGCAGTTATTGAGGCGGATCTCCCCTTCCCGCAGAGCCGCGGCGTAGGCCATGCACGTGGCGTAGCCGCAAGCCTTGCAGTTGGTGATAGGGAGCCATTCCTGGCAATGCGGATAATCAGTTTCCTGCATATGGAACAAACCCACAACTACGAAATCGGCGCAGGTTAAAAAATTATTTTCATGGCCGGAATGAAGTCCCTTTGCGCCTTAAGAATTATGGTGACCGTCGCCTTGGCGGCTGACACTTGGCCAAGAGATTCGAGGCGCGCTTTTGAGAACGGGCGAGAGAATTATCCTCGGGTAAGTTAAGCGGGGAGATAGTATGATATTTCGGTAGCATGGGCAAATAATCGGTATGGCCTTTCTTGTGGGCCACTTTTACCTGAGGGCTTTCTTTGGTCCATTCCACCTCGACAACTGCTTGACCGGCGGGATCCATGGCAGGCTCTCTGTTCCGGGTCTCCGGGTTTGCCGCGCTCAGGCGAAACCCCTCTATCCCCGGGGAAGGGGCCTCTAAACCCAAATCATCTCTAAGGCCTATTTCGTTCACCTCCGGGGTTACCAGAAGGGGAAGGGCCAGAAGGATCATGGCGACGACCAGAAAAACCAACGCCACCCCCAATCTGGATACAGGCTGGGAAATAAATCTGATCAAGAGAGCGCGCAACATCTTCCCGTGCAGCATAACGTGTAAGATGAATAGACCCAGCAGCAGGAAAGCCAAGTACAGAAGCACTTCCACCCAGGCGTGACGATCGAGCCCCAGCCAGGTAATCTCCATCTGGCGACCCCATTTTGTCCAGGCTTCGCGGCCGGGGACGAGGACGTATTTGATCAGCAGACCTAACCCGGCCAGGGCCGTCATAACCAAGAACATCAGCGCGTCGATAACAAAAATCAGTTTGGATTTATCCATCCTGCCACCCATATGTATCCAAGGAGCGGTCTAAGCCGCCCCCATTTTCTTCGCCGAAGCCCTACTGCTGCCCTCTGCCGGCCCTATGCCGGGCTGGGCCCACGCTGCCGTCACGGTCAGAACCAGGGCGAGGCTACCAATCAGGCTGATAAACCTACCGAGTTTCATCATGGTGTTTTTTCCCTAAATAAGTTTGTTATGGTAAGGCCGGAGTGATTCCAGCCTCAATATTGCCTTTCCCAGTTTCTCCCAGTCGAAACTATGCCCTGGTAGTTATGTGCCCTAATCCGGGTTCCTCAGTCTTTCTTGACCGTTAGGCTGATCCCCGTGGATTGCACATTAAAGAAAATGGTCTCCAGGTTTGGATTGGTGGTGATGGCCTTGATAAAATGGGGGTCGGGCCGGGGCTTGTTCACATTATCTGCCAGGATCAATCCACCTGGGCGGACCAGGGGCAGTAGCTGGTTGAGATAATCCAGGTTACCCCCCTCCGCATCCATAAAAAGTATATCGATGGACTCCTTCAGTTGGGCGACCGTCTGATGGGCATCGCCTTCAACTACCGTAACCAGGTTTTCTACCCCGGCCCTTTTGAAGTTCGCCCTGGCCAACAAAACCATTTTATGGTCTATTTCATGGGTAACTAGCTTGCCTCCCGTGGTCTTAAGGCCCAAGCACATCCAGAGGGCCGAGTAGCCGTTGCCAGTGCCGATCTCCACAACATTCTTGGCCCTCGTAGACTCGACCAGGATTCGCAGCAATCTTCCGTGCAGGTCATCCGTGCAGGGCCCCTCCCCTATGTCATCAAGGATGCCTAATATCCTCTTCTCTGATTCGTTTTTGGCCAATGAGGGGTATTCTGCAGTTACCTCGCTACAGCCACGTTGCCGGCTAACCGTCTTGCCTAATCCCCATCCTGGTGCCAAGGAGATTGCCGCCATGGCCATGGCCGTTATCACCAATAAGAATCCAATAAATTTTGCTCCTTTCATCTCCTCCACCCTTTTCACACTTCTCTGGTATTAAATATCTGCGGTTCTGTGAACCCTGGAGAATAATTCATGACTTTAGCCGCGGGTTAACTAATGCAACCCTTTTAACCTTCTCCCAACCCAGCCGATTGGGAGAAGGTGGGGTAAGGGCAAAGGAGAAGGGGCGGCCGCCTTTCCTCTTATTAAATTTCCGCCAGCTTCTTTTTAACTATTGCTTATCAGCATATCCGGTTTAATACATAAACCCGATGAAGCACCAAACCCGGCGTAGCCTCCTAAAAATTGTTGCTGGAGGCAACATCCGGGGGATTCAAGGGATAACCTGAATCTGACTTGTAGCGAGTAGCTTGCCACTGTACGTAATAAAAAGATGATTGACGGAAGACAGCTTTCAAGGTCATCATCTACCTGTTTTTTCAGAGGAAAAGGAGGTAGCGATGACCACTCAGCAGGTTTCTCAAGAGGAATTCCCTTACCATCTGCTGTTCAAGCCGCTTGTGAGTTCACCCGCAGAAACGGACGAGGTCGACCTGATTGAAAAGTATCTCAAGCAATTGGCCGCCAAGGGACTGTTGGGGGAGACGTATGTCCGGGACTATGTGCATGACCAGAAGCGACGCAATTGCCGGTTCAGCACTATGCGCAGTAACTGTGCGACTCTGGTGGTCTTCCTGTCCTACCTGAAGCAGGAGCGGGGCAGGACCTCCCTGGAAGCCATTACCCGGGATGATGTGGGCAGCTTTATCGAGCACGAGCAGGACCGAGGCATGCAGCCCAACACGGTGTCCACCAGGCTGAGGCTCGTCTATGCCTTTCTTCGGTATCTGGTGGATCAGGAAGTAGTGTTCGCAAAAGCTGGCATAACCTTACGCCACTCATGACCTGCTCTTTGTTTCATTCGCGTGTAAACATTTCTTCCCTAATACCTGCCAGATAGCCTTTAGTTTTCCGGTTTATAAGAGTATCCCCTACGATGGTCGCTTCGTAGGTGTCGCCACCGTTGGGCCATTGGTAATCAAGAATTAATTTATTCCCTTCTTGGCGCTTCGCCAATATAGGCAATGTTAATCGTGTAGTGTGACTATTTTGACCACCTTGAACTTCCATTATCAGGGTTAACTCCTTTATCTCACTTAACTTGTCTCCCTGAATAAATATCACTTGTGCCAAGTTGCAGCCTCTATAGATATATTTCCCCCCCGGGCTTGGATCCTTGACGAGGTCTTGGGCGCCCTGCTGGGCCTGTCCGGTGGACGTGGCCGCCAACACCAGCATGAAGGCCGCCATCAATGCCATACTGAGAGTTTTCATGTGTTGCTCCTCCTTAAACGTGCAGCAGGTGCCTGGCTTTACTGTTGGCTGTTATGCTCCAGAACGCTCCTAGGCGTTGCCCTATCGCCCACGTAGCTTCCTTTTTCTAACTTCTTCGATGTTTGCGAGAAATGTTTTCCATTCCTGGACGAAACCGTTGTGTTCCACTGAATCCATGATCTTCCCCTAATGTTTAAAATAAGTAACCTCAACTTGTTTAGTAAGCGGCATGTTAGCACAAGATCCATCAAAAATCAGTTTTCCCCGCAAACCCCTGGTTTCCTTACCTCCTCATATATCCCACAGAATGCCCCCTGTGCCTCTCCCAATTCTCCAAATATTCCCTGGCCAGCTCCTTATCCCGGATAATCAATAAATTCTCAGCATTGCTCTCTTCAGCAGACCGAGTAAAATTAAAACTCCCAGTGATCACCACCTCCATGTCGATGATTATCACCTTGTTATGGGCAATGCCGGCGACTGAACAATCAATATGGACTTACCCATTCCCGGGCTAAAGATGATAGCTGATCACTTGCAAATGATCGACAATTATCCCCCCACCCGGAAAAATTCGGCATATGATCTGCATAGCGAAATAGACCTTTTGTGGGGGGCCAGAATTATTTTCTGACCGATGTTATTATGCCTTGATGGAGAGGTTTCCTGGTCAAGTCTTGAGCATTACCTATAAGTTAATGGTGCGTAGGACGCACCCTACGACAGACTTTTCGGACCAGTAATTATGGCGGGCAGTGCCCGCCTTACAGAGAGCCCAACCACCGGGGCGGCTGTTCCACGGAAAACGGAAAACGGAAAACTTTTAAGCCATTACCCCCCGTACTTCAAATTCTCCGCCTCCAGGGCCCGGATGCGGTCCCGGAGGGTGGCGGCTCGCTCGAACTCCTGCTTTTTCGCCGCGGCCTGCATTTCTTTTTTCAGGCGCTTAATTGCCACCTGCGGCCGTTCCGTCAGGTAAGGCATCTGCTCTTCCGCGGCCAGGGGCACGGTGACATAATCGGCTTCGTACACTGAGGCCAGGACGTCTTTGATCCGGCTCTGGATGGTTTCCGGGGTGATGCCGTGGTCTTGGTTATAGATCTTCTGGACGTTCTGCCGCCGGTCGGTCTCCTCGATGGCCGCGGCCATGGACGGGGTGACGCGGTCAGCGTAGAACAGGACCTGGCCGTTGACGTTCCGAGCGGCCCGGCCGCAGGTCTGGATGAGGGAGCGGGCCGAGCGCAGGAAGCCCTCCTTGTCCGCATCCAGGATGGCCACCAGGGAGACCTCCGGCAGATCCAGCCCCTCCCGGAGGAGGTTGATGCCCACGAGCACGTCGAAGACCCCGAGGCGCAAATCCCGGATGATCTCCATGCGCTCCAGGGTGGTGATGTCGGAGTGGAGGTACCGCACCTTGAGGCCCAGTTCCTGGTAGTATTCGGTGAGGTCTTCGGCCATGCGCTTAGTCAGGGTGGTGACCAGGACCCGCTCGCCTTTGGCTACCCGGGGCCGTAGCTCGCCCAGGAGATCGTCCACCTGGTTGGCCGCGGGTTTGACCGTAATCCGGGGGTCCATGAGACCGGTGGGACGGACGATCTGCTCCACGATGCGGCCGCCGGCCTGCTTCACTTCGAAGGGGCCGGGGGTGGCGGAGACATAGATGCGCTGGCCCACCCGGGCCTCGAATTCCTCGAAGCACAGGGGGCGGTTGTCCAGGGCCGAGGGCAGGCGGAAGCCGTAGTCCACCAGGGTCTGTTTCCGGGACTGGTCGCCCCGGAACATCCCCCCGAGCTGGGGGATGGTGATGTGGGACTCGTCGATGACCACCAGGGACTCCCGGGGCAGGTAATCCAGCAGGGTAGGGGGGGGCTCCCCCGGGGACCTGCCCGTGAGGTGTCGGGAATAGTTCTCGATGCCGTGGCAGTAGCCCAGTTCCTTCATCATCTCCAGGTCGAAGCGGGTGCGCTCCTCCAGGCGCTGGGCCTCCAGCAATTTGCCGTTTTCCCGGAACCAGTCCAACCGCGGCCCCAGCTCCGCTTCGATGGCGGCCATGGCCTGGCGCCGCACCAGCTCCGGGGTGACATAGTGGGAGGCGGGGTAGATCATGATGCGTTTAAGCTGCCGCAGCGTCTGGCCCCGGAGGGGGTCAATCTCCCGGATGGCCTCCACCGTGTCGCCCCAAAAATCCACCCGGATGGCTTTATCCTCTTCGTAGGCCGGGAAGATTTCCACCCGGTCACCCCGAACCCGGAAGGTGCCCCGGTGAAAGTCGATGTCGTTGCGTTCGTACAAAATCTCCACCAGTTTCTTTAAGACCTCCCTGCGGTCCATCACCGCGCCCTCCTCCAGGGAGAGGAGCATGCCGTGGTAGGCCTCGGGGGAGCCCAAACCGTAGATGCAGGATACGGAGGCCACGATAATCACATCCTGGCGGTCGAACAGGGAGCGCGTGGCGGAGTGGCGCATCCGGTCAATGGCTTCGTTGATGGAGGAGTCTTTCTCGATGTAAAGGTCGGCCTGGGGGACGTAGGCTTCCGGCTGATAGTAATCGTAGTAGCTGACGAAATACTCCACCGCGTTGTCCGGAAAGAACTCCTGGAACTCGCCGTAGAGCTGGGCCGCCAAGGTCTTGTTGGGGGCCAACACCAGGGTGGGCAGATTGAGCTGGGCCACGACGTTGGCGATGGTAAAGGTCTTGCCGGACCCGGTGACTCCCAGGAGCACCTGGTGGGGATACCCGGACCGCACCCCGGCCAACAGCTTGCGGATGGCCTGGGGCTGGTCGCCGGCGGGGGTAAAGGTCGTGACTAAATGGAACTGATCGGGCATAAGAGCTATATCGGTTTGATTAAAGAATAACATTTTTTTGCAGGTAAGACGAAGGCCGCGGCCTTGAGTCTTGCCTGCAAAAATCGGGGGAGGGGGCAAAGGGCGCGAGCCCTTTCCCCCTCCCCCAAACCCCCACCCCCAATCCCGTAAGTTGAAAATTGGTGGCACAGGCGTCTCGCCTGTGCTTGGTCCTTATGGGGATTGCGAGGGGGGTTTGAGGGGCGGTCAGGGGCCGTCGGCCCCTGGCCCTCCCCCAAGAATCTTATCCTTTCACCTTCCAGATCGTCCCTTGGGGGGTATCTTCCAGGAGGATATCCAGTTCCAGGAGTTGCTTGCGGATGGTATCGGCCCGGGCCCAGTCCTTGTCCTGCCGGGCCTGGGTGCGTGCGTCGATGAGTTGTTGGATTTCGTCCGGGGTGATTTTCAGGTCCGCGGCTTTCTGGCGCAGAGAGGCGACCATGACGGCCGGATCGGCCTGGAGGATATTCAGCACCCGGCCCAGGTCCACCAGTTCATCGTGCATTTCCTTGAGGATGGTGAGGTAACCCGGGTCGGTGGAGGGCGCTTCCAGGAGGCGGTTGAGCAGGCGCACGGTCTCGAACAGGTAGCCCAGGGCCTGGGCGGTGTTGAGGTCGTCATCCATGGCCGCGTCAAACCGGGCCCGGAGCGACCCGAAGCGGTGGAATTCCTCCAGGGTCAGGTTGTCGGGATAAGTGTCCACAGGGTGCTGGAGTTTCAGGTCCGGGTATTCCCGGAGTACGTCCTGAATCCGGGCCAGGCAGGTATACAGCCGCAGCAGGGCGGTCTCGGCTTCGGCCAGGGCCGCGTCCGAGAAATCCAGGGGGCTGCGGTAGTGGCAGTTGATGAGGAAGAAGCGCACCACCTCCGCCGGGAACCGGGCCAGCACCTCTTTTACCGTGAAGAAATTACCCAGGGACTTGGACATCTTCTCGGCGTTGATGGTGAGCAGGCCGTGGTGCAGCCAATAGCGGGCGAAGGGTTTCCCCGTGGCCGCCTCCGACTGGGCCAGTTCGTTTTCATGGTGGGGGAAGACCAGGTCCTGGCCGCCGCCGTGGAGGTCGAAGGTCTCCCCCAGGTACTGCATGCTCATGGCGGAGCACTCGATGTGCCAACCCGGCCGCCCGGGGCCCCAGGGGCTGTCCCAGGCCGGTTCCCCGGGCTTGGAGGCCTTCCACAGAACAAAATCCAGGGGGTCTTCTTTGTTGGGGTCCACTTCGATCCGGGCCCCGGACTCCATATCTTCCACGTTCTGGCCCGAGAGCTTGCCGTATCCCGGAAAGCGGCGCACCCGGAAAAAGACGTCGCCGCCCGCCTGGCTATAGGCAAAGCCCAGGTCCTCCAGGCGCCGGATGAGGTCGAGGATCTGGGGGATATGGTCCGTGGCCTTGGGCTCGATCTGGGCCGGGGGCACCCCCAGGGCGGTCATGTCCTCCCGGAAAGAGGCGATGTAGCGCTCGGCTACCTCCTTCCAGTCCACCCCGGTCTCCTGGGCCCGGCGCAGGATCTTGTCGTCGATGTCGGTAAAATTGCGCACCCAGGTGACCGTGAGCCCCCGGCGCTCGAGATAGCGCACCAGGACCTCGAAGGCTACGCAGGAGCGGGCGTGGCCCAGGTGGCAGTCGTCGTAAACCGTCACCCCGCAGGCGTAGAGACCCACTTTTCCGGGGGTGAGGGGCTTGAACGTCTCTTTATGTCTGCTTAACGTATTATAGAGTTGCATAGGGAAAATGGGTTGACATGGTGGGGAATATAGGCGAAGTCAATCCCCAACTTTAAATTTACCTCATGGGATGGTTACTGAGTTTAGGGGGACATGATGTCCGAAGTTATCAGTCAGGTTGCGAAAAATGCCCGGGAAGTGGTTTTCCTTTCCCTGTCCGAGTATAAAGGTCATCGCCTCATCGATATCCGGGTCCACGTGCCCGGGGACCAGGAAGGGGACTGGGTGCCCACCCGCAAAGGGGTGTCCCTGGCGGTGGGGCTCTATCCGGCCTTCAAAGAGGCCCTGGCCCAAATGGAAACCGCCCTGATCCAGCAGGGTCTCCTGGACCCGGAGGATCTGGAATCTGCCGACTAAGCCCTTAGGATTCATAACTATACTTAATCCGGCGGTCTGATGCAACCAAAGGGCGAAGGGGAAATTTCCTTTGCCGCCTTGCGCCGGGTGATCCCGGCACTATCTTTAAGGCAAACTAGTGAGGTCCTGACGCCGGGACCGGGGAGGAGACCGCATGGCCTACGTTGCCAAAGATTTCGGGTTTCTGTTAGGGATGCCGGGATTCAGCGACACGCTGCTCAAGAATCATTTTACCCTCTATCAGGGCTACGTTGCCAATACCAATAAGGTCATGGAGCTGTTGGCGGCCATGGTGAAAGAGGGCCGGGAGGCCACGCCGGAATTTGCCGAACTGAAGCGCCGCCAGGGGTGGGAGTTCAATGGCATGCGCCTGCACGAACTCTACTTCGCCAACCTGGGGGGTGACGGCGATATGGCCAAGGCCCCCAATCTCATGAAAAAGAAACAGGAGCAGTTCGGCTCAGTGGAGACCTGCGCCAAGGATTTCAAGGCCACCGCCAGCATGCGGGGCATCGGCTGGGTGATCATGTACCAGGATATCGAATCCGGGCTGCTCTTTAACCAGTGGATCAACGAACACGACGTCGGGCACCCCGCCGGGTGTAATCCCATCCTGGTCCTGGACGTGTTTGAGCACGCTTTCATCACCGATTACGGGCTGAAACGGGCCGACTACATCGGGGCCTTCTTTAAGAACGTCAAGTGGGACGTGGCGGAACAACGCCTGTTGTAAGAAGACCACCGGCCCAGGGGACGGGGGCCGCCGGGTCCCTGGCCCCTCGGCCCAAATTTCTTATCCAACCTCCGGGTTGTCGGGTTATCCTCATAGGGCTGGTTTGGCGGGCACGGAAGCAAAGCTTAGGAGAGACCGATGCGCCGTACCGGTTATGTGTATGCTCAACGCTACCAGTTGCATGATCCGGGTACCTGGCACCCGGAACGCCCCGCTCGGCTGCGGGCTATCCACAACGCCCTGAAGGATGCTGACCTCCTGGAGTTGCTGGTGCTGCTCCGGCCCGATTACGCCCCCCTGGAATGGGTGGAGCGCCTCCATACCCCCGACTACATCAAACGGTTCAAAGAGGCCTGCGAGCAGGGCCAGAAGATCTTTATGTCACAGGACTGCGGCATCTGCCCGGATTCTTACCGGACGGCCCTGCTGGCCGTGGGAGGGGTAATGCTGGCGGTAGAGGCGATTATGGGGGACCGGGTGGACAACGCCTTCTGCGCCGTGCGGCCGCCGGGACATCACGCCGAACGGGACCGGGCCAGGGGATTCTGTTTTTTCAATAACGTGGCCCTGGGCGCGGTTTACGCCCTGGAGCACTTTAATGTGGAACGGGTGGCCATCATCGACTGGGACGTCCACCACGGCAACGGCACCCAGCACTTGTTTGAGGAGGACCCCCGGGTGTTCTACGTATCGCTCCACGAGGACCCCCAGCACTGCTATCCCGGCACCGGCTACCGCCGGGAAGAAGGGAAGGGCCTGGGCCAGGGATTCACTCTGAACCTGCCCTTGCCGCCCCATAGCGATGACCGCGACTACCTGGCCGCCTTGAAAAAGGAAGCCCTGCCTCGCCTGCAGGCCTTCGCGCCGCAATTCGTGTTTATTTGTGCGGGGTTCGACGCCCACGTCAGTGACCCTCTGGCCCATATGGACATGACTCGGGAAGGGTTCCGGGAAATGGGCCAGTTGTTGCTGGACCTGGCCCAGGAGACCGCCGCGGGCCGGCTCGTCACGGTACTGGAAGGGGGCTATAACCTGGAGGTCCTGGAAGAGTGCGCCGAAGATCACGTCAGGCTGCTGATGGGCATCCCCTACGACCATTTTTAAGGCGCGGGGATCCGGGAAAACCTCCGTAATTACCTGCCACCCCAATCCTCGCCCCGGGCAATCACTCACCTGAAGCCCCTGGTTCGGTTCCCGTCCGGGTCGCCGGAGCCGGGAAAGCCCTCCACCCTTTTACCCTCGACTCTCTTCTCCCAACGGTCATATCCTCACGCTACCTGGTGTGCACCAGTCCCCTTTGGCCAATCGCCGCCAAGGCACGTTCCGGCCGGCCTCCCCGGCGTTATTGAGGGGGGTTCGTCAGATCATCGAGACAGCACCTGGGAGATGCCCTGGGGAAAATCCGGGATTTATTCCTCGATATTCAGGGAATGCCTAATTCTCTCTTTGGGGGAAAAGTGACACATTTGAGGCGCAGTCCAGGTAGGGTTGGCAGGGTTAATCCCAACCGGAGAGGAAGGTAATTTATGGATCAGACGACACTTGGCAAGGGGGAACTGACTGCCACGTTGCCCATCGAAGTCCCGCCGCAGCAAGAGAGCAAAATCAATGCCTGGGTTACCCGGCTGATTTTGGCCATGCTCCAGATAATTGTGGCTATCTCCATATTCCAGATGCTCAGGGACATGATTTTTAAGCATGGCGGTTCCGCTGGTTCGAACATTTACCTGAGTATTATGGGCTGCACTCTGGCGACCATTTGCGCCTACCTCTTATTGTTGAAGTATCAGAAGCTTATCCAACAATTTGGCCGGGATAACGTCCAGTTGGGGGAGCGACTCGGAGCCAGGACCTTCGCCCTGGAAAAGGCCAACGAAGAGATGCGCCTGGAAATTGCCGAAAGGGAGCGGATTGAAAAGGCCTTGATGGAAAGCGAGTCCCGATTCCGCACAATCATTCGGGAAGCCGCGCTGGGCATAGCCTTAATCGACAAGCAAGGTCGCGTGATTGAAGGGAACCCGGCGCTTTTGGCTATGCTGGGTTATTCTGCCGAAGAGTTGCGGGGGATGGAATTCACCCGGCTCAACCATCCGGAGAATGCCGAGTCGAGTTGGATGAACTTTCAGAAATTGCTCACAGGAAAGCAGGATATCTCCCGGGTGGAAACCCGCTATATCCGCAAAGACGGCTGGACCGGCTGGGGGCGGCAATCCATTTCCCTGGTGCGGGAGGCGGGGGGCAAACCCCAATTTGCCATCGCCCTGTTCGAGGACATTACGGAACGGCGAGAGAGCGAAGAAAAGATTCGCACCTACCAGGAACAGCTGCAATCCCTGGCCTCCGAGCTGTCCCTGACCGAAGAACGGGAACGGCGCCGTTTGGCCACAGTGCTCCACGATCATATTGCCCAGTTGCTGGTGGTGGCCAAGGGCAAATTCGAGAAGGTCCAGGAATCGAGTCTGTTTCGCAGCCTGGCCAAGCCCATGGAAGAAATACGGAAACTGATTGAGGAATCAATACGCTACACTCGGTCCCTGGTCTTCGAACTCAGTCCCCCCATCCTCTATGACCTGGGGCTGGAGCCCGCCATGGAATGGCTGGCGGAGCATATGCAGCAGCAGTATGGTCTCGTCGTGGCAGTGGAGGATGATGCTCAACCCAAACCCCTGGATAATGAAGCCCGGGTCCTCCTCTTCAGAGCGGTGCGGGAACTGCTGTTCAATGTGCTCAAGCACGCCCAGGCGAGCTGCACCAAGGTATGCATGGGCAGGGTCGGTGAGCATTTGCGGATCATCGTCGAGGATAACGGCATTGGCTTTGCGCCGGAGCAGCTTGGGTCCTCCTCCGGCACCATGGGAGGCTTCGGGCTCTTCAGCATCCGGGAGCGCCTGAACTATTTCGGCGGCAGTATGGAGATCGAGTCAACCCCCGGAGAGGTCACCCGGGTTATCCTGAGCTTGCCTCTGCGGACCGACAAGAAAAAGAGGCCCAGCATCAAGGCGGCCCCAACCCCCGTCAGGATGCTTCTCCCGGCTGAGGCCTCGAAGGTAGCATCTCTCCCCCCGGCAAATTCCCGGCCACCCTCATCGGCCGCACACAGTTAGCCTGAACTGCCGGCCCGTCTTCGGACGGCGGCCATCGGTCTGAAAACGGACTCCGGGGGCCCCTGTGAGACCGGCCTGTGCCCCTGGGTCGTGCCCCCGCTACCCCTGGTCTGGTCGGCAAAAGACCGGACACCTCCTGCCCCGATACCCGGACTACAATCCGATTTTGTCATTTGCTTCAAAATTTAGTATCATGAACCCTGAAGCACTATTGTTCTATAATGGTAAGATTTTCGGGGGTTATTCTTTTAAAAATAGTTTGACAAAATTGAGGTTATATGGTGCATAGCAAACAGGTGGGGAATTGGAATGAGCATTAAGGTTTTGATTGCCGACGATCATCAGATTATCCGCGAGGGGCTGCGGACCATGCTGGAGAAGGAGCCCGACATCGAGGTGTTGGGTGAAGCCGAGGATGGCCGGATGATCCAGCGGTTGGCCATGGATCTGTCTCCGGATGTGATTATCATGGACGTGGCGATGCCGGACTTAAACGGCATCGAAGCCACACGGCAGATTGTCGCAACCCGGCCCGGAGTCAAGATCATCGCCCTTTCCATGCATGATGATAGACGTTTTGTCTTGAATATGCTCAAAGCCGGGGCGGCCGGGTACATGCTCAAGGATTGCGCTTTCAAGGACCTGGCCACGGCCATCCGGGTGGTGATGTCTGATAGGATCTACCTGAGTCATGAGGTGGCGGACATCGTGGTGAAAGACTACCTGTCTACGACCAGCTCCGCAGAATCATCGGCTTTTCAGTTGCTGTCCCCCAGAGAGCGCGAAGTGCTGCAACTCATTGCCGAAGGCAAGACCTCCGCCCTCATCGCCGACAGTCTGCACATCAGCATCAAAACCGTGGAAACCCATCGCCAGCAAATCATGGTCAAATTGAAAATCAGGAGCGTTGCCGAGCTTACCAAATACGCCATCCGCGAAGGATTGACCTCTGCCTAGGTTGTTATCCATTCATTCCAGACCCGGCAATGAAGGCGCCAAACTGAGCTTGGCGCCACCGGCTTGAACCGCCGCCCCGGAGTTGCGGTCCGAGTCCCCCTCGTTGGGCTGCCCCAAGAATTGGGGACCTCGAGAAACTACACCAGCGAAGCCACCCTGGGTCAACGGCGGGAGATGACCTGATCTCCCCGGGAGAATCCGGTAACGCCGGCGTTTCTGCTCAGGAGGCCCCGGGTCGGAGAGGAGCCCAAGGCTGAGTCTGGTACTTAAAAAAGGAAATTTAAGTAAAATCGAACCCGGATATCAGGAGTTCTCCCCATTGTGAGATATTCCTGCTGCTATACACTACCAAGCACGTGCAGCGCGAACCCTAAAGGTGGGATAGGGACTTTGGGGCCGGATCATACGCCACAGTCATCCGAGGCTAAACACATGAATCCCAAAGACAGGCGCGTCAGGATCCACCCAGAAGAGCTGGAGAGTATCTTTACCCTGAAATCCCTGATTGATCATAACGAGACGGTCTGCAGGTATATAGAAGAATATCAAAAATTGGGCTGGGTTCTCCAGGCCGTGAACCTCCAGGATGGCACGGACCTGGAAGTGGATTCCGGGGAAGATTCTGGGGCCTGGGTCAGCCGCTTGTGGGAACCGGAGTTGTCGGAATCGAAAATAAGTTTAGGGGTACGCACCGGCAAAAGGTCCCGGTTAATGGTCCTGGAAGTTGCCAAGGGCCGGGGCGAATCAATCTTGGACCGGTATGGGGCCTGGCGGGCCAGGTGCGCCGCGGTCTCGGGGGACGGCCGGGAACAGCATTTTTATGCCTGGTCCCCCTCAGCCCTGGGTGACTCGGCTTCCTGCCGGGTGACCCCTGAAATCAGGTGGTTCGGGGAGGGCCAGGTAGCGCCGCTGCCGCCTTCCTTTGATGCCGAGACGCAGGAAACCTGGCGGTGGCTGTCCCCTCCCTGGGAAGAACCGCCCCAATCCCCCGGCCAGCCTCTGTTGAGATTTTTGCAGCAACACTTCACCCGGGAGCACGTGTCCCGGCCCGAGGTCAGCTTATCCTGGCAGGAGGTTTACTGTCTGGCCTCGCCCTTTGAGCCGCTGCTCCAGGCCTTGTCAGCTTCGTATCCGTCGATGTGGCATTATTATCAGGGGATTGTTGAGGCGGCGGTGGCGGTGGGCCTCAAGGCGCCGGAGGTGCTCCTATCGTTACTCTGGCACGCCCCCCGGGGAAAGGTTGGCCAACAACCGGAAATCTGGGGCGTCCTGCAAAAATTGGTGGCAGAGGTTCAAGACCGGCCCGGCACGAGTGCTTCCCCGGACCATGTCCCTTGGGAAGCGTACCCGGGTAATTTCCCGGCCCTGGAAAGAGAACCTGCGGCCGGCAGTTCGGTTCAAACGCCGGATAGACCGGGCCCGTCGTGTTTCCTCCAAAGACGTCTGGCTAAACCGCCTCAAGCCGGAGCGGCTGGTCGGACCCCCTTTTCCTGTCGCCCGATCAGGGAAGATGTGAAGAAAGGCTAGGGAGGACTGGCCGTGGCAATTTTCGAGGGGACTACACGTGATTTGTCAACCGCCCGGGACTATAAACCTGGGAGTCCAGGAGGAATCAGCCATATCTAAGGACCCGCAGGTAACCCGTGAATCTAGGCCGGCAGGGGAAGATCCTCACCTGCCTCTTGACGCGCCTTTCCCCGGCCTGGGGTCCCCGGAGATGATGGCCGACACTCAGGGGGTCTCGGGAGCCGGTTTGTCGTTGAGGCAAAATCCCTCCCTGAAAAGAGTTTTGCAAGATATCTCGGCCTCTTTGGAAGACCTCCAGGCCGTGGTCAAAGAGGCTGATCTCCAGGATGATCAAGACCGGGAGGCGGCTGAACCCGCGCCGCTGGCGGCAGGCCAGGGTGATCAGGGCCTCTTCGACTTAGCCCCGGATGCCTACCTGGTAACCGATGCCCAGACTATCATTGCCGAGAGCAATCAGGCTGCCGCCGCCATGCTGAAGGTGGAGCCTGGCTCCCTGAAAGGCATGCCCCTATCGCACTTTGTCGCGGAAGCAGACCGGCCGGCCTTCCAGGCCAGCCTGATCCAGCTCCGGGAGGGCGGGCTCAAACGGAACTGGGAATTTTGCCTCCAGACGGGGGAAGGCGAATCTGTTGCGGTGTCCGTCAATGCCAGGGCCCAGAGCGACCACCAGGATCAACTGGTACGGGTACTGTGGTTGCTCCGGGACGTCAGAGAAGGCAAGGCGGAAGAGGAGCGCCTGAAATCACTGCTCAGTGGGATGAAGAGCAGTTTTCACGGCATAGTTGAGGCCGTGGCCGCGGCGGTGGAGATCAAATTCCCCCAAACCGCGGGTCACCAGAAGCGAGTGGCACAACTAGCGGTTGCCATTGGCCGGGAGATGGATTTTTCCCTTAATCGCTTAGAAGGCCTCAGGGTCGCCGGTTTGCTCCACGACATCGGGAAGATCGGCGTACCCAACGAAATCCTGAGTAAACCCGGGGAACTCAACCACCTGGAATGCGAGTTTATTAAATCACATTGCCAGATTGGCTTTGATCTCTTGAAAAATATCGACTTCCCCTGGCCGGTACTCCAGGCCATTCAGCAGCACCATGAGAGATTGGATGGTTCGGGCTATCCCGCCGGGTTGAAGGATAAGGATATTACCTTAGAAGCCAAAATATTAGGGGTGGCGGACGTGGTGGAAGCCATGATTTGTGCCCGGCCTTATGGCCCGGCCCAAGGAATCGAAAAAGCCCTGGAAGAAATTCATCAAAAGACGGGCATCCTGTATGACCCGGATGTAGTCACGATTTGCTTGAAATTATTTGTCGAGAAAGGCTTCTCCTTCAGTTAAGAAAAATCCAGCCAGGTAACGATTTCATAAAATCAGGAATGGCCTGAAAGCCTTGTTTTCATGAAGTGGATGACGCGTGCCGATGCAGTTTCCCATAAGCCCCAGCCACTTTATCTGCCAGAGGGAGAGAGTACCGGAGGCCTGCCAGGGTCCAGGGAGTTGTAATGCCTGATAAGACCGGGGTCAAAGACCTGCAAATGGTCCTGGCCAAGCTCAAGGAGGAGTGGCGGGAGCTAGCCGATCTCCTCGCCAGTCAGAGCAGGGCCCAGGACCGGGTCATCGAGGTGGAAAAGATCCTGCTCCGGGATGGCTCGGGCCAATATCGCGGCAAAATAAGTGCAAACCCAGATGGTTCCGCCGACCTGCTGCTGAGCGACCGCTCCGGCAAAGCCTGGGTCCGCTTAGGGGTGAACCGGAACGGGGAAGCCTGCCTCGAACTCAAAGACCGGGAGGGGGAGAGCAGCTTCAAGGTCGGGATCGGCGCTCCTTCCGCCGAGGCGCGAGCTGGGCTGGTAGCCACTCCGGGTGAGGCGGCGCATTCTGCGGCCTCTCAGCCAGTTGAATCTCCAGACGTTTCTCCCCGGCTCATCCGGCCTGCCGCCTCCGAAGGCGAGGCCTCGGGGGAATCGGGCCCCGGGCTATCGCCACCTGGCCCCGGTCCGGGTTTGTACCTGGGCGGGGATACCGATACCGGGGTGGTGGAGCGCCTGGAGGAATTGGGGCGTCAGAATCGGCGTCAGAAATTTTATTGGGCCCTGGTCCTGGTGGTGTTAGGGGTGATCCTGGCCACCCAGGCCTATGTGCTCTTCCGACCCCACCCCGCCGGCTGGGGAGGAGAGGCCCTGGTGGTGCGGGACGCAAACGGCAAGATGCGGGCCTCCCTGGGGGCTAAGACGGCAAAGTCAGGCTGGACCTGTGGGACCCGGAAGGCCACCGGCGGGCCACCCTGGGGTTGGGGGCCGCGGGGGCTCCCCATCTGGCCTTCTATGACCGGGCCCAGCGGCTCCGGGCCGAGTTGAACCTCGGGCCTGACGGCGAGCCCAAATTTACCCTGCGGGATAAGCGCAGCCTCCAGGGCAAGACTGAGCCAAACGACTTCAGCGATTCCAGCCATCGGCCCGAACCGGGGGGTATTGGGCCTGGCCCCGAGGCAGGCACCGCGGCCAGCCCCCCGGTCACCCGGCCAGAAGCCGTTTCCCCCAAGCGGGGGGCCGAGGCGGAAGTCGAGGTCGTGGGCTCCAAAACCTCCAACAAGTACCATTTTCCCACCTGCAAGTGGGTCAAGGCGATAAAACCTTGGAACTTGATAAAATTCAAATCCCCGGCGGAGGCCCAAGCCCGCCATTATATCCCGTGCCCTGTATGCAAACCGCCGCCGCTCTCCCGCTAATCCTCTGCCGCCCCAGTGGCTCAGGGCGGCTGAGAAAATGGCCAGTGACCCGGGGATGCGGCCGGATAAACCGGGCCCGGGCAGGATGAAGTCATGAGTCGGACCAGACGAAAAGAAGCCGGTCCCCGGCTGCGGTTGATTCTTCCGAAATCGCCCGAAGGGACCATAGGCAGGGAAGGAGACCGGTGCGCCTCGACCCCCCCAAAAAACATCGAGGACATGATCCCCTATTCCGCCAGGGAGCTCAAATACTTGTGGAACCTGTGGGACGAGGCCCAAATACACCGTCAGTCCGGCCTGCGCTATCGGAACATCTATGCCGGGGCTATCGGCGTGGTCCTGACCGGTTGGCTTATTTATGGGATGGGCCTGTCATTATCCCCGCTCCTGGGGGGCATCCTGATGCTTGCCGGGACCTTAACCGGCGTCTGGTATTCCCTGAAATCTCTCTGGCAGGAAGGGCAGTTCGATCCTAAGAGGTAACGTCCCGGCCCTCTCCTGAATAATCCGCACCGGCCTGAATTCCGTTTTCCCGGCCGGCGCGCCCTCCGGCCGTGCCACCGCGGTGCGGTCCGCCTGAGTCTGCTCTTCCTCCTTTTTCCTTGCCAGATAACCCGCCCTTCTATAACGTTATAATCTTGAGGAACGGTCCGGGGCCGCATTCCCGGGGGCCTGCCTCTTTCCCGGGAAAACCACATGGGCAGCTTTCACGACCTGATTCAGTTTATCTTTGCCGGATTGACCGGGGGGGCGATCTATGCCCTGGTGGCCCTGGGCTTCGGGGTGGTGCATAACACCATGGGGATCGTCAACTTCACCCAGGTGGATTTCGTCTCCCTGGGGGGGATGCTCCTCTACAGCGCCCTGGTTTACGCCGGCCTCCCCATGGTCCCGGCCCTGCTCCTGGCGGTGGCGGGAGTAACCCTGGTGGCCATCCTGGTAGAGGTGGTGGGCATCCGGCCCTCCCGCTCCGAGTCCCACCTGGTGCTGATCTTTCTGACCATCGGGCTCTCCATCATCCTCCGGGGAGCCATGACCGTCATCTGGGGCAAGGACCGCATGGCGGTGCCGTCTCTGTCCGGGGAGGCGCCGGTGCATCTGGCCGGGGCCGCCATCCTGCCCCAGACCCTGTGGATTCTGGCCCTCACCGCGCTGGCCATCATCGGCCTGGTGCTGTTTTTCCGGAAGACTTCCATGGGCCTGGCCATGCGGGCCGTGGCCGCCAACCCCGAGGCCGCGGCGGTGGTGGGCCTCAAGGTCTGGCGGGTCAAGGCCATGAGCTTCGCCCTGGCCGGGGCCCTGGGGGGCCTGGCCGGGTGTCTGGTGACCCCCATCACCACCCTGTCCTACGACGTGGGGGTGCTCCTGGGGCTCAAGGGCTTTGCCGCGGCCATTTTGGGCGGCTTCGGCTCTTTCCCCGGGGCCATCCTCGGGGGGCTCAGCCTGGGCCTCTTGGAAAGCCTGGGCGCGGCGTATCTTTCCAGCGCCTACAAAGACGTCATCGCCTTCATCGTCCTCCTGCTGGTCCTGTTCATCCGGCCCAGGGGCTTGCTGGGCGGGGCCGGGTAGGCGTGGCGCAGTCGTGTAGGGTGCGCACTGCGCACCAGGTGTACCGGATCAATCGGTAAAAGGCTGAAACCATGTTGCCCACCATAAGATTTTTCGTGATTATGCTGCTTCTCACGCTTATGGCCGGCTTTTGCCTGGTAACCACCCGGACCATGCCCGATAACGCCATCGTGCTCCTCGATGACCAGAATCATACGTATTTATCGCCTCAATGCGCCAAACAGGAAAAGACCGCCTATCGCCAGGCCAGGGCCGCGGAGGCGCGAAAATTAAACTATGCACCGGATAAGAAATGCCAGGATGCCGGGGGATTCAGCCAGGATAACCGGTCCATTACCGGCACCTACCTGGTGCGTCTGGGAATGCTGCCGCCCCTACCTAGCCGCTGGAACCCCGACGGCACCTGGAATTGGTGAGTGAATATATGATGAATAAGGACAACCAACGCATCCTCATGGGCAACGAGGCCCTGGGCCGCGGGATCGTGGAGGCCGGGGTGAGCCTGGCCGCGTCGTATCCAGGCACCCCGGCCTCGGAGATTCTGTCCTCGGTGGTAACCTTCGCCAAAGAGACCGGGGCCGACCTCTACGCCGAGTGGTCGGTGAACGAGAAGGTGGCCTTTGAAGTGGCCCTGGCCAACTCCATGTGCGGCCGCCGCTCGGCAGTCTCCATGAAACAGGTGGGGCTCAACGTCGCCTCGGACCCGTTTATGCGGGCCGCTTACCTGGGGGTCATAGGCGGCCTGGTGGTGATTGCCGCCGACGACCCCGGCCCCCACAGCTCCCAGAGCGAGCAGGACAGCCGCTTCTTCGCCATGTTCGCCAAGGTGCCGGTGCTGGACCCGTCCGGTCCCCGGGAGGCCAAGGAGATGGTGGCCCAGGCCCTGGAACTCTCGGAGCGCTTTGAGATGCCGGTCATGGTGCGGCCCACCACCCGGGTCTGCCACGCCCGGCAGAACGTCCCCTGCGGGCCGCCGCTGCACCTTTCCCGGCTAGCCCGGTTCGAAAAGGACCCCCGGCGCTGGTGCGCCACCCCCGTGTTTGTCCTGGCCCTGCACCGGCTGCTGAACGACAAGATCGAACAGATCGCCGGGGCGCCGGAGTTCGCTCCCCGGTTGACCGCCGGGGACGGCTCCCATCCCGGCGCCTGCATCATCGCCTCCGGGGTGGCCTGGGCCCACACCGGCGACTGGCTGGAGGAACTGGGTCTTCTGGGCCGGGTCGACTTTTTTCAGGTGACCATGCCTTATCCTTTAAATCGGGACTTTATCCATACGGTCCATGCCCGGTATGACAAAATCCTGGTCATCGAGGAGACCTATCCGGTCATCGAACTGCAACTGGCCGACGCCCGGGTCCAGGGCCGCACCTCCGGGTTGGTTCCCCGGGCCGGCGAACTGACCCCGGATGCCATCCGCCCGGTGCTGGAGACCTTCCTGGATTTGCCGGCCCGGAGCGTGCCGGCCCCGGAGGGCGGCGGCGACCGGCCCACCCTCTGCGCCGGTTGTGCCCACCGGGCGGCATTCTACGCCATCAAAACGGCCTTCCCGGGGGGCATCTTCCCCAGCGACATCGGCTGCTACACCCTGGGCGTTAACCTCGGGGCGGTGGACACCTGCCACTGTATGGGCGCCGGCATCAGCCAGGCCGCGGGGTTCTACCGGGCCTACGCCGCCGGGGGCGGGGAGTTCCCCACCATCGTGGCCACCATCGGGGACTCCACCTTTTTCCACGCCGGGGTCCCGGCCCTGATCAACGCGGTGTTTCATCAAGCCCGTTTCATCCTGGTGATCCTGGACAATGCCACCACGGCCATGACCGGCCACCAGCCTACCCCCCAGGTGGGTTTCACCGCCACCGGGGAGCCGGGGCACCCGGTGTTCATCCCGGAGTTGGTGCGGGCCAGCGGCGCCGGGTTCATCAAAGAGGCCGACCCCTATGACCTGCCCGGCTTTCATGGACCTGCTGAAGGAGGCCGACGCCTATTGCCGCAGCGCCGCCGGCGGGGTGGCGGTGGTCATCGCCAAACACCCGTGCCTGCTTGATAAAGGAACCCGTGAATCGCAGCCAACCTATTTGATGAGCGTCACGGAAGATTGCACCGGCTGCCGGCACTGCCTGGACGAGTTCGAATGCCCGGCCCTGTCCCTGGACGAGGCCGACGGCCGCATGGTCATTGACGGGGGCCGCTGCGTCGGCTGCGGGGTCTGCGTCCACGTCTGCCCCGAAGGGGCTATTGAGGCCAGGGCAAAATGATATATTTTGAGGGGAGGGCCGGTGGACGCAAGTCCGCCGCCCTCCCCAATGTGCCATTCTAAGAAGGAGCAACATTGAAGCAGCAAATCATCGTCAGCGGGCTGGGAGGGCAGGGGGCCCTTACCCTGACCCGGCTCTTGGCGGAGGCCGCCGCCGCCATGGGGCTTGCGGTCATCACCTCCGAAACCCACGGCATGGCCCAGCGGGGCGGCACGGTCATCTCCATGATCAAGGTGGGGCCTTTCCGGGGGCCCCTGATCCCCGCGGGGGAGGCAGACCTCGGACTGTTCCTCCACCTCAAGAACCTGGCAGTGCACCGCTACTATATGAGACCCGGCGGAGCCGTGTTCGTCAACGCCGGGACGCCCGGGGATTATCTGAATGTGGACGCCCGTCTCCTGGCGGCAGAGAACACCCTGCCCCCGGTGGCGGCCAACCTCATCCTCCTGGGGTTTGCCGCCGGCCGGGGCGGGTTATTCGCCGCACCGGACCTCCTGGCTGAAATGATCGCGGCCAAGACCCCGGAACGTTTCCGGGAAGCCAGCCTCAAGGCCTTGGCGTTAGGGCTGGCCGCGGCGGCGTGATGGTAATCCACTCCTTAATGGCTTGGGCTAATTGTTTTTAAACAGTTTTTATTCCCCCCTTTTCTAAAGGGAGGTTAGGGGGGATTTTATGACCACGTGAAAATCCCCCCAAATCACCCTTATTCAAAGGGAGGCTTCATACATTCCCTTTCGATAAGCTGGATCGTAATGAGTTGGGCGGTTTTTCCAAATCAGTTATGGGATAGGAGACTTTGATGCCAGAATGCCCCAACCAAAGCGTGAATCTGGAAAAATGTAACTGCACCTACGAACCCTGCCCGCGCAAGGGCAACTGCTGTGAATGCATCCGGTACCACCGGGCCGGGGGGGAGTTGCCGGCGTGCTACTTTACCCCGGAGGTGGAGCGGACTTACGACCGCAGCATTGCCCGATTTTTGCGCTCCCAAAAATAACTGCGGCGACGGTTGGCCATGATGCGGTGGGAGAAAGCCAAATTATTTGTCATCCGGCACCACACGGGGCTCATGGTGTGGTGTCTGGCCCTGTTCCTGGCCCTCACCCCCCTGGTCATGCGCAACCCTTACAACCTGGGCATCCTCAACCTCATCGGCCTCTACGTCATCGTCGTTTTGGGGCTCAACCTCTTCATCGGCTTCGCCGGCCAGATCTCCCTGGGGCACGCTGCCTTTTTCGGCCTGGGCGCCTACGGCTCGGCCATCCTCACCGCCACCTATGGTTTTCCCGCCTGGCCGGCCATGCTGCTCACCGCCCTGGCCATGGTGGTGGTGGCCCTGGTCATCGGGGTTCCCACCCTGAGGCTCTCGGGGCACTACCTGGCCATGGCCACCCTGGGTTTCAACTACGTGGTGGACAGCATTTTCGTCCAGTGGGACGCGGTCACCGGCGGGCCCAGCGGCCTTTCCGGGATTCCGCCCCTGTCCATCGGCGGCCTGACCTTCGACAGCGACCTCAAATTTCACTATCTGGTCTGGACCTTTGCCCTGGTGGCCCTGACCCTGTGCCTCAACCTGGTGCGGAGCGGGGTAGGGCGGGGTCTGGCCGCCCTGGCCGCCGATGAGGTGGCCGCCGCCGCTCTGGGGGTGGACGTGCGCCGCCAGAAAGTCGGCGTCTTCGTCCTCTCCGCGGTCTTCGCCTCGGTGGCCGGCAGCCTCTACGCCCACTACTTCGGCTATGTCAACCCCGACACCTTCAGCATCTTCAAGTCCCTGGATCTGGTGATCATGGTGGTGGTGGGCGGCCTGGGCTCCGTCTGGGGCACCCTGTTCGGGGCGGGGTTCATTACCATCCTGCCGCACTTCCTGGGATTTTTGGAGACCTACACGGACATCATCCACGGAGTGATCCTGGTGGTGATTCTCCTCTTCCTACCCCAGGGGTTCGTGTCCGGGCTGGTAGATATCGTCCGGATTCAATGGGCCCGGCGGCGGCTGGCCACGGACCGGCAATCTTGACGCGCCTGGTGATGAGATCGACACGGTGAATTATCTCAAAGCTTCCGGCTTATGGCTGGGATTTCTGGTGGTGGCCATCGCCTGTGGTTTCATCCGGGAAAGATTCCTGGTACCGGGGTTCGGACCGCTGGCCGGCAAAGCCCTGGGCACCTTCCTGGTGGCCGTGATTATTTTTGGGATGATTTACGCCTATGTTGGGAAATTAGCGGGGGCGTCCCAGGCGGCGCTCTTTAAACTGGGCTTAGGCTGGACGATGGCGACGATCATGTTTGAATTCCTTTTCGGCCATTATGTGATGGGACATGCCTGGGAGTCCCTCTGGGCCGATTATAATGTTTTCCAGGGGCGTCTCTGGCCCCTGGTGCTGCTCGTCACCTTATGGGGCCCGCTGTTGGCCCGGAAGATCAGGGATTAGTTCCATGGACGGGGACCTGCTGGAAATTTCCGGCCTCATCAAGTATTTCGGCGGCTTGCCGGCCCTCTCGGAGGTTGGCTTCAACGCCGGCCAATGGCCAGGTCACTGCCCTCATCGGCCCCAACGGGGCCGGCAAAACCACTCTCATCAACTGCCTCACCGGGGTCATCCGGCCCGACGCCGGGGTCATCCGGTTTGAAGGCGCCGATATAGCCGGGTTGCCGGCTCACCGGGTGCCCCGGCTGGGCATCTCCCGGACCTTTCAAAACCTGCGCATTTTTCCGCGCCTGACGGTCCTGGACAACGTCCTCTGCGGGTTGACGGTCCAGGCCGGCGCTTCCCTGTGGGAGGCGCTCCTCCGTCCTCCCGGTTTACGCCACCGGGAGCGGCGGCTCAAACTGACGGCCCTGGAGGCCCTGGACGCCTTCGGCCTGGCCGACAAAGCCGGCTGGCCCGTGGGGGTGCTGCCCTATGGGGACAAGAAACGGGTAGAGATGGCCCGGGCTTTCGTATCCCAGCCCGTCCTGACCCTGCTGGACGAACCGGTGGCGGGCCTTAACCCCGAAGAGACCGCCACGGTGGCCGCGTTCATCCGGCAGATGCGGCTGGCCGGGAGGACCATGATCCTGGTGGAACATGACATGGAACTGGTGATGGAGATCTCGGACCACGTCGTGGTCCTGGACGGCGGCCGCCGCATCGCCCAGGGGACCCCGGAGGCAGTGCGGCACAACCCCCTGGTCATTGAGGCCTACCTGGGCCGCATGAGCGCCACGGCCTAGTGCGGCTCCGGGGACTGTGAGAGGGGCGCCAAATCATGCACATCAAGCTCCGGCCCCCCAGGGGCGACCCGGGCAACCTCGGCCCAATCGTGATGGTGTGGCATGATACCAAGTTGCCGTCAAACAAGTAATTGTCCGAATTGTAGGGGCGGTTCGCGAACCGCCCCTACGGGGGGTTACGACCATAAAGCCAGAATTACCTCTATGACGGCAACTTGGCATCATCTCCTTGCTTGAGCCCGGGAATAATTGTAATAATAAGGCCCTAGCTGACCTTAACGCCGGATGGCAGAAGCCGTCTTCGCCAACCCCTTAAAGCTCGCTGAGCCAAGGCCATGCAACCGTTCAGACGCAAAGTCTTTCTGGGATTCGGAGCCAGCCTGTTCCTGATGGTGACGATCCTGGCGGTGGCCATGTTCCTGATCCTGCGGCTGGGGCGCGCCTCCGAGGCCATCCTCCAGGAAAATTACCGCAGTATTCTGGCCGCCGAAAACATGATTGACGCCATTGAACGGCAGGACTCCGGGGTGCTGCTCCTGCTGTCGGGGTTCGTCGAACCGGGCCTCACCGAATTCCGCCATAACGAGAACCTCTTTCTGCAGTGGCTCGGCCGGGCCAAGGACAACATTACCATTGCCGGCGAACGCGAGATCATTGACGCCATCGAAACCTCCTACACGCACTATCTTATCGAGGTCTCGAATTTCCGCCTTAGCCTGGAGAAAGACCACCAGCGAGCCGCAACATCTTATCATGATGCGATTTTGCCCCTATTTCGGTCCATCCGGGATAACTGCGTCAAGCTGCGGGACCTGAATCACGAAACCATGTATGCAGCCAGCAGCCGCGCCCACAAGCTGGCGGTCCAGACCGTGGTGTCCATGTCGGTGATCGGTGCGGTCGCGGTCATGCTCGGCATCGGTTTCAGCTTTTTCTTATCTCATCTCATCTCCCGACCGGTATCGGAGCTGACCGAGGCGGCCCTGCGCATCGCCCAAGGCGATTATGGGGGCCGGGTGCCGGTCCGGGGGGCCGGGGAATTGGCTCTGCTTACCGAGGAGTTCAACCGCATGACCGATAAACTTCGGCAATATCACGAGTTGAACATCGGCCAGGTCATTGCGGAAAAAGGCAAGAGCGAAGCCATTGTTCAGAGCATGGATGACGGCGTCATGGTGGTGGATGACCGGCTCATCATCAGCAATATCAACCCCAAGGCCGCGAAGATTTTCCAGGTCAGCCGAGAAGACGCCCTGGGGAAACATATCTTTGAAGTGGCGAGACAGGAAAAGCTCCTGGATTTCCTCAAGCAGTCCTTGGAATCGGGGCAGGCGCCCAAAATCAAGGAGAGCGACGACGTCTTTGCCGTCCAGAGTGACGGCGCCAGCCACTATTATCAGTTTTCCATTGTGCCGTTGCGCACCCCCACTGCGGCTATGGGGGGATTGGTTTTATTATTAAGAGATATCACCAGGTTACATGAACTGGACCGGCTAAAAAGCGAATTTGTCATGATCGCCTCCCATGAGTTGCGCACCCCCCTCACCAGCATCAATCTGGCCGTGGACATGCTCCGGGAGTCGGCGCCGGGGCGACTTACCGATAAGGAAAGGGGCTTGTTGGACGCCTGCCATGAAGACGTGCAGCGACTCCGGGCCCTGGTGAACGATTTGCTCGATCTGTCCAAGATTGAGGCCGGCAAACTGGAACTGGCCTTCGAGCCGGTCACCCCGGCCTTCCTGGCCGATCAGGCCGTGGCGGTGATCAAGACCCAGGCGGAGGCCAAAAAAATTAGTCTCGCCGTCAACCTGCCGCCCGACTTGCCCGCGGTGACCGCCGACCCCGGCAAGATCGTCTGGGTCCTGGTCAATCTCCTGGCCAATGCGGTGCGCTACACGCCTGAGGGCGGACACCTCAGCCTCACCGGGGAACGGGTGGGCGGCCAGGTACATCTGGCCGTCAGCGACGACGGCCCGGGGGTGCCGTTGGAGATGCAGCCCCGGATATTCGATAAATTCGTCCAGGTAAAAAGCGGCGGCACCATTGGCGGCAGCGGCCTGGGACTGGCCATCTGCAGAGAGATTGTCCGGGCGCATCGCGGCGTCATTTGGCTCGATTCGGCGCCGGGGGCAGGCAGCACCTTTACCTTTGCCCTCCCCATGGCCCCTACCGTAGAGGAGATTTTTACATGAGCACCCCGGCCGTATTGATCGTTGACGATGAAAAGAACATCCTCCTGACCTTGAGCATGGCCCTGGAAAACCTCCCAATCTCGGTGGAGACCGCCGACACCGGCGGCGCGGCCCTGGACAAGCTGGCCGGCGGGGCCTATGACCTGCTGCTTCTGGATCTGCGGCTCCCCGACCTGGACGGCATGGAAATCCTGCGTCGCATTTCTCAGACGCGGCCCGAGATCAAGGTGATCATTATCACCGCCTACGGTTCCATCGATCTGGCCGTGGAGGCCATGAAGCTGGGTGCGGTGGATTTTTTGCAGAAACCCTTTGACACCGCTGAGGTCCGGGCCATGGTGAGCCGGGTCCTGGATCGGGAAAGCCAGGAAAAGCAGCGAGGCCGGGATTATGAACATTATCTCGATCTGGCCGGACGGAGGATCAGCGAAGGGCAATTCGATATGGCCCGGGTCTATGCCGAAAAGGCGGTGTTCCTCGATTCCCAGCGCCCGGAAGCCTTCAATATCCTGGGAGGGCTCCATGAAACCCGCCTTAACCGCCAGGAGGCCCACAAATACTACCGGGTCGCTTTGGAACTTGACCCTACCTTTGAGCCGGCCAGCCGCAACCTGGAACGCCTGACCAGCCGGCCCTATACCCAGTTCGGGATTGTTTGGGATGATGCCGGCAAAAAGAGTCGCAAAGCCAGGACTTGAGGCATGACCATGACCTCCACTTCTCCGCTATGCATGGCCGGTTTTGCCAGGAGCCTAGTAATCCGGGCTGGGGTTGGGCCCTCCGCCTGAAGGTTGCCGCGCCATGGTGATCACCGCTATCCAACGTGAGCTGGAAGGCCTGGCTGACCCGGGCCAGGCCGCAATTCTCCAACGATTCTTCAGGACCGGGCCCGGCGAGTATGGCGAGGGGGACCGGTTCCGGGGGATTCGCGTCCCGCTCTTAAGAAAGATTGCGGGGAAATATCGCCATCTCCCCCTGCCGGAGACCGGACGCCTGCTCCGGTCCGCCTTCCATGAAGACCGGCTCTTGGCCCTGCTGATCCTGATAGAGCATTACAATCGCGGCGATGACACCGTCAGGGGGGAAATCCACCGTTTCTACCTGGACCACGCCGGCCGGGTCAACAACTGGGACCTGGTGGATGCCTCGGCCCCGCACCTGTTGGGGCATTACCTGATGGACCGGTCTAAAGACCCTTTGACCCGTCTGGCTGCTTCCAGGGTTTTGTGGGAGCGGCGCATGGCCATCATCGCCACCTTTTACTTCATCAGACAGGGGGTCTATGACGATACCCTCCGGGTCGCCCGCCTGTTGCTGGGCGACCCGGAAGACTTGATTCACAAGGCCGTGGGCTGGATGCTGAGGGAGGTGGGGAAGCGGGAGGCCGCGGCCGCGGAAGCCTTCTTGCAGGCCCATTACCGGAACATGCCCCGCACCATGCTCCGCTACGCCATCGAAAAGTTTCCCGAGGCCCGGAGACAGGCATATCTGAAAGGCGCGGTGGTGTGAATCGGCCCGGCCTCAGGTGAAAATAATCGGCGCCAAGGCTCACCCGCGCCGAGGTCCAGGCTTGGCCGCTGGTGAAAGGTCCTAAAGAGCGGGGAGTTTGCCTATTTCACACCGCTGACGGTGAAGCCCTGGGGCCCGATGTTCAACTGCACCCCTTGCTGGACGGCATACACGTTGATGATGACGCCGCTCTGGTTCTGCATCTTCAGGCCGGCCACGCCCCCGGCCAGGGTGATGCCGGCGCCGACCGCGGCATAATTGCCGGCAAACTGAGAAAGACTGGTCATGTTATAGACATTGCCCACCGCGTTAATGGACGAAATCCCCACGCTGCCTACGCTGAGGCCGTCAATCTTGAAGAGGTGGGTTTGCCCTTTGAACCTGAGAACGCCGCTTCCCCAACTGGCGCCCACGCCGGCAGATACGGAAGTCATGTCAACGGATATGGATCCCACCGGGTAATATGGTCCCTGGGCGATACCTGGGGTGACCACCAGCAGAAGAAAAGCCGCCATGGCCAGACTGAGAAAAATCCGGTTCGTGCGCATGCGTTGCCATCCTTTCCCTTTTCGGGTAAAAAGAATTTTCTTTCTACAGGTTAAAGTAGTGACCGAAAGGGTAAAGTCAAGCCCGATATGCCGGGGCCTGGGCCCGTTCATAATCTGGTTAGACGCGGGCGAGGGCGCCCACGCTCCATTTTGATGGGAAGGATAGCAAGAGAGACTTGCGCAGAGGTCTCAATTAAGAGGTTCTCATGGCGACTCAATTGACGGTTGGCACCAGGATTTACCGCCCGGCCCGGGTGGTTAGCGCCCGGGATAGTGATCATCTGGAGCTCGAGACCGTCACCATGAAAGACTTCGGGGACGGCACCATCATGCTCCGGGCGGCGCCATGGGAGGCCTCTCCCTCCGACTGGCAGGCGGTGCCCTGGGAGACGAGCGGGGGCCGGGTCTGCGTCTGCGACGAGCCCATCCCGGACGACTGGACTTATTTCGAGGTCTTGTTCTCGGACGTCAACTTTGTGGCGGTTTCGCCCGTGGCCGGAGACCGGGAGGAACTGCGGGAAAAACACCTTAAGGCCGGGGACTCGGCGATCCTCCAGGAGTCCTGACTCCACCTTGACTGCAAGACTATCCGGTCGGGGGATCCAAAATCCGGCGAATTATTGCAGCCAGTTCCTGGGGGATAATGGGCTTGAGCATCACTTTCCGTATCCCCAAGAGTTTGGCCTTGTCCTCGGTCAAGGCTCCTCCGTATCCGGTGCAGAGCAGGATGGGCAGAAGGGGACGGATTTCTAGCAGTTCTTGAGCCAGTTCCACGCCGCTTACCCCTGGCATGGTCAAATCGGTAATGACCAGATCGAACGTATCCGGAGCGCCCCGGAACGCCGCCAGAGCCTCCCGGCTGTCCGTAAACGGCGATACGGCATACCCGGCCTGTTCCAGGATAATTTGGGTCGCTCCGACAATGTCCGCCTCATCGTCCACCAGGAGGATGCGCTCCTGGCCCATTGGCAGGGGGGCGGACTCCTCAGCTTCAAGGATATCCCTGGATTTGACCTTCGGCAAAAAAACCTGAAACAAGGTCCCGTGGCCGGGTTCGCTGGACACGCTGATCCCCCCTCGGCAAGCCTTGACAATGCTATGGACCAGGGCCAGGCCTAAACCGGTCCCCTGTCCCGTTCCTTTCGTGGTGAAGTAGGGCTCGAAAATGCGCTCCATGACCTCCGGGGTCATCCCTTGCCCGGAATCTTGCAGACTCAACCTGACATAAGACCCGGGAGCAAGGTTCAAACCAAATGCCGACTGCTCTTGGTGAAGTTCGACTACATCCAAGGTAATCTCTATTACGCCGTAGGGTTCCCTCAGGGCATGGGCGGCATTGGTAAACAGGTTCATGATGACCTGATAAATTTCGGTGGGATCAGCCACTATCCAATCGCCCTCAGTGGTGAGATGTTGCTGTATGTCGATGGTTGACGGGAAAGAGGCCCGCAGCAACTTGAGAGATTCTTTGATAATGGGACTGAGCTGCATAATAATGGGTTTTTGTTTCGTCTGACGGCTAATAGCGAGGATTTGCTTCACCAGATCCGAGGCCCGGCGGCTGGACTTGAGCACCTGTTCCAGATAGAGGCGCATATTATCATCGGTGGCGCTCCGCAGGGCAATCTCGGTATACATCATAATGGGCGACAGGATGTTGTTAAAATCATGGGCAATCCCGCCGGCCAGAGTGCCGATGGCTTCCATCTTTTGCGCCTGGCGCAGCTGCGATTCAAGCTTGACCTTCTCTGCCTCGGCCCGTTTTTCTCCGGAGATGTCGCGGTTGCTGATCCGTCGGCCGAGATTCTGGCCTTCAGGGCCATAAACCGGCTGACAAACATGGCCTATCCAGCGTTCCTCGCCGTCTCTGGTCATAATGCGGAATTCTATCGAACGAGGTTCCTCGCCACTCTTCATTCCCTCCCGGATATGGCGGTTGAAAGAGGCGCGGTCGTCAGGGTGGATAATCCTCTTTAACAAGCCCGGTTCCCGAACGAATTCCTCGGGGGGGTATCCGGTGATGCGCTCAACAGACGGGGAAATATAGGTGACGGTGCAATCCGAGGATAGCCAAGATTCCCAATTATAGGTAAAATCCGCCACGGTGCGGAATCTCTCCTCCGATTTCCGCAAGGCCTCCTCAGTGTGTTGGCGCTCTGACAACTCCAGTTGCAGCGCCTGGTAAGCGTTTTTTATCTGGGCCGTCCGGTCTTCCACTTTTTGGCGAAGCCCTTCCTCGGAGCGTTTCAGGTTGAGGAATAACGGCATAATTAAGGCTACCCCTACCAGCATACAGAGAGAAGTTATCAAGCCGACGATTTCCGAAGAGATGTCCACCGGTCTGATAGCCAGGTCGCGGCTAAACCACTCGTAGAGGGCGAGGCAACGCCTGAGGGCCATGAAAAAGATGCCGGAGGCGATAAGTGTCCAGGCTATCGTTCGCTTCGTGATCCAGACCAACCGCAGGGCCAAAAAGGCGCTGATGAACTGAATTAAGATCGACAGGATGAGGATATAGTAGGCGTTCATCGGGATGTTTCCCTCGTTAACGGCTTGACGGTGGGTAGATCATTCTCCCCCGGAAAAATAACGAGAAACCATCGATTTGACCAGATATATTATAGACGCCGGAATAGAAAGTGCAAAGATCGAAGTAAGCGGGATGAGGCGGGTCAGCACGTGCTTACCGAAGCTTGTTAAGGAATTGGACCGCCCACTTCCCTGCATCATTGAGGCAAAAATACCGTTGGGTATTTGTACGCCTCTCAGGAAGAGACTGGGCTGGCAATTGGCCACTACTGACCCCTGGAGGGAATTGCGAGCCTAATTGGTTAACCTCTCAAGGGCCAAAGACATTTTCGCCCTTGATCCATTTTTCCACCGGGTTTTCCTGGGTGAAACAATCGTCCAGGGCCTGGGCCAGATTCAAAGCGCCGGATTGTAAGCCCGCCTCCCGGCAGCCTTCCCGGAGGCCGGCGCTCACCGAGACGACGATTTCGTGGCGGTGGGCGTAATAAGTGCTGCCCGTCAGGCTGCCGGCGCTGAGTTCCGCGGCGCAGCGCTCCCGGTCCAGGGCGTGCATGGCCCGGCACACCAGCGGCCTGACCGGGTAAACCGAGCACCTCCGGTCCTTTAACAGGGGGCAGGGCAGCTCGGCCCGCATCCCGGCAATGGCGGCCGAGCTCTGCCCCTGGGTTAGGGACAGATTCCGGGCCAGGTTGGCCAGCACCGCGGCTTGCTCGGCAGGGGAAAAATTCCCGGCGATATGCTGGGCGATGATCAGGGCTTCCGGCGGCGTCAACTCGACCCGATTATAGCAACAGGCATCGCACTCTTCCCGGCAGGCGACGGGCTGGGGGAGGTCCTGTTCGGCTTCAAAGCGCCGGGTCAAGTGATCGGCCAGAAAAAAGGCGCTGACCGCGATCTCCAAGGCCCGGTCGGGTACACGGCCCTGGCCGACAATCTCCATAACGTTGTCTTTGGCCGCGGCGGCGATGCTGGGGTTGACCCGGGCCGCGGGCCGATTGCCCGGGGCTGCGCCTTTGGGTTTCCGGGGCTTCTGGGCTTTTTTCCGTCTCTGGGACCGGTTCATCTCACCTCGTCCACTAACCCATCGTCATGTGACTCGGGTTCTGTCTCGGGAGGGCTGGAATCCCGGCGGGTCAGCAGCTCCTCGACTCTGGCCTCCAGGCGGGCGATGAGGGGCGGTAAGGTGGCGTCTTTCAGGGCCGAGATGGCCACCCCGTGATGGATGCGGCACTGCAAGGCCGCCAGGCTGGGGTCCACCAGGTCCTTTTTGTTGAAGACCAGCAACACCGGCTTGTCCTGGAGGGCCAGGGAGGTCAGGATGTCGTCCACCGTGGCCATCTGCTCCATGAAACGGGGGTTGCTCAGGTCAACCACGTGGATGAGGAGGTCGGCGTCCTCCAGTTCCTCCAGGGTGGCCTTGAAGGCTTCCATGAGGTTCTTGGGCAGGTTCTTGATAAACCCCACCGTATCGGTGATAATCACCTCTCTTTCCTTCGGGAAACGGAGGCGGCGGCTGGTGGGGTCCAGGGTGGCGAAGAGCCGGTCTTCGGCCAGGACCGCGGCGTGGGTCAGGGCATTGAACAGGGTGGATTTCCCGGCGTTGGTGTAGCCGATGATGGAGAGGACCGGGAGGCTCTGCCTCCGGCGGGGCTGACGCCGCTCCCGCCGTTCATTCCTGATCTTGGACAGATCTTGTTGGAGCCGGTGGAGGCGCTCCCGGAGGCGGCGGCGGTCCATCTCGAGCTTGGACTCGCCGGGGCCCCGGCCGCCGATGCCACCCATAAGCCGCGAGAGGGCGTCGCCTTTGCCCACCAGGCGGGGCAGGAGGTATTTCACCTGGGCCATCTCCACCTGGAGCTTGCCTTCCCGGCTCCGGGCCCGCTGGGCAAAGAGGTCCAGGATGAGCTGGGTCCGGTCGATGACCTTGAGTTCAGTAAAGTTGGTAATAGAACGCACCTGGGAGGGGCTGAGCTCGGCATCGAACACCAGCATGTCCACCCCCTGCTGCAGGGCCTGGATGACCAATTCCGAGAGCTTGCCCTTGCCCATGAGAAAGCGGGAGTCGAAGCGGGGCCGGCGCTGCAGGATGGTGTCCGCCACGTTCAGGCCGGCGGAACGGGCCAGTTCCGTGAGTTCCGCCAGGGAATCCTCGGCTTTCACGCGACTGGCCCCGGTGACGCCGATGAGGATGGCCCGTTCGAGGCTTTTTCCTGCCCCGGCGGATGCCAGGCGGGAGAATTCCGCCTCCAGGGAAGCCATGAGGGTATCGAATTCCAGGTTGAGGGCGCCCACCTGGCGGGCCTTGATGACGGCCCAACTCTGGCCGTCTACCGGCTGGGGCAGGAGATGGGCGATCTCGATGGCGCCGGGCTGGCCGCCGGCCACGCTAAGGGCGGCCACGGCGTCCAGGCGCAGCAAGGCCAGGTCCATGAGGTCGTCATGACTCAGGGGGCTTGCGTCCAGGTGGGTGTGGATCAGGCGGAGGCCCTTGAGGCGGCCCTTGACGCCCCGCTCCCGGGGCAGCGTGGGGATGACCAGGCCTTTGGCGTCCCCCACGATGACGTAGGCCACCACGCCCTGGCGGTCCACCAGGACCCCGATTTGCCGGCGGACTTCGGCGGAAATTTCGGCCAGTTGCCGAGCCAACTCCGGAGTAACCAGTTCGGCCGGCGGCACTTTGCGGCGGTACAGGCGCTCCAAGGCCCGGGTCTGATGGGTTTTTAAGCCGGTGAGATTACCTAAGGGGTGATGGATAGAGGCTTCCTCGTTCTAACCCGGTTGGCCCGGCGGTTGCAAGACCGGGAAACCGGGCTTTTTGTCATGTGGAGTAGCTTTACTCTGAATTATCAAGCTCTTATTTATTATACCCGGTTCTCCGGGGAGACCAAAGAGATATATTCGCCCTGGTCAAGATTTGCGCCGGCCGGCTCGCCAATAAAGCATAATACCCTCTCACAAAAAGGATTCTGGCAATCCGCGGTTTCGGGGTTAAACTTAAGAAGAGAGGGTCCCCAAAACCATTTTTATATTGCGGTATCTAAGGTTGCTCCCATAATCTCAGGTTAGGGGAAGGCAGGCGCCGGTCTGAAGTGGAGATCGTCGCCCACGGCTGTTCAGCGCCACGGAGCTAGTGGCCCTGGCCGAATACTGATGAAGCATGACTATGAGCCCGGCGACCCGGGCCGGAGAGGCTTCAAGGGTTGATCCGGCCCAACGAACCGGCGCCAGAGGGTGAAGAACGCAGCATGGAAAAGATAAAGCGGGCGGGGGTCAACCTGGGCCTAATAGTTCTCAGCCTGGCCTTGATTCTCCTGGCGCTGGAGATTGGTTTACGCTTTACTCCTTACGCCTCCATGTTGGTGAAGGACAAGAAGCTCCGGTACTATTACCGGACCGATGCCGTCAAGGGGTTTGACATCAGCCCCAATGTCAAGAAGATGTTGACCTCGACGGATAACAATTCTTTTGAATATGAGATCTGGTCCAATTCGCTTGGCTGTTTTGATGAACCATATCGCGGGGAGCAGAATTATATTCTGCTGGTAGGCGACAGCTTCACCCACCAATTTGCGCCTTTCGATGACCTGTGGGGCACGCAGGTTGAGCGACTGTTGCAACAGCGGGTGTTAAAGTGCGGGGTTACCGGCTACGGGACGAAACAAGAGTACCAAAAGGCCCAGGAGGTCATTGCCCAGACCGGGAATAATCCCGGCCTCATCATCGTTGGTTATTGCCTGAATGATCTCGACAACGACTATGGGGGGAACAATTTGACCGTCCATCAGGGGTTTCTGGTGGGAGTTTCGACGAACTTGGCAGAAAGGTATGCGAAGTGGCAGAAGTTGAATCTCCCGGATTATCCTTTGACCTTCTTGGAAAGGTTCCAATACCTCCTGGACCGGCATTCTATCCTGGTTAATATGATTAACCGGCTATTCTCCGAACAGCACAGCTATGCCAGCCCATTAGCGTGGACAACTTTCGCCGACCCGGACGCGATAAAAGACCGGTGGCGGAGTCACCTGGCAAATTTGACCCTGTTTAAGCAGTTGGCGGCCCAATGCCATGCCAAATTGCTGATTGTGCTCATCCCGCTCAATATTCAAGTTTATCCATCGCTCGGCGACTGGGGCGCCGTGGACCCGGAAAGACCCAACAAGGTCCTGAGCCGCTTCCTGACTCAGGAGGGCATACCCTATATCGACCTGTTGCCCCTGTTTAGAAACTATGCCAACCTGAAACCCCGGAAATTCCTCGACTCCGAAAAGGACCTTTACTGGCGCGCCAACTCCCACTTCAACATCAAAGGGAACCACTTGGCCGGGTTGCTGGTGTCAAAATATATTATCGAGCACAACCTGGTTGAGGTTAAGGATAAACCGCGCCACTTGGAAAATATTAACCACAAATTAAAGAAGCTTCAGACGGGCAAATAAAGAAGCTGGCTGCGCGCTGCACTTAAAATAAGCAGGCTTACCAACAGCATTGCCTCTCCAGATTACTGATCTATCTCGCCCCTTATAAAATTCATCTAACTGGTTCGATAAGATTATCATCGCTGTATCCGGGCAACAGGTAACATTTTTTACGAAGTTTCAGTAAAGAAATATTGAATATCCCTGTCATTCTGAACGGAGCGCAGCGCAGTGAAGAATCTCAGCGGCTTAAAAAGCGCGATTCTTCGCTGCGCTCAGCATGCCACATAATAGTCTTTTGAATGCCTTTTGGTATGAGTCCCTCGTGTCAGGTCTCATCCGATCTCAACTTCACGATTATCAGCTCAACTTATTGTTATTCCAGAGAGTTACCCAAGCTGGTTGATGATCCGGACGGTCTCCATCAGGCCGGGCTGCAGGACGTCCACCAGGGCGAAGTTGAGCCCGGCCCCGGCCAGGACCCCCAGGGCGGCCTCCTCCACCCGGAGGGGAAAAGTGTCTCTGAGCCCACTCCTCAGGTTGGAGAGTCCCGCCATGCTCCGGGCCGGCTCCCCCCAGAGTTCGCCACCGGACAGGAGGCGCACGGTCTTGACCACTTCGCCGGTCTGGTCCCAGGCGTCGGGCCAGGTGAGGTTGGGGAGGACCGGGTCAAAAATCAACTGCGCATCGGTTAAGCCCGCGGCCAGGGCGTGCTGCCGGAGTTCCAGGGCCAGGGTGATTTTTCCTTCCAGGGAAACCCCGGGACGGGAGTGGGCGTCCAGGAGCAGAAGCACCAGATCGGCGTGGTGGGCCGCGGCCAGGGGCAGGATCCCCCGGAGTTTTTCCGGCTCCAGGGTACAGGCGTTGAGGATGGGCGGCTTATGGGCCACGGCCAGACCCCGGGCCAGAACCCGGGCGTCGGGGCTGTCCAGGATAAGGCGGAGATTGCTGACCTGCTGCACCGCTTCCACCATGAAGGCCATGCGGTCATGGCGCCGGGGCGGCAGAAAACCGGGGTTGATGTCAATGAGATTGGCCCCGGCCTGTTCCAGGCGGCGGGCCAGTTCCTGGAGAGGCCGGGGGTCGAGTCCCTCGAGGGCCTGGGGCACCACCGGATTGAGAATGTTCAGGTTGTCTGCGGCAATGATCAGGGGCATGGTTTCCCTACCAGAAGCCCGGCCCGAACCTGCCGAAACTCGGACTCAAGGTCTGATAACGTGCGGCTCAGATGCGCGGCCCAGATGGCGCGCCGTGAGTCCCGGCCCATGAGGGGCAGGTTGGCCCGGGCGATGTGGTGTGCGCCCCGAAACGCGGCGCCCACAAGCTCGCAGGCCACCAGCAGGTCGGATATAAGATGAGGCCGGCACCGGGCCCCACCCCGGCCAAGCAAGCCCAAGGCTTCCTGGGCCTGCTGCATGATCCTCAGCGGGCAGGCCACTGCCTCTTCGAGGGCTGCCGCCAGGGTGATGGGGTCCCCTTGGGTTCGAGCCCGGGTAAGCTGGAAATAGGCTTCGACGTCCTCTGCCTGCAAGCGCAGGAGCGCGGCGGCCGCCAGTCGCACCTGGGCCAGGAGAGCGTCCCAGAAAACCCCGGGTTCTCCCTCCGGGAGGCGGCGGCGCTGCTCCAGTCGGACCACTTTCTCGAGCAGGGCCAGGCCCAGGGCGGCGCCGTGGGCCGCGGCGGCGCCGCCGCCGGGATCAGGCCGGGCCTGGGCCAGGGCCTTCAGGAAAGCGGAATCCATGTCCATCCCTCGGTCAAATTGAGCGCCCGGTTCGCCTGCCATGGCAAATTTTCCCGGTACCTGCTATTGTGGGCCGAAGTCGGGACCGGGTCAACTATTCTTTAGAAAAATGCCGGCCTGGCCGAATAATCTGCTAGGGAGGCGCGGGACGGACAAGACGCCGATGCCCTGGCTGGGCGGGGTCAATATCGAGGCGAGAGGTCGAGGGGCTGCCGATAATTTCGGGAGTATTAACTTTTTCAGACTTAGTGGCATCTAAGTTAGCAGATCAGGAAATTCCGGAAGTCAATTGTTTCGGCTTTTTAATCCGGTTTAAGCAGCAGAATTGCCCTCGTTTTGAAGGAAAGAGAGAAACAACCTGAAAAAGGCTGAAGACACCATTTCGGTGCTGGGCTTGACATTGGCTACTAAGGCGATAGATTCTAATCTATCGAACCTATAAAAACGCTCCAGAAAATAAAGCACGCCAGGCATCATTTGGCAAACAGAAGTCAATTTGCGGAGGCAGGTATGAAACGGCTCAGTTTATTTTTTGCATTGGCGATTTTACTGGCTGGCTGCGTAGGGCCCCAGATGGGTGGCCCCTCGTATGGTCAAGGTTATGGAGGCTATCAGGGTCAGGGAGGCTATAACTATCCCCCTCCGCCTCAGAATTCTTATGCGACCCCGTGGGTAGGGGCTAATACGCCTTGGACCTTTTACCAGGGCGACTGGTTTTTAAACGGATTACTGTATAACAACTTTGGCCCTCAATATGGGTGGGCCCCGTATTACTCTTATCCGGTTACCTATGTGGTCAGACCCACTAACTGGTATGCGCCGAGGTATCAGACCTGGTATCAACAGCATCCGCAATATATGCGGACTTTCGAACAAAAATATCCCTATTACCGCGGGCACCGGGCTGGTCAGCATTATGACCAGAATTTCTATAATGCCCACCATCGCGGCCAGGGCGGAGGTTGGAACCAGGGATTCCATGGGGTCCGTCCTGGAGCCACTGGCCCCGGTGGCCATACTCCCGGAGCTCCTGGTCCGGGCGTGAGAGGCCATGGAACCACCGGTCCTGGGGGCTACACTCCTGGAACCACCGGCGCTGGCCGTCATACTCCCGGAACCACAGGCCCGGGCAGCTATACTCGTGGAACCACCGGTCCCGGCGGGCATACTCCCGGAGCTACCGGTCCGGCGGTGCGTAAGCCCGGAACCACTGGCCCCGGCGGTTATACTCGTGGAACCACTGGTCCCGGCGGGCATACTCCCGGAGCTACCGGTCCGGCAGTGCGTGGGCCCGGAACCACAGGCCCCGGCGGCTATACTCGTGGAACCACCGGCCCTGGCGGGCATACTCCCGGAGCGACCGGCCCGGCCGTGAGAGGACCTGGAACCACAGCGCCCAGGGGCCATACCCCTGGCGCCACTGGCCCGGCCGTGCGCGGCCCCGGACCCACCGGTCCTGGCGGCCATGCTCCCAGAGCCACGGGACCGGCGGTGAGAAGCCCCGGAACTGCAGGCCCGGGCGGCCATGCTCCGAGAGCCAGCAGTCCGGCTCCGAGTCAGCGTGGCAAGACCCCTCCTCCTGAGAAAAAGCGTCCCGAGTAGTTCTCCAGCGGTTCACGTTCCCAGATCGCTCACCCCGGGCGATCTGGGAGCATTTTGTGAGAGCCCTTAACGTTTCCCGGGTTAGACCCTGGACCGGTTTGCTCCCTGAAAACGGCGCCAGGCAAAATAAGAGAATTTTGCCCTCCTTGTTGTCAAGAGTTTAGGCCTTAATCCCCCCCCACAACCTGTAGGAGTACCCCCAGGGCACACTGAGCCCGGTCCAGGGTCCGAAGGTTTCGGGCTCGGTGATGACGGTTTTGCGGGGCGCGGCTGACCCGGCTTGACATGCTGCCGCAAAACCTTAAATTTTGATCCAGGGAGCAGTAAGAAAAAAACTGAGAATCTCATTGCAAAACCTGCCTGAGACTGCAAATATGTTCTTTCAGACAGTTTAAGGTTGAGAACCGCGGTTTTATAGCGTTTGCCAAAAGTATTTTCCGATGGCGGCATCATGCTAAATCCCCCCTAACCCCCCTTTATAAAAGGGTGGAACTATAAGCAATTGCTGCTAAAGTCCCCCTTTGAAAAAGGGGGATTTAGGGGGATTTAAGAATCTCCAAGTGAAAAGAATTTATGGCAAACGCTATAAGTCCCCCTTTCCTAAAGGCGGCTGATTCTTTCCTAACCTCAGCTCCCCCGGTTGCTTAAAAATGACGCCAAAAATCAGTGTGGCACTGAATGATACAATGGGCCAGAACAGGAGCAGGCCAGACGCCACTGACTCTCAGTAGCGTCTGCGCCTGAAGCGGAGCCCGGCATGGCAGGACTGAAACCATCAGGTTGGTCGTACCGATTGTCTCCCCATTTAATGCTCCGCAGCCGGTGCGAGCCTCAGGGGGCTGAGCCGTTGGAACAGGTGCTGCGCCTGAGTCGCGGCGAGGCCTTTCCCCCGGGTCATCCCACGACTCGCCTCTGTCTTGATTTGCTCCGGGAAGCTCTGCCCCTGGCATCGGTGAACAGCCTGTTGGATATGGGCTGCGGAACCGGCCTGCTGGGCCTGGCGGCTGCCGCCCTGGGGGTTCCCCGGGTGGTGGGGGTGGATATCGCCAAGGGCGCGGCGCAGGTTACTCGGGAAAACGCCCGGGAAAATGGTCTTGCCGGTATCCTCAAGGTAGCCCAGGGCTCCACCGAGTGCCTTAAGGGCCCCTTTGACCTGGTGATCGCCAATCTTCCCTGGGAAGTGCAGATGGACAAGGTAGCAGAGCTTGACCGCCTGTCCGCTTCCCGGGGGCGCCTGATCCTCTCGGGATTCCGGGACAACCAGGAGGATTTGTTGATCAAGAGCTACCAGCGGCTCGGTTGGCTTTTGGACCGGCGACTAATCTGGGACTTCCAGCATCCCGAGCTGCCTCCGGATATCAGCTTTACCTGGGTTGCCTGGCTGCTGGGGCGGGAAATTATTTAATCCGCAGCCTCAAAACCCTTCGGGCTCATGCATGGGCGGAGAACGAATCGCCCCGTCATGTAGGGGTCGGGGACACTTCCTGAGTCCACATCTGTCCTGGGGCACACCATGGCAACGCTCCCACAGCGGCCTTCTGACTCGGATTAATTATTAACCATTGTTAATAAAATAGCCAACCTATGTTTACACGTGTTAAGCAGGAAAAAATCATAGTTGGGAACAGCGCGTTCAACTTATTGAAATTAATAGAAATAAAATAAGGAAAGGTTGTCCTCGCGTCTTGGCATTGATATTGCACTATAGTTTGATAAATAAATTTGTCAGCTCGCAAGCTGGCACCAGCAACTAAAAGGAGAGAGACGATGGCGACTGTAGATCTTGCAAGCCTGAAGGCGGCGGTAGTGGTGGATGCCCGGGGCAGCGCCTGCCCGGGGCCGTTGATGGAAGCCAAGAAGGGTATTGGCAAGGTAAAAGTGGGAGAGGTCCTGGAAGTGCTTTCCAATGATCCGGGCACCAAGGATGATATGCCCCTGTGGGCCAAAAAAGTGGGCCACGAGTTCCTGGGCACCTTGGGCGCCGACGGTTACGACCGCATTTTTATCGTCCGGAAAAAGTAATCGGGAGGCCTCATGGCGGCCGAGAAGTATGCCGGAAAAATCCTGATTCTGGCCACGGAAAGTTGCGCCTATCCCGGGGCCGACGCGGTAGGGCAGGGGCACCAGAGCTATCCTGCCAATACCTATATCTTGCGGGTCAAGGCGCCGGTGCTCTTTCCCGAGCAATTTTATCTGGACTGCTTCCGCAAGGGCATCGCCGGCATCATCATCATGTCGTGCGGGGAAGAGTGTCCTTACGAGGGGGCCTATGAAGCCCTGGCCAAGCGCATTGACCGGGTCTATGTCCTGATGAAGGAGCGCGGCCTGGACATTCGCCGCTTGCGCTTAACGGCCATCTGTACGGTGTGCACCCGGGCCTTTATCAAAGAGGTCAAGCAGATGAATGACTTGATCTCGGAGTTGGGCCCACCCGGCAACGATAATCCGGCCGCCGCGGCCAGCGCCGCCTGAGTCGGCTGATAAGGGAATACCATCATGAAACTCCTTTTCATCATCAGCAAGGGCTTGGAAAAATCCGGCAGTGCTATCCGGGCCATGCAGATCGCCGCCCTCACCGCCTCCCAGGGAAATCATGTGGAAGTCTTTCTCATCGATGAGGCGGTACAATGGGGCCGGGGCATCAAAGCGTCCAACGGCGATTGTCTGGGCGACTATTTAGAGATGCTCAAGAGCCGGGAACACCCGGTCCTGGTGTGCAAGACTTGCTCCGAAAAACGCCTCATCACCCAGGACGACCTGATTGAGGGCGCGGTTATCGCCGCGATGCCTTTGCTGGTGGAGAAGTTGGCCAGCCCCGACTACAAGGTTATTACCTTTTAGAGGTTTCCCCATGAGTATGGGTTCTCAGCGCAGTCATGCCTTTGACGCCCTCGTGTTAGGGGGCGGCATCGCCGGCCTGGAGGCGGCTCTCAATCTCGCCGATCAGGATTTCTCGGTGGCCATTGTCGAAAAAGACGCCTCCATCGGCGGCAAGATGATCAGGCTCTCCAAGGTGTTTCCCACCCTGGATTGCTCCAGTTGTATCACCACCCCCAAGATGGCGGCCGCGGCCCATCATCCCAAGATTACCCTGTTCACCTACTGCGAGTTGCAGTCCCTGGTGCGCCAGGGCGACGATTTATCCGCGCTGATTCGCCAAAAACCTCGCTATGTGGACGAGGTGAAATGCATCGGCTGCCGCCAGTGCGAATATGAATGTCCGGTGCTGGCCCCGGATGACGAGCAAGGGGGCTTTGCGGGGCGGAAGGCCATTTACATCCCCTTCTCCAACGCCATTCCTCCCAAGGCCCTGATTGACCCCGAGACCTGTATTCTCTGCGGCCGCTGCGCCAAGATCTGCCCCACCCAGGCCGTCAATTATTTTGAGGAACCCGAGGATTTTACCCTGACCGCGGCGACCGCGGTGATCGCCACCGGGTTCGAATTGACCAAGCTTTCGGACAAGACCCAATACGGCCAGGGCACCATTCCCAATGTGATTACGGCCCTGCAGATGGAGAGGCTGCTGGCGCCCCACGGTCCTTATAACCGGGCGCTGCGCCCCTACGACGGCATGGAGCCGGATAACATCGCCTTCATCCAGTGCGCCGGCTCCCGGGACCAGAGTATGGGAGTGCCGTATTGCTCCCGGGTCTGCTGCATGTATGCCATCAAGCAGGCCATGCTCCTTTCCGGTTCCCTGCCCCTGGCAGACATCACCATTTACTACATGGACATCCGGGCCTTTGGCAAAGGCTACGAGCAGTTTTTCCAAAACGCCCAGGCCATGGGGGTCAGTTTTATCAAGGGCAAGGTGGCCTATCTGGACCCGGGGGACAACGGTGCGGTCCTGGTCAAGTACGAATCCCAGGAGGCTGAGGGGGGCGTGCAGGTGGCCGAGCATGACCTGGTGGTGCTGTCCCTGGGCATGCTGCCAGGGTGGAACCCGGAGAGCCACTGCGCCCTGGGCACCGGTACGGATAAATTCATCAAAACCGTGCAGCCCAAACTGGCCCCGACCCTGACCGATCTTACCGGCGTGTTTGTCGCCGGCGCCGCGGCAGGACCCAAGGATATCGTGGACAGCATCGTGGAAGCGGGCGCCGCGGCCATGGAGGCGTCCCGGTATCTGGCGGCCAGGCAAGGGAGCCGGAAGCAGGAAGCAGTGAGCGGAAAATAGTGAGCAGTGAGCCGCAAGCAGTAATGTATGAGCCCTTGGCTCATCCGGAACTAGGAAAAGTTCCTGATGCGCATGCCCCTAACTTTGAACTTTTCAAGGCAGCGAGCAGTAAGTTAAGCTCCCTGTTTTCGAGCTGACAGCTGAAAACTGATAGCTATTGTGCGGAGAAAGGCTGATGGCGGAGAAAAAACATCCAGACCAGGTCCCGGCAGGCAAAGTAGGGGTCTACGTGTGCCACTGCGGCGGGAATATTTCCGATGAAGTGGACGTGGAAAAAGTTTGTGAACAGGCCCGAAAGGTGCCGGGGGTGGTGGTGGCCCGGGCCAACATGTTCATGTGCTCCGATCCCGGCCAGGAACTGATCATCGAGGACCTCAAAAGCGGCCTGGTGGACCGGGTGGTGGTAGCCTCCTGCTCCCCCAGCCTGCATGAATCCACCTTCCGTCAGGCCCTGGCCCGGGCCGGCGTTAATCCCTATGTGTACGAGCACGCCAATTTGAGGGAGCAGGTGAGCTGGGTGCACCACGGCGACGAGGCCACTGCCAAGGCCACCCGCCTGGTAGCCGCAGCCGCGGCCAAGGCCGGCATGCTTGAAGCCCTGGAGCCCATCCGGGTCGAGGTTAATCGGCAGGCGGTGGTGATCGGCGGCGGCGTGGCCGGCCTGAAGACTGCCCTGGAGCTGGCCGAGAGAGGCCTGCCCGTGGTTCTGGTGGAAAAGGGCCCCTTCCTGGGGGACAGGTGGCGCAACTGGATCGCCTGGCGCCCTGGGGAGAAACGGCCTCCGGGCTCCTCAGCGAACTCGCCGGGGCCGTGCTTAAGCATCCGGCCATTACCGTGTACTGCTGCGCTCAGGTGGAAGGCTTTGAGGGCTATATCGGCAATTTCAAGCTTAAAATCGTCCAGCAGCCTCCGGAAGGCAGCGCCTATGCCGAGAGGTTGGCGAGGCTGAGCCATTCCGGCCGGGGTCTGGGAGAGTTTGTCCCCTTTGTGGGGGTCATGCCGGCGAAGGTCCCGGAAAGCCGGGAGGAGTTTGACCTGGACGCCGGGGTCATCGTGCTGGCCACCGGTTTTCAGACCTACAAACCCCGGGAGGGAGAATACGGCTCCCAGGAATTTCCTGAAGTGGTCACCCTGCCGGAATTCATCCGCCTGGCGGCTGAAACCGAGGGGGGCGGCGATACCCTCAGGCTGAACGGCCGGCCCATCCGCCGGGTGGCCATGATCCACTGCGTGGGCAGCCGCCAGATTCCGGGCGTCCACGAGGAAAACCCCGGCGGTTACTTGAACGAATACTGCTCCCGCACCTGCTGCAGCGCCACGCTCCATGCCGCCAACCTGATCCGGGATAACTACCCCAAAACCCGGGTCTTTGATTTTTACCGGGACATCCGCACCTATGGCCGGGGACAGGAGGAACTCTACACCCGGGCGGCCCAAAACGGGGTGATGTTTTTCCGCTTCGAGGCCGGCGAGGAGCCCCAGGTCGTCAAAAATCCTGCCTCCGGGGAATACCCGCTGCTGGTCAAGGTGAGGGATGTCCTGACCTTTGGCGAGGAACTGGAAGTTCCGGTGGACCTGGTGGTGCTGGCGGTGGGCCAGGAGCCCAATAATATCGCCGACCTGGTGGAGAAGATGAAGATTCCCGTGGGCACCGACCGCTTCCTCCAGGAGGTCCACCCCAAGCTGCGCCCGGTGGAAGTTTCCGTGGCCGGCATCCTGCTGGCCGGCACGTGCCAGGCCCCCTTCGACGTGGGCGAGACCTGCGCCGCCGCTGGCGCGGCCGCGGTCAAGGCCGCCGCGGTTCTGACCCGGGGTTTTGTGGCCCTGGACCCCTTTGTGGCGGAAGTGGATCTGAGCAAATGCACCGGCACCGGCGCCTGCGTGGCAGCCTGCCTGGCCGAGGGGGCCCTGACCATGGTCTCCCAGATAGTGGACGGCCAAGAGGTTGAGCGGGCCCAGGTCAACCCGGCCCTGTGCCTGGGCTGCGGCGCCTGCGTGGCGGTCTGCCCCGAAAACGCCATTAACGTCCAGGGCTGGACCCTGAAACAGTACGAAGCCATGGTGGACACGATCGTCTCGGATGCCTACCTGGAAAGCGCTTAATCCGGCAACATGCCGTCAAGGGCGGACCCCCAAGTGCGCCCCTACACAAAAGCCGGCGAGAGCGTCGGCGCTACCAGCGGTGAGGGCTATGATGTCTGACATACCGGTTGAAATCGAGTCTCGAAAAGAAGCCCTGAAACAACTCAAGGCGGCCCGGAAGGAGCAGATTGCTGCGAGCACCATCCTGATGAAAGAGCAGCGGCAGGCGGTAAAAGCCATCAAGGCGCGCCTGGAGGGGGCCGAGTTGACGGTTCCCGAGATCGCCGCGGCCACGGGCCTGCCGGTAACCGAAGTTCTCTGGTACGTGGCCACGCTCAAGAAATATGGGGAAATTCTGGAAGGGCCCAAGGATGGCGGCTATTACCGCTATAAATTGGGCCAGGCCCCGGCGCCGATTGCTGAGGCCGGCCCGGCGGAGTAGCAGCCGCCCTACCGAGAGGATCGGACATGGCACTGGTAAATCCTGATTTTGCTGAAGAGCTCAAACCGTTCGGGGTGGACACCGCGCTGGAGTGTTTCAACTGCGGCACCTGCGCGGCCATCTGTCCCCTCATCTTTGAGCATTTTCCCCGGAAAATGATCCGCTACGTCCAGGTGGGGGCGACGGCTAAAATTCTGGAACATGCCCAGGACCTCTGGCGCTGCCTGCACTGCGGGCTCTGCACCCAGACCTGTCCCCGCCAGGCCAATCCGGGCGAACTCATCCTGGGGCTGCGGCGCTATGTGGTGGCCCGGTGGAGGAGGGCGTAAGATGTATAACCCCAGGGACATCATCAACCTTATCGCCGCCAATATCCGGAAGACCCGCAATCCTTTCGGGATTCCCAACTCCCAGATCAACACCTGGTGGCGTCAGGCCCCCGGCTCCACCCGGCGGCCCGGGGACGCCCTGCTCCTGACCGGCCTGATGTACCAGGCCATACCCTATATTGAAGCCACCACCCGGTACCTGGAACGTCTGGAGGGCAGCCGCTGGGCCGATTACCTGCGGTTTGCCCCCCTCAGCCGCTATATTCCCAGCTTTCTGGTGGGCCGGGCTTTTGCCCTTCTGACCTCCAAGGCGGAAAAGAAGCAGTTTGACGGCATCCTCCAGGCCATAAGCCGCTTGTTGACGAAATCGGGGGCGGACTTCTTCTATCACCCGGAGATGGATTTTTACAGCGGCATCCTGCTCTACGATCTGGGGGATCAGGAGGGCTTTGTGGAGCACGCCCGGTTCGTGGCCCGGACCCTCCAGTTGCATGGCGTTCAAAAGATCATCACCGTCGATCCCCACACCACCTATGCCCTGAAAGAGCTTTATCCGAAATATACCGGCGTGAGCTTCGAGGTGGAGCCTTATTTCGCCCTCCTCCGGCCCGACGAGATCAGCCGGGGCAATGGCCGGCCGCCGGTGGCCATCCACGACCCCTGTTTTTACGGCCGATACCTGAAAGTCTCGGAGGGGCCCCGGCGGCTGCTCACCGGTTTGGGCCTGCCGTATACGGAAGTCAGGAACTGCGGAGAGTTCACCTCTTGTTGCGGCGGTCCGGCGGAGTCGGTGTCTCCGGCCCTGAACCGGGAGATTCTCGACCGGCGGGTGGCGGAACTCAAGGCCAGCGGCGCCCCGGTGATCACCTTCTGCCCCATCTGCCTGGCCAACCTGCTCAAGGCGGGCCTGCCCGTGGAAGACCTGGCCAGCCTGTTGGACCGCTCCTGGTAAGACCGGGGGCACCATAATGTTAAGAGCAAAGGCGCCGGCGTTGACCCCCGGGCCTCGTCGAGAAGCTTATTAACCCCAACCAAGAAGGAGAATCGAATATGTCGGAAGCAAAGGAAAAAATCGTTTTAATCGCCCTTCATGCGGGGGAAGATCCGGAACGCGCTACCTTTCCTTTTCTGCTGGCTAATGCGGCCCAGGCCATGGATGTGGAGGCCGTGGTGGTGCTGCAGGGCACCGCGGTATATCTGGCAAAAAAGGGCTATGCCGACCACGTGTTGGCCGCTGGCCTCACCCCGTTAAAGACCCTGATCGACAACTACGTCGCCAACGGCGGCAAAATTCTGTGTTGCATCCCCTGCCTCGAGGAGCGCAAGATCGGTCAGGCTGATCTGATCCAGGGATCGGAGTTGATTAAGGCGGGGCGGCTGGTCGTCGAGATGACCAGCGCCAAATCCACCGCAGTTTACTAAGATTATTAAAACCCGGAATGTTCATCAGCCCCTCTCTCCCGCCAACGGGGGAGAGGGGCTGACGTTTTAGCCTATCATGTCTTCAAAAATCGTCGGGGGCACGGTAGCACCGACTGTCACGGTTTGGGCCTCAATCGGCAATAATTTACCGGCCATCACGTCCAGGTAAATCTAGGGCTCCGGTTCATCAACCGGGTGGAGTGCCCCGTCCATGAGGCAGGCTGAAAAATTCCCAGGCAGGAGACGGAGGAGATTGTAGCCTGCGAGCCTTGACATCACTGGTTACCGGTCTTAAACATTTGGCATAGTTAAAATCGAACTCCAGCCTGGGTCTTCGAGAATTAACCAATGCCCCCCTATAAAATTATACTCGCAGACGATCACGTTCTGATGCGCGAAGGCCTCAAGCGGATTATTCAGGAGGATCCCGAGCTCAAGGTAGTGGACGAAGCCGCGGATGGTCTTGAACTTCTGGAAATTCTTGAAAAATCTACTCCGGATATGGTCATCATCGATATTAATATGCCCCGATTGCGCGGGCTTGAAGCAACGAAGTTTATTAAGGAACTTTATCCCGAAGTTAAGGTATTGATCCTGACGATGAATAAGAGCAAGGAACTCGTTTATCACGCCATGAATATCGGCGCCAACGGCTATTTGCTGAAAGAGGATGCCCATGAAGTATTGCATGTTGCCATAGAAACTATTCGCAAAGGCCAAAATTTTATCTCACCTCTGATTTTTGAATAACCACTCTGGACTTTTGAACCCCGCAGAGAAACACGATCCCCATATAATCACTGAAAAGAAACCCCGCTTCATCTTAAAATTTCTCCGTCTCTTTTTGGGGCCTGTCCCGAGATGAACGAGGTGTGTTCTTCCATCAGGGGGGAAATTTCAGGTTATTGCGCCCGGGGTCGGCTTCGGAGCGCGATCGGGCACGGACCACGCCATTGACCTGCCATACCAGCAGATTGAGGCCCGGTTCAAAAAAAAATGGTAAGATACCTGGAGAGCAGCGAAACAAGTTGAGCGGGTGAGATTGAATCCCATCACAGGAAGCTTCTTTGATGCGTATTCTCGTGGTCGAAGACGAGAAAAAGGTGGCCGGCTTTATTAAGCAGGGGCTCGAAGAAGAGGGCTATGCCATAGATGTGGCCTCGGATGGCCGTGAAGGGCTGTTGATGGCCCTGGATGGGGTCCATGACCTGATAATCCTGGATATCAATCTTCCGAAGCTGGATGGGCTGGGCGTTCTCCGGGAGTTTCGCCAGCAGCGGGGGAAAACCCCGGTCTTGCTCCTCACCGTGCGGGCCGCCATCGAAGATAAGGTCCTCGGTTTGGATACCGGGGCGGACGACTACCTGACCAAGCCGTTTTCCTTTCAAGAACTCCTGGCCAGGATCAGGGCCTTGCTACGGCGGCAAGTTGAGGCCGGGCCGCCGCAGCTCCAATTGGCAGACCTCAGCCTCGATCCGGCCCGGCGGATTGTAACCCGGGGTACTGAGCGTATCGACCTCTCCACCAAAGAGTTCGCCCTGCTGGATTACTTCATGCGGAACCCCGGGCGGGTGCTTACCAGGACGATGATCGCCGAGCATGTCTGGGATTATGATTTCGATCCCATGAGTAATATCATTGACGTTTACGTTAACTACTTGCGAAAAAAGATCGACACCGGCCGGGAGCCGAAATTGATCCATACGGTGCGCGGCGTCGGTTACGTGCTGCAGGTGGAGTAGCCCATGCGCATCAGGTCCATCGGGACACGGCTCACTGTCTGGTACGCCAGCATTCTCAGCGTCACGCTCCTGGTCTTGGGGGCTACGGCCTACGGTTTTTTGGCCTACAGCCTCTCCCATGACGTGGACGCGGCCCTGGAGGGGGTAGCCAAAGTGTCGGTGGAGCAGGCCCGGGCCCAGGGCAGCGCCTTCTTCCCCCGGGGCGTGGATGAGCTTTTTCGCCACTACCTCGGCTTCTCGCCCTTAAATCCTTCCCTGGAGTTGTTTGACACTCAGGGCCGGCCTGATCTGAACCGGGCCGGCTCCCCCGCCGCTAAGCTGCCCCTCAGCCCCCAAGCCCTCAAAGATGCGCTGCGCGGGGTGTCCACCTTTGAGACCATAGAGAGCCCGGGCCCCTATCCCTTCCGGGTCCTGACCATGCCGGTCATGAAAGGCGGCCGGGTGATCAATCTGGTGCAAGTGGGGATATCCCTGGAAAATGTCCTCAACACCCAGCGCCGTTTTCTCCTGATTATGGGGGCGGTTCTGCCTTTCGGCCTGTTGCTGGCGTCCGTGGGCGGGTGGGTTTTGGCCCGGCGCGCCTTGAAACCGGTGGGTGAAATGACCCAGGCGGCTCGCCGGATCAGCGGGGAATCCCTGGCCGGACGCCTCCAGGAGACGGGGAGCGGCGATGAACTGGACTGGCTGGCCAAGACGCTTAACGACATGCTGGCCCGGTTGGATGACTCCTTTCGCCAGACCCGCCAGTTCAGTGCAGACGCGGCCCATGAACTGCAAACCCCCCTCACTATTCTCAAGGGCGAAATCGAGGTGGCGCTGCGCTCGCCCCGAACCCCGGAGGAATACCGGGGGGTTCTCCACAGCAGCCTCGAGGAGATTGACCGGATCAGTTCCCTGGTGGAAGGTCTGCTGTTGTTGGCCCGGGCCGACCGGGGGGTATTGCGGCTGGACCTGAAGCCTGTGAATTTGCCGGAACTCCTGGAGGAGGTCGGAGAACAGATGCGGCGGCTGGCGGAGAGCCAAGCCGTTAGCCTTGATTACGGTTTGACGGAGCCGGCGGTCATCCAGGGGGATCGGCAGCATTTCAAGAGGCTCCTGGTGAACCTGATCGACAACGCGATTAAGTACACCCCGGCGGGCGGCCGGGTGACGCTGTCGCTGCGCTGCGACGGCACGCGGGCTCAGGTGGGCGTCTCTGACACCGGGATAGGCTTTACCATTGATGAGCAGGAGCAGATCTTCAACCGCTTTTACCGGGCTGCCGAAGCCAGGTCCCAGCAAGGCGGGGGCGCCGGCCTGGGACTGAGTATCGCCCAATCCATCGCCGCGGCCCACGGGGGCCGGATAGAGGTGGAAAGCGCCCCGGGCCAGGGCAGCACCTTCACGGTTTCCCTGCCCGCGGACTGCATCGCGACCAATCCTACGGTTTCCTGAATCCCCGCATTTCTCCCAGTTTTCTTCAAAAATGAGAACATCTTAATCATCGATTAATCTTCCTTTAATCTTGCCGGGTTATTTGAATAGCAGTTGTCAGTCGCCCCGGTTTCGGACCGGCACGACTCATAATCGTTGCGCCAGAGCTTTCCTTATGCTCCCCTCCCTCCCAGCCTCCCCCCTCGCTGGGGGGAGGGGGGATATGAGGAAAGATATTTGGGCAACGCGATAATAACCCGTAGAGCCTCAAAGGAGGACAAAGATGCTCAGCAACAGGTGGAAACAACTTCTGGATAAACGATATTTCAAGGTCATGACTCTCACTGCGGTAGCCATCTCCTGCCTGGCGCTCGGCCTGGTGGTATCGTCAGGCATGAACTGGACGCGCCCGGCAGCGGCGCAAAATCAAATCAACCCGCCCCAAGCGGCCCTGGCCACACCCGCGGCCAGGCCCGGTTCTTTTGCGGCGCTGGCCGAGAAGTTGAGCCCGTCCGTGGTCAATATCAAGGTGGTAAAAATCGAAAAGGCAGGTTTCAACGCGCCGGAGATGGAGCTTCCCGATGGACCCGCGGGCGACCTTTTTAAGCGGTTTTTTCAGGAAATGCCCCAGGTTCCTGAGAATCACAGGACCATGGCCGCCGGGTCGGGGGTGATTATCAGTAAAGACGGCTACATCCTGACGAACAATCACGTGGTGGAAGGCGCCAAAGAGGTGACCGTCACCTTGGCCAATCAACAGGAATACAAGGCCCGGGTGGTGGGACGCGATCCCAAAACGGACCTCGCGATTCTGAAGGTTAAATCCAAAGAGTCTTTTCCCGCAGTGACCATGGGAGACTCCGATCAACTGAAAGTGGGCGATTGGGTGGTTGCCATCGGCAATCCTTTCGGCCTGAACAACACGGTGACCTCCGGCATCGTCAGCGCCAAAGGGCGGGTCATCGGGGCCGGGCCTTACGATGACTTCATTCAGACCGACGCCTCCATCAACCCCGGAAACTCCGGCGGCGCCCTGATTAACATGCAAGGTGAGTTGGTGGGCATCAACACCGCCATCATACCTAACGGCAAGGGTATCGGCTTTGCCATTCCGGTGAACACGGCCAAGCCTCTCGTACCCCAACTGATTTCCACGGGAACCGTGGCCCGGGGTTACCTGGGGGTCAACATCCAGTCCATCACCCCGGAACTGGCCAAGGCCATGAAACTTCGGGATCGTAAGGGGGCGCTGGTGGCCGACGTCATCTCGGGAGGCCCGGCTGAACACGCGGGCCTCAAACGCGGCGACGTCATCATCACCTATAACGGCAAGGTGGTGGAAGACAGTCAGCATTTGCCCGCCCTGGTTGCGGCCACCCCGGTGAATCAGGAGGCCACGGTGACCATCCTTCGCAACGGGCAGGAACAGAAATTCACCGTAAAAGTGGCGCAGCTCCCGGGAGACAAGACCGTATCTGAAAAGCCGGCGCATCCGACGGCCGGCAAGTGGGGCCTCCAGCTCAGAGATGTTACTCCGCAAATGGCCCAGCGTTATCACCTCAAGGAAGAAAAAGGCGCAATGGTCGCGGGCATCGAGCCGGGGAGCCGTGCGGCTGAAGCCGGGGTGCAGCAGGGGGACCTCATTTTAGAGGTCAACCGCCAGCCGGTCGGCTCAGTTAAGGATGTCCTGGAAAATATCAACCGGGCCAAGGATAAAGACCATCTCTTGCTCCTGGTGGAAAGAAATAACGGCAAGTTCTTCATACCCCTGGAGCAGCAGGGTTAACCTCAAATTGCCGGGGGCGACTGGCGTAACAACCGGCCGCCCCCCGGCCTATCCATGATTCGGCCGGGCAATGCAGCTCTCCCATCTCCCCCCGGATAGGAAGCCTCGGTTATCCCCGCCCGAAAAACGGCTTGACAGTAAGGGTATGATGGGAGAGAAAAGGAGGAGCCAACCACAGCGGCCTCTAGGCCGCACCGGATGCCAGGTGTGAAACGTATCGCATACCCTGGGGAAAAATGATCCGCATATCTTGCAATGGTTGGCACCTACTTGGTTTCGGGGGGTACTATGTTCCTTTATCTGGTCCAGCATGCCGAGGCCAAAAGAGAAGAAGAGGACCCGGCGAGGGATCTCACGCCAAAAGGCTGTATAGATATTGAAGATGTCGCCCACCAGTTAAAAAGGCTCAATGTTCAAGTAAGCCGGATATTCCATAGCGGCAAGACCAGGGCCAAAAGCACCGCCAGCGTTTTGGCCAGGCATATAAGGCCTTCGGCCGGCGTCTCGGAAGCTCCGGGGTTGGCGTCCCTGGATGACCCCGAGATCTGGGCGGCTCGTCTCGCCAGCATGGATGAAGATATCCTCTTGGTAGGGCATCTCCCCCATCTGTCCAGGTTAGCCGGCATCCTCGTGAGCGGGGATAAAGAGAGAACGGTAATTAATTTCCGGTGGGGAGGCGTGGTCCGCCTAAGGCGCATGGAGCCGGGCCAATGGGCGGTCGATTGGATGATCGTCCCGGAGATTATTCTTTAGCCCGCTTCAAGGGCAACCGCCGCGGCTGGGGAAGCCGGGGCGGTGGGAATGGTCCCCAGGTAATGAGCGGTGCCGATCAACAGGGTTCTCAGCAAGCAAGAGAGAAGAGCAGGGGTAACCGAGAAGGTTTTAGCCCCTTCCAGGAAAATCTAGAATTGATCCGGCAATTTGCCGTTCAGCTTCACGGTGAAAGGCTGGGGGTCAACGAGTTGCATGGTGGTGGAGGCGATCGTGACCCGGCCCCCGGTTGCCTCAAACTCATCCAGGATGAGGCTGAAGAGGCGGTTTTTCGTACTGCGGCGCAGCTTGAAATCCGTGATATAGCGCACGGTAAACTCGATCCAGTTGTCGGTGCAGACCAGGGTCACCACCGGGTCGATCATGGCTTCGTCAACCAGGTATTTCTTGACGATATTTTTCCAGGCCCGCTTGGCGTAGGCGCTATATTCCTCAATGACGGTATGAATGATCCTTTCCAGGATCTCCCGGGCCAACCGGTGATCGCTGGCATAGGTCACCGGCACCGTGATTTCGTCCCAAAGAAAAGGGAAGTCCCCGGAATAATTGAATACCGGCTCTTTAAACACAAAGCTGTTGGCGATGCGGACGATCCTGCCGGTATAGAGGTCGGATTTGACCCACTCTCCCAGCTCCATGAGCGTCGTGCGCAGGATGCCGATATCGATGACGTCGCCCTTGATGCCCCCCAACTGAATACGGTCCCCGGTTTTATAAAAGTTGGCGAAGTTTATGGCCGCCCAGCCGGCGACACTGGTGATAACTTCCTGCAACGCAAAGGCGATGCCGACCCCGGCCACCCCCAGGGCAATGGCCAGTCCCCCCAGTCGATCCTTGAAGAGCACGGCCAGAAAGAGAATGATCACCAGGTAGGAGATTAAGGCGGAGACCTTGCGGATGCGGTAGCGCGCTTGGGAATCCTTGACAAAGCGGCTGGCCCAACGAACCAGCAGGGCCGCCAGGAGCCGTATGACCACCAGACCGGCCACCGCGATGATTAACTGGGTGATCAGGGGCTCATGCCACCACAGCACGACAGTCTTATGGGCCTCAACCACCTGTTTGGCAATCTCTTTGGAAGGGTCCATCTTACCTCTTTAGCTCCGGCCTTATCAGAGACTGTGGTAGCATCAACTGATCTATCAATTTTTCACCTTTGCCAGGCTGGCGTCATGGGTCTCGGAAAATGCGCCGGAAATTAACTCATACATAAGTACGCCTCTCCGCCTTGTCAAATGGCCCCGGTCCCATTTTTGCCTTAGGTTCGACCGGTGCTCATACTCATTCTCGTTGGCCGCTGCCTCGGAGGCGATGCCCAGAGCATTGCCTCACCTGAGGGGGGCAACTCGGCGATCCCTGGGCAATAGCCCAAAGGCGCCTTTTCCCTTTCCCGGGAGAAAGGAGGCCCAGAACCGGCTTGGCCACACCCCCCTCTTGTAATTCACCGAACTCATAATTAATATTGAATAAATGTCTGACTGACGTTTCACAGAGTAGTCCGGTGCGCCGCCCGGTGGATTCCAGTTTTATTTGCATTATAAAACAGACTCAGCATGATTCGGGGCGTTATGAGGTTGCCATGACGAAATTTGCCGCGCTTCACCAGGAAATCCAGGTAAACTTCCGCTACGGGGTGTATTTCACCCAAGACATTTTTGCCCGCCAAAATCCTCTCTTATCCGAGATAGTGGCTCAGGGGGGCGGGGATTTGCCCCGGAAAATCCTGGTGGTGGTGGATCGGGGCCTCTATCGGCACCATCCCGGCCTGCTGGAGAAGATCACCGATTATCACAGGTATCATCCGGAACAGGTGCAACTCGCCGGGCCCCCGTTGCTGGTGCCGGGGGGAGAGATCGTCAAGAATGAGGCAACCGCGTTATCTCTGGTCCACCGGGCTATCCATCAGGCCAACTTGTGCCGCCACTCTTATGTGGTGGCGGTGGGAGGCGGGGCGGTAATCGATATGACCGGTTATGCCGCGGCCACGGCCCATCGTGGTCTGCGCCTCATTCGCATCCCTACCACGGTCATGGCCCAGGCCGACGCCTCCATCGGCGTGAAAAACGGCATCAATGCCTTTGGCAAGAAGAATTTTCTCGGCACCTTCGCCCCGCCCTGGGCGGTTCTGAATGACTGCGCCTTTCTCACCACCCTGTCAAGCCGGGATTGGCTGAGCGGGGTCGCCGAGGCCCTGAAGGTGGCTCTCATCAAGGATGCCGCCTTGTTCGCCTTTCTGGAGAAATCGGCCCTGGCCCTGCAGAGCCGGGATATGGAGGTAATGCAGCGGGTCATCCGGCGGAGCGCCGCCCTGCATCTGGAACATATCGCCACCGGCGGCGATCCCTTCGAGTTCGGCTCTTCACGCCCCCTGGATTTTGGCCATTGGGCCGCCCACAAGCTGGAACAGCTAAGCTCGTTTGAACTCCGCCACGGCGAAGCAGTGGCCATCGGCATCGCCTTGGACGCCACCTATTCCTACCTGATCGGCTACCTACCCCCAGGACCCTGGCGGCGCATCCTCGCCCTCCTGGACAGGCTGGGGCTGCCTCGTTGGACCCCGCGCCTCGCGGAGGTCCGGGACGTCCTCTCAGGTCTTCAGGAATTCCGGGAGCATCTGGGGGGTCGGTTGACGATTATGCTGTTGGCCGGCATCGGCCAACCGGTGGAAGTCCATGAGCTGGAGCCGCAGGTCGTGGAAGAGGCCATCGCCCTCCTGGGAGGCCGGCAACCCGCGGTGATCAGAAAACCTGCGGCCGCCAGTCTGGCCCATGGTCCGGTTTAGATGATGCAACTCGCCTCTCCCGGATCAGCGCACCTGACTTATTGCAGCAAGGTCCATCCCGGGCATGGCTGGGCCCAAGTCTGGCCGCAGCTTCAGGCCTGCGTGCCCCGGCTGAAAGCCCGTCTCTCCCCCCAGGACCCCTTCGGGTTGGGCCTGCGTCTTTCGGCCTCCGAATGCGAAGAGTTGCTCGCCGGTGACCGGCTCCCGGCCTTCAAGGATTTTCTTGCCGCTCACGATCTCTATGTGTTCACCCTGAATGGGTTTCCCTATGGGGCGTTTCACGGGTCCCGGGTGAAGGCCGAGGTCTTTGCCCCGGACTGGCGGGATGAGGCGAGGCTGGATTATACGTTCCGGCTCGTAAGGATCTTGCAGGAACTCCTGCCTCCCGGCCTGGAAGGCAGCATCTCCACCGCCCCCCTGTCCTACAAACCCTGGCTGGCCCCGGCGGATAAAGAGGCCCTGGGCCTTATCACCCGCAATCTGGCGGCCCTGGCCCACCGGCTTCTGGAAGTCCGGGAGCGCTCCGGTCTCTTCATCCACCTTGACCTGGAACCCGAACCCGACGGCCTGGTAGAGACCTGCGCCGAAGTGGCGGCCTTCTATAGGGATTGGCTCTTGCCCCTGGGGGGGAGGTGGCTTGCTGACCGGGCCGGCCTTTCCCTGGCCGGAGCCCAGGAGGCGCTCCTTTCACATATCCAGGTCTGCCTGGATACCTGTCACCTGGCCGTGTCCTTTGAAGACCCCGCGGCAGCTTTAAAGAGCCTGGCCGACAACGGCATCAAGGTTGGGAAGGTCCAGGTCACCTCGGGCTGGCAAGCGGCGCTGCCCCGGGACCAGGCCGGATTGGCCGGACTGGGCCGGGAATTGGCCCCCTTCAGCCGTTCTCCCTACCTGCATCAGGTGCGGGGCCGGAAAAGTGACGGCAGTTTAAGCCATTATCCGGATCTCTCGGATGCCTTGCCGCATCTCCCGGCTTCCTCCGACCAGGAGTGGCGGGTGCACTATCATGTGCCGCTCTTTATCGAGGGCCATGGCAGCCTGGCCACCACCCATGCCGAAACCCGGGCCGTGCTGCAACTCCTGGCGCGCCACGGCTTCACCCGTCACCTGGAGATTGAAACCTATACCTGGGAGCTGCTGCCTGGAGACCTCAAGCTGAATCTGGTAGACTTTCTGGAACGGGAATACAACTGGACCCTGGAGGCCCTGACTCCGGGAGATTAAAGGGCAAATCCTTCCTCATGTATAGCGTCACGACTTTCTTTTTGCTTTTTATGATTGCCACCGCGGTCGCCATCGGGGTTCGGCGGTTCCATATACCCTATACGGTGGCTTTAGTCCTGGCTGGTCTGCTTCTGGGTTTCTTGCATGCCTTTGAGGCTCCGCACCTCACGAAGGCGCTGCTCTTTACGGTTTTTTTACCGGGCCTGATTTTCGAGGCTGCGTTTCACATCGACTTCCAGCAGTTCTGGCGTAACCGCCTGACCATCATCTTCCTGGCAATTCCTGGAGTAATCGCGGCCATAGCTTTTACGACCTTCTTGCTCACGCCTATTGCTGAAATGCTTACGTATGGGAATAGCTTTACCTGGCACTATGCCTTGGTTTTCGGGGCCCTGATTAGCGCCACTGATCCCATTGCGGTGGTGGCCACGTTCAAAAAATTAGGCGCACCGAAACGTTTGAGCATCATTTTGGAAGGGGAAAGTCTCCTTAATGATGGCACCGGTATTGTCTTTTTCACTTTGAGCCTTGCCTTTCTGGCCGGAGACGGCATAACGGTTGGCGGCGTGGCGCTGAAATTTATCTCCATCGTGGGCATGGGTCTTTTGATCGGCACGGTTACGGGTCTCATTGTTTCCCAAATCAGTAAACGGATTGACGATGCGATGATCGAGATCGCTCTCACCACCATAGCAGCCTACGGAGCCTTCATAGCCGCTGAACAGATACACTCCTCAGGGGTAATTGCCGCGGTGACCGCGGGATTATTCTGCGGGAATTACGGCGCCCGCATCGGCATGTCGCCTTCTTCGCGCATCGCCATTGAATCCTTCTGGGAATATGTCGCTTTTGCGTTGAACTCCATTGTTTTTCTGTTAATCGGCTTCGAAGTGAGTATCGATGCTTTGGTTTCCGCCTGGCAGATAATCCTCATCGCCTACCTCATCGTTACCCTCGGCAGAATTATCATCATTTTCGGGGTCTCGGGGCTTATGAAGCTTACCCGGGAGAAAATTCCCTGGTCCTGGAGTATCGTTTTAAGCTGGGGCGGACTCCGCGGGGCGCTGCCCATGGTCTTGGTGTTAAGCATACCCCGGGATGTTCCTTCCCGGGACCTGCTGGTCACCATGACCTTTGGGGTGGTCCTGCTCTCCCTGCTCATTCATGGGCTCAGCATCTCACCACTTCTCCGTTGGTTAGGAATTGTCCGCGGGTCCGGAGAGAAGAAAGCTCTTGAATTTGCCAGGGGGAAATTACTGGCAGCCTACGCCGCTCTGGGGACGCTGGACCAGATGTCTCGAGACCGCTTGCAGAAAAGTTCGATTGTTCCCGCCCTGCGACAGGAATATGATGACATGATCCAGTCGATTCAACAGAAAATGGCGGAGATCCAGCCGGAACAGGAACAGCTTGATGCAGAGGAAACGAAGTGGGTGCGCCGGCACCTGTTGCTGGTTGAAAAGCGGCGGGTTATTGAGACCTTTCACGAGGGCCGCATGGATCACGAAATTTATGAGAAGCTGCTCGCCGATATTGACGCTCGCCTTCTCAAGGTGGAAACGGAGTTATAGTTCCCCAGTCTATGGTTAGCCCTGGCTTGAAGTATGAACTCCCTGTCCTTTCCCTCCAGGGCTCGCCTTCAAAATTGGCTGAATCGCCTCCCTGCCAGGCGGCCCCCCATCTTCGCTTAAAACGGTTCACTCCCCGGGCATAATCGCCGCGCTGAGCGCGGGACTATTCTGTGAAACTACCGCACCCGCCTCGGATGTTACGCTCTTCCCTCTTTCCGCATTGAGCAGAAAGGATGCGCGCAGTATTTCAGCACCCGCAGGAAGGTCTGGTGCCGCGGGCTGCTCATATCGAAGTGTTTCAGGACCGTCAATTTAGCCAGATCGCCCATGAAGAGCCAGACGAGGCAGTAGGCCCAAATGACCCCCACCGCCCGCCAGTGAATGGGGGTAATGAGGCCGAAGGGGTACACCACAAACAGGGTGGCCAGGATTTTGGTGACAATCGCCGACCAGAGGAGAATCGGGGCGGGAAACGGCCTTCTTAAAAACATGCGGGGCGTGCGGGTCACGAAGAGGGTGAGGTGGCCGGCCACTGCCATCTTCAGGAAGATAAACGTTTGAATCTGGGCGATATCCAGTTTTAGCCAATTCTTGGCGATGATCAACATCAGGAAACTCCCGGCCACGCCGGTGAGACCCAGGACGGTGGAGAGCGTCAGCACCCGGCGCATGCTCCACCTTACCGGCTTGGGATCCACCAGGGTGTTGTCAAAAGCAATGGCCATGATGGGCACGTCATTGAACAGGGCCAGCAGGATGATCATGATGGCGGTGATGGGATAAAAGTTAAAGAAGACCATGGCCAGACACTACGAAAAACATGATGCGGATGGTCTCGACGATACGGTAAATGGCGTAGCTGTTCATCCGCTCGAAGATCCGGCGTGCCTCTTCCACCGCCCGCACGATCACCGCCAGACCGGGAGCGGTGAGCACCAGGTCGGCTGCGGCTCTGGCCGCATCGGTGGCGCCGCTCACCGCAATGCCGACATCGGCTTGCTTGATGGCCGGGGCATCATTGACGCCGTCGCCGGTCATGCCGACAATGTGCCCCCTGGATTGCAGGGCCCGGACAATGCCATATTTATGTTCCGGGAAGACTTGCGCATACCCATCCGCGGCCTCAATTTCGATGGCCGTTTCCGGGTCCAAATGGCAAATGTTCGTGCAATCCTTGAGCAGTTGGGGAGCCGGTTGGATGTTAGTGCCTAAACCCAGGACCTGGGAGGTCTCCCGGGCGATGGCCACGTTATCTCCGGTCACCATCTTGATCTGAATGCCATGCTGCCTGGCGTCTTCGATGGTGGCCGCCGAGTCTTCCCGGGGCGGGTCGAACAGCGGCAAAATCCCCAAAAATTCCCAGGAACCCTCATTCTCGGAGCGGGCCACCCCCAAGGTGCGGTACCCCTTGGCCGCCAAATCATCCACCGATTGCTGCGCCTTGGCCGTCGTCTCCTGGTCCATCCGGCACAATTCCATGATGACCTGGGGGGCGCCCTTGGCTACCTTAAAGGTGTGACCCTCGGCATCCTTGATGGTGCTCTCCGTCTTTTTGTGGACCGGGTCGAAGGGCACAAACTTGACCTGGGTATATCCCTGCAGCGCGGCTTTATCCTTCAGCCCGGCCAGCACCGCCAAATCAATGGGGTCCTGATTCTCCTCTTTGGAAGCCAGTGACCCGTAAAGGATCAACTCTGCCGGGTTCGAGGCCGCGAAGATTACGGGGTCACCCAGGGTAAGCTGGTTCAACGTGAGGGTTCCGGTCTTATCCGAACACAGGATGTCCACCCCGGCCAACTCCTCGATGGATTCGAGCCGGGTGACAATGGCCTTCAGCCGGGACAGGGCCAGGGCGCCCACGGCCATGGTCACCGAAAGCACCGCGGGCAAGGCCACGGGGATGGAAGCCACCGTCAGGATAAGGGCAAACTGGATAAGGGTCAGGAGGTGGGCGCCCCGCTCCAACTGCACCAGGATAAGGATCGCCACCAACCCCAGGCTCAGGTAAATCAGGTAATCGCCGATTTGCAAAACCGCCTTCTGGAAATGGGACACGGCCCCGGCAGTCTGGACCAGTTGGGCCGTGCGGCCAAAGAAGGTGTTCGTACCGGTTCCGGTCGCCAGGGCGACCATTTCCCCCTGTTTGGCCACCGATCCGGAATAGGCAATGTCCCCGGCTTTTTTACTCACCGGCAAGGATTCGCCGGTCAAAGCCGACTGGTCGACACTGAGAAAGTCGCCCTCAAAAAGCTTGACGTCAGCGGGAATGATATCCCCCAGGCGGAGACGGATGACATCCCCCGGGACCAGTTCGCCGGCCGGAACCTCATGCCACTTGCCGTCTCGTAGCGCCCGGGCCCTGAGAGCCAGATTCTTTTTCAGGGCCTCCAGCGCATTGGCGGCCTTGTATTCCTGCCAGAAGCCCACCAGGGCGTTGAAAAACAGCAAGACTGAAATGATGATGAGATCGTCCCAATGTTTGACGGCCGCAGAGAGGATGGCCGCGACTTCAATCATCCAGGGAATCGGCCCCCAAAAATAACTCAGGAATTTTAAGATCGGGTTAACCTTTTTTTCTTCCAGGGCATTGGGCCCGAATTCGGCCAAACGGCTCTCGGCCTCAGCCGAGGTCAAGCCCTTGGGGCTGCTGTCCAGGTGGGTAAAGAGCTCCTCGATGCTTTGCTCCTTGGCTTCGTCACCGGTAATCATCTTTAATTCAGCCATCCTCTGCGGATCTCCTAACCGTGAAATTATGCTGGATCGGGCGGCAACGGTTTCAACCGGAAACCAGTCGGTCACGAGTGCCGTCTTCTGTGCTCAGGGAGATAGCAACCAAGCCAACAAAAAGTAATCAGCTTAAGGAAAATCAGGCTGCATCTGCTCCTTCTCAGGTCTCAATCTAAAAGGGCCACTTCCAATTGGTGATCTCTGGTTGATCCACGCCAAATTCGTAGGCGTGGTGCAAACAGGCGATCTGCTGGTCGAGCAAGGCCTCGCGCAAGCTGGAGCCCGTGTCGGCGAACCGGGGTATCCGGTCGATGGCGTCAATGGCCAGGCTGAAGCGGTCGGTTTGGTTGAGGATCGCCAGTTCCAGGGGCGTGTTGATGTTCCCCTTTTCTTTGTAGCCGCGCACATGAATATGGTGTTGCCCGGGCCGGCGATAGGTTAACTGGTGGATTAGCCACGGGTAGGAATGAAAGTTGAAGACCACCGGCTTGGTGGAGGTGAAGAGGGCCGCGAACTCACGGTCATTCATACCGTGCGGGTGATCGACGTGGGATATCAACCTGAACAGGTCCACCACGTTCACGAACCGAACCTTGATGTCGGGCAGATGCTGCCGGAGCAGGGCGGTGGCGGCCAGGGACTCCATGGTCGGCACGTCGCCGCAACTGGCCATGACCACATCGGGGTCGGCGCCCTGGTCGTTGCTGGCCCAGTCCCAGATACCGGCGCCCTTGGTGCAGTGCGCCACGGCCGCCTCCCTGTCCAGGTACTGCAGGTGGACCTGTTTATCCGCCACGATGACGTTGACATAGTTGACGCTCCGCAGGCAGTGATCGGCCACGGAAAGCAGGCAGTTGGCGTCGGGCGGCAGATAGATACGTACCACGTTGGGGCTCTTGTTGACGACCACGTTGAGAAAACCGGGGTCCTGGTGAGTGAAGCCGTTGTGGTCCTGTCGCCACACCAGGGCGGTGATCAGCAGGTTGAGTGACGCCACCGGGGCGCGCCAGGGCAGCCCATTGCACTTTTCCAGCCACTTGGCGTGCTGGTTGAACATCGAGTCGATTATGTGGATGAATGGCTCATAGCTGTTGATGAAACCGTGCCGGCCGCTCAGCAGGTAGCCCTCCAGCCAGCCTTCCACCGTGTGCTCGCTGAGCATTTCCATGACCCGGCCCTTCAAGGCCAGTTCGCCGCCGTCGGCGTCCTCCGGGAAATACTCCCCCAGCCAGACTTTCTTGGTGACCTCGTAGAGGGCTTCGAGCTTGTTGGATTGGGTCTCGTCCGGCCCGAACACGCGGAAGTTCTGCATGTTCCGCCGCATGACTTCCCGGAGGAAGATGCCCAGGGTGGGGACGTTCCCGGCCAGGGTCCCGCCGGGCTTCTTGACGTCGACGGCGAAGGTGCGGAAGTCGGGCATATCCAGCGGCCGGCGCAACAGACCGCCGTTGGCCACGGGGTTGGCGCTCATGCGCCGGTGCCCCTTGGGCGCCAGGGCCTTCAACTCGGGAATCAGCCGCCCTGATTCGTCAAAACGTTCCTCCGGCTTGTAGCCGCGCAGCCACGCTTCCAGTAATTTCAGGTGGGCCGGGTTGGTGGCGACGTCGGTGATGGGGATTTGGTGGGCCCGCCAAAAACCTTCCAGGTAATGCCCGTCCACTTCCCGGGGCGCGGTCCAGCCCTTGGGGCTCCTGAGGACGATCATGGGCCAGCGCGGCCGGAAGGCCTTGCCAGTCTGCCGCGCCTCCGCCTGGAACTTGCGGATCTCCAGGACACAGTGTTCCATGGTGGCGGCCATGGCCTGATGCATGCTTTCGGGGTCGCTGCCTTCCACGAAGTAAGGGGTGTAGCCATACCCGACGAACAAGGCCTCCAACTCTTCGTGGCTGATGCGGGCCAGGATGGTAGGGTTGTTGATCTTATAGCCGTTGAGATGCAGGACCGGCAGCACCGCCCCATCGGTGATCGGGTTGAGGAATTTGTTGCTGTGCCAACTGGTGGCCAGGGGACCGGTCTCGGACTCGCCATCACCCACCATCACCAGGGTGATCAGGTCCGGGTTGTCGAAGACCGTCCCAAAGCCGTGGGACAGGCTGTAACCGAGCTCGCCGCCCTCGTGGATGCTGCCGGGGGTTTCCGGGGTAGCGTGGCTGCCGATGCCTCCGGGGAAGGAGAACTGCTTCAAGAAGCGCTGCATCCCGGCCAGGTCTTCACTCTTTTCCGGGTAGACCTCGGAGTAGGTCCCCTCGAGGTATCCCTGGGACAGGACCGCCGGCGCCCCATGGCCGGGTCCGGAGATATAGATGGCGTTCAGGTCGTACTTGTTGATCAGCCGGTTGAAGTGAATGTAGGTGAAACACTGGCCGGCGTCCGAGCCCCAGTGGCCCAACAGCCGCGGCTTGATATGCTCCAGTTTGAGCGGCTCCCTGAGCAAGGGGTTGTCCCTGAGGTACAACATCCCCAGGCACAGGTAGAGACTCGCCTGCCAGTAGGCGTCGATCCGGCGCAGCTCCTCCCGGCTCAGGGGGGTCCCTTGGACCGTAGAGCGGGCCGGCCCATAAGCGCTGATGCTCTCGTCCCGGTGATCTACCAGCGGTTGCCTGGCGGAAGTTGTCATGACTGCGTCCTCCTGTGCCTGGATGGGTCTCTCAGCCAGCCATAACCTTTGCTGTCTGGGTACTCCGGCTCCCGGCCGGATCCCAGACAGAACAGACCTAATGCGAAGTCTAGGGAGAGAACCTTTTTCCTGAGGTTCATATGACGCACCTCCAGGGATTGTGGTCTGCTAAGGCTTGATTTGGCGAAAGGAATATTTTCGGAAGGTTGGATAAACACATAATAATTTCAGATAACCATTTTATATCCCCTGTCAATTTGCACCTTGTTTCTACCACACTCCCGGAAGAGCGAGGCTGGCCCACTTTCTCACTAGAGGCAGGCTTGGGAAAACAATGATTAAATTTAATAAGTTAGCATAAGGATGTAACCCTGCCAGGTTGGCCAGGTATCCCCGGTTCAGTGAAAAACCCCGATATGGGCTAAATTTGTTCTTTTGCTGGGTGATCGCCAAAATCTCCTTTGTCCGATGCGGTCAGGTTTTGAGGCGGGGGTTGCCCGGTCAAGTTTTGACCATAAGGCCAGCCATCCCCGGGAACTGGCGGCAGAACTTTTCCTTGCGCCATCCTCCCTATCCTTTAAAATGTGGGCATGAAAAAAATCCGCACCGCGTTTCTGAGCCTGCTCCTGTTGCTCATCCTGGTCCCCTGGAGTTATGCCGCCCAGGTTGACCTGAGAATTCTCTATGTCAATGATTTTCATGGTTTTGCCGAGCCGTATAAAGCCGGGGCCAACGCGCCGCCCCTGGGGGGTATCGCCTACCTGGCGGGGGCCGTGGACCAGGCCCGGCACGATCAACCATCCTTATTGCTGGCCGCCGGGGATATGATCCAGGGGAACTCCTGGGCCAACCTGTTTAAGGGCAAATCCACTATCGAGGTGATGAATGCCATGCGCTTCGATGCCATGGTGGTGGGCAACCACGAGTTTGATTTTGGCCCCAAGGTCTTAAAAGAAAGAATAGCCCAGGCCCGATTCCCCGTGCTGGGAGCTAATGTGAAGGGTTTGAAGGGCCTCAAACCCTATGTCGTCAAGAATCTCCAGGGGATGAGAATCGCCATCATCGGCGTCGTGACTCCGGATACCCCTGTCACCACCCATCCCCGGAATGTGGTGGGCCTGACCTTCAGCACCCCGGAGAGCGCCGTGAGGAAGTATATCCGCGAGCTTAAGGGCCGGGCCGACATCATTATCGTCCTATCCCACTGCGGTTTTCAGGCGGACAAGGAACTGGCTGCCCGGGTCCCGGGGATCGATGTCATCGTCGGGGGCCACTCCCACACCAAGATTCTCCAGCCCGATCGGGTGGGCCAGACTATCATCGTCCAGGCCTGGGAACATGCCAAGGCCCTGGGGATCTTAAACTTACGGATCAAAGACGGGAAGGTCGCGGGGTTCGATGGGGAACTGCAGGAGATCAGCCCCGCCATCGGTGCCCCGGATCGCCAGGTCCAGGACATCGTGGCGCGTTATGAGCGCCAGGTCGATTCCCTCTTGCAGCGGGCCATTGGCCAGACCGGGGTGGACCTGGATGGGGCCGACGTCAGGACCAGGGAAACCAACCTGGGCGATTTTGTCGCCGACGTCATGCGGCAGACGGCCGGGGCTGATGCGGGGATCATCAACGGCGGGACCATCCGGACCAGCATCCCCCGGGGCAAGATCACCATGAAAGACATTTATGCCGTCCTCCCCTTTGACAATTACCTGGTGGCCGTCTGCCTGACCGGGGCCCAGCTCATGGCTGCCCTGGAACATGGCGTGGCCCGTGTGGAAGAGCCATCCGGCAGTTTTCCCCAGGTCTCGGGCCTCACCTTTACCTACAGCCGCAGCGCCCCGGCGGGCTCCCGGGTTAAGGACGTCATGGTGGGGGGCTGCCCTCTGGACCCGCAGAAAGACTACATGGTGGCCACCAATGATTTTTTGGTGGCCGGTGGCGACGGTTATACGTCCTTCGGCGAGGCCCTGAAAAGCGCCGGGGATTATGCCAACCTGGGGGGGACGCTCACCAGCAGCAAACTGGCCTACAATGATCCCGGCACCTGGTTGCGGGACCTGGTGATAGCCTCGATCCAGGCCCGGAAAACCATCGCTCCCCATGTTGACGGACGCATCAAGGCCGTGGATTGAGATGCGCGTCTATGTTGACCAGAAACCCGTGGACCTGGTCGCGGGAATGCAGGTAAAGCACGCCCTGATCAGTGCGGGGCGCCTGCCGGAAATTGCCGGGGGGCTCAAGGTCTATGATGCCTGGGGCCATGAACTGGGCCTGGATGGGGCTCTCACCGAGGGCATGCGAACTTTTTGTAAAATAAATTTCTGAGGGGAAAGCGGTATGGCTGAAATTGAACTCCCCAAGCCCGAAGAACTGGAAGAGGCCATGGGTCACAGATTCACCCGGCGGGTAGCCCTGACCACCGCCATTTTTGCGGCCATCCTGGCCATCAGCTCCCTGGGTGGCAGCAAGGCCATGAAAGACATGATCCTGTTTCAGCAGCAGGCCTCGGATCAGTGGGCCTATTACCAGGCCAAAGCCGGCCGGGAGCATTTCTATCGCGGCCAGAAGATGCGCCTGGAATTGGACCTCCTGGAAAAAGAAACCGTGAAGCCGGAGATCAGGCAGCGCTACGAAACCTTGCTCAAGCTGATGGCTACCCAGGAGGAGCGCTACGGCAAGGACCGCAAGGACATCGAAAAGATCGCCCGGAAGCTGGAACACGAACGGGATATCGCCCGCAGCCAAGACCCGTACTTTGAATTCGCCGAAGTCCTCCTCCAGATTGCCATCGTCATGGCCACCGTGTCTATCCTGTCCCAATCCCGGGCCATCTTCGGGGTGTCCCTGATCGCCGCCGGTGGCGGCGCCTTGTTATGCCTGAACGGCTTTCTCCTGCTCTTTCACCTGCCATTTTTGTCCCATTGAGGCGAGTCCGAGTCTTCTTTTATTTATTTTTTCCTAAAAAAAGGGGTAGGGCAGGGGCGGTTACCGAAAATACGGAAAAGGCGGGAAATAAGGAATAGGCCCTGGCCTAAGCGGTAAGGACCAAGAATTGAGCTGACCATCATCAACCCAGATCAGATGAGACCTGACACTGGGGATTAAAACTTTACCTGGCGCCAGGGCCTTAGATATAGCTATGATATCCATTTCAACCTACTTTAATGGATTTTGTAAGTGTTGATATTCTAAGGCCACTGCAGTCAATGCTCTGGCGAATATTTTAACTTGAGTGGTGCCAATTTATACTTCGGTTTCTCCAGGAAACAAACCCCCCCTTGCTGTTGTGTCCCTTCGTTGGGTTCGATGCTAAATTAATTCTCTAAAAGAAGGATAAGGATAGCGGCGACCGACGCATTGAGTTCCGGTTTTACAGTAGTGCTTATGAGGTCATATTTAAAGACCTGATTGCCGGTAGCCGCATCAACATTTTCGTTTGCGATTTCACCAAAACCACGGGCATACCATCGGATACCTGTTACCCCCCAGGGAATGGTCTGGCGATCTAACCCATACAAATCGTTGTATTGATTGGGAGGGTAATTTTTATCAAGGTCAATGAATATTAAAATGTCCTTGAAAGTCCCGGCCGTAACCGTCAGGCTGGCCAGGGTCTTGAAATACTTGGGGTTGTTAGGGTCTAGATTAAAAGGATTAGGGATGATAGGCTTTTCCAGGTCCTGCCAACCTTCGATGACCCGAGGAGGGTCAAAGGCGCCAAGCTGATTGTGGTAATAAAAGTAAAGGTGGTTGACATCACTATCAAATATCCACCATTCCGTACTCCCGTCGGGATTGCGCCAGTCGCCCAGCCGGTATTTCCCGGCATACTCCCCCACAGTCAGTCTGGCCATGCTAACGGTAAAACCGGGGGTCCCCGGTGGGACGGTGTAGTTATAGGTCCATAGGTCGCCGTCCTTGCCGCAGGTCATGTAATCCACGATGTTGACCTGGCCGGCCTCAACCCCGGTATTTGCATAGAGGCACAATAATAGAAGGAAAAGCCCAACCGCCAAAACACGGGTAAAGTTACTTTTCATGTTCTCCCAGCCTCCCTATAATAAAAAGTTATCAATAAAAACCGTTAGCACGAATTGTTGGTGCTGTCCATTAAATAAAAAGCGCGCCGGGCCTATCCTCCGGTTAAAGGTAATACCGTCGAGTCTCGTGGGGAATCTCATCCCCTATGCGAACTTGGCCTGCCAACATTTAGGGGATTCGAGGATAACTGAATTTGACTTGTAGCGCCTAACTTGCTAAAACCGAGGCTCACCAAAAACTTTAAGGAATTAACGATATGATCTGAGTAGCGAAATTGACCTTTTGTGGGGGATGTGCAGAATTCTTTGTAGTCCGATTGATATTATGCCTGGATGGCACGGGTTGTCCACTCAAATCTGACCATTGCCTCTAAGCTCTCACCGAAGTGACCCGGCGCCTGCCTCAGAGGACCAAGTTTTTCACCAGGTAAACCAGGCCCCAGATGCCCAGGCCCAGGCCCAGCAGCCACAAGATTTTTTTCCGGGTAAGCGCCGCCGCCGCGGAACTCATGATGCCCAATTGGAAGAGGATCACAGCCAGCCCCAGATCTCCAGCCTTTTGGGCCAGCTCTTCCTCCTGCGCGGCCAGGGTCTGGGCCACCTTTTTGATCTGGTCCCGCTCCCGGTTCAGGCGGGCCATTTCTTCTTCGTAGGCCTTGATCCTGGCGGCGGTGGTCTTTGGGGCCTTGGCCGATTTGCCCTCCGCAATCCCCAGGGATACCAGGATATCCCGGTGGAGGCCGAAATTATCCTTTCTGATACTCTCTGCCTGGTAATCCTGCCATTGCTGGGCTTCCTGGACCGCAAAAATCTGGGCCCGGGTGGCAAAACCGCTGGACTTGAAGGCTGCAATCCCCGCGGCCGCCGCCAGGACGATTACCGTGAGGACTACCAGCCTGAGCCAGGTTTCTTGCTGTGGTTCCGGCATGACATGTCCCCGTGATTGTTAAGGGCCCTGGGCCCGATAAACCGTAATTAGGCTCATTGCCGGGTTTAGACGAGCGGCGCCGCCGGACCGGCCGGCAAGCAAGGTATGGTTATCCTGTAGCGCAACCGGCACTAATTGTCAATGATTCAGACAGGGAAATCGGCTTTCGGGCGGCGCTGCGGCTCCCTCAGGGGCCTAGGAATCTTCCAGGGCCGCGGTGATGCGGGCTACCACCTCCGGGGCCCGCAGGCTTTGGACCGAATGGTACTGGCCCCCCAGGCGCCGGCTCAGCTCCGGCAGGCAGCCCAGGTCCAGGCAGGGGGCGAACCGCTCGGTGTCCAGTACCAGGGCGTTGATCCCCAGGGTCCCGAGCTGGCCTGCCAGTTCCTTGACCTCCTCCATGGGCTGCCTCCCCTGTCCCAGGCTGAGGTTGGCCCGGCCATCGGTGATGAGCACCAAAAGAAAGGCGTCCCGGGGATGCCGGGCCTTCTCCTGGCGCAGCAGTTCCCGGGCCAGGAAGAGGGCGTGGGGCAGGGGGGTCTTGCCGCCGGTGGGGAGGCTCGTCAGATAGCGCTGGGCCATCTCCACGCTGTGGGTGAAGGGCAGGGCCACCTTCGCCTCGCGGCCCCCAAAGACGATAAGCCCCACCCGCTCGCGTTTCTGGTAGGCGTCGATCAACAGCGACAGGATCGCGGCCTTGGTCTCAATCATGCGTTCCTGCGCCCCCATGGAGCCGGAGGCGTCCACCACGAACAGGATGTTCCGCCCGATGCGCTTCTCCCGGACCTTGTAGCGCAGGTCGGGCTCACGGATGGCCAGGGCCAGGTTGCCGCGCTCCCTCAGCCCCTGGTAGGGGGCCGCAGCCCTCAAGGTGGCGTCAATGGCCAGATCCGGAATGGCGGGCCGGGCCAGGGTGGGGCGGACATAGCGCCCGGTGTGGTCATCGCTTCGGGTCCGGGTGCGGGCTCCCGGGGCTTTTTTAGGCCGGCGGTCCGGAGGCAGTTCCAGAGGCCGCACCGGGAAGGTGGCCCCCGGCGCCACCGTGACTTCGCCCACCAAAACCGCCTCGTCCCCGTCAGGGGAGGCGTCCCCCGGTTGGGGCGGGGGTGGCTCGGCGGAGCGCGGCTCCATGGCCTCGGCGTGCTTCCGGAAGGTTTCCTCCAGCCGGTTTTCGTCCATCTCGGATTCGCTAAAAGGTTTGCGGCGCAGGCGGTGGGGCAAAACCAGGGTGGCGGCCTCCCGAACGTCGGCGGGATTCACGGCCTCCCGGCCCCGGTAGGCCGCCAGGGTCTGGGCCACCTTGAGCATGAAGATGTCGGCCCGGTGGCCGTCCACGCCCTGGTCAACGCAGATGGCAGTGATGAGCCGCAGGAGATCGTGGGAGAAGCTCACCCGGGGCAGGCGCTCCCGGGCTCTCAAAATGCCCTGGCGGATGATGTGTTGTTCTCCCTGCCAGGCGGCGGCAAAACCCTCCGGGTCGGCCTCGAAGGCCAGGCGGCGCTCCACCACGGCCATGCGGGCCTCGAGATTGTGCAGACCCGTCACTTCGACGCACAACCCGAAGCGGTCCAGGAGTTGGGGCCGGAGTTCCCCCTCCTCGGGGTTCATGGTGCCCACCAGGATAAAGCGGGCCGGGTGGGCGAAGGAAATGCCCTCCCGCTCCACCACGTTGACCCCCATGGCCGCCGCGTCCAGCAGCACGTCGACGAGATGGTCGTCCAACAGGTTCACTTCATCGACGTACAAAATTCCCCGGTTGGCCGCAGCCAAAAGCCCCGGCTCGAAATGCTTCTCGCCGCTCTTGATGGCGGCTTCGAGATCAATGGTGCCCAGGAGCCGGTCCTCGGTAGTGCCCAGGGGCAGATCCACCACGACCATGGGCCGGTCCCGGCGGGGCAGCGCCTCGCCCTGCGACAGGCGCTTGGCGCAGGCGTCGCACATCAGCTCGGGCAACTCCGGGTGGCAGTGAAACGGGCAGCCCGCCACCATGGCGATGGGCGGCAACAACTCCGCCAAGCCCCGGGCCGCGGTGGACTTGGCCGTGCCCTTCTCGCCCCGGATCAACACCCCGCCGATGAGGGGATTGATGGCGTTGAGGACCAGGGCCAGCTTCAGCCGCTCCTGCCCGACCAAAGCCGCAAAGGGATAAACGGGGCGTTTCGGGGTCATAGGAAACTATTATAGGGGATAGGCTGGTCTAAAGCAATGAGGAGGGCTGTAGGGGCGGACCTGTGTGTCCGCCCTTCTGGGGGGGGAATCATTTTGGGGGAGGATGTAAAAGGGACTTTCGTAAGGGGCCCTTTCCCCCTCCCCCAAATCCCTGAAGAGAATCGTGGCACAGGCGTCCCGCCTGTGTGTTGGCTCTTGGCAGTCATTTTAGTTTATGTGGTCATACCTTCAGGTCCACCAGTTCAGGGTACAGGGAGTCGCCTTGCAGCTTGATCCGGGCCAAACTCACCGGCAGGGTAAACCGCCTCGGGCCGGCGCTGCCGGGGTTGAGGAAAAGGACGCCGTTTTTGTGTTCCAGATGGGGGGAGTGGGAGTGGCCGTAGATCACCGCGGCGAGCCCGGCGGCGGCGGGGTCCAGGTCCAGGCAGAAGAGTTCGTGGAGGACGTAGAGGTGGAGGCCCCCCACCTCCACCACCCGGGTCCGGGGGAGGGCCGCGGCCCAGTCGCCCCGGTCGGTGTTGCCCCGGACCGCGTGCACCGGGGCGAGGCGCTCTAATTGGCGCAAAAGGCGCGGCTCGCCGATGTCCCCGGCGTGGATGATGAGTTCCACGCCCTCCAGGGCCTTGACGGCTTCGGGCCGCAGCAGGCCGTGGGTGTCGGAGATGACGCCGATGAGATGTTCAGTCATAAGAGCAGGGGAGGGCAGGTGCCAGGATAATAACGGCCAGACCCATTGCTAAGATTTATGCAGATGCAGCTTTTATTATAGCCCCATCTCCGCTCAGAAGCTAACCTTTACGCACCAGCATATTCTGGTGCGAGGGTTCGCTTTTTCTCCCCTTCCACCCGCTTTTGGGGGGAGAGGGCTGGGGGAGGGGGGTGTCAGCAGACGAAGCCACCCCTCACCCTCTGCCCTCGCAGGGGAGAGGGGACTTTATCGGGCTTACCAAGAGTTACCCTGCCTCCTCTCAGGCGTGGATGATAATCGGCCTCAGAAGAGAGGGGATAACCGGCAGGGACTTGGGGCCATCGCCATAACCGGGATAGGGGCTTCCCGGGGTGCGGCCGGTTAATCCTTTTGGTAAATCAGGCTGACCAGGCGCCCCAGGCCATCCAGGCTCATGCGGCCCTGGGCGTACATCTGGGTCACCTTCACCAGGGAGGCCAGGAGCGGCAGGCCCCCAACCTTTTCTTCCAGTTGTTTGCGCAGCTTCTGTTCATGACCCTGAAGATATTTTCCCGACTTGGTGGGCTCTCCGCAACCACAGGCGCATTCAGGCATGGGGATCCTCCTTTGCGGCTAACTACCGTGAAATGCATGGCATTTGCGCCACCATCATACTAAAGCTGCGTTAAACATCAAGTTTTTTAAATAACGGCGGTGGCGACGGTGGGCGCCGGCGCCACGCCGGAGTGGCCGAAAGAGGGGTGAGGCGGAGCAGCAGGGGAGGGGGGCCGGTCCGCTACTACGCGGTTCCCAATAATATTGTTACCCTTTTCGGTTTTTCGCCGTTTCGCCTTGGCCGCTGATTTCACAGACCGGGGGCAGAATCGACTCGCCGTGGGAGGCGGAGCAGATGTCGTCTTCGAAGCAGGTCTTGGAGAAGTTGGATTCCAGGGGCACGGGGTAGTCTCCCGAAAAGCAGGAGAGGCAGAAGTCGCTCTGGTTTAATTGCGTGGCCTCCACCAGCCCGTCCAGGCTCAGGTAGCCCAGGTAATCCAGGCCCAGGAAGTCACGGATCTGGCTGACTTCCTGCTGGGAGGCGATGAGTTCGCCTTTGGACGAGAAGTCGATGCCGTAATAACAGGGGAAGCGGTGGGGCGGGCAGCTCACCAGCATGCTGACTTCCTTGGCGCCGGCCTCCCGGAGGGACTTGACCCGGGAGCGGGTGGTGGTGCCCCGGATGATGGAGTCCTCGATCACCACCACCCGTTTGCCCTTGAGGACCTCCCGCACGGGATTGAGCTTGATCCGGACGGAGAAATCCCGCATACCCTGGGAGGGTTGGATGAAGGTGCGGCCGACGTAGTGATTGCGGATCACCCCCATTTCAAAGGGGATGCCGGTGGCCGCGGCGTAGCCCAGGGCGGCGTAGACGCCGGAGTCGGGAAAGGGCATGACCAGATCGGCGCTCAGGGGGTGTTCCTGGGCCAGGGCGGCGCCCAGGCGCTTGCGCACCAGGTAGACGCTCTGGCCGAAGACCAGGCTGTCCGGCCGGGCGAAATAGACGTATTCGAAGATGCAGTAATGCGGCGCCGCCGGCGGGAAAGGGCTTGTGGGAATGGAGGCCGTTTTTGTCCAGGACCACGATCTCGCCGGGTTCCACGTCCCGCCAGTACTCGGCCTGGACCAGGTCCAGGGCGCAGGTCTCGGAGGCCACTACCCAGGAGCCGTTCACCTGGCCCAGGCACAGGGGCCGGAAGCCGTGGGGGTCCCGGGCGGCGATGACCTGGTCGGCGGTGGAGAGCACCAGGGAATAGGAGCCTTTGACGAGCTCCAGGGCGTTCACCAGGGATTCCACCAGGTCGGCCCCGGGGTGCCGGGCCATGAGGTGGACGATGACCTCGGTGTCCATGGTGGACTGGAAGATGGAGCCCGCGGCCTCCAGGCGGCAGCGGATCTCCCGGGCGTTGGTGAGGGTGCCGTTGTGCCCGATGGCGATCATCAGACCGCCGTGCTGCACCACGAAGGGCTGGGCGTTGATGAGCATGGTGGAGCCGGTGGTGGAATAGCGCACGTGGCCGATGGCCAGATGCCCCGGGAGCTGATCCAGGACCCCGGGGTTGAAGACCTCGGGCACCAGCCCCAGGCCCCGGTGCATGCTGACCCGTTTGCCGTCGCCGGCGACGATGCCGCAGGACTCCTGGCCCCGGTGCTGGAGGGCGTAGAGGCCGAAGTAGGTGATCCGGGCCGCGTCGGGATGCCCGTAAATGCCGAAGACGCCGCAGTGTTCCCGGGGTTTGTCATCCGGGAGGACGACATCGTTTTCCGTTTTCCGTTTTCCGTTTTCGGTGGTCTTCATGGCTCCTCACCCCAGGCCGAGGCAGATTTACGGGTGATTATTTCTGGTCTTTTTGTCCTATTTCAGATGAAACGATACAAAAAATCGGTAAAAATTTTTGAACTAATTGTCATCTATCTTATTTTACTGCAATTTTATCCGCATGGCATCGCAGGGGTAAGCGGAACAAATCGCCGTTTAACCGGGGTTGTGCCGGTGCTGTATCGCCAGTGGGCCGGCAGTGTGCCGCTGAGTTCCCGCTGGTTGGCACCTGGTTGGCGGGACGTTTCGCCCCCTGATGCAGAAAGGTTCTTCATGAGAGATTGATTCTACCGCCCCGGTTTGAGTCTGCGCCGCTTCCCGTTCCACTTTAATCGAGTCGGCGGCGATGTCCAGAAAAGAAAAAATGCCTGACTCCCGTTGTCTGACCAAGGGCGGAAAGGCTCAGGCTTATATGATTCTTTACGAAATGCTGCCTACAATAAGGATAGCAGGTTTTTCCGTAAATGGGTAGCGATATCAAGGGATAGGGCGGCCTGCTAACGCCACCAGTTTCCAGGCTGGACTTGGGCTCCAAAGCGATTTTTCATAAGTTGGAAGCCAGTGCCACTGGATTAATTAAAAGGATGGGTAGCCGCAGGCTTCAGCCTGTTCAAAAAGCTGGTAGCACAGGCTTTCCAGCCGGTGCTTAATGGCCATGTTTGTATACGTCTCCGCGGGGCCCAATTTCATAAACAATTACTATTTTTTTGGCCTCATCAATTTCATACATAATACGCCACCCGCCTACCTTATAGCGATAATCGTTCTCGTAACCTTTAAGTTTTTTAATATTTCGGTGGACCTTGGGATCATACTCCAATTGTGCCAGACATCTCTCCAACCCCATTTTTAACTTCGGCGCTAATTTTACATAGACCTTTTTCGCTGCCTTGGTGAGCTTGACTTTAAAAGGCATCTTTTTCAAGCTCTTTCTTGAGGTCCCTCCAATCGACCAAATCCCCACTGGCTATTTCTTCTTTGCCTCTGGCGATAATGGCGATTTCCTCTGCCGTAGGCTCCACTTCCTCCGGTTCCTGGATGAAGCGGATGTAATCCAAGACGCCTTCCAGGTCCTCTTCGCGGAGGGTATCCAGGGTCTTGATAATTTCTTCGCGAATATTCATGAGCGTTCTCCACCTCTATTATACAACACTTTGCCGCGATCTAAAGCCTCCCGGATCAGGGGGTCGCCTTCGCGGTAGCGGCGTTCCGTGTCATCCGGCCGCCGGGCCAGCAGATCGATGGGAAAAGCGGGGTTGGCTCGATTTAGGATTTCCAGTGATTTAGAGAAATTTTTGCCCTCAAAAGACAGAACCACCAAATATCTACGTCAGAATCAGGTGTGGGATGGCCATAGGCATAGGAACCGAACAGGATAATCCGCTCGGGCTGGAAATCCCGGACGACAAAGTTACATAAGTCCTGAATGGTTTGTTCGTCTACCATGGCAAGTTTTGTGAATGTAGGGCGGGCAGTGCCCGCCATTGTGGTGCGCAGGGCGCACTACATAACTTCTTCCAAAGTCCTGCGGCCCCGAGGAGTCCGGTTCAAATCGTGGTCGAAACTCAACAGTTCTAAGTTGAATTTTTTAGCGGCAACATACTGATAAGAATCATCAAAATCCAGGCCAAAGGCTTGCGCAACTTCGCTAACCTTCGCCATATCCTCCACTCCCAGTCGCAAAAGGGCGATGGCTTCCAGAGGAACAAGACTCTTGCACTGATCGGAGAAAGAGATCAAAGCGCTTCAGCCTGAGGAGAATAACCCCGAGGGAATAAAGGGAAAATTAGGAGGAGTATGGAGGCTGTCCGGCGCAGCCTGGTTGAGGAACACGGCGACCTGGTCGGCGTGGTCTTGATCAAGGAGAAGTTCCAGGATGATATTGGTGTCCAGGAGAAACACTAATCTCCCCACCATTCCTGAGCCTTATGCTGAAGCTCCACGGAAGTGTACCGATCCCGCAAGTCGCGCAAGCCGCCGCGCCAGTCCAATTTTAAGTCTGCTTTTTCTCTTGGGAGATCGTTTGGCCAAGAGAGATTCCAAGAAGTCTTCAGCAGCAGTCCCGAGCAATTCGGGCGGCAGTTCCTTGATTAATTGCTCAAGCCGGGTCATGTTGCTCACCTTTACTGCATTTTACCAAATTTCTTGGAAATTATCTATTTAACCCATCAGTTACCGACATATGGGTGGGCATGG
>CAWKEQ010000009.1:0-51967 GCA_963848565.1 uncultured delta proteobacterium
CGCGGTTTTTTAAGTCACGGATAATATTTTGGATATCAGTCACCGCCAGGGGGTCGATGCCGGCAAAAGGCTCATCCAGGATAATAAAGTGAGGGGCGGTGACCAGGGCCCGGGAGATCTCCACCCGGCGCCGCTCGCCTCCGGAGAGGGCCGAGGCCCTCTGGTTAGCCAGGTGAGAAATCCGCAGGTCGGCCAGCAGTTTCGCCAGGCGGTCCTGGCGTATCCTCAGGTCCGGCTCCAGGGTTTCCAGGATCGCCATAATATTCTCGGCCACCGTGAGCTTCCGGAACACCGAAGGCTCCTGGGGGAGGTATTGCAGGCCCAAGCGGGCCCGGCGATAAATGGGCAGCAGCGAGATGTCCTCGCCGTCCAGGTAGATATTGCCGCCGTCGGGTTGCAGCAGGCCCAAAACCATAAAAAAGGTGCTGGTCTTGCCGGCCCCGTTGGGGCCCAGGAGCCCTACCACCTCGCCGCTCTTCACTTCCATGGAGACGTCGTCCACCACCTTGTGGCCGTCGTAGCTTTTACTCAAACATTGCAGGCTGAGGCAATGCATACCTAAGGCTGGCGGCTCTGGCGGGCTTTGGGGCTAAGAGGTTTCTTGACTTTGCCGTCGGCAGCTCCCTGGGAATAAAGCAGGGCTTCCACCCGGCGGTGGGGAGAACTCTCCACCAGCACTTTCTTGGTCGCGAGATTGAAGATGATCCGCTCCCCTTTCAGGGTGTTTTCGGCCCGCCACAACTGGGGGTTGCCCGTCAGCACGACCTCATCCCGGTCCTTATAGTAGATGGCCTGATCCCCGGTGGCCACCCGGTCTTCCTGGACCATGCGCACGTTGCCTTTGGCCACGATGCGGTCAATCTTCTCGGCCCCCGCATCACCCAGGAGGGACTGCCCCGCCTTTTCCTGGGAGGGGTTGGGGGCCCCTTTAGACGCCTCCGGTTTGGGCTTAAAGTAGACCTGCAGCTGATCCGAGTATAACGTCGCATCGCCGTAGACGGCCTTCACCGAACCCGAGAAGACGACCAGCCCTTTGGCCTGATCCGCCTCCAGGCGGGCGGCGGTGATGTGCAGCGGGACCTCTTTTTCCGGTCCCGGCTTCTTGGGGGCGGCGCCATACGCCAGGGACAAACCGGCCCAGAATATCACCAGGAGCCCGGCGAGGGCTAAAAACCCATGGCGTCTCAATGCGTGCCCCTCCAATCCTTAACCTGCAATTCGGTGAAGTGGTGTTGGGCCATCACCAGCTTCTTGGCGGCCAGTTCCACCCGCAGCCCCTTGCCCTCCACCTTGAGGCCCGGTTCCGTGATGACAACTTCCTCGGGAGCGAGCAAGGCCCGCTCTGCCGGGATATAGGTGGCCAGGCTGGTTTGGACCAGGAGCTCGCCGCGCTGCATCTCGACCTGCCCCTTCAGAGTTAAGACCCGGGTCTTGGTGTTAAACAGCCCCGCCTCGGCCTTCACCCGGATGTCCTCTCCGGGGCCGAAAAATTCCACCCGGACCCCGGTGATGCTGATGGTATCCTGGTCCGGGTGAAAATCCGCCTGCTTGGCCTCCAGGACCCAGGTTTTGTCGCCTTCATGAATCTCCGTGAGGGAGAGGCCCTCCATCCGCGGGGGCTGGGCCTGGGTCGCCGCCTTGGGCGGCGGGGGCGGCGGCTGGTGGCGAAGCAGCCCCCAGGCCCCTACGCCCAGGACCACTAGGCCCGCCAGCACCCAGGGCCACCGGGAGCGGCGCCGGGCGTCCGGCCTTCTATCCAGATTATTTTCCATGCCAAATTAAACGATTTTTCCTGGAATTATATTAGGCTTGGACCGGGGTGTAAAGGCTATTCTGGCCGCGGCCGGGTTCTCCCGGGGCTCGGCCCGGGCTCCGGCTCGAGGCGGGGCCGGCAGGCCGGGCTCCAAAGGAGGCCGGCGTTAAGACCGCGGGAGGAGCTTTCAGGCCCCTGTGTCAGGGAAGCATCGGGGGAATGGCGGGGAACTTTGCCCTTTTTAGGGAAGATTGATGCTGATTGCCTGGAACCTGTTGCAAACCCGGTCTTAGTTTGAAAACCTGTTCCCTAAACCAGCACTAGGTTAGGGACAGAGGTTTTTAAGTCCCTCTCTTTTCAAACGAGATTTGGGGGGGATTATCAAGCGCTTATTTAATCCCCCCTGCCCTCCTTTAGGCGATTTACCTGTAACCACCGGGTATTTATTGACAAAAAATATAAATGACCTATTGTAGACCGATGGGTGGCCACCAAACTGGGGAGCCTAGCCTCCCCGGCCCCGGTAACGTTTAGGGTGATGATGGCGACACCTTAGTCCTTTCCCTGATAAGCAGCCTTGACCTCCGCCTCTGGAGATGAGTATGTCATATGAGCCCAAATCACCGGACCTCACCACGGTTGCGGTTCCTGAAGATTTAATCAATCTGGTGGAGCAATTGGCGGAAATTACCCATGATAATTGGGTGCGCCAGCGTTTGGCCGACGGCTGGACCCACGGGCAGCGCCGGGACGACGTGCTCAAGGAGCACCCCTGCATCGTTCCTTATGAAGACCTGCCGGAATCTGAGAAGGAGTACGACCGGAAAATCTCCCTGGGAGTCATCCAGGGCATGCTGGCCTTGGGATACCGGGTTGAATCTCCCGCTGGTCCGGCCCTATCCGGCCCCGCCTGCACCTTGCTGGCCTATGGGGACTTGGCCGCAGTGCAGCACCTCGGCGATGATTTGCACAACCTCGACCTGGTGCAAGCCATTGAACTGTGGCAAACCGTAAAGTCGAGCTCCGGGCCGTTCCCGACCAAACTCTACCAGGACCTCGGCCAGCACATTATGAGGTTGGGGGAGCCGCTGTTAGCCTACGACGTCGTGGCCGAGGGGCTCAAACTCTGGCCCCAGGAGACCCGGTTGCGACAATTGCTGGCCTTGGCGCTGCTGCGCTCCGGCGCGGTGCAACAGGCCCTGGAGGTGCTCCAGCAACTGCTTGACGAGGATAACCGCGATGAGGAGACCCTGGGGCTCTTCGCCCGGGCCCATAAGGATTTTGCCAACCTGGCCGCCGATCTCACGGACAAGACCAGGGAGTGGCGGCTGGCCTACGAAACTTACGCTTCGGCTTATGAAAGGACCGGGGGTTATTGGTCCGGCATCAACGCCGCTACCCTGGCCAGGTCCTTACATGATCAGGAGAAGGCCATGGCCCTGGCCAACCGGGTCACGGAGCAATGCCTCCAGGAACTGCCCCGGGTAACCGGAGATCAGGGGGAGTTGTATTGGCTTCAGGCCACCTTGGGCGAAGCCGCCTTGATCCGGGGTGAGATAGGCGACGCCATCAGGTGGTACACTCAGGCTGCCCAAGGGGCCGGCCGGAGATATGGCGATCTGGCCTCTACCCGGCGCAACGCCCGGCTCCTCTTCACCGTGATGGACCTGGACCCCGGCCAGAGACAACGGATCGAAGCCTGCTTCCAAATTCCCCGGGTGGTGGTCTTTGCCGGGCATATGATCGATCAGCCCGGCCGGTTGAAACCTCGTTTCCCGGATTATTTGGCCTCTAAGGTGTATCAAAAAATCGCCGACACCCTGGAGCGCCTGGATGCCCGGATCGGGTTTGCCTCAGCCGCTTGCGGTTCCGACATTTTATTCCTCGAAGCCATGCGTGAGCGAGCCGGGGAGATCAACGTCATCCTGCCTCACTTTAAGGAGGATTTTATTAAGAGCAGCGTCAGCCTCGTCCCCGGGAGCGATTGGCCTTCCCGGTTCGAGGCGGTGCTCGAGCAGGCCAGCCAGGTTATTATTGCCAGCGAGAACCGGGCTTCCGGCAATGCCATGGTCTATGAATATGCCAATCTGCTGCTGGATGGCCTGGCAATATTGCGGGCGAAGATGCTGGATACCGAATTAATTCCCCTGGTAGTATGGGATGGCGGGGTTGGGGATGGACCCGGGGGCACCAGCAGCCTGGTGGAACACTGGCGGTCCCACGGTCTGGAGCCTGAAATTATTGACCTTAATCGGCTATTGGCCGACACCCCTCCCCCGGGGCCCGGGGCCGCTACGGCCCCATTACCGGTGGCCCCGGTAGAGGCGGCCGTGTCCGTACCCCGGGGCTTTACCGAGGAAATCAAGGCCATGCTTTTCGCCGATGTGGTGGGGTCCAGTAAGATAATGGAGGAACAGGTCCCGAACTTCGTCGAGCATTTTATGGGGGCCATCAACAGGCTGGTGGCCGAGTCCCCCGAGAGGCCTCTGTTGACCAACACCTGGGGTGATGCCCTGTATTCCGTCTTCGCCTCGGTAGAGGACGGGGGCAATTTCGCCCTCAAGCTGCGGGACCTGGTTACCGATACTGACTGGCAGGCCAAGGGGTTGCCCAAAGAGGTCAACCTGCGCATCTCCCTGCACGCCGGACCGGTTTATTGTTACCAAAAGCCGCTCTTCAAGGAGTTGGCCTACGCCGGCTCTCATATTGTCCGGGCGGCTCGCATTGAACCCATAACCCCGCCGGGACAGGTCTACGCCAGCCAGCAATTTGCAGCCCTGGCGTCCACCCAGCGGGTCCAGGACTTCGCCTGTGAATACGTGGGACGGATCCCGCTGCCTAAACATGCCGGCATCATTCCCTTGTATCTGGTGCGCCGCTCCAGTTCGTGAAGCCGGGCCATTGAGGCGCCGGAAGCTGCCGGGCTGTGGTGCGGCTCGAGACCATGAGCCGAGATAGCGATATATCTCCCAATCACACGAGGAGAAGTGGCAATGGCACACGATGTCTTCGTTAGTTATTCCGTCAAGGACAAGACTACCGCGGACGCCATCTGCGCCTCACTGGAGGCCAACGGCATTCGCGTCTGGATTGCCCCCCGGGATGTCATGCCGGGAAGTGATTGGGGGGAATCCATTATCGATGCAATCCACGAAAGCAAGGTCATGATCCTGGTCTTTTCGGCCAACTCCAATGCCTCGCCGCAAATTAAGCGGGAGATTGAGCGGGCGGTTAACAAGGGCGTCACGGTAGTGCCCTTCCGCATCGATGATGTTCTGCCTTCCAAGACCTTGGAATACTTTATCAGCACCCAGCATTGGCTCGATGCCTTCACGCCTCCCCTGGAGAAACATCTGGGCAGTCTGGTGGGCATTCTGCAGTCGATCATCTCCAAGCAGGGGGAGAAGGTGGTCGAACCCCACCTGAAGCCCCACCCGCAGGGAGAAGAACTGGTGCCGGTGCGCCCGGCGCCACAGGTGACACCGGTCGATCAGACCACCACCATCACCGTGAGGGTCCCCAAATGGAAGATGCTTGCGGTTCTCTTAGGCCTGGTGATCGGGGCGATAGTGGCCGGGGGCGTGGTCTGGTGGGTGGTTGATAAGCGGCCGCCGACCCAGGCGGACACCAAGGAAACCGCCCTACCCGCCGGCGTTTCTGCCGAGGCGGCTGCAGCCGAATATTTCCAAAAAGCCAGACGTCTCCAGGATCCCGATGAAAAAATCGTCCTGATGAACAAAGCCATTAAGTTGAACCCCAAGCCCGGCTATTACTATATCCATCGGGCCACGGCTTATTTGGATAAAAAGGAGTACCAAAAGGCTGTGCCCGATCTGGACAAGGCCATCGCCAGCCTCACCAACTCCTTCATAGCTTATAATCTCCGGGGTCTGGCCTACGATGGCCTGGACAGGCAGTCTCAGGCCATGGCGGATTTCAACCAGGCTATCTCTATAAACCCCGGCTTTGCCGAGGCCTACTGCAACCGGGGTTTCGTGTTTTATGAGAACAAAGAATATGGCAAGGCCCTCAAGGATTATGAAAAGGCCATCTCTTTGGACCCCAAACTGGCTACGGCCTATAGCCACCGCGGCTTTCTCTTTGCTTTCCAGGGGAAACCGGACCAAGCCTTAGAGGATTATAACCAGGCCATCTCGCTGAACCCGAAGCTGCTGGAGGCCTACCTTAATCGGGGCAATCTTTACGTGCGCACCAAGCAATACGACCTGGCCCTTACCGATTTCAGCAACGCCCTGCCGCTGAATTGGCGCAATGCCGCCACCTATAACGGCCGGGGAGAAGCATTCCTGGCCAGAAACGATTTTAATTCCGCCCTCCAGGACTTTAATCAGGCGATCAATTTGAATCCTGCCTATGGCAAAGCTTATAAGAATCGCGGCGTGGTCCACATGGAAACGAAAAAGTTTGAAGAAGCGCTCGATGACTTCGGCAAAGCCATATCTTTAAATGCTGATCTGGCCGAGACCTATGAACTGCGCGGCAGGTGTCATCAGAAGAGAGGCGATGAAGAGCGGGCTCGCCTGGATTTTGACAAGGCCAAAACTCTCAAATAGGGCCGGAGCTGATTTGGTGGTCACCACCCCGGTGGCCATAGGTGATCAGGGCAACTCTTTGTTCCGCCCGGATGCGGCAAGGCGTCATCCCGGCCGGACAGCGCCAGGGCGGCCTGTTGGACCGGGGTGATCTTACCTTTATACCTACGTGGCGATCATACAGGTACTTTATCCTGTGTAGGGGCGGACCCAGGTGTCCGCCCTCAGGTTGGACGCAGACGCGGGTGCCCCCCTACAGACCGTAGGCTTTTCTTAACTTTCATAGAGCGCAACTGGGTATGAGGCTCACATCCCCTGGACCGGCGCCGCCTCACCCGCCGCCCCGGAACCCCCCGTTTACGTCCTGAGCGTCAGTTCCTCCACCAGGCGGTCGGCGAAGGCCAGGATGAAGTCCCGCTGCTGGCGGGTGGCGTAGCCGATGCAGGCGCAGCGCATGGTCTCCCGGCTCCGGATGAGGAACTCGAAGCGCACGAAGTCATCGCCCAACTCCACCGCAAACCTGAACGGCCGGCAGTCCGAGTGGGAAAACTGTTCCGGGTTCAGCAAATCCTCCGGCAAATCCACCCACCAGATACCATCGAGGCTTGAGGCCAGGGCGTGTTGGTTAAGATACTCCCGGACCCGGGGGATATCGTCCCGGGCGATTTCATCCAACTGGTATTGTCTCATTATTCCTTACCTCATACCACTGACGAGCACATCAAAAAATTATTTTTGTCATTCTGAGCGAAGCGAAGAATCTCTGTTTGGTAGCCGCAGAGATTCTTCACGAAGCTTAGCTCCATTCAGAATGACATGAATAGTACGAGTTTTTTGCGGCAACTGCTTATCAGAAGCCGATGACCCCCGGGTCTTGGAGCCAGCCATAGTGGCAGGCGCTCATCCGCTTGTTGCATCGCCTCCGCAAATCCGTGGTTTTGGTCTGAAAGCTGACTGCTGACAGCTTATGGGTTCGCCGCCGGTTTTGACCTGCCGGCGCCCCGGACCGCGTCCACCATGGCGAAGCCCCACACGGCCATGAGCAGGCCGAAGGGGACCCAGAACAGGGGGTGCGCCAGGGTATCCAGGAGCAGGAGTTTGACCAGTTCCCAGGTCAGGGGGCGGGGGTAGAAGACCGACAGATATTCCTGGGAAAAGAGCACCAAACTTACCAGCAGGACCACGCCCAGCAAGAGGTTGGTCCCCAGGACCAGGGCGACGCCCTTGCGCCGGTCCTGGTTGTAGAGTTGCCCCAACCCGGGAAAGACGAACGCCGAAAGGAGAAATGCCTTGAGCCCTGGCCGCATGCTTCATCTTATCCCAAAGGTTCGCCTCCGGTCAAGAAGACCGGGGCGCCGGCCGTTGCTTTTGCGGGGCTCCGGATTGCGGGCGCTCCCGGGTTCGGGCCTGGGGCTCCCGTGTCTTATTGATTCCTTGCCGGGGTGGGATGTGATAACATAATAAAATTGTCTTCCGGAGGCTGCTGGATGAATTATAAAGAGACCCTTAACCTGCCCCGCACCGATTTTCCCATGAAAGCCGATTTGCCCCGGCGGGAGCCGTTGTTTCTGAAACGCTGGGCCGAAATGGACCTATACGGCCAGATCAGGGCGCAAAGTCAGGGGCGCCCCAAGTTTGTGCTCCACGACGGGCCCCCCTATGCCAACGGCCACATTCACCTGGGACACGCCTTAAACAAGATTCTCAAGGATATCATCGTCAAGTCCCGCCAGATGACGGGCTATGACAGCCCCTACGTGCCGGGCTGGGATTGCCACGGCCTGCCCATCGAGCACCAGGTGGGCAAGGAACTGAAGGCCAAAGGCGGCAGCCTGTCCAAGGTGGAGATTCGCCAGCGCTGCCGGGCCTATGCCGAAAAGTTCATCGACATCCAGCGGCCAGGAATTCCAGCGCCTGGGGGTGCTGGGCAACTGGGACCATCCCTACCTCACCATGCGTCCCGCTTACGTGGCGGAAATCCTGGAGGAATACGGCCAGTTTTATTTCAGCGGCGCCATTCACCGGAGCAAAAAGCCCATCCACTGGTGCGCCACCTGCCGCACCGCCCTGGCCGAAGCCGAGGTGGAATACGAGGAGCACAAGACCCCGTCGATTTTCGTGAAATTTTCCCTGGCTCAGGCCCCGGAAGCAGTGTCCCGGAGTTGGGCGAGCTAAGAAAAAGTCTCCCTGGTCATCTGGACCACCACCCCCTGGACCCTGCCGGCCAACCTGGCCATCGCGGTGCATCCCGGATCTGGAATACGTCGGCGATGGACGTGGGGGACGAAGTCCTGGTGGTGGCTGCGGACCTGGCCGCAGGGGCTGTTGAGCTCGTGGGGGCTTGACGGGACAAGAGATTTTCAGGGTCAAGGGACGAGAACTGGAAGGCGCCGTCTGCCGCCATCCCTGGCTGGACCGGGACTCCCAGGTCATCCTGGCGAACTACGTCACCCTGGAGGCGGGCACCGGGCTGGTGCACATCGCCCCGGGGCACGGCCAGGAGGACTATGTTTTCGGCAGCCGCTATGGCCTCCCGCCCTATTCGCCGGTGGACGACGGCGGCAGATTTACCCAGGAAGTGCCGGAGTTTGCCGGGCAAAAGGTCTGGGAGGCCAACGCCGGCATCATCGAACTCCTCAAAGAGCGGGGCAAGCTCCTGGCGGCCGCAGGAGATGACCCACAGCTACCCCCACTGCTGGCGCTGCAAGCAGCCCATCATCTTCCGGGCCACGGAGCAGTGGTTCATCTCCATGGAGGCCAACGATCTGAGGCAGCAAGGCCCTGGCGGCCATCGACCGGGTCACCTGGATTCCCCGCTGGGGCCGGGAGCGCATCTACCAGATGGTGGAGCGGCGCCCGGACTGGTGCATCTCCCGCCAGCGGGCCTGGGGCGTGCCCATCGTGGCCTTTCACTGCCAGGGCTGCGGCAAGGTGTTGCTTACTCCCGAGATTTTGGAGGGCATCATCGAGCGGGTGCGCCAGGAGGGGGCGGATTTCTGGTTCGACACCCCGGCCTCCGACTTGCTGCCGCCGGGGACCGCGTGCGCCTGCGGGGCCTCCGACTTCAAGAAAGAGACGGATATCCTGGATGTCTGGTTCGACTCCGGGGTGAGTTGGGCCGCGGTGGTGGAACCCGACCCGGACCTGGCCCTGCCCGCCGACCTCTACCTGGAGGGCTCGGACCAGCACCGGGGCTGGTTTCATTCGAGCCTCCTGACCTGCGTGGGCACCCGGGGGCACGCCCCCTATAAGGGGGTGCTGACCCACGGCTTCGTGGTGGACGGCGACGGGCGCAAGATGTCCAAGTCCCTGGGCAACGTCATCGCCCCCCAGGAAGTCATGGATAAATACGGCGCCGAGATCCTGAGGCTCTGGGTGGCGGCGGAGGACTACCGGGACGACGTGCGGCTGTCGCCGGACATCCTGAAGCAACTGGCCGACGCCTACCGGCGCTTCCGCAACACCGCCCGCTTCATGCTGGGGAACCTCTCTGACTTCGACCCCGAGAGCCACTGGCTGGAGCCGGGCGCCCGGGAGGAACTGGACCGCCTGGCCCTGTCCTGGCTGGCCCAGTTGCTGGCCCGGGTCAAACGGGCCTACGAGGATTACGAATTCCACCAGGCCTTCCACCGCCTGCACCAGTTTTGCGCGGTGGAACTGAGCGCCATCTATCTGGACATCTTGAAGGATCGCCTCTACGTCTCCAAAGCCGATTCCCGGGAACGCCGGAGCGCCCAGAGCACGTTATATGACCTGCTCCAGGGCCTCACCCTGGCCATGGCCCCCATCCTGTCTTTTACCGCGGATGAGGTCTGGGAGCATATTCCCGGCGCGGGCCGCCCCGAGAGCGTGCACCTGGGGACCTTTCCCGAGCCGCCCCCGGGGTTTCCCGACGAGGCCTTGCTGGCCAAGTACGACTTCTTGCTCAAGGTCCGGGGCGAAATCAACCGGGGGCTGGAAGAGGCCCGGAAGGAGAAGCGCCTGGCCACGGCCCAGGAGGCCGCGGTAATTTTGGGGGCAGCGGGTGAGCTTTATGATAAACTGAAAGCTCAGAAGGCGGAGCTCCAAACCCTGGCTCAAGTGGCGGAATTAAAGGTCGAACCCGTCGAAGCTCTGGCGGGGGCAGGCATGGTCTCCACCGAGATTCCTGATTTGGTGGTGCTGGTGAGAAAAGCGGCGGGCGAAAAATGCGTCCGTTGCTGGTTCCATTATCCTGGAGTTGGGGAAGATCCCAACCATCCCCAGGTGTGCGCCCGCTGCCGCCAGGTCCTGGAGGAATAAGCCGTGCCCCGCAAATTAATGATCTTTATGGCGATCCTGGTGACGGGATTGCCCCTGGACCAGTTGACCAAGGTGCTGGTGCAGCTCAAGCTGCCCCTGGGAAGCCAGGTGCCTCTCATCCCGGGATTTCTCAACCTGGTGCACGTCCACAATAAGGGCGCGGCTTTCGGGCTGATGTCGGGCTGGTCGGCGGATTTCGTCTGGCTGTTTTTTGTGGCGGTCATCGGGTTGGTGCTGGTGGTCCTGGGTTACCTGTTGTGGCGGCTCCCCGATGACCACTGGCCCGCGGCCCTGGGTTACAGCCTGATCCTGACCGGGGCCCTGGGCAACCTGATTGACCGGGTCCGCCTGGGAGAAGTGGTGGATTTTATCGACGTGTATTGGGGACGCTACCACTGGCCGGCTTTCAACGTGGCCGACAGCCTGGTGTGCGTGGGGGCGGCAGTGATGGTGTGGGTCATTATCCGAGACGAGAAAACTGCTGATGCATCCAATCCTGTTTGAAATCGGGCCGATCAAGATTTTTACCTATGGCTTTCTCCTGGCCCTGGGTTTTTTGAGCGCCATCTTCGTAGCCGGCCGGGAAGCCAAGCGCCTGGGCATACCCCCGGACAAATTTTTCGACCTCTGTTTCTATATCATCCTGGCGGCCCTGGTGGGCTCTCGTCTGCTCTACGTCTTGCTGGAGCTGCGCACCTTCCTGGCCCATCCGCTGAAAATCTTCGCCCTGTGGGAAGGGGGCCTGGTCTTTCAAGGCGGGGCGATCCTGGCCTTCCTGGTGGCCACCTATTACATCCGCCGCCACGGCCTGCCCTGGCGCCCCACCCTGGACGCCCTGGGCCTGGGGACGCCCGTGGGGCAATTTTTCGGGCGCCTCGGCTGTTTCATGGCCGGGTGTTGCTGGGGCTCCCCCTCCGACCTGCCCTGGTCCGTGGTCTTCAATAACCCCGATACCCTCTGTCCCCTGCGGGTGCCCCTGCATCCCGCCCAGCTCTACGAGGCCTTCCTGGCCCTGGGAGTCTTCGGGTTCCTTTATTGGTTCAGGACCCGCAAGCGCTTCGACGGCCAGTTGATGCTGATGTACTTTTGCCTGGCGGGCCTGGTGCGCTTTATCGTGGAGTTTTTCCGGAGCCCCCTGGATTACCGGGGCCACGTATTTTTCGGCTGGATGCCCATGACCCAGCTTATCGCCTTGGTGCTGTTCCTGGTCTGCGGCGGCCTGCTGCTCTACTGGAGCTTGCGGGCCCGGCCCCGGGCCCAGGAGCAGCATTGATGGGCTTCCTGGTTTCAGGTTTTGGGTTTCGGTAAAACTAAGTTTATTTGCTGACTGCCCCGGGGAGGTGACCATTGCACGCACGCCGCTGGCTGACCGCCCTGATCATTCTGCCGCTCCTGTTGCTGGTGCTGTTAAAAGGCGGGCACGTTCTTTTTGTCCTGTTGCTCCTGGTGGTGAACGGGCTGGCCCAGTGGGAGTTTTTGGGCATGTTCGCCCCCGAAGCCGACACCTTCCGCCGCCTGCAAAGCCATTATCCTGGGATCGGTGCTCCTCCTGAGTTTTTGCACCGCCCAGCGGGCCAGCAGCCTGTGCAACCCCTCCGGCCCCCTCTTGGTGCTGGTGGGGATTCTCTTTCTCCTCTTTCTCTTCTATCTCATTGCCTACAGCCACATTGCCGACCTGAGCCGGGATTTGATGGTCAATATCCTGGGCCTCCTCTATATCCCCCTGCTTTTGGGGCACTTTGTCTGGCTGCGCTACCTGAGCGACGGCCAGTGGTGGGTCTTCTGGCTCCTGTTGGTGATCATGGCCGGGGATACCGGGGCGTTCTACGCCGGCCGGACCTGGGGCAAGACCAAGCTCTATCCCGCGGTGAGCCCGGGGAAGACCTGGGCCGGGGTGTGGGGGGGTACGGCCGCCGCCTTGATCGTCGGCCTCGCCCTGGGCCGGTGGGCCCTGCCCGGGGTGAGTCTGAAGAGCCTTGGCGTCCTGGCGCTGCTCCTGGCCGTGGTGGGGCTCCTGGGGGACCTGTTCGAGTCCATGCTCAAGCGCCAGGCCCAGGTCAAGGACGCCTCGGAGATCCTCCCGGGCCACGGCGGCATGCTGGACCGCCTGGACAGCCTGCTCTTCGCCGCCCCCCTGGTGGTCTACGTCCGGCTGTTCCTGGTTGGCTAGCTGGTACCGGCAGGCCCATCGCTATCGGCGATTCGGGGGCCCGGAGATTTTTCCCCTGGATGCTGAGGTTGGAGATGGGGTTGGCCAGGCGGCGGGCCGGAACCGAAATTCTCCGGTTGGGCGGGCGTTGCCGGGCGCGGCATTCCGGCTCCCAGCACCTCAAGGCCGGGTATTTCCCGGTTTAATGGGAAATAAATAACAGGCGGGAGACGAACGACATCAGGCGATCCATGAAATGGTAATTGCCACGATAATTGCAGACCTCGCAAAGTTTCATCTTCCGGTTTTTCCTCGCCAGGTTTTCCCGGTATCGGGTGGCGACGGGTCCGGAGTAAACCTCCACCAGGCTGTCCTCCATTAAATTGCCGTAGACGACTTCTCCCTTCCAGTCACAGCAGCACAGCACCACATTGCCGTTATAGTGGACGTAAAGTTGATGAAAAGGCCGGCGGCACGATTCCCTCAGAGGCTCCGGCAGGGAGCCGGGAATATGGCCCGCCCAATTCTCGGCAGTGTCTTCCTTCCACCAGGTCTTGTCGTCAAGCGCAATCTCCTGCCTGATTTGTTGGTCACGCTCTGAAACGATCATGCGATTGAAACTGTGCATAAACCCGTTTTTGACATATCTAAGCGCAGGTTGTTTTTTCATTATTTGCTCTGATGAGGTTGTGCCTCTGGGGAACTTGAACGCCATCATTATCGTAACAGTTAACGATCAATTTGTGCAGCCCGGCTTCAAATAAAGCCAGCCCCTTTTCCACCGTTAATGCGTCCCCATTGGTCTGGATAAGGATCTTGGCCTGAGGCAAGGTCTGGCGGGCCATGGCCACCAACTGGGGCATCCGGTTGTCTAACAGAGGCTCGCCCTGCAGATAAGGGGAAAATCGCCCGGAAAAGCCCAGGGACGCGAGCTCATCCAGGACCCGTTGGTAAGTCTCCAAAGACATGAATTCGAGTTTGCGGGGAAATTTCTGACTGGGACAAAAAGCACAAGAACGGTTGCACCAGCTTATAGTTTGCACCTGCACATGGTTAATTTCCCATGGGTAAGACAAGGCAGCCTCCTAATCGTCAGGCAATAAAGCATGAAAATTTTATCCTGATTTTACCTTGTTGGCACCTGCTTTCTTAAGGCCGCCGACATGATAGTGTAAACTTAACCTTATGCGGTGCCCCTGGCCATTGCACCCCACACGGGTTCTTGGGACCACGCCCCCGGGTGAAATCTCCCGAAGATTAACATATTCTTGGTCCGTTGAGTTGAGGCCCTGATGGCGTGGTCAAGTCTTGGCCAGGTCCCATAATCAGGGGTCAGCATCACCCCGATCAGGCCAGCGGCGGCGGGGCTTGCGGGTCAGCGGCCCCGGCCCAGAGGAATTCCCCTGCGCATCTCACAAAAAAGGGCAAGCCCGGGAGCCTGCCCTGAAAGGTTCGTGGTGCTAACGGCTGGAAGCCTATTTGGTCTTGCCGGGGGCCGGAGCGCTCACAGGCTGAACGGTCCGCCCCGGCGTGATGTCTTTCTCGGGTTTGGCCTCCGCCGGCAGATTCCGGCGAAAAGCGCCGGAGGATTTGTCCAACTGGGCCACCGCCAGGTTGTAGTCGTAGAGGGCCATGAGGTAATCGCCCCGGAAGGAGCCGAACCGCTCAAAGGCCTGGAAGATGTCTTCCATTTTCCCCAGCCCCATGTCGAAGTTGCTGAACGCGGTGACCAGCCAGCGGCGGGCATTGATATAGGACTTCTCCAAGCCCATAGAACCCTTGTAGTTCTCCTGGACCTTGCCGTAATCCCTGGCGACCTCCACCGGGATGCCCATGAGGGCATGCTTTTCGGTGTAGCGCAGTTTATCCAGTTCCGCCCGGGCCTGGCCGATTTTCGCTTTCAGGATACCGAAGTCAAAGTGCCACTGGGCCCCTAGCGCCGGCATGGCGCCCACGCCGTTGAAAAAGTCATTGGTGTAGGGGTCGGGGTTGTGCTCCCGGCCCGGGGCTCCGGCCACCTGACCCAGTACCGCAAAGAAGAAAGATGGATAGCGGTCGGCCTTGGCCGCGTCCACCAGCAATTGCCGGGCCACCAGGCCGCTCTTGAGCTGGGTGAATTCGGGCCGCAGTTCCAGAGCCAGCCGGATGTAGTGGTCCAGGCTGCCCGGAGCGGCGGGCGCCGGCAGGTCCTGGGGCACCTGAAAATTCTGGCTGGGGCCATAGCCCACCAGGGCTTTCAGGGCCATATAGGCCACCTTGGAGCCTTCTTCCGCCTGGGCCGCAAATTTTTCCACTCCGCCTTCATACATGGCCAGGCGGTATTGGTCGCTCTCCTTGACGTTGGGCGAGTTGACCCGCAGGAGCCGGGTGATCCGTTCCCGGGCATCCCGGAGATAGGTGCGGGCGTCGGCCACCGCGTCCTTGCCCTGGTTGGCCAGGATCAGGCCGTAGTACGCCTGGGCCACCTGGACCATGACCTCGCCCTTCTTGAGGTCCACCCCCGCGGTTTGGACCTCGATGTTCTTGCCCGCGGCTCTTTCCCGGTAGGCGATTTTGCCGAAGGTGTAGAGAGGCTGGATGAGGGTGAACGACAGGTTGCCAAAGACGTTCACGCCATGGATGCTGCCAGCGGGATCAGGATAGAAGAGGGTTTTATTTTTGCCGACCTGGCGCACCTCCCCCCGTTTGGCATTGGAGACCACTCCGCCGAGGGCCACGGCATCGAATTGTGGGAAGCGGTAGCCGTGGGCCTCATTTTTCTGTTCCTGGGCCAGGGTTACATCGCTCTTGGTGGCTTTGACCTCGGGGCTGTATTTCAAGGCCATAACGGTGAGTTGTTTCAGGGTCAGCACCGGAGTCTCGGCGCCGCTCGCCGCCAATGGCGCCAGTAAGAGGACCAGGGCCAGTAGTGCTCCCCCTAAACGGGCCCAAAGAACCATATCCCCCTCCTTTATTAGCGAAATTGCTCTTGATTACTCTGAACCTTCTTTTCATCAAACACAATGGTTAGGCCCGATAATACCAGGGACGCCAGGAAAATTCACCTAATTTCTTACCAGACCCTCGCCCCGGCCCCGGACACCGGGAAACGATTGCATCCGGGAAGATAAATCAGTTAATATTATAATTTTGATTTAAGAAGAGGGAACCTATGACCAAGCCCAAACGGATCCTGGTCACCGGCGGCGCCGGTTTCATCGGCTCCCACGTGGCGGACCAATTGGTGGCCACCAGCCACGAAGTGACGGTGGTGGACAACTTGAGCGTGGGGAAACGGGAATATGTCCCGGCCGGAGCGCAGTTCTTCCCTTATGACATCAAGTCCCCGGAGACCGCTGATCTCATCCGGGACTGGCGGCCCCAGGTGATCGTGCACCATGCCGCCCAAATGAGCGTCCAGGCCTCGGTGAGCGATCCCGTCTTCGACGCCCGGGAAAACATCCTCGGGTCGCTCAATCTCTTTCAGGCCGCGGCCGAAGCTAAGGTGGAGAAGGTCATCTTCGCCTCCACCGGCGGGGCCATGTACGGGGATGACGCCCCGCTGCCGGCCCGGGAGGATGACCGGGCCCGGCCTGAGGCCCCCTATGGCATCGCCAAGATGGCGGTGGAGCATTACCTGCATTTTTATCAGCGGGAACACGGCATTATCCCCATCGCCCTGCGCTACGCCAATGTTTACGGGCCCCGCCAGAACGGCAGGGGAGAAGCCGGGGTCGTAGCCATCTTCATCGAGAAATTCCTGGCCGGCCAGCAGCCCGTCATCAACGGCGACGGTTTGCAAACCCGGGATTTCGTCTTCGTGGAGGATATCGTGGCCGCCAACCTTTTGGCCCTGGACTATCCCCAGGCCGGGGCGTTCAACATCGGCACCGGCCGGGAGACGGATATCCTCACGATTTATCTGGAACTCCAGAAACTCATGGGCTCTCCCCTGGGGCCGGTGCACGGCCCGGGCAAGCCCGGGGAACAGCGCCGGAGCGCCCTGGAGAGCACCCTGGCCCAAAATGAGCTGGGCTGGCAACCCCGGGTAAGCCTGGCCCAGGGCCTGGCCCAGACCGCGGCAGCCTTCCGGGAGGCCGGGGCTCGATAAAAAGATCCATAAATCGTGGCAACTTGGCCATTGGCGCCCTCCATTCCGGCCGCCTTCTGCCAAGCCACGGTTTTTGCTGACCAATAATTGCTGTTTTGCCATACTCGGCAAGCCAAGGACATTGGATGGAATAACCTATGGAAATGATGATCGAAGTCCAGGACCTCACCAAGTACTATGGTCCTCACCTGGCCGTCAGCCGCCTGGATTTCCAGGTGGCGGCCGGGGAGATTGTGGGCTTCCTGGGCCCCAACGGCGCCGGGAAGACCACCACCTTGAAGATCCTGGCGGGATTTTTGGCGCCGTCGGCGGGCACGGCCAGGATCAATGGCCACGACTGCGTCACCGACTCCCTGGCGGTGCGCCGCTCTTTGGGGTACGTGCCGGAGAACGTGGCCATCTACCCCGACCTCACCGTGACCCAGTTCTTGCGGTTCGCCACCCGGGCCAAAGGGGTAGCGGCCAAAGCCGAAACCGCTGAAGTTGCACGGGTGGTGGCAGCCTGCGGCCTGGAAGAGGTCCGGGGCAAACTGGTGGCGGCCCTGTCCAAGGGGTTCCGCCAACGGCTCGGGCTGGCCCAGGCTCTGATCAACCAGCCGCCGCTGCTCATTCTGGATGAGCCCACCATCGGTCTGGACCCCTCCCAGATCGTGGAAATTCGCCAGTTGGTCCAGAACCTGGAGGGGGCTCACACGGTGATGCTGAGCAGCCACATCCTGCCGGAGGTGAGCCAGTTGTGCCACCGGGTGATCATCATCAACCGGGGCCAGATCGTGGCCAGCGACACCCCGGAAAACCTCTCCCGGCAATTGGGCCAGGGGTCCCGAGTGCTCATGACGGTGGCCGGGCCGGTGGACCAGGTTACGGCCGCGCTCACGGCGGTGGCCGGGGTAAACCGGGTGCTCGGCCAGGGCGAGGGGAAATACCTGGTGGAGGCCGACCACGGCCGCGAGCTGCGGCCCCAACTGGCCCAGGTAGTGGTGGAGCGGGGTTGGCAACTCCTGGAATTGAAAGCCCAGGAGTTCACCCTGGAAGAAGTGTTCATCAATCTGGTAACGGAAGAAACCACGGAAGAAGAGTCATGATACAGCTACGCGGTTGGCTGGCGGTGGTTCGGAAAGAACTGACCATCTATTTCGGCACCCCGATTTTTTATATCACGGGGTTTTTCTTCCTGCTCCTGGCGGGATATTTTTTCTACACCAACGTCATCTATTACAGCATTATCAGCTTCCAGGCGGCCCAGCAGGCGTCCAATCCCCAAGTGGCCGCCCAGCTCAATCCCCTGCAGATGGTCTTCCGGCCCCTATTCTCGGTCCTGGCCATCATCCTGCTGTTTCTGGTGCCGTTCATCACCATGCGCCTGATAGCCGAAGAAAAGCGTTCCGGGACCGCGGAGCTGCTGTTCACCTATCCTTTGACGGACTGGGCCGTGATCGCGGGCAAGTTCAGCGCCGCCTTGCTGATCTATCTCATCCTGCTGGCCTTTACGGCCATCTACCCCCTGGTGTTCGGGCTGTTCACCCGGCTGGACTGGGGCGCCCTGGGCGCCGGGTACCTGGGTCTGGTCCTCTTGGGGGCCACCTGCCTGTCCCTGGGACTGTTCGCCTCCAGCCTCACCGAGAACCAGATCGTCGCCGGAGTGGCGGGCTTTGCCCTGCTGCTCCTCTTATGGATCATCGGCTGGGTCCAGGAGTTGGGGACTGGCGATTTAGGCAGGTTCTTCAAGTACCTGTCCATGCTGGACCACTATGAAAATTTCACCCGGGGAGTGATCGACACCCGGGACCTGTCGTACTACCTGAGTTTCATCTTCTTTTTCCTCTTTCTTACCAAGAGACAGTTGGAATCTCGACGCTGGAGAGCTTAATCGTGAGTTGGAGAGATCGCTTCCAAAAACGCAACGTGCTGTACGGCGCCGGCTCCGTGGCGTCAGTGCTGCTGGTGCTGGGAATCCTGTGCCTGGTGGCCTTGCTGACCAACTGGCACCCCGTGCGCTGGGACGCCACCCGAGAACAGAGCCAGTCTTTGTCGCCGGTCTCCAAGGCCTTGCTCAAAGAGGTCACCCAACCTCTCACCATGACGGTCTTCATGGCCGATGCCGCCGGGGAACGCCAGAGCGCCAAAGAGATCGTGCGGCTCTATGAGTTCTACAACCCCAAGGTCAGCTACCGCTTCGTGGACCCCGAGCGGGAACCCCTCAAGGCCCAGCAGGCGGGGTATCGGTTTGCCGGCAACGTGCTGTTAGACTACCAGGGTCGGCACCAGATGGCCGACCAGACCGACGAGAACTCCATCACCAATGCCCTGCGCAAGGTCTTGAAGAAGGAGCGCCACAAGGTCTATTTTCTCGCCGGACACGGCGAACGGGACCTGGATGACCCTAAACCCGGAGGGTTCCAGGTGGCGAAGCAGGCCCTGGAAAACGAAGGCTACGAAATCGAGTCCCTTAACCTGGTGAGCCGGGCCACGGTTCCCCAGGATGCGACGGTGGTCATCGCCGCGGCCCCCAAAAAGCCTCTCTTGTCCACCGAGGTGCAGGCCCTGAAAGCTTACCTGGAGAAGGGGGGCCGGCTCTTCATCATGCTGGAGGCCTTTGAAGACGGCGGCCTGCAAGGGTTTTTAGCGGGCTACGGCGTGGGCCTGGACAACGGCCTCATCCTGGACGTCAACCAGGTGAGCCGATCCCTGGGGCTCAGCGCGGTCATGCCCCTGGTGTCCCAGTATGGCCCCTCCAAGATCACCCAGGATTTTAAGAATTTGATCACCATTTATCCCATGGCCCGGCCCTTGATTTTGCGCCAGGACCATCCGGACGTCTCCTTGCTGCCCCTGGCCACCACCATGTCCACCAGCTACGAGAAACTGGGTAAAGAGTGGATCAAAACCGAGAAAGCCGCCTTCGATGCCAAGACCGACAAGAAGGGCCCCTTCACGGTGGCCGCCCAGGTCGAAATCAAGCTGACGCCGAAAAAAGGCGAGCCGGCTCCGAAGGAGGGCCAGGCAGGAGCGCAGCCGCCGGCGCCCGGAAGGATCGAAGACCTACCTGGTGGTTTTCGGGGATGCGGACTTCGCCGCTAACAGCTTTTTCAACCTCTTTGGCAACGGGGACCTGTTCTTGAACACCACGAACTTCCTGGCCCGGGCCATGGAGCAGATTACGGTAAGAAAAGCCGGCAAGGCGCAGATCTTGACCCTCAAGAGCGGGCAAGCCTGGGTGTTGTTCCTGGTCACCCTGGTCGGAATTCCCCTGGTGATGCTGGTGGCTGGCATCTGGGCTTACCGGCGGCGGCGGGCCCGGCGATGACCCCCCGGCGGCTGATCCCTTATGTGGTGATTTTCCTCGTCCTGGTGGGGGCCTATACCGGCCTGCGCTGGCGCCAGGAACAACAGGCCGCTCGGGACGAACAGGCCAAAAAAGTCTTCCACCTCAAGGAAGCCGACATCAGCGGCCTGAGCCTGGTCCGGGGGAAAGACGAGGTGAACCTGGTCAAAAAAGACCAGGTCTGGCACCTCACCGCCCCCTTGAACACCAAGGCCGACCAGAGCATCGTGGACTCCATGCTGGCCACCCTGGCCCGGCTCCAGAAGGAGCGGGACCTGGGGAAGGAAAATGACCTCAAACCCTTCGGTCTGGATAAACCCGGCCTGGTGGTAAAATTCACGGCCCAGGGGCAGCCGCACCAACTGGCCATCGGCGCCAAGGCCCCGGGCGACCATCATTATTATGTCCTCAGGGACCAAGACCCCGCCGTGCTGACGATCAGCACGGGCAGCAAGGACTCCCTGGACCGCCAACTCCTGGCCCTGAGGGACAAGACCTTGCTGGCCTTTGGGGCCGGCGAAGTCAAGGGCCTCAGGGTCAAAACCCCCAAGACCGCGGTGGTCCTGGAGAAGACCGGCCCCGAGGCCTGGCGCTGGGCCGGACGTCCTGCCTTCCGGGTGCGGGGCGACCGGGTGGAAAAACTCCTGCGCGACCTCAATATTGCCCGGGTTAAGAACTTTATAGAGCCTCTCCCCAAGAAGCTGGCGGCCCTAGGCCTGGTCCCGGACCACCGGACCGAAATCACCGTGGCGACGCCGGCCGGGGACCAAACCCTCTGGTTGGGGACTCAAAAGGACAATACGGTTTATGCCCGGATAGGGGCGGCGGGGCCCGTGGTGCTGGTGGATGCCACCCTGGCCCACGAAGTCGACAAGACCCTGGCGTCTCTGGAAGACCGCCGCCTGTGGTCCGGAGCCATTCGCGACGTCCACCAGGTCGTTTGGGGCCCTCCCGGCAAGACCTGGACCGCCCGGAAAGACCCGGAGGCCTGGAAGATCACCGGGCCGGACCAGGTGGCCACGCAGCAGCCGGCGGTGCGCCTGGAGATGGCCCTGTGGAATTTCCAAAAACTGGAAGGCGCGCCAGTCGCGTCCCCGGCCGGCGCCCCCAAAGGCCCCCCGATCTTTGTCCTCGACCTCCGGGATAAGGCCGGCAAACCCCTCCTGCATCTGGAGGAGGTGGGAGCCCAGGGGAAAGACCTTAAGATCCGCACCGGGGAGGGGAAAGCTGCGGTTACGGCCCTCATCCCCGGGGCGCCATTCCGCCAGTGGCAGGAAGAAATGCGCCGGCTGACGGTGACCGCCGGGAAAGCCCAGGAGAAGGGTGGAAGCGACAAGGCCGGCAAGAACGTAAAGTAAGGTTGGCGCGCTTGAGACTCGTTGAGAAGGAGAACACCTTGTGAAGATACTGCTGACCAACGACGACGGCGTTTACGCCCCGGGGCTGGCAGCCCTCTACCAGGAGTTGCGGCGCCTGGGAGAAGTGGTGGTGGTGGCTCCGGAAAGCGAGCAGAGCGCCGTGGGACATGCCATCACCCTGATGACCCCGTTGCGGGTGAAAGAAGTGTCCCTCAACTGCGGCGTGGAAGGCTACGCAGTGAGCGGCTTTCCCGCCGACTGCGTGAAAATTGCCATTGCGGAACTGCTTCCCAGCCCGCCGGACCTGGTGGTTTCGGGCATCAACCTGGGCCCCAACGTGGGCATCAACGTCCTCTACTCCGGCACGGTGTCCGCGGCCACCGAGGCCGCCATCCTGGGGGTGAAGGGGGTGGCCTTCTCCCTGGATTCCTATGACCAGAACGCCGATTTTGCCGCCTCCGCCAACCTGGCCCGGGAACTGCTGGAGCAGGTCCAGGGCTGGGGCGCCTGGAACAATGGGGTCTGTCTTAACATTAACCTGCCGAACTTGCCCCGGGCCCTGGTCAAGGGGATCAGGATTACCCGCCAGGATACCGGGCCCCTGTTGGAACATTTCGAGCGCCGGGTGGACCCCCGGCGGCACGTCTATTACTGGCTGGCGGAAATCAATGCCCGCCCGGCGACCAACCCGGACACGGACTACGGGGCCCTGGCCCAGGGCTATGTCTCCGTCACCCCCATCCACCACGACCTCACCGATTACCGCAGCCGGGATGATTTACAGACGCTGAAGTGGAAATAAAACCCGAAGGGGTATGATGGCTCCTTCCCCGGCGCGGCCCATTTCCTGTCCAGCCTGCGACGCCTGGCCCTGGGGGAGGGGGCGATGCCAGCCGAACCCGACCTCCTATTTCTTCGCCGGGACATCCTCCAGGTCATCAATCACTACGGCCGGCCCCAAAAGCTGGGGATTTTAGCGTCTGCCATGATTTCTTTCCACTTGGAGATTATTAAATTCCCCTAAATCCCCCTTTTCCAAAGGGGGACTTCAGCAGTAATTCCTTATAGTTCCCCCCTTTTATAAAGGGGGGTTAGGGGGGATTTAGCATGATGCCGCCAGCGGAAAATACTTTTGGCAGACGCTATAAACCGGAAGGCAAAGATGGGTGAGGCGGGAACCAGCAAGGAGAAGCGCCGCCGGGGCCGGAACTGGGCCGGCCCCCTGGGCAGCCCTTACCACTTGGCGTCGAAGATGGTGGTAACCTTGGAGAGGATGCCTTTGGCCTGATCCTTGGAGGCCAGGAGTTTCTGACACTCCTGGATGCGTTCCTTGGCTTCGCCGTTCTTGGGAAACTCGGGATAATCCTGCGTGAGGGCTAGATAGCGGTCGATGGCGGCCTGGTAGCGTTTGGTCCGATAATAGAACTCGGCCACGTAGAACTCGTGTTCCGCCAGATCCTCGCGACAGTGGGCGAGATAAAAATCCACCTTGGTGATGTATTCGCTGTTCGGGAATTTCTGCTTAAGACGCTTGAATTCGGTCATGGCCTTCTGGGTATACGTCTGGTCCCGGTCGATGGTAGAGCGCTGGCGATAGAAACACTGGCCTTCCCGGAAGACACAATACGCCACGGCCTTGTGAGTGGGATGGAGTTTTTCGAATTCCCGGTAGGCCTGGAAGGCTTCGTCGTACTTCTTCTTAAAGAAATAGGCGTCCGCCACCTTGAGTTGGGCCAGGAGGGCCTGTTCGCTGTACGGGTAGCGGTCCCTTACTTTTTCGAAGGTCTCGATGGCGTCATCATATTTCTTCTTCTTTAAATCCTTGATGCCTTCCTGGGCCAAAACTTCCGGGGGCTTATCGGGCTTATCGCCTTTGCCGAACCAGCCCTTGACGGTGCTGCAGTTGCTGATGAAAGCGACCATTACCAGCATCAGCAAACACTTGGCGACGATTCTCGGAGTCATGTATTCACCCTCACTTAATTCCTTCCAGGTATCTCTCCGCCGCGATGGTGGCGATGGTGCCATCCCCTACGGCGGTGCTTATTTGCCGCTCGAGCTTGGCCCGCACATCGCCCGCCGCGAAGATGCCCGGAATATTGGTTGCCATGATTTCATTGGTAAGGATGAAACCCCATTGATCCAGAGTAACGAGGTTTTTGAGCCAGGCGGTGTTGGGAACCATGCCGATAGCGATGAAGACCCCGGCCACCTGGAGCGTGGTGGTCGCCGAGGTCTTGACGTTCTTTAGCTCCACCCCTTGAAGCGCATCCTGCCCCTGGAACCCCGTTACCACGGTGTCCCAGTGGATTTGCACCTTGGGCAGCGCCATGACTCGTTCTTGCAAGGATTTGCACCCCCGGAATTGATCCCGGCGGTGAATCAAGTGGATCTTTTTGACAAAGCGCTCCAGGAAAAGGATTTCGGTGAGGGCATTGTCGCCGCCGCCCACCATGGCGATTTCCTGATCCCGATAAAGGGCCCCGTCGCAGGTGGCGCAGAAACTCACCCCGCGGCTGGTGAGCCTATCTTCCCCCGGCACCCCCAGGTGCTTATACGTGGCGCCGCTGGCGATGATAATAGCGGGGGTGGTCACCCGCCGGTCCTCCATCACCACGGTGTGCAAGGGTTTGCCGACAACGATGTCAAGCACTTCGGCGTTCTTGATGAGGAGGCCGAAGCGCTCCGCCTGTTTCCGCATCCGGTCGCTGAGCTCAAACCCGGTGATCCCCTCGGGAAACCCCGGGTAGTTCTCCACCAGATCGGTGGTCATCATCTGCCCGCCGTGGATGAGCTTCTCCAGCAAAACCGCACAGAGCCGGGCCCGGCCGGCATAGATGCCCGCAGTAAGACCGGCAGGACCGCCGCCAATGATGATGAGGTCATAATCCCACGCAGGCATGCCGGACCGAGGGTTTATAGGGCTTTCTTCAAAGCGTTTTCAATGATGGATCGGGAGACGGCCCCGGTGATTTGCTCCACCACCTGGCCTCCTTTGAAGATAATCAGGGTCGGGATGGCCCGGATACCGTATTTTGCCGGAGTTTTAGCGTTTTCGTCCACGTTCATCTTGGCCACTTTGACCTTGCCCTGGTAATCCCGGGCCAGTTCTTCCACCACCGGGGCAATGGCCCGGCAGGGGCCGCACCATGCCGCCCAAAAATCCACCAAAGCCGGCATATCGGACTTCATGATTTCCTGTTCGAAATCAGCGTCGCTTACCTGAAGAGGTTCAGCCATGCTTGTCCTCCTAGCCTAAAAGTTAGGGTTAATTTAGTTATTACTATCTTTTTTGGGCGCTTTTTGTCAATGACTTTTACGGGGCCTGAACCGCTGAGGCGCTCCCAATCAGGCCCTGGTCCTGCCGCGGGACCGGCCCCACAAATTTTTCCTGCTTTGCAGTTGGGCCAAAGGGCCCATGCGTGACTGTTTCGAAAAGTTCCTTAAATTGGTGGCACCGGCTTCCCAGCCTGGGTCGAGAAAGCAGGTTGGCCGTGCCCAGCCTGAAAAGGCTGGGCACCAGAACCTTTTCTCCGGTTTCTGATTGAGCCCTAGGCACGTGCAGAACTGCTTGGGCATTCAAAAACCAGGTCATTCAATATGTCTGTTCTCATCCTTATCGTCTGATCCACCCCTAAAAAATATGAGCCTGATAACCTTGCCCAACAAGGCGATTCCTAAGATAACCGCCACAATCACCGCAATGACAATCGCCAGATAGACACTTACTTTGAAGATAAGTATCAGTATCGGAACCACAATTACGGCTACAACGATTACCAGGCATCCCGTGATGAAATCTTTGGCCCCCAGCTTGTCGATTCCGTTTGTCACTTGTCTTCCTCCAGGCGCTGTTTGAATGGACGAAGGTGCGCCAGGCGCACCCCCAACAACTTACCGGGCCGGAAGGCCCAACGCCCGGCGCTTGTTCTCCACGTGGTTGATGATCAGGTCCGCAGCTTTGGCGGGGTCCGGCTCCACCGCGAAGGTTGCCCCCACGTGGGCCTCCAGGCCGTTGAGCAAAAGGTCGGTGACCGCAGTGCTCCCCAGGACCGGGGGCATGACCCCCAGCACGGTATAGATCCCGCTGGCCACGGCATAGGTGGCGATGGTGGCGGCCTTCTCGGAATACCACTCGGGCGCGGCCGCGGCCAGGGGCAGTTGGTCCAGGTCCACCCCCAGGGCGTTGGCCAGAACCGCGGCCAGATTGACGATGCGGGTGTTGTCGACGCAGGAGCCCATGTGCAGGACCGGCGGAATCCCCAAGGCCTGGCAAATCCCCTTCAAGCCCGGGCCGGCAAGTTCGGCAGCCTCCGGCCCCTTAAAGCCCGCCTTGGCGTGGGCCACCGCGGCGCAGCCCGTGTCCACCACCAGGATGTCATGCTCGATGAGCTTCCGGGTGAGGGTGGTGTGGCCGTAGTCGTGCACCACCTTGGGGTTATTACAGCCCACCACGCCCACCGCGCCTCGAATCTGCCCGGACTTGATGGCGTCCAGCAAGGGCTCCCAGGTGCCGCCCAGGGCCTGCTCAATGACTTCCACGGAGAAACCGCTCACCTGGGCCACCGGCGCGCCGGGGATGAGGACCCGCTCCGGGCGGCGCCGGGGGAAATTCTCTACTGCCTGGGACACCAGCTCCCGGCCCAGTGCCTCGCCGGTTTCCGGGGCGAAGGGCAGGTGGGTGGCTCCGGGGAACTTGGCCTTGGGGGAGGTGGTATAAAATTTCGTGTGGTAGCAGGCGGCCAGGTCGCCCAGAGACGGCATGATGCACTGGTAATCCACCACCATGGCCTCCACCGCCCCGGTGATCAGGGCCAGTTCCTGGACCAGGTGGTTGCCGGCCATGGGGATGCCCTGGCGCATGAGCACCTCGTTGCCGGTGCAGCACAGGCCCACCACATTGATGCCTTTCGCTCCCAATTCCTGGGCCCGGGCCACCAGTTTCGGGTCCTGGGCGGCCCGAACCGCCATCTCGGAGACCAGAGGGGAGTGGCCGTGGAGGATAAGGTTCACCTGGTCCGCCTTCAGCACGGCCAGGTTGACCTGGGAGGCCGTGGGTTTGGGCGTGCCGAACAGGACGTCGGAGATTTCCGTGGCGATCATGGAGCCGCCCCAGCCGTCCGCCAGGGCGCACCTCAGGGCCTGGACCAGGAGGCTGACCGCGTCGTTGTCCACGCCCATGTGGGTGCGGTGCAGCATTTCGGTGACTTCCCAGTCCACTCCCCGGGGGTCGATGCCCAGTTTCCGCCATTTCTCCAGCCGGGCGGCGGGGAGGCGCCGGGTAAAGGTGAGGTAGCCCTTCTTGATGCCGTATTCCTCCATCATGGCCAGGGCCAGTTCCTTGGCCTTGGCCAGGGGCGGGAGGTCACCGGCCACCCCGAACTCTGCGGCCAGGCGGTCCAGTTTGTCCTGATCGGTGATGCCGAAGCCCGGTGCGGTTCCTTCACCCACGGCGAGCAGCGTCTCCACCAGGTCCCGGCCGTGGTCGGAATGGCTTGCTGCGCCGGCGGCTATCATGCGGGCCAGGTTCCGGGCCACCATAATGTCGGCGTCGGCGCCGCAGACGCCCCGCTGGGGACCGTCCCCGAACGGATCGATGCGGCAGGGGCCCATGACGCAGATACGGCAGGAGAGCCCCAACTCGCAGAAACCGCACTGGGGCTGCTGGGCGGCAAAACGCTCCCAGACGGTTTCCAGCCCTTCTTTTTCGGCCTTGTCCTTTAAGGCCAGGACGTCGGGGTTAATGGAGACGCGATCTTGAGATGCAGGTGGTCGATTCATCTTAGTCCTCCTAGTACCTGACTGGAATAGGTTTGGTTAAGCGAATCCTCCGCAGGGCTAGTACGATGAGTGTCATCAAGACCACTGGCGCAATTACATTGAAGCCTAGGAAATTCAGGGCCATGATGATAATGGGTGACAGCCAACCGAAACAAAGGAATTCCGGTTCCCTGTCAATCCAGCCTTGAGTATATCCCTCCCAACCCATCCAGGCCAGGGGAAGAGCGAGCAGAACGAGATCGTAAGGGAAGCTATAGGGGGTGGCCAGGAGAATCCCAAGCACCAAAACGCTGGCGCGGAGGGGAAACGGAGTATCTTTGTACCAAACAACCGCCACGATAGCTACAATCCCCAGAGAGGCGCACATCTGGAGTATCCAGGCGATCCAGGGAGTCACCCCATAATGGAGCGCGGCCGCAAAGATGGTGATCATCTTATAGGTCGGAACAGATTGATTCTCCAGCAACTTCATGGTAGTGCCGGTATTCCTTAAAAAGGCTAACCATACATCCACTCCGAAGGCCAGGTAGCTGGCGGCGGCGAGAACCACGGCCCCTATCACGAGAGCCAGGAGAGCCTGCCACTGTCTGGCGGCGATGAGGGCAAAGGGAATTAATACTACGAGTTGGGGTTTATAGCTCAGCAATCCCAAGAGGAATCCCCCCAGCAGGGGATGTTGATCCAACAAGAGCAATCCCCCCCCCAGCAGGGTGGCGGACAGGAACCCATTCTGACCGAAAATAATATTTACAAAAGTCCCAGGGAAAGCGATCGTCAGCCAAATTGTGCGGGGATGGGGGGCGATACGGCGCATAACCAGCAGGAATGCGCCCATCGTCAGGCCAAGCCAGACGGCTAAGGCAAGGAAATAGGGCAGCAAGGATAGAGGATAGATGATCAGTAAAAACGTGGGAGGATAGCACCAGGCAAAGGGAACCCGTACCTTGAAGAAATCCTCCTGTGCACTCAGAAACTGAGGAAGATTATAAATCTCGGCGGGGGTGCCGGCCTGCGCCAGGGAAGATGCCACCCAATAATGGGAGAAATCCCGTCCCAGAGGATATCCCATAAAGTCGGTCAAACCAGAGGGAGAAAGGATCACAGAACCGATTATAATAATGATACTTATTACATATAAAGCAACCAGAATCCGAGGATAGCTGGTAAGTCTTTCCTGGAGCCATCGGGACTTCTCAAGAGGCACTCGTTCCATCTTTGGTTCTTTTGTGTCCATTTAAAGCCTATAATATACAAGATGAAACTGGAGGCAACCGGAAACTGTCGGCCACGCCAGATCAGTCCCCGAAATCAAGGAGTTCCGAATAAAAAAGCCCGATCCGGGCAGGATCGGGCTTCGAAGTAACCAGGCTATGGTTCGTTAAACGATCAATCCGCTTCCATCACGGGCCGGGGCAGGAGACCGGCGGCCTCGAGGATCTCCGGAACCTTCTCTTCCCATTCGATGGCCATGAGGTGGATGCCGGCGATGCCTTTCATCTCCAGGCACTCGTGGATCTGCTCCACGGCGATCTTGATGCCTTCCGCGGCCACCTTGTCCTTGGGTACGCCCTTGAGACGGGTGATATAGGAGTCGGGCACGTCGAGGCCGGGGACGAACTTTTTCATGTAGTTCGCCATGCCGACGGATTTTAACGGGGTAATCCCGGCCATGATGAAGCACTTCTCCGTCAGGCCCATGTCGTTGGCCATCTCCATGAACTTGATGAAGCGCTCCATGTTATAGATGCACTGGGTCTGGACGAACTGGACCCCGGCGCTGATCTTCTTGCCCAGGCGCACCACCCGGAACTCCTGGGGATCGGCGAAGGGGTTGGCCGCAGCCCCGATGAAGATTCTGGGCCGGCCCACCACTTCGGTGCCGCTGATCATCTTGCCTTCGTCCCGCATGTTTTTGACGGTGTGGGCCAGCATAACCGAATCCAGGTCGTGGACATTCTTGGCCTGGGGATGGTCGCCGAAGGACTGGTGGTCGCCGGTGAGGCACAGGAGGTTCTTGATCCCCATGGCCGCGGCGCCCAGGATGTTGCTTTGGAGGGCGACGCGGTTCATGTCCCGGGTAACCATCTGCATCACCGGCTCAACGCCCATTTCCAGGAGGATTTTGGCCGCGGCCATGGAACAGAAACGCACCACCGCGGTCTGGTTGTCGGTGACGTTCACCGCGTCGACGCAGTTTTTCAAGAAATTGGCTTTGTGCCTGAAATGATCGGCGTCGGCGCCCCGGGGCGGGCCGCACTCGCCGGTTACGGCCTTCTGGCCGCTTTTAAAGATTTTTTCCAGTTTGCTCCCCGCGGAGAATTCGGCGGTCATTGTTTCAATTCCTCCCGTATCGTGGTGCGTAACCCGCCGTCGCGGCTGGTAGACCAATTTTTATAAAGCTGCACCTCGGTGAGCTTGTGCAGCTCTCCAAGATTTTTCATGCGATCGTAAATGAGTTGCCAAACGCAGGGGATGGCGCCTTTGCCCACCTCGCAGATGCCCTGGGAAGAGCCGCCGCAAGGCCCGTTCATCAGCTGCTTGGCGCAGCGGGTGATGGGGCACAAGCCGCCAAAATTTCCAATGATACAGTTGCCGCAGGCCTGGCAGAACTCCTTCCAAACGCCGTGCTCCGTGGCCCCGCCGATACTGGTGGTGTTGAGGCCCGGGAAGACCCTCAGATAGGGGTAGCGAGCCGCGACATACTGAGGCCCGACGCTGCAAGCGATGGAGACCACGGCGTCGACGCCGTCCACCAGATCGTCCAGCGGTTCGATGTATTCGGGATCGCACTGCCGTTCGCAGGTGTATTCGGTTACTTCCAGTTCGTTACCGGCGGTCTTGCGGGCGATCCGGAGTTCCGAGGCCAGGATAGCTACCTCTTTCTCTCCACCCGCACAACATACGGTCACGCAGCCTTTGCAGCCGGCCACCACGATTTTTTTGAAATCCTTGACCATATCCAGGATTTCCGCCAGGGGTTTTGATTCCGCTATGACCACTGCGTTCCTCCTCTCCCATTAATCCAGAGCAAAAAAAATTCTGATTTTCCAGCTTATCGCTATCCGGGGCATCCCGAGGTCTAGATTTCCCGCCAGGCTGAGAAGGCGCTGATTTTCCTCAACCCGCCGACGAGGTCATGACCTAAGGAAAGACCTGCAGATTAGACTTGTACAACTATTCACGTAATTCTATGGCGAAACCAGGGGCGTTGTCAAATATAAAAACCAGGAGAATTTTCCGATAACTGGTTTGACCGATCAAAAATTTATTGACAAATGCACTAGAGGTCTATTAAATGAGAGTCTATGTGAAAAAAAGTATGAGATCCGGCTGGACCCTGTTCTGGGACCTTAAGGTCGGAGTCTGATAGCTAATCACCCGGTCCGCCTGGTGATGCCCATTACTCTACTCTAGAAATAATTACCATACCTTAAGGAGGCAGTTTTTATGGCGAAGTATGATCCGGTTAAACAGGCTGACTGGCAGATTGCCGAAATCGCCGAAGCGGAGATGATCCCCTTTGACGATATGTGCGATAAGCTCGAAATCCCCAAAGACGAGCGCATCCCCCACGGCCAGAAAATCGGCCGCGTCGATTACATGAAGTGCCTGGAGCGCCTGAAAAACAAACCCGATGGCAAATACATCGAAGTCACCGCCATCACCCCCACTCCCCTGGGCGAAGGCAAATCCACCACTTCCATGGGCCTGATCGAGGGCCTGGGCGCCCGCAAGCAGAACGTGGGCGGCGCTCTCCGCCAGCCTTCCGGCGGCCCCACCATGAACATCAAGGGCACCGCGGCCGGCGGCGGCATCTCGCTGCTGATCCCCATGACCGAGTTCTCCCTGGGCCTCACCGGCGACATCAACAATATCATGAACGCCCACAACTTGGCCATGGTGGCGATGACCTCACGGATGCAGCATGAGTTCAACTATGACGACGCCCAGTTGGCCAAACGGAACCTGAAGCGCCTGAACATCGACCCCCGCAACATCGAAATGGGCTGGATCCTGGACTTCTGCGCCCAGTCTCTGCGGAACATGATCATCGGCATGGGCGCCACCAAGGCCGACGGCTTTATGATGCAGTCCAAAACCGGCATCGCCGTGTCCTCCGAAGTCATGGCCATCCTGTCCATTTTTAACGGCCTGGCGGACTTCAAAAAACGCTTGAACGAAATCGTCGTAGCTTACGACAAGAAGGGCAACCCCGTGACCACCGGCGACCTGGAAGTGGGCAACGCCATGATGGCCTGGATGGTGCCCTCCATCAACCCCACCCTGATGCAGAGCGTCGAGAAGCAGCCCGTCTTCGTGCACGCCGGCCCCTTTGCCAACATCGCCGTGGGACAAAGCTCCATCGTTGCCGACCAGATCGGCCTGAAGCTGTTTGACTACCATATCACCGAGTCCGGGTTCGGCGCCGACATCGGCTTTGAGAAGTTCTGGAACGTCAAATGCCGTTTCAGCGGCCTCATCCCCAACGTATCGGTCCTGACCGCCACGGTCCGCGGCCTGAAGCATCATGGCGTCAACGCCGGCGCCCTGCCGTGCCCTCCGGGCCGGCCGGTCCCCAAAGAGTACTTCTCGTCTTCTCCCGAGACCATGAAATGGTTGGAAGAGGGCGTCCAGAACGCGGTGCACCATGTCCGCAACATCAAGAAAGCCGGCATCAACCCGGTGGTCTGCATCAACGCCTTCCATTTCGACTCCAAGGAAGAGCATGACTGCATCCGTCGGGCCTGTGAGGCCGAAGGCGCCCGGGTGGCAGTGTCCAAACACTGGCAGTTCGGCGGCGAAGGCGCCCTGGAGTTTGCCGACGCGGTCATGGATGCCTGCAACGAGAAGAACGACTTCAAGTTCCTGTATCCCAACGAGCTGCCTCTGCGCAAACGCGTCGAGCTGATCGCCAAGGAAGTGTACGGCGCTGACGGTGTGGACTTCGCCCCCGAAGCCAACGCCAAGGCTGAGCGCTTCGAGAAGGATCCGAAGTTCAACGAATTCGCCACCATGATGGTCAAGACCCACCTGTCCCTGACCCACGATCCTTCCAAGAAGGGTACCCCGAAGGGTTGGCGGTTGCCGGTGCGCGACTTCTTGATCTACGGCGGCGCCAAGTTCATCTGCCCGGTCTGCGGCGCCATTTCGCTGATGCCCGGCACCGGTTCCGACCCGGCCTACCGCCGTGTCGACGTGGATGTCAAGACCGGCAAAGTGACCGGCCTGTTCTAAGTGAAAAATAAGGTGGGCCCCGCCCGCCTTGCCTGAACGTCAAACCGGCTTCCTCGGGTCCATCCCCAGGAAGCTGGTTTTTTTAGAGGTCTCCTGCCCTGATTGGGCTGGAACGTCCAGGTCTTATGATTTTTCTCCCGGTTTGTGATCTTTATCACTTGCGTCTTTCCCTCGGGTCGTGGTAAGAAACTAGCGATGTAAAAAAGACCAAGGAAGGTCCAGACTGGAGACGGCCTGGACATGACGGCGGCCCGCCCGGGTTGAATCCCCGGCCGGGCGGCCTCATCGGGCCCTCGGGACAACCTGGTGAATGCCGGCCACTTATCCCTGTATGGGGATGACCAGGTGCTCTCCCGGATCAAAGCAGCAGGTAAACGAGGGGAACACCGAGTGGGGCTCGGCCCGGCCCGTTTGGTTGATAATTTGCATACCCACCACAAGAAATAACGGCAAAAAGGACTGGATCATGAGGATTAATACGCTGGAGGACTTACAGGCGGTCAAAGCGGAAGGGGTAAAGCTCACTTACCCCGAGAAAATTAAAATCATGGTAGGGATGGCCACCTGCGGCATTTCCGCGGGCGGCGATAAAGTTTACCCGGCCCTGGCCAAGAAAATCGCCGAACTCGGGCTGGACGTGGCGCTGGAAATGACCGGCTGCATCGGTTTTTGCCAGCGGGAACCCCTGGTGGATGTGGTCTATCCCAACCGGGTACGCCTGACGTATCAGGCCATGAATGTGGAGAAGGCGGAGGCCCTGGTAGAGGCCATCAAGGCGGACCAGATCTATCCGGAGAACCTCCTGTGCCGGATTGATCAGGAGGAGTTGGTCATTGATGGGAAGTTTAAAGTTTACGCCGATTCCCAGCCGGCGGCCTTGTCGGTGGAAGTGCCCAAATATGAGGAAGTGCCGTTTTTCAAAAAACAGGTAAAGATCGCTCTCCGGAATTGCGGCTTCATTAATCCGGAGCGCATCGAGGAAGCTATTGGCCGGGGCGCCTATCAGGCCTTGTACAAGGTCTTGAAGGAAATGACCCCCAAAGAGGTGATTGCCCTGGTCAAGGATTCGGGGCTGCGGGGCCGGGGCGGCGGCGGCTTCCCCACCGGCCTCAAGTGGGAATTCTGCCTTAATAACGCCTCCGACATGAAATACGTTATCTGCAATGCCGACGAAGGCGACCCGGGGGCCTTTATGGACCGGGGCATCCTGGAAGGCGATCCCCACGCGGTCGTCGAGGGTATGGCCATCGGCGCCTATGCCGTGGGAGCTAAGGAAGGTTATGTTTACTGCCGGGCCGAATATCCCCTGGCGCTGAAACGCTTAGAGAAGGCGATTGAGCAGGCCGAGAGCCGCGGGCTCTTGGGCGATAACATTTTTGGCACCGACTTTTCCTTCCGGCTCAAAATCCGGGAGGGCGCCGGGGCCTTCGTCTGCGGCGAGGAAACCGCGCTGATCGCCTCCATTGAAGGGAAGGTGGGAGAACCCCGTCAGCGTCCCCCGTTCCCGGCCCAATCCGGCCTCTGGGGCAAGCCCACCATCATTAACAACGTCAAGACCTGGTCCCACGTCGCCCCCATTCTCGCCCGGGGAGCCACGTGGTATAAATCCTTTGGCACGGAAAAGAGCCCGGGCACCACGGTCTTTGCCCTGGTGGGCAAGGTAATTGACGCCGGACTGGTGGAAATCCCCCTGGGCACCACGCTCCGGGAAATGATCTATGACATCGGCGGAGGCATCGCGGGTAAGAAGAATTTTAAGGCGGTCCAGACCGGTGGTCCTTCCGGCGGGTGCATCCCGGCCCAATTCCTGGATACCCCGGTGGAGTATGAATCCCTGGGAGCCTTGGGGTCCATCATGGGTTCCGGCGGCATGATCGTCATGGATGAACGCGACTGCATGGTGAACGTGGCCAAATACTTCCTGGATTTCACCAAAGAAGAATCCTGCGGTAAGTGCACCCCGTGCCGGGAAGGGACCGTGCGCCTCCTGGAGATGCTGGAAGGCATCACCCAAGGACTGGGCACCTCGGAAGACATCGATACCCTGATTGAGATGTCCGAAACCATCAAAGATGGTTCCTTATGTGGGCTGGGACAGACCGCCCCCAATCCGGTCCTCACCACCATCAAATACTTTCGCGAGGAATACGAGGCCCACATCAACGAGAAGAAATGTCCAGCCAGGGTTTGCAAACCTCTGATCACCTTCCGGGTGGACGAAGAGAAATGCAACGGTTGTGGACGCTGCCGCCTGGTCTGTCCGGTGGAGGCCGTTGAGGGAGCCAAGAAAGTGGTGCACAAAATTCTCCAAGACAAGTGCATCAAATGCGGGACCTGTTTCGACCGCTGCAAGTTCGACGCCGTCATTGTCGAGTAAACGAGGGATACCATGGTAAAACTAACGATCAACGACAAATTGGTTGAAGTTCCTGAGGGCACCACGATACTGGAAGCCGCCCGCCAGGAAGGAATAAAGATCCCCACCCTCTGCTATTATCAAGCGATCAAGCCATATGGCGGCTGCCGCCTTTGTGTGGTTGAAGTCACCGCCGGCCCCCGCACCTCCCTCACCGCCTCCTGCGCCTATCCTGTTGCCGAGGGGATCAAGGTGTCGACTGATACCGAACGGGTGATGAAGGTGCGCCGGCTGGTCATCGATCTTTTGTGGTCCCGGAGCCCGGAACTGCCCATTCTCAAGTCCATCGCCCAGGAGTTGGGGGTAACAGCGCCCAGCTTCCCGTTGGGAGACAGCGAATGTATCCTCTGCGACCTCTGCACCCGGGTGTGCTCTGAACTTGAAAACTTGAGCGTCATCGGCATGGTGGGCCGCGGGTCCAAACGCGAGGTTTTAACCCCCTTCGGGGAATTGGCGGATGTCTGCCAGGAATGCGGGGCCTGCGGCTTTGTCTGCCCCACGGCCTGGATCCACAAAGTGGCCAAGATTCAAGCGCCCTGCACCTTGACCTGTCCGGCCGGGATCAATGTCCAGGGTTATGTGCAGTTGATCAACCAGGGCAAGGATAAGGAAGCGGTCAAGCTCATTATGGAGCGGCTGCCCCTGCCCGGGACCTTGGGACGCATCTGTCCCCATCCCTGTGAGGAAGAGTGCCGGCGCCAGAGCGTGGATGAGCCCGTGGCCATCTGTAACCTCAAGCGCTTTGCCGCCGACCAGGTGGATTTGAAAGCGTTGGGGCTGGAAAAGGCGGCGCCTCGGCCGGAGAAGGTGGCCATCGTCGGCGGCGGCCCCGCGGGTCTGTCCTGCGCCTACCACCTGGCCCGGGCGGGTTACAAGCCCACCATCTTCGAAGCCTTGCCGGTGCTGGGGGGCATGCTGAAGGTGGGCATCCCGGACTACCGCCTCCCCCACGCCGTCTTACAGGGAGAGATCGACAACATCCTGAGCTTAGGCGTGGAAGTGAAGTACAACACCGCCATGGGCCGGGATTTCACCCTGGAAAGCCTCAAAGAAGACGGCTTTCAGGCCGTGTTCCTGGCGATAGGCTGCCACGTGGGCATGAAGCTGGGGATCCCCGGCGAGGAAGCCGAAGGGGTGATGCAGGGCGTAGACTTCCTCCGGAAGCACACCCTGAAAGAGCCTTTTACCTTGGGCAAACGCGTGGCGGTGATCGGCGGCGGCAACGTGGCCATCGACGTCTCCTGTACGTCTTTGCGGCTGGGCTCCAAAGTCACCATCGTCTACCGGCGTTCCCGGGAGGAGATGCCGGCCTTTGAGCACGAGGTTGAGCAGGCCATGTGCGAAGGCGTAGAACCCCTCTACCTGACGGCCCCGGTGGCCGTGAAGACCGGTGCCGACGGCAAGGTTACGGGTTTGGAGTGCCTGAAGATGGAGTTGGGCGAACCCGATAAATCGGGCCGCCGCCGTCCGGTCCCGGTGGAGGGCTCCAATTTTGTCCTCGATGTGGACATGATCATCCCGGCCATCGGCCAGCGGGCCAACACCTCGATTTTTGAAGGCACCGGCCTCGAGATCACCAAGTGGAACACCATTGAGGTGGACGACATCACCTTTGAGACCAACCTTCCCGGGGTCTTCGCGGCCGGCGACGTGCAAACCGGACCGTGGATTGCCGTGGGCGCCATCGGCGACGGCGAAAAGGTGGCGGTCTCCATCGACCGCTACCTCCGGAGACTCGACCAGAAGGAAGGCCGCATCAAAAAGCGGAAACGCCACCATCGTCCCAAGACCTTCCCGGTGGGCGGGGTGGTCCAACCCCGGGCGGAGATGCCTATGTTGCCCCCGGAATACACCTGCTCCTGTTTTGACGAAATCGCTACAGGCTTTACCCAGGAAACGGCCCAGACGGAAGCCACCCGTTGTTTGAATTGCTATTCGGATTGCCTGGAGACACTGGGCGCTCCCGGAACCGTCTCGGTCTATAAGGCCCCGCTACCGGTGGTGGCCAAGAAGCTGAAGGAGCGCAGCGCTTATGACCAACCTGCTGATGAAGCAACCGTAAGCGCCATTATCAATAAATATCGGGAAGAGCGTGGCAATATGCTGCCCGTGTTGCTGGGCATCAACCGTACCTTCAACTATCTGCCCCGGCCGGCCTTGGAACATGTGGCGGACGAACTGCACCTGCCCCTGGCGGAGATCCTGCGGGTTGCCACCTTCTACAATGCCTTCAGCCTGGTGCCCCGGGGCAAATACATCGTCAGTGTCTGTCTGGGCACCGGCTGCTTTGTCAAAGGCTCTCCCCGGCTCTTGGAGCGTCTGGAAAGAGAGTTGAAGATTAAATCCGGCGGCACCACCGAGGACATGCTGTTCTCCCTGGAGCCGGTACGCTGCATCGGCTGCTGCGCCCTGGCCCCGGCCGTGCGCATCAACGACGACACCTTCGGGCGCCTGAACCCGGATAATATCCCCAAAATCCTGAAGGGTTATACCGAGTAATCTACCGGTTTGGGACGGCGGCCACCCGGCCGCCATCCCCAAACATGGCTTTTTAACGATGGGGTGGTAAGAAAAACCTTGGGGGAAGGGGCTAAGGGCCACAGGCCCTTACCCCTCCCCCAAACCCCCATCCCCAATCCCATAAGTAAAAAACAAAAGGAGGGCCCAAAATGGCCCTCCTTTTCATTTGGTGGCCCAGGCTCGATGGGACAGGCCTCCGTGCCTACAACCGCATTTTCCCGTAGGGGCGGACCTGTGTGTCCGCCCTGCTTTGGAAACCGCCGTTCTTTCTCAACTCGTTCCCAAGCTCTGCTTGGGCACCATATCATAAGTGGGGAGACGCACGGTTCTCATCGGCTTTGCCAAGCAGAGCTTGGCGCCCATGTGGGTTCCCAAGCTGGAGCTTGGGAACCAGAAAAAAAGTCTTCCGTAGGGTGCGTCCTACGCACCATGAGTTTAAGGCGGCAGCAGGCACAGAGGCCCGCCCCACCGACTTTTCATGGTTTCGGGTGCACTGAAGGTTTATGGATTCCTGCTTGGGCACCTTTCTTGGGTCAATCCTTCCCCAGCTTTTCTACCCGGACACCGATCAACCGGATCAGTTTGCCTCGCGGGTTTTCCCGGCGGTCCAGGAAGGGCATGAGGAGTTTCATGGCGTGGAACCTCAGGGTGCGGGGGGAGCCGGTGGGCTGGGGCAGGGTATAGGACCGCGTGAAGGTCTCAAAATCGGCGAAGCGCACGGTAACCACCACGGTGCGGTAGGTGGTGAAGCCCCCGGCGGTAAAGCGGCGATGCACCTCCCGGCACAGGAACCAGAGGCGGGAGAAGATGAAATCCAGGTCCCGGGTGTCTTGAGCAAAGGTCTCCTGCTCCCCCACGGACTTGGGCTCCCACGAAAGTACCAACGGGCTGTCGTGGCGGCCCCGAATCCGTTCATAGAGCGACGGACCCCACTTGCCGAATTTTTCCCGAAGTTCCTCCGGGGTAAACCGCTTTAAATCCTGGACCGTCTTGATTCCCAGGCGGGCCAGGGTCTGCTCCGTCTTGGGGCCGATGCCGGGGATTTTGCGCACGGCCAGAGGCGCCAGAAACTCTTCGGCTTCAGCCGGGGTGACCACAGTCAGACCGTCGGGCTTCTGAAAATCCGAGGCGATCTTGGCCACCATCTTGTTAGGGCCGATGCCGATGGACCCGGTGAGCTTTTCCTGGTCCAGAATGGCCGCCTTGATCTGCCGGGCCAGGGCCGCGGCCCGGTCATAGGAGCCGGTGAAGCTCAGGTCAAAATAGGCCTCATCGATGCTCGCCTCCTCCACCACCGGGGCAAAATGGCGCACGATGGCCATGATGCGCCCCGAGACCTCGCCGTACTTGCGGTGGGAGCCCCGGACGAACATGGTGGCGGGCCGGCCCCGGCGCCGGGCGGCTTCGGCCAGCTTCCAGGCCTGGGAAATGGGCATGGCCGAGTGGATGCCGTAGAACCGGGCCGGGTAGTTGGCGGTGGACACCACCCCCCGGCCCTGGCCGCCCGCGGGGTCGGCCCCCACCACCACCGGCCGCCCCTTCAGTTCCGGGTGGTCCCGTTCTTCAATGGCCGCAAAAAAAGCGTCCATGTCAAGATGGCCGATGATGCGCATGCCGCCCCGTTAACAAACTCATGGCCCCTGATAAAACCCGGGAAAGAGGCCCTGAGCCTGATGGTTTCTCGCCAATTTTCGTAAGTGCCCCGGCCCTCTTGCCACCCCGCACCCCAAACCTCGCCCCTCCCAGGGGAGAGGAAGGTTTTATACCAAAAAGCAATCATAAAGACTATTATTTGTCATTCAGAGCGCAGCGAAGAATCCCGCTTTTTGAGCCGCCGAGATTCTTCTCTGCGCTACGCTCCGTTCAGAATGACATGGGTATTACATGTTTTTTGACTGCAACTTCGTATTAGGCTACCGGCGCCAGACTATGGCGCCCCCGGCTCAAGCTCCCGCAGCTCCGGTTTTCCTTTTCAATCTGACCACGCTCGGGCAAAATCGCTGCCGGACCCTACTGCCCCCCAGTCCCCATAAGGGCAGCGGGAGGCCATGGTTAACCGGCCCAATGGATTCATGGCTGGATCATTACCTGCACCACCCCTTCGCAGTTTACCATTTTTTCAGACGGTACAGTATGGCCGGCAGAGACCGGGAAAATGGATTGCCAAAATCCGGCAACTCGGATATGAACAAAAAAGGTAGGCAAAGTTAACGGCCAGGGAGTCAGCAGCCATGGCCGGCGAGGGTGGGTCTGATGGTGAACCGCCGGAGGGCGGCCGTTGCCTCCCTGTGGTGGCCGGCCCGGCGGTCCCGGTGTGGCCCGGTGGTGCATATGACTTTGCCATCGCCATGTTTCAGGTGAGAGGCCGGAACCTCAAGGTTGCCCTGCCCGGGGTGAAGGTCTCCCGCCCCCAGATGCAGCTACGGTATGGCTGGTATCTGTGGGAAGATCAACCGGCTCCCCTGACTGGGGCAAACCGCCGCTTAGGAAGGGCGCAGCCTCATCTCGAACCAAGAGACCAGCCATGAAGAATAAGGCCGTAACTCTCCTGTGGTTAATCCTGTTCCTGGGAGCGACCAGCAGCCTGGCCCTGGCCGGGTCCATCCGGGTCTACTTCTCCCCCAACGGCGGCTGCACCGACGCCATCCTCAGCCAGATTAACCAGGCCAAAACCGAAATCCTTCTCCAGGCCTACTCTTTCACCAGCAAGCCCATCGCCCGGGCGTTGATTCAGGCCCAAAAGCGAGGCGTCCGGATCAGCGCGGTCTTGGACAAGTCCAACCGGAGGCAGAAATATTCCGCGGCCACGTTTTTAAAGAATATGGGGATTCCGGTGTTCATCGACGACAAGCACGCCATCGCCCACAATAAAATCATGATTATCGACAACCGGGTGGTGATTACCGGCTCCTTCAATTTCACCATGGCGGCGGAAAACAAGAACGCCGAGAACCTCTTGATCTTAGATAACCTGCCCGACCTCACCCGAGCCTACCAGGAAAATTTTCAGAACCACTTGCGGCACTCCGTGCCTTATCTCGGCCCGGGGGAATAACCGGCCGGTCCAACGGCAAACTCTTGGTACATGCCTGAGCCGCGCCGGATTGCCACCCGCGTGGCTTTTTTCCGGCCTACAGAGCCATGGATGGACTGCGGCCAAAAAACGTGAAGCAGTGCTCCGCCTCTGCCGGGGAGAACCCCTGGATCTGGTCTCCCGGGAGCTGGGAGTCACGCTACTCGGCCCTGCTCTGCATCCATTGCTCTTCCAAACCCGATTCATTCTGCCAACTGGCCCATTTCCCTGCCCCTGATGAGCCAGGCACAATTGGTCCCCACCTTTTCCCTGGGGAACCATCACCGAGTGGTGTTGGCCCGGGGTTTTTTTAAGGTTTACCGCATCGAAATATCCCGGTTCTGCGAGGAAGATTGCCCAAAATTTCAGCAAAATTCACCAACTCGGGCTAATTGATTGACAAATTCAGTAAAATCTGTGCTATCTTGTCCCCTGTGAGATAATTCGGCTGCAAAAGTGGGAACTTATCGGGGTTAAACCCGGGGGGAGGGGTCTTTAAACCCATTTTTGACTGTGGTGGCTAATCCTACCGCGTAATTTGAGATGGTCTGCCTCTAAAAATCTAGAGGGGCGATGAGCTTTTGAGCAGGGGGGTTGGGGGATGAGAGGTTGGCGCGGGTTATTCATCTTGGGGTGGTTGGTTTTGGGGCTGGGGCTCGGACCTGGGGCGAGCCTGGCGGTTACGCCTTATGACGACGTGCTGGTGCAGCAGGCCGTCAAAAACATTCAGCAGGAGAATTATGACGAAGCCCTGGGGCAGTTGAACGAGTCCTGGCAAAAAGGCACCCACACCCCGGAAAAGGCGTTTCTGTTCGGGCAGGTTTACCGGCTCATGCTCAACTACGCCAAGGCCAAAGAATATTTGCAGGAGGCCTTGCGGCTCAAGCGGGATTTTCGCCCGGCCCAATTAATGCTGGCCGACACTTTCCTGGCCCTGGACCAGCCCAAAGAGGCCCAGCCTATCTTGCAGGACCTGCTGGCCGCGGGCTACGAGCCGGGTCAGACCGCCTTTTTGCTGGGCGTGGCGGCCACCAAAGAGGGCCGGTACAGTGAAGCCCTGGACTATTTCCGTAAGGCTCGAGGCGGATCCCAGGATAGCCCAGGAGGCCAAGTTCCAGGCGAGTCTGGCCCTGGCCGCCCTCAACCGGGTCAAAGAAGCCAAAACGGCCATGCAGGAGAGCATTGCCCTTAACCCCGAGAGCCAGACGGCGGATTTCGCCAAACGCTACATGGGGGTCCTGTCCAAGCGGGTGCAAGAACAGCGTCCCTTCCACATCACCGTGTCCTCGGCCTTTGATTACGACTCCAACGTCACCCTGGCCCCGGGCGGGGGAGCCTCCGTGTCCACGGTTTCCGGGAAGGCCAGTGCGGTGTTTTCCCAGAGCGCCCTGCTGGAATACACCATCTTGCCGACCGGTCCCTTCAGCGTCTTGACCCAATACTCCTATTTTCAGAATTTTCATCCCAAGGTGGAGGGTTACGACATCATGAGCCACTTCATGGGCCTGACCCCCACCTATAGCTTTAAGAATGGCCGCCTCTGGCTGCCCATAAATTATACCTATATGGACCTGCAGTCCGACAAATATTATACCGGCGTTAACGTGACCCCCACCTATCTCCACCTGGTCACCCAGAACCTCGGCCTGGAGGTGGGCGCCAAGTATAACCGCCAATACTATTGGACTCCCGTCTATTTTACCCAGGATAACCGTACCGGCAATGCCTGGGGGGGCAATGTGGGGTTGTACTACTTTTTCAAGAAACAAACGGGGTTCGTGCAGGCCCGCCTGGGCTATTTGCACAACAACACCACCGGCAGCAACTGGGACAGCTCCAGCTATAATCTGCTCCTGTCGCTCCTCTGGCCCATCACCGAGAAGCTGAAATACAACATCTTTCTTGACCTCACGCAACAGCCGTTTGACCACACCTTTTACGACGGGGCCACCGTGGGCAACGTCTTGGGGGCGCCCCTGCTCCCCCAACCCACGCGGCGGGACCAGATCCTCATGTTTGGGATGCAGGCCACTTATGAGTTCGTCAGGGGCCTGGAAGGCGGCATCCACTGGTACTTTATCCGGGATAACTCCAACGTCAATCTGTATAACTATAGCCGTCACATCGCCGGCGCCCAGCTGTCCTACAAGTACTAACGGGAATCGCCCGGCGGAACAAACCGGGGAAGTCGCCCCACCGGTCGATTTCCCCCTGTCTGATACCCTGAGGCGCTCGCGCCTCAGGGCTGCCCCTCCCCTCCCCCTTCCCGAACCGCAGCGGGTTTTTCACAAAATTTCGGACCCTGCCAACCGCTGGCGTCAATATTTGCCCAGGGGTCTCTAAAAATATTTACTTATGCCTCACATCTCCTTATGATGGCAGCAGTAATCATATCCTTGAGGGGCCTTGCCGCCAGGTCAAGACAGGCTCAGCTTTCTTTGCGGCAGCCTGCCGGACCGGGACCGGACCATATCCTTAATCATCAATAATCCCAGGTTCAACCCATGATACGCCGCCTAGCCGCTTTTGTTAAGTCGCCCATCGCCCGCTGGACCGTCGGGGTCACCCTGTTGATGTGCGCCCTGCTCATCTGGCGGCCCACCTTCTGCGAGTTTTTCGAACTCAAACTCTATGATCTGAAGTTCCGGTTCCGGGGTCCTCTCCAGGCCGGCAAACAAGTAGCCATCTTGGCTATTGATGATGAGAGCCTGAAGACCGTGGGCCGCTGGCCCTGGTCCCGGGACGACATGGCCCGAGTGCTCGCCCGGCTGAAACAGGCCGGTCCCCGCGCCATCGCCCTGGACATCATCTTCGCCGAAAAAGAACAAACGGTAGCCTACCAGGCCCTCAAGCAACTGAGCGATGACCTGGCCCGGCAAGGGGTCTCGCCGCAGATCCTCAAACTCCTCGAAGGGGCGAAGAAACGAGCCGATGTGGACCGTATCTTGGCCGATGTCCTCGGCAAGGGTCCCCCCATCATCCTGGGTTTCTTTTTCCGGAGTTTGGGTGGGAGGGGCGGCGGGGTCGACTTGGAAAAGCTCATGGGGTCCTCTTTCATCCGGTCCTCCACCTATAACGTGGTGCGGCTCCGGGACACCAAACCCTCCCAGGTCCACTTGATCGGCGCCACCGGGATCGAACGTAATCTCCCGGAGATCACCTCGGCTGCAGCCGGCGACGGCTATTTCAACATGATTCCCGATCCCGACGGCACGGTGCGCTGGTTTCCCATGACCGTTCAGTATGGCGGTGAGTTCTTTGCCCCCATGTCCCTGGTAACCCTGTCCCATGCCGAGGATCGAGCCACCATGGCCATCACCCTGTCCCGGTGGGGGGTGGATGAGGTTCGCCTGGGGCGGCGAATAGTACCGGTGGACCGCTATGGCCGCTTGCTCATCAATTATTTAGGACCCGAGGGCATCATCCCCACCTACTCCGTTGCCGCCCTCATGGATGGCACCCTGCCAGCCGAGGCCCTGAAGGACAAGATCGTCTTCATGGGGGCTACCGCGGTGGGCATCTATGACCTCCGGGTAACGCCTTTCTCCGGAACCTGCCCCGGAGTGGAAGTCCAGGCCACGGTCATGGACAACCTCATCCGGGGCAATTTTATCCGCACCCCACCCTTCGGCCTGCTCATCATGCTGCTGGTTCTGATAGGTCTGGCAGTGCTTCTGGGCCTGATCTTGCCCCGACTCTCCGCCGCCTGGGCCTTTATCTTTATTCTGGTCATCACCGAAAGCTATGTGGGCCTCAACTATTTCCTCTTTACCCGCCAGGGCCTGCAACTTGAGCTGTTCTATCCCCTGGCCCTTATGGTCCTGGTTTACCTGGGGATTACCATGCACCGGTTCCTGGCGGAGGAACGGGAGCGGGAGCGCATCCGCAAGACCTTTGAATCCTACGTGGCCCCCACCGTCGTTCAGGAGATGCTGAAGCACCCCGAGCAGTTGCGCCTGGGAGGGGAGCGCCGGGAGATCACCGTACTGTTCACCGACATCCGGGGCTTCACCACGATGTCGGAAAACCTGGACCCCGAGTCTTTGGTGAAACTCCTCCACGACTTCCTCGACCCCATGAGCAACATCATCATCAACCAGGGGGGGACCATCGACAAGTACATGGGCGATGCCATTATGGCCCTCTTCGGAGCCCCGCTCCTACAGCAGGACCATCCGAGCCAGGCCTGCCGGGCCGCCCTGAAGATGGTGGCCAGTCTGGATGCCTTGAACCGGATCTGGGCCGAGCAGGGCCGCCCCCCCTGAAGGTCGGGGTGGGGGTCAACACCGGCCCGGTGGCCGTGGGCAACATGGGCTCCGACCGGCTCTTCGACTACACCGCCATCGGCGATAACGTCAATCTGGCCTCCCGCCTGGAGGGGCTCAATAAATATTACGCCACCAATATCCTCATCAGCGACTCCACCGCCAAGGCCCTGGAAAAGGGATTTATCCTCCGGGACGTGGACCTGGTCCGGGTCAAGGGCAAGGTCCTGGGGGTCCGCATCCATGAATTGCTGGGGGAAGGCGAGCCGGACCCGGAGCTGGCCCGCTTCCTCGAGTTATACCACCGGGCCCTGGGCCTTTACCGGGAGAAACGCTTCGCCGAGAGCATAACCGCCTTTACCCAGACTCTGGAAGTGCGCCCCGGCGACGCCACCTGTCAGCGGTACATCACCCTGGCCCAGAAACACCACGAGACCCCCCCCGCCGACGACTGGGAAGCCGTGACCATTATGGATGGGAAGTAAGACCGACTCGCAATCAATTGGTGACAGAGGCGTCTCGCCTGGGCTGGCGCAAACGAAAGGTTCGTGACCCTGGGGTTGGTCAATCCCGGGGAGAAAATCCCCCCTCCCCCCCTTTAGAAAAAGGGGGAAAGACTGCGGCTTCCTTAAAGTCCCCCTTTTTTAAAGGGGGATTTGAAGTTTCACGGTAAAGCCTGCGTCTGCCAATAATTGCCTTTTGATCGCAACCCGGTATAGGACGGTTGAACCCGGAACAACCGGAGGCATGGCCTTGCATCAGGGGGTCAGGCGCTTTTAATCTTTACTAGCCGCCGCCTGGAGACAACCTCGTGGTCGCCGCCTGTCCTGCCAAGAACAGCCGCAGGGACATCCATCTTGTGGAGCAGGTTTCAGCCAAGGGCGAGAACGCGGCAAACCGTCTGGGCTATCAGGGATTCTTCGTCCGTGTGCATGACGCGGACCGCAACCCGGCTGGCCGCGGCGGAAATCAGGCCCTCATTCGTGGCGTTTCGCTTTTCTTCGAGCTCGATTCCCAGGAATCCCAGCCCTTCGCAAATCCGGGCCCGGACCGGGGAAGCATTCTCGCCGATGCCACCCGCGAACACCAGCGTATCCAGCCCGCCCAAGGCCGCCGCAAAAGCCCCGATCCATTTCTTGACCTGGTAGCAAAACAACGCCACCGCTTCAGCCGCCCGCACGTCATGCGTTTCACGGTCGAGCAAGTCATGCATGTCGGAGGTGGTTTCGGATATCCCGAGCAAGCCGGACTGGAAATTGACCATCTCGTTGAACTGCTTGGCGCCCATGTTCTCGGTGCGCGCCAGATACCAAACCAGCCCGGGATCAAGATCGCCGGCCCGGGTGCTCATAGGCACTCCGGCGGTGGGAGTGAAACCCATGCTGGTGTCCACGGGTTTGCCGTCACGCACCGCCGCCAGACTGGCGCCATTGCCGAGGTGGGCGAGGATGACCCGGCCTGCTGCCGCTTCCGCTCCCACCAGGCGGGCCAATTCTCCCATGAGAAACGCATACGACAACCCGTGAAACCCGTAGCGCCGCACCCCCTGGGCTTCGTAGCGGCGCGGGATCGGCAACAACCGGGCCACCCGCGGCAGATCATGGTGAAACGCCGTGTCGAAACACGCCACTTGGGGCAGATCGGGAAATCGGCGATGAAACGCCTCGGTTAAGAGGATCTCCTCCGGTAGATGTTCAGGATCGAATGGACTGAGATGGTGCAGTTCCTCAACCATTGCCGCGGTGATTCTCTGGGGCCGGCTATACTTCGGCCCGCCATGCACCACGCGATGCCCCACCGCGCTCAAGGCCTCATGCCCGATGCGGGTCTCGAGCCAATCCATCAGAACGCCCACCGCCACCGTGTGGTCCGGCGCCGTCACTGACCGCGCCAAGTTGTCCGCCTGGTTCAGCCCCTTCACCCGCAAGGTGGCCTCCGCCAGGCCAATCCGCTCGATGGCTCCCTCCAGAATCCGTCGGAGCGGGTCACCGGCCTCGAACAGGGCGAACTTGATGCTTGACGAGCCGCCGTTGATGGTCAGGATGAGGGGTGGGTTCTGAAGATGCTGAGTCGGTGGGTTATTCATGCAATCGGATCTCCCGTTTAGCCAGACGGTAACCGCCCTCGATCATCACCGCCAGCGCCACCAGCGCCGCCAGCACCCATAACTTTGCGGGGGCGGTGCGCGCCGTCTGCCAAACCAGCGCCCCCAAGGCCGCCAGGCAGGCGACGGCCCCGGCCGCCGAAATCCAGCCGCGGCTGTTGGTCTGAGGGGCGTGAAAGGTATTGGCGGTGTTGACTGCCGCGAAGATCAACAGAAACCCGGCGCTCCCCAGGGTCGAGATGCTGGTCAGATCAAAGGCGTTGGCTACGAACAGCGTCAGCCCGGCGGTGATCAACAGTCCCTCCAGCGGCTCACCCCACACTTTCCGCTCCAGCATTGCCGGCAATTCACCGTCCCGGGCGATGCAGAAACTCAACCGGGCGGCGCCGTAGAGCGTGGCGTTGATCGCCGAGGCGGTGGATAACATCGCCGCGACCGCGATCAGCGTGAAACCGGCCTGTCCGAGAAATGGCCGAGCCGCTTCCGCCAAGGCGTAATCCCTGGCCGCCACGATCTGGGCCACCGGGAGATTGCCCACGGTGACGAGGGCCACCAGCACATACAACCCGATCACGAACCCCACCGCGATGTAGTAGGCCCGGGGCAGGGTTCGGGCCGCGTCCCGCACATCCCGCGCCGTGTTGGCGATCAACTCAAACCCTTCGTAGGCCACAAAGATGATCATCCCCCCCGCCACCAACTGCAGCGACGGCGACCACGAGCCCGGCGCGATTCGGGAGGTCTTGACGCCGGCTGCGCCCGCGCCGACAAAGAACAACAGGATCGCCACCTTCAAGGCCACGATCCAGACCTCGGCTTTGCCGATCGACTCGGCGCTGAGGAGGTTCAACCCGGTAATCATGATCACACTGAAACAAATCAGCGCATGTTTGCCGAACGCCTGCCATGGTACCGGCAAAAACGTGGCACCGTAACTGCCAAACGCATACGCATACAGGGACAGCATCACCACGTAGCTGAGCCACAACAACACGTTCAGACTGCCGGTGAGCATGCCGGAGCCGAAGGCCCGGTCGAGGAAGGTGACCGTGCCGCCACGACTCGGATAAGCAACGGAAAGCTTGGCGTACGAATACGTCGTCAGCAGCGCCACCGCACCCGCCAGCGCAAAAGCCACCGGTGTGCCGCCGTGGGCCAGTTGCACCGCCAACCCCAGCACCGCAAAGATCCCGCCCCCGACCATTCCGCCGACGCCGATGGCCACTACCGCCCACAACCCAATCTTGCCCTCGCTTGCCTGGCTCATGTGCCGTCAGACCAATCCCGGCTCGATCGATGGCAATTTTCCCCACTTGGCCCCGCCGAGACTCATCAGGGGGTTTCCTTGAGCTTGCGGTAGCGCCGGATCAACGTGTTCGTTGAACTATCATGAGCGAGGCGGGGCTCTTCCCGGCTCTCCAGTTCCGGGATAATCCGCTGGGCCAGGGCCTTGCCCAGCTCGACGCCCCATTGGTCGAAGGAGTTAATGTTCCAGATGGTCCCCTGGGTGAAGACGCTGTGCTCGTAGAGGGCCACGAGTTTGCCCAGGGTTGCCGGGGTAAGGCGATCGGCCAGGATCGTGTTGGAGGGGCGGTTGCCCTGGAAGACCCGGTGAGGCACGAGCCAGTCCGGCGTGCCTTCGGCTTTCACTGCCTCGGACGTCTTGCCGAAAGCCAGCGCTTCGGCCTGGGCGAAGACGTTGGCCAGGAGTATGTCATGGTGCCGGCCCAGGGGGTTGAGGGGCTGCACAAAAGCAATAAAGTCGCAGGGAATGAGCCGGGTTCCCTGATGGATCAACTGGTAGAAGGAGTGCTGGCCGTTGGTCCCCGGCTCGCCCCAATAGATGGGACCGGTTTGGTAAGCGACTTCGGCCCCCTCCAGGGTAACGTGTTTGCCGTTGCTCTCCATGGTGAGCTGCTGGAGATAGGCCGGGAAGCGCTTCAGATACTGCTCGTACGGCAAGACCGCCACGGTTTGGGCCCCGAAGAAGTTGTTGTACCAGACGGCCAGGAGGCCCATGAGCACCGGCAGGTTGCTGGCGAACGGGGCGGTGCGGAAATGCTCGTCCATCTGGTGGAAGCCGTCCAACATGGCCCGGAAGTTATCCGGGCCGATGGCCAGCATGGTGGACAGACCGATGGCCGAGTCCATGGAATAGCGCCCGCCGACCCAGTCCCAGAACTCGAACATGTTGGCGGTATCGATGCCGAACTTCGCCACTGCCTCAGCGTTGGTCGACACCGCCACAAAATGCCTCGCCACGGACTGTTCGTCGCCCCCGAGACCTGCCAACGACCAGGTGCGGGCCGTGTGAGCGTTGGTCATGGTCTCCAGCGTGGTAAAGGTTTTGGAAGAAATGATAAAGAGGGTTTCCGCCGGATCAAGGTCCTGGACCGCCTCGGCGAAGTCGGCGCCATCGACATTGGAAACGAAACGGAACGTCATAGAGCGCTCGCTGTAGTGCTTGAGCGCCTCGTAGGCCATCACCGGCCCCAGGTCGGAGCCCCCGATGCCGATGTTGATGACGTTCCGAATCCGCTTGCCGGTGTGGCCCAGCCAGGCGCCGCTCCGGACGCGGTCGGCAAAATGAGCCATCTTGTCGAGCACGGCGTGGACCTGGGGCACCACGTTCTCGCCGTCCACGGCGATGACGGCTCCCTTGGGGGCGCGCAGGGCGACGTGGAGGACGGCGCGGTTCTCCGTCACATTGATTTTGTCGCCCCGAAACATGGCGTCAATCCTGGCTCGCAGCCCGGAGGCCTCGGCCAGTTGCAGCAGCAGCTTGAGGGTTTCGTCAGTAAGGCGATTCTTGGAGTAATCCAGGTAAAGGCCCACGGCCTCGGCGGTCATGCGCTCGCCGCGGCCGGGATCGTCCCCAAAAAGTTTCCGGAGATGCAACTCCCGAACCTGCTGATAGTGGGCTTCCAGGGCCTTCCAGGCCGGGCGTTCGGTGAGTGGCGCCATGGCGGTGGTCATATTCGGGCTCCTTTGGTCTTATCGGGTGATACTGAGTTGCGGTCAATACTATGCAGACGAAACGCAGGGGCGCACCCGGGTGTGCGCCCCTACAAAAATTGTCCATTAAGCGCTGATCGGTAGAAGAAAACCACGACTATCGTCCTTCATGGTCGAGGTCCCCGACGCCCCCGCTCAGGCTAAGAGGTCCCCAAGGCGTTATTGACGATGCGCTGGGCTTCAGACACGATGGCGTCCAGATGGGCCTGGTCTTTAAAGCTCTCGGCGTAGATTTTGTAGATGTTCTCGGTGCCCGACGGCCGGGCCGCGAACCAGCCGCTGGCAGACGTAACCTTGAGGCCGCCGATGGCGGCGTTGTTGCCCGGGGCTTTGGTCAACTTGGCCGTGATGGGCTCCCCGGCCAGTTCCGACTCCTTGACGGCTTCCGGGGACAGCTTCGCCAGCCGCGCCTTCTGCTCCGGGGTCGCCGGCGCATCAATCCGGGTGGAAAACGGCGTGCCGAATTCCGCGGTCAGTTCCTGGTAATGCTCCCCCGGGTCTTTGCCGGTGCGGGCGGTGATCTCCGCGGCCAGCAGGTTGGGGATCAGCCCATCTTTATCCGTCGTCCAGACGCGGCCGTCACGCCGCAAAAAGGTAGCGCCGGCGCTTTCTTCGCCGCCGAAGCCCAGGGACCCGTCGATGAGTCCCTCCACGAACCACTTAAAGCCCACCGGAACTTCCACCAAGCGCCGGTTCAGCCGAGCGGCCACCCGGTCAATCATGCTGCTGCTCACCAGGGTCTTGCCCACGGCCACCGTTTCGGGCCACTGCGGCCGGTTGGCGAATAAGTAGGCGATGGCCACGGCCAGGTAATGGTTGGGGGGGAGCAATCCCTGGCTGTGGCTCACGATCCCATGGCGATCGGCATCGGTGTCGCTGGCAAAGGCCACCGCGAAGCGGTCCTTGAGGCCGATCAGGCCCGCCATGGCGTAAATCGAGGACGGGTCCATGCGGATTTGACCGTCCCAGTCAACGGTCATGAACCGGAAGGTAGGATCGACGCTGTGATTCACGACTTCCAGGTTGAGGTGGTAGCGCTCGGCAATGGCGTCATAATAGGCCAGGCTGGCGCCACCGAGAGGATCCACTCCCAGGTGGACCTGGCTGTCTTGAATGAGCTGCATGTCCACCACCGCCGGGAGATCATTGACATAAGCGTCGAGAAAGGGATGCGTATGGGTGGTAGAAGCTTTGAGGGCTCGCTCATACGGGACTCTGGCCACCCCTGTCAGTCCATCCGCCAGGAAGGCGTTGGCCCGCTGTTCGATCCATTGGGTTGCCTGGGTGTCCGCCGGGCCGCCGTGGGGCGGGTTGTATTTGAACCCGCCGTATTTCGGGGGATTGTGCGAGGGCGTGATGACGATGCCGTCGGCCAGGCCCTGGCTGCGCCCGCGGTTGTAGGTGAGAATGGCGTGGGAGATCACCGGCGTCGGCGTGTATCCCCCGGCCGCATCCACCATGACTTCGACGCCATTGGCCGCCAGGACCTCCAGGGCACTGGCGACGGCCGGCTCCGACAGGGCGTGCGTATCGATGCCCATGAACAGCGGCCCGTTAATGCCCTGCTGCTGGCGGTAGAGGCAGATAGCCTGGGTGATGGCCAGAATATGCGCCTCGTTAAAGGCGTGGTCCAACGACGAGCCGCGATGCCCGGAGGTCCCGAAGGCCACGCGCTGCGCCGGCACGGCGGGATCGGGGCGATTGACATAGTAGGCGGTGACCAGGCGGGGGATGTCGGTCAACATCCCGGGCTCGGCTACTTTACCGGCATAAGGGGAAAGGCTCATCAGCTCCCTCCGGAATCAGTGCTGCCATAAAATTAAGGGCATTTCCAGCGGCACCGCGACGCCGGGGAAATAGGGGATGAGGCGCGGGGTGAAATCGCTGGCGGGCCGCGTCGCCGGCACCTGTGCGGTAAACAGGTGACCTGCCTCCCGGTCCGGGACCATGCACCCCCGGGCCATCGGCTGCCGGGCATGGTCTCCGGGGCCTGCGGCGAATAATTCCACCTGCACCGCCTCGGGATCAACCCCGCCCAAAATCACTTGC